>PMHJ01000035.1:0-517 GCA_003158175.1 Candidatus Cybelea septentrionalis
ACGCGATCAACGCGATGCCCGTGCAACCGACCTTCGTCGTCCATACCGGCGACGTCACCCATCTCTCTAAGCCCGCCCAGTTCGATACCGCGAAACAAATACTGGGGACGCTCAAGGCTCCGCTCGTCGTTCTCCCAGGCGAGCACGACGTCATCGGGACCCCGGGGGCGTTCTTCGCGGCCTTCGGCCAGAGCAACGCCCCGAAGGGCTGGTCTTCCTGGGATCAAGGCGGCGTGCACTTTCTCTCGCTCGTCAACGTCTTCAACTTCGAGATCGACGGAAAGCTCGGCACCGAGCAGCTCGATTTCGTCGAGAAGGATCTCGCGGCGCAGAAAAGCTCTACGCCGATCGTCGTCTTCGCACACGTTCCGCTCTACGCGCTCTTTCCGCCGTGGGGTTGGACGACGGAGGACGGGTCGCGCGTCTTGGCGGCGCTACGCCGCTTCAACGCGATAACGGTGCTCAACGGACACATCCATCAGATCGTCCAGCATACCGACGGCAACATCCGGTTCGC
>PMHJ01000035.1:532-16878 GCA_003158175.1 Candidatus Cybelea septentrionalis
GAATAGCAAAACATGCTCACTTCTCTCATCCTAAGCTCCCTGATCGGGCTCGCTTCGGTGGCGCCGGTCGACCTCGCGAGTTGCGAACCCTCGAAGCCTATCACCGTCTCGAGTAATAATGACGACTCCACTACCGTCGGCGCATCTGCCTTACACGTGCGCTTCTCCGATATGGCCGCCCAGCCGATCTCGCGGGTGACCTTCACCCTCGACGACGGTACTACGGTTAACGACGTTGGGACGTTCAGCCCTAGTGTCGTCATCGATCATAACCTTCGACTGGCGAACACCGAAGTTACCTCCTGTAGCGTCTCGGCTGCTACATTTGCAGACGGAACTGCCTGGGATGCTAAGTAAAATACACCATACCACGGCGAAATGCACTTTCTTTAGACTAGCACTCACACTTTTTTAACACGCCTAGCTCATACTACCAACATCAAGAACTTCGCGACACCTTAAACTACACAACACCCTTCTAGGAGAATCAAAATGAAACCACCTAACTACATTGGAGCCGTCTGTATAGTCATGGCGCTTGCAGCGTGCTCCGGCGCCCAGAATGGCGCGACGCCAATGACGCTTCCCAGCAACTCCGGCGGCAACTCCGGCGGCGGCGGTATTACTCATTATTCCGTTCCCGGCTCCTCAACGCCGGACGCCAAGAACGCCCACAAAACAACGAGTGCACTCCTTCTCGTCCTCAACGAAGGCGGCGGCACGGGCGGCTCGATTGGCGAATTCCCCGAAAGCGCGAACGGAAACGTCGCGCCGAGTTCGGTCATCTCGAAAGACGTGGGCCAACCGCTTGCCATCGCCTTCACTTCGACAAAAAATGGACGCATCGGGATTGCGGACGGCAACCTTGCCCACTTCGGTGGTGAGGATGGTATCGAAACGTTCGCCCTTTCGACCGGCGATTTCTTGACGGGAATCTGTGGCTTCCGCAAACCCAGTCAGACGAATGCCGTGGCGTTCGACAGTAGCGGCAGTATCTACGTTTCTGACACTAGCGCCGACATCTCGACCGTCGACGTGTTCGCGCCCGGAGCAAACGGCTGCAAGAAGCCGCAGCGCACAATCTCCGATGAGGGTGCTCTGGCCATCGACGGCGATAACCTTCTCTACGTCGCGAATTCGCAGACGGCCACGATCGATATCTTTCCGGCGGGATCAGGCACGATGCAAGGCCAGATCGGTGGAAGCAACACCGGGCTGGTCGCCCCTGGCAGCGTCGCGGTCGACGCCTCTCGCAACGTCTACGTCTCTGATGGTATGACGGCGACGATCAGCGAGTTCGCGGCCGGAGCGACCGGCAACGTCGCGCCGATTCGCACCATCGCCGGCTCAAAGACCGGGCTGAACGGAGGGGGCGCACTCGCAGTCAGCAAGGCGAGCGGTGAGATATTCGTCCTGAACGGCAGCACGAACGCAGTCCTTGGCTTTGCAGCGACTGCAAGCGGCAACGTTGCGCCAATCCAAACGATTGCGGGCAGTGCTACGCAGTTCTCGACCCCGGTAGGCCTTGCGGTAACCAACTAATGCTTACTTCTAGGAGAATCAAAATGAAACTACCTCATCATATTGCGGGCGTCAGCCTCGCTCTGGCGCTCGCAGCGTGCTCCGGCACGCAAACCGGTTCGACGGCGACCGTCGTTCCGAGCATCGTCGCGCCGCAGACCGCTTCAGTTACCGGCGCAGCGACGCCGAGCGTCAAGAGTGGCCAACAAATCGCCGGTGCTCACAAAGCGGTTGCCGCGCTCATTCTTGTCGCCAACAACCCTACTGGTCAGCTCGGTACGATTAGCGAATATGCCGAAACCGCCACCGGAAACGTTGCACCGAGTTCCGTGGTCGCAAACCATAACCCAGGACCCAGGGCCATCGCGTTCAGTGCATCAAACAACCGTTTTGGCATTGCGAACGGCAACCTCGACAACTCCGGCCTACCTGGTGCCGAAACGTTTTCGCTTGCGGCCGGCGACATCGTGACCGAGATTTCGTGCTTCCCCAAATCCAGTCAAACAAACGGTATAGCCTTCGATAGTAAGGGTCACGTCTACGTTTCTGCATTCTTACAGGGCGGCCGCGGCATCGAAGTCTTCGCACCCGGAGCCAACAACTGCGTCAAGAAGCCGAAGCGCACAATCTCCGACGAGGGCGGTCTGGCCATCGACAGCAACAACCTTCTCTACGTCGCGAATAGCACGACGGCAACGATCGACATCTTTCCGTCGGGATCAGCCACTATGGAAGCGCAGATCGGCGGAAGCAATACGGGGCTGGTAGCCCCCGGCACGGTCGCCGTCGACGCTTCGCGAAACGTCTACGTGTTCGACAATACGACGGCGACGATCAGTGAGTTCGCAGCCGGAGTGACGGGCAATGTCGCGCCGATCCGCACTATCGCCGGTTCGAAGACCGGGCTCACCATTGGTGATGGATTCAACTGCGCAGTTGCAGTCAGCAAGAATACCGGTAACATCTTCGTCTCAAATCCAAACTCGAATGCAGTCCTTGTCTTCGCAGCGACTGCAAGCGGCGACGTTGCGCCAATCCAAACAATCGCCGGCGGCGCCACGCAGATCTCCAACCCACTGGGCATTACGGTAACGGAGTAACGCTTACGGCAAAGCCAGACTTCTCAACACCGCAACGCGAGGCTAGGTGCCTTGCCACTCCCGCACACGGCTTCGCAATCGCGTTGCCGTGTTGCATTCTGCTCTTACAGTATTGGGCCCACGTCAGAGCCTAATTGACATTGGCGTTTGCAACGACTGCGTTGAGGACGACTGGGCGTAGCGGAAAAAATCGAAAAATTTCAAATCGTTGCTCCAACGATGCATAAACGCATCGCTGATTCGGGATGTTCGCCACGCGGCCCTCAGTTCCATCGCGGCCCGGCCGACGAACGCGGCCTTGGGGTACCCAGCGTCGGCGCCGGTGCGGGATTGTTTGCGGGATGTGGCGGATGCAGCCGCCGATCGGCCCGCATACCGGATCGTGGATGAGCCCTGCAAATGGCGGCCAGTGTGGCCTCGGCGAGGCGACCTGCGCATTTTGGTGCGACGCAAAGTGAAGCCGCACACTAGAGCCGAGACAGAAAGATATGAAGAACACTAACATCGACCGTTATCATAGCGTGGCACAAGACCAACTGTCGTTGCGTGCCAGCCGACATGGCAAAGACCGATAACGGCGCGCACACCGACACTACGGACGGTCGCCTTGCCGCGACGACGAGCGCTATGAGTCTCTGCTGCGGCTCTACTTCCGGCCGGCGGTCGGTCCACAATCGAGGTGATCTCGAAGCGGCTGGGAAGCAGCGACACCAGCATCGCCTACGATAGCTACATCACGGTCTACCGCGACCGCGATGCAGAGGCGGTGGATGCCTTCGCGAGGATCGTCGCCTAAGGTTCCGCCGCAATCCGTTCGACGGCCGTTAGATTTACCGCGCTCACGGCCGCGAAACGCGCGAAAACCCCTTACAGGATAAGGAGATTTCTGGTCGCGCCAACGGAAATCGAACCCGCGTCCTTCGACAAGCCCAGGATGACGCGGCTTCCGGCCGCTCCCGTTTAATACCAGATAGTCCTTTCTTGTACGGGTTTTTGCGTTTTCGAGTCCCGGCTAGTCCCTTGTAATCCCGGCAAGTTTTGCGTAATCCCTTAAAGGGCCGTTAAAGGAGCAGGCGCGAGCTCTGCCTGCTATGCACGCCGTTCGATGCCGAGCGTGCATCTTTGGGAACGCACCGAAAAGCTACATTCTGGCCTGCCGAACGCGTATACGCCCCGCACAATCATATCGCCGATCGTTTCATTAGCGTCTTTTTGAAGCATCGCCAAAGCCAATAGGCGGGAACGGCACTGACAAGCGCGGCGATGCAAGGCAGCGTATCCCTGGGAAAGGCGACCATCGAGTAGGCGACGACTCCGGCACACACAACACCGAAGATGGCCGTCGTATACGGATGTCCCGGAACTTCGATGGTAACGTCTTCGTCGGAACGATCGCGTTTGCGAAACACGAAGACTGCGAGCGCGGCCAGTGCAAAGAACGAAAAATCGATGGCGACAACGCCGTCGAGAATCGATTGATACCCTTGGCGCAACGCTGCGAAGGCGGCTCCGGCAAGCGTGATCGCGATAGCCACGACGCCCTGCAGCGCGATCGCGACGATCGGCGCCTCCGTCTTTGGGTGCAGCCATGCGAGACTTGCGAAGAAATCGCCGTCCTCCGCCATCGCATAGTAGATGCGCGGCGACGTGAGGATCTGGTTGCTCAAGAACCCCAGCGTAGAGAGGCCCACGCCCATAGCGATGATCCACTCCCACGCTGGGCCCGCCAAATGCATGATCTCAGTAGCAGGCGCCGAGGAGAGCGCGAGCTTCTCGGGACCGAGCACGCGAATGCAGACGATCGTCACGGCAACGTAGAGCACGATAACGGCGAGAACGCCGATCACCAACCCGTACGAGAGCGTTCGGCGCGGATTTTTAAGTTCGCCGCTCATGAAACTTGCCGTCTGCCAACCGTCGTAGGCGTAAAGTACCGGAATCATCGCAGAGCCGAGCAGAGCGAACATCCCCAGCCCTAACGCCGGAGCCGGAACCGCCGCCGCCGGCACGTCGGCCGGCGTGACGATGAACCCCGCGACGATCAGCGCCAGAATCACCGCGACCTTGAGCAGCATGAACAGGTTCTGCGTGATGCCGCCTTCCTTCACCCCGAAGCAGTTGATGACGCTGAAGAGTACGAGAACGCCGACGGCTGAAACGATCGCAGGCACGTGCCACAGTGCGAGCGGATTGAAGTACAACGCGAAGGTAATGGCGGCCAGAGCCATACCGCCGCTTTGAGACACGAGCAGCGCCGTCCAGCCGTAGGAGAACGCCACGAGCGGATGAAAGGCGTCGCGCATGTACGCGTAGAGGCCGCCGACTTCCGGCCGACGCGCCGCGAGCTCGGCAAAGACGAAGCCGCCGAAGAGCGCCACGATGCCACCGACGATCCAGGCCGCGAAGATCAGCGGGGTCGTGTGCGCGCGCGCCGCAACGACCGACGGATTGACGAAGATGCCCGTTCCAATGATGCCGCCCATGACGATGAGCGTCGCGTCGAACGCGTTGAGCTCCCGCGCAAGGCGCGGACGTTGTTCGGCCACTTGGGGGGCTTTTCGTTCGAGCCGCGACCAGACCTATCTAACCCAAGTTGGCGCCAGTTTCCACACCGTAACGACCGCGCAACTCGGTATTCGCCTGGCTGCAGTTTGCTGGGGAACGGGGAGATGGTTTAGAAGAATTCGTAAGGATAGCAGTCACGCAGCTACCACTTGCCAGGCAAACATCGCCGCTGTCGTCGAGACGTTGCGCCAAAAAGGTCGCGCTAATCAAGCTTTGCGCAAGCTGTACGTGAGCCGTGTCACCGGGAAGTGCACCGAGTTGGAATGGCAACAGATAGTAGAGCTACAAGGCGGCAAATGCTTCGACTGCAAGAAGGCGCAGGAACTGACTAAGGGTCACCTCGTTCCGATTGTTCACTCCAAGTCCTCGCTGAACGCATCAAATGTCGTCGGGGTCTTCTCCCACGATTTTACGCCACGGATAACTAGAAAAAGGCGGCGAACACCGACCAATAGGAGGTTCGCCCGTGCGCAAGTCCCGCTACTCCGACGAGCAGATCGCGGCAGCCCTGCGCCAAGCCGAGGCCGTCGGGCGACCTGACGCTCGACGCCCGTGGGCACTCCGGCGCGGTATTCCTGTTCCAGATCGCTTCCAAGTTTACGATGACTACGGGTCGCAGCGTCATCTTGACCAACGGCGCGAGCGCGCGCAACGTGTTTTGGGCGGTCGGCAGCTCAGCGACGTTCGGAACGGGCTGCTCCTTTTATGGTAATATCCTCGCCCACCAATCGATAAGTATGGCAACCGGCACGGTCATGGTCGGCAGAGCGCTTGCCCGAGTGGGAGCAGTAACGCTGCAAAAGAATACCATAGTGAAGCCCGGCCGCTAAAATATCGGGACTCGCTCCGATGCGTCGACGAGAAGCGTCCCGAGTAATGCCGCAAGGGCCTTAGTCGCGCGGGCTATTCCGAGTGGCTACGGCTCCGTGAGGCTTGGCGATCGGGACACTCCACAAGAGCGAGGCAATCCAGGAGAGAGCTGCGGGTTGTCGGCGCCCTCGTTCCGTCAGAATCAGGCCGTTACCATTGTCAAAGGGAAGTCCGTCCAGCTTATTCTCCCCAAGCTAGTTGCTAGACGCGCGCTCCTCTACCGCTAATAATGTTGAAGATAATGAGGACTACGGCGATGACCAACAAGAGATGAATGAGTCCGCCGCCGAAATGTAACGCGAATCCGAGCAACCATAAAACAAATAGCACCACGATGATTGTCCACAAGAGACCTGCCATGTTCCCTTACCTCCATTACTTGACTACACGCGCAGAGGTTATGTCGCCGGCGGCGTTTTGGCTGCGGCGGTGACGGGCCGGACGGAGATAAGCCTGCGCCATTGCCTCCGTTGAATAACGCTGCCAGGAATTCCTCCCCACTAAACAAGGAGCCTTACACTACCGGCCAACATGAATATGCGTAATGTAGCTCCAAAGTCCAAAAATCTTGAGCAACCAGACAACGACGACAATGACAATGACGGCGTGCAAGATTGACTTTATTGAAGCCGACGAGTACCCACTCACGCAGCCGAAGATAGGTGAAGAGTTTTCGCACTTGTGGCCCTCGGGACGTTGATCGTAAGGGCTAGGCGCCTGGCTTATGGCTCCGCTTGGTACCCACTGGTAGCTTCTTCGCGACCGCCATGATTTCAGCGAGTTCGGCCTTCCCGACAACCATGAGGGCTGCCACTACTTGTTCGAACTGAGATGCGTCTACGGTCGTCTTCTTGGCGTTCCCGCCCATGTAAGCAGTATAACACGCATGGTTTCTTTACAGCGTCCATCCTGCGCTTCGTCGAACCCTGACGTCGCGAGACCTCCTCGCGTCCCATCGCTCGCCAACATCAGCGGACTTGCCATTCTCATCGTGGCGCTCACGAGCGCGTCGCCTTGAGGTAGCGCCTAAACCGTAGGATCAGTGCCAGGGATTTTCTCCCTTCTTGGCCCATCGAACGTTGACATGAATCGGATCGAGCGTTTCTTCCGCGTCTTGGGGCCGGGCCTGATCACGGGTGCTGCCGACGACGATCCATCCGGGATTTCGACGTATTCGGTCGCCGGGGCGTCGGCGGGCTACTCGATGTTATGGCTTACGCTCATCACGACGCCGATGATGGCTGTCATTCAAGGAATGTGCGCTCGGATTTCAATGGTGACGGGCGTTGGGTTAGCCCAGGTCATGCGCAAACGCCTGCCGCTCTGGCTGGCCTATGTGCTGGCCGTGATTGTGATCCTCGCAAACACGTTCAACGTCGGCGCGGATATCGCAGGAATGAGCGCGTCAGCGCATATGGTCGTTCCGCTGCCCACCGATGCGTGGGTATTTTTCTTCGGCATTGGGCTCATCGCCTCGCAGATCTGGCTTTCATACGCAGTGCTCTTCCAGGTGTTCAAATGGCTTACCCTGACGCTGTTCGCGTACATCATCACCGCATTTATCGTTCATCCGCCCTGGCCTCAGGTTCTGCTGCACTTCGTCATTCCTGAGGTCCATCTCAACTCGAGTTGGCTCGCGACGATGGTGGGCGTACTCGGAACGACGATTACCCCGTACCTGTTCTTTTGGCAGTCGTCGTTGGTCGTCGAAGATGAAAAGGCGGCCGGGCACGGCAGTATCGCCTCACGACGCGGAACGGACGCGCAATCAATTAAGGACGCGCACCAAGACGTCAACACCGGAATGATCTACTCGAATGTAGTCGCGGCGTTCATCATTATCACAACGGCAGCGACGCTTGGCGCGCATGGAAAAACCGACATTGCTACCGCGCAACAAGCGGCGCAAGCATTGCGCCCGCTCGCCGGGAACTTCGCGGCGCTGCTGTTCACACTCGGCATGGTAGGAACAGGCATCTTAGCTGTTCCCGTGATAGCCGGCTCGTCGGCATACGTCGCTGCAGAGACGTTTCGCTTTCGCTCGGGTTTAGGTGAAAAACCGAAACGAGCCGTTAACTTTTACGCCGTCATCACGGGCGGCATCCTGATCGGGATGGCAATAGACTTGCTACGGATCGACCCGATTAGAGCGTTGTTTTGGTCGGCGGTGCTCAACGGTGTCGCCGCAGTGCCGCTCATCGGCGTCATCGTGTGGATAGCAACCGATGCTAAACTGATGGGCAAGTGGCGAAGTTCGCCGCTTGCAGGGGCATGGGGCTGGGCGACATTCGTGCTCATGGGTGCGGCTGCGGTAGGCATGTTCTACTTCATCGCACGAGGATCGTGAACTAACCTAGCGTTCAGAGTTGCAGCGACGCGCCGCGTTGGGCCGCAAAATATTGGTTACCGTATACCCGTCACTGTTACGGAGCGCAATCCTAAGGCCTTAAAAAGTGTAGACGGTCACCCTTCTCTTTTCTGGAACGGTTCCGGCTAGGTAAACGGCAGATCGTGCAGTACTGATCGGTGCCCTTGGCCCAGCACCGACAGGATCCAGAACAAGTGGGTCACCACTCCCAGGAACACCATACCGGCGACGACCACGATCGTCCACAAAATCGCGGGGGCAAGCACCATGCCGGTGCGAAACGCCGCGCCTCGGCCAAGCCACTTCACGCGCAAGAAGCAGTACTAGAGCGCCCCGAAATCATCACGATCCGGTCGAGCCCGGGGAACATGTGCGCGGCCTCCGGTAGGCCGGTTATCTACTTGCGTGCATACCGCACCAGTTCGTTTTCGCAGCACCTTGTCCAAGTTGAATGAGGCTATCAGCGGCCGGATTGTAGCGAAGCGTTAGAGCATGTCCGTCAAACGAGTGTATCTCTAGGCCGTGTTCGGCGAGCTTTGCTGTATACGCATTTCTTTCATCACTTTCCATAATGCCATTCTACTCGAACAGGCGGCCAGCACAACGCTAGGGTAGTTTACGCCTGCGCTTCGACAATCTGGAAGAGGTGGTCGAAGTTCACAATATGGAGAAGGCTTCGAACCCACTTGTTGACGCCAAGTAGCGTGACACGGTGCTGCTTGAGACGCAAACGCAAGGCGTCGATTTGGTGGAGAAACGTCGAGTCGATGTATGTGACCTTCGTCATGTCGATCACAACGGCGCCGTCCGGAGCTAAGGCCCCAAAGAGCGCGGCTAGGGTGTCCTTGTCGGCCAAATCATACTCACCCACCAGCTGTAGGCGGCGAGTGCCGTCGTGTGCGCAGTCCATCGTTCCCGGTCCTTCTCTCGCGGAGATGCGGATTGGCCGCCACGGGACCCCGGTCAAAGCGAAGTACGTGAGGATGCAAGCGTAGCACGAAGTACTCCCGAAGAGAATCGTGGTTTTTGAGGGGTACGAAACCGGCTCAGTAACCGTTGCTTCCGGAGATTCCGAATCTCTTGGCGTTGGCGGGTGAGAAATGTCTCGCGCACTACGCGATAAATCGGCGAAGCTGTTTAAGGCGGCTTCGGATGCGCGTTTTCACTGTGCCGAGCGCCGTCGCTCGGCACAAAGCAATCGCTGAATGGGACCGCTCGGCGAAAAACGACTCGATTAACAAGGTGCGGCTGTCGTTACCAAGCCGATCCAGGGCTCGGGCCCGGTGGCCGTACTCGATGTTTTGAAGCGCCTCGACTTCGGCACTCATAGCGGCGATCGGCTTTGCCTGTTCGGACTCGAAATAGGCGCGTTCGCGGCGGCGGCACCACATCATTCCTGCGATGCCCGGCGGATGAGTACGCGGCGCGAGGCCGATCAAGTCGAAAGCTATGATAACCCCGGAGCGCACATGGAGACCTGGTGGTAAACAACGCAGACGGAACCGGCTATCGAGTTGCTTGCGTGTTCGCGAACGCTACGCTCACATCGGTATACCGACCCTGGGCCGTTCTGTATTGGTTCAAGCCACTGGCGGGGGATGGACCGGAAGTTTGGAGGGCCTTACGGAGTCGCAATGATCGACGCCCGTTAGCGACACGCTGGCATCCTTCGAACTCCTTCGAGCTGAGATAGCTGATGGCAGAGTGCCGGAGTTCACCATTGCACCAAGCTTCGATGTATTCAAAAACACCCCGGTCTTGGTTGGGATCGAGTAGCCAAAGCTGGTCTTGGGAGAAGCTGGCTTGACGGGCCGAAAACCCTGATGACGAGGTTGGGCACCTGCACCATCGAAAACGCCCTCCTAGCGCAACATTACTTTGGGTTCGCGAGACCAGACTCGTAATCGAGCGCACGCGTCGAGAAACGTCTTAATGCTCTTGGGGCTTTGCAACTTGACGAAGCCTTCGTCTATCTTAGCTCGTCCGAGTGCGCCCTCGATGAGCTGGAGCCCACCGGCCGTGTACGCGATAACCTTCAAGTGCGCGAAAGCGTCGGCAATGAAGTCACGCGCGGGAGCGACGTTAGCAAGAGTTGCGCCCGCACTCTCACCGAGCAGCAACGCGACGGCGTCATATAGAACGGAGGGAGCACCATCGAGTTTCTGGTCGGCTTCTATCCACGTACCGTCACTGGCTTCAACCCCGCCCACATTGGGAGCGACAATTTCGACCGTGGCTCCGGCACCGGTAACGGCGCGCCGCAAGGCGCCCAGCAGCTTGGAATCAACGCCATCGCTAATAAGCACGCCAACTTTTCTTCCAGCGAAGCTGGGGGGTGGATTCTGTAAAATGCTGAGCGCCCGGGACGGCTTGAGGTCCGTCCGCGTCGGTAACGCGGCCAGCGCGGGCTTCGGCATAGTCTGTAACCGCAAGTTGCGGCGGACTTCGGTCGCTAAGTCCTCGTGAACATTGCGCAAGTGGGCAACGACGCGCTCTCGAATCGCGACCTTCTGGACTTTGCTAAGCTCGAACGTGAATGCGCGCGCGATGTGGCCACGCTCCACGGGCGTCTGGCTCATATAAAACTGTCGCGCCTGGCTGTAATGGTCCGCGAATGTCTCGGGACGCTGGCGGATTTTCTCTCCTTCTTCTTGCGCCGGATACGAGCGAAAACCGTTCTTCGGATCCTCCCGCGGACCGCCGCTTTCGCCACCCCAGGAGTTCGGCTCGTAGTTCACACGATTGATGGGATTTATCGTGGCCATGTGCCCATCTTGCTGCAGCGTACGGAACGGGCAACGCGGAGCATTCACCGGGAGTTGCGTAAAGTTCGGACTGCCGAGCCGCTTGAGCTGCGTATCGAGATACGAGAAGTTTCGGCCCTGCAACAATGGGTCATTCGAAAAATCTATTCCGGGGACGATATTTTGCGTGCAAAACGCGACTTGTTCGGTTTCGGCAAAGAAGTTATCGACACAGCGGTTTAGCACCAGCTGCCCTACGCGGCGAACCGGCGCGTCTTCTTCGGGCACGAGCTTCGTCGGATCCAGAATGTCAAAAGGAAACCGCTTGACGAATGCGTCATCGAGTAGCTGAACTCCCAATTCCCATTCGGGAAAGCTCCCAGCCTGGATGGAGTTCCAAAGATCGCGGCGATGAAAATCGGGATCCGCTCCATTAATCTTCACGGCCTCGTTCCACAGGACCGATTGGAGCCCGAGCTTCGGCTTCCAGTGGAACTTGACGAAGGTCGACCGGCCGTTCTCGGCCACAAGCCGGAACGTGTGTACGCCAAAACCTTCCATGAAGCGAAACGATCGCGGGATCGCGCGGTCCGACATGATCCACATCGCCATGTGTATGCTTTCCGGCGTTAGTGAGATGAAGTCCCAAAAATTGTCGTGAGCGGTCTGCGCTTGGGGAAAGTCGCAGTCGGGCTCCGGCTTCGCCGCGTGTATAACGTCCGGAAACTTTATTGCGTCTTGAATGAAGAAAACGGGAATGTTGTTGCCGATGAGATCCCAGTTGCCTTGCTTGGTATAGAGCTTTACTGCAAAGCCGCGGACGTCTCGAGCAAGATCCGGCGATCCCTTGCTGCCAGCAACGGTGGAGAATCGAACGAACGCTTCGGTTCTTTCACCGGCCCGTTGGAACAGATCGGCCTTGGTGATTTTTGACAGCGATTGGTAGCACTCGAAAAATCCATGGGCTCCGAAGCCGCGCGCATGCACGACGCGCTCCGGGATCCGTTCATGATCGAAGTGAAAGATTTTTTCTCGAAAATGAAAGTCTTCCAGAAGGGCCGGACCACTCGCGCCGATTCGCAACGTATTCTGATCGTCCGAAACCGGCACTCCCTGCTGCGTCGTCAGCGTCGGCACGCCCGCGCCGGCGACCTGATGGAGTTCACCGGCAGCGCCTGCGATTTCGCTTGACTTGGAACTCCTCGGCCTAGATTTTTTCGCCGGTGCCTTGACGGAAGCGCGTTGAATAGAGCGAGGCTTTGCTGGCATTAAGCCAGCCTCCCCAATCGCTGCACGGAGTAAACCTACCGCGACACCCGCCGCAGGAGCACATTTGCCCCAGCTTGAGAACTGAGATTATGCCGCCTCAGAGTAAGCAGCCCGCGGCGCGCGAAAATTCCTCGGTGTGCCCGGCAGCCTCCGTCGGCTCGGCAATGCCTACGGGCATGCAGCGCCCACGATACTTACCGGTTACCATCTCGTGGTGGCAGACGGAGGCGGCGAGAGAGCAAGCGCACGCGGTGCTCTTGCGTGTTCGAGACGCCACTCGTGCAGCGATCCTGCACGTTGCGGCGGCAACCCGATGCTGTCCTCGACGCATCAAAACAGGCGGATGCATCGTGCGGAAGATGATGGGCCAGTTTGGCTCAGATCTGAAGCTTGACATTCGAGAAGTCGATCTTGCGCACGAGCGTCGAGCCGTCGTAACCCACGACCTGCACCGGCAAGTGCGTCACGGTAGACAGCTCGACAACTTCGCGCGTCAAGCCTGCATCGCTTTCCGACCCAGCCGGGATCAGCGTCACTGCATTGATGGCGACGCCGTCGACCACTTCCCCGGGAGCTTCCGAGAGGCTGCCGGCTTCTTGTTGCCCGTGCGCCAGGATCGCGCCGAAACTAAGCTGATCGATCGACGACCCGCGCAGCGTTGTCACCAGGGAATCGTGCAGGGAGAGCGTTCTCGTGAACATCGCGGCGAGCCCTGAGCCACGCCGGGCGACTACCGTTACGCCGCCATCCCAGGTGAGCGTCACCCCGGCGTTGGGGCCCGCGACGACGTGAACCGACACGTATGACGGCTTGCGGAATGTATAGTCGAGGACCACGTTCTGGCTCTGCGTACCCTTTTGGTCGAAGATCGTGACCGTGGCGCTGTATCCGCTGACGCCGGCCCAAGCGCGTGCGAATGCGGAAATTTCCCTCGCAGCAGCGACGGACTGCGACGCCAGAGGCGTTGTGATAGGTGAGGTCACGGGCGACGGGGCGCCCTGCAGAGCGTCGGCCGGCACCGCGACGTGAGATATGATCAAGAGCGCAGCGTACGCCGCGGCGATCATAAGGCACGAGCGCGCGCGCTGCTGTTTCATATCCGGCCTTCCGTTGAGGTTGATCTGTAGCACGATGCGTCAGATGATTGTACCCAGCGATACGAAAAAGGACGCGTAAAGCGATTAGGGGGCGACAAGGAGTTAGGTACAGCCGAGGATCTTCATGCGACTGAGGAGCGCGCTGTAGCTCTCTGCGTGGAACACAATCGCGACTTTGAAATCGATATTGTCGCTATCGTCATGTAACGTTCGGTCGCCGAATCCCGAAAGATCACCGCTTATCTGCGCTCCCTGAGTTACATCCGTGGAGGCCCAGCCTGATCTTAACCCGTTGGGGGCCAACAACCGGAAGATTCCGTATCCGTCTCTATTGTGGTAGCCTTCGTATGCGCACGCCCGCCATGCCCTGCTGCCAAGGCCGAAATCAATAGTCGCTGGTGTAGGTGTTTTTTGACATGCGCAAACCATCCCCAGCACGATAAGTAATAAGATGACTTTTGACCCCATGAGATTGCTCCCCGACTGGATTCGATCCAAGCTTTAGGAGAAGGATGCTGAGCCTTCATGTTCGCGAGCCGCTTCCCTTGGCCCGTTGTCGACGACATTCGCGATTTTGAGGAATCGAACGCGCCGCTAGCTTAATCGAGATAAGCCGGCCTCGTTTTGCGGGAAATCGAGCGCGTCCACCCGTCTGCCTAAGGCCCCTAACCGCTCGCGTACTGAAACGTCGCGAGGGTGTCGCCGCTCTTAGATCGCATTTAATCATACTTTAGCCGGGAAGAGCTGGCCTAATGGCAATCGGAGGACCGCAATTTGGAGCAGCACATGGATGATCGAATAATTTTTCGCAAAATCTTTTCCATCGCCCGGTCTTGCTGGAGCAATGATATGAAGGACGAGTCAAACGAAACAAAGGCTTCATACAACCCCTTTGCCGAGCGAAGTCCGATACGACCAAGGGACGCGTAAATGCGGCGACGACGTGAGGAGAAGGTCAGCGTTCTTAGCCGGGGAGATCTGCCTTCGAATCAGTTCCACCACGCCTACCGCAGTGACACGAGGGGATTTGCCTGTGCAAACCCCTTGTTCCCACTCGGTCGGCCCTGCAGACGGCGACCCGGGTCCAGGGCGGCCCGGGTCAAACCTTCAATGGTAAACGGCATTTGCTTGGTTTAGACCAAGGCTGTTTCACCGGACTGTCTTGTTGGGAAAATCACGGGTATACGCCACACGGAGAAATGAACGATGAGCAAAGACCCGGTTACCAAAGCCGCCGATGCGGTTAAACATGCAGTGGATGATACGAAGGACGCCGTTCACGAGGCCGGTCACCGTGCCGCCGCCGACGCCGAGAAGGCGCGAAGGGAAGCGTTGGGGGACGAAATGACGCCGGGCGAAAAGGTCGGCTCTGGCGCCAACGAGATAAAGAATCGGACGCAAGCCGAGATAGACGAGGCCAAGCGCAAACTTCGAGATCGCACCTAGCCCCCGGAGCGCGAAAGCGGGCCGGGGGACCAGAGACCGCCGCCCGCGGATTGACTTTTGGCAGCTGGCCACTGCGGTCTCAGTGCACGTGCGGCATTTTAGGTTCGCGACAGCCATGGGGCATGTTGGCGTCGTTTTATCGGCAGCCTCGTACCAAGTCCTATTGCGAATAGAGCGTCTACTCACGCGCCATCTCGATCCGATGCGATAAATGCAATATGACAGCGTTGATCTGGTACCGGAACTTGTACGGGTGCCTGCCTTATCGCAAAAGGCTCATCAGTCCCCGAGCGCGCATAGCCCGCGGCGTCCGTGAGGGGACCGAGCGATGTCTGAGACGCCGAACAATGCATGATCGAGCATCGGCGTCAACTGTTCAGTTGCGGGCAGAGTCTTCTCCACCTTGTTGGACGGATCGCCGCAACGGAAATACGATTGATCGCGAGCAACAACCATATCCGGAACGAACTTGACGAGTACGTCTTGATGCTCGACAACGTTTCCTTTAACCCAGGAACTCCAAGCATCTTCACTTCCTAGATAGCGGGTTACCAAGACAAGTGCGGCGATCAGCATCCATCAGCAGCCCGTCGCGACGCCCCGCATTCCAAGGTGCTGCAAAAAGCCGCGTTTCAAATCGAAATCCACTATGCCAACCGAGGCACGTTCGTACTTGAGGAGGCGCTTAGCAAAACTACTTTTCGATCTAGCGATCACCAAACCGCTCCGTCCTCCCACAAAAACCAGACCGGCCTGAAAAACGTACTGCCCGAGCTTGTCAAAGAGCCGCACAAGAACGCCTGGCAGTGACTCTGGCTAGCTGGCGTTTGGTAGCGCCAACGGGGCGCAGTCAGTTTAGCTTAGCTTAGCGTTTGGACCGCCGCAGCTTTGGGCTTAGCCGATCGGCAGCTGGGAGAGGGGGTACCATCTTTTTGCGACCAACTCCTTACTCGCAACGCGGCGGGACCGCTTCGCACGTCAGCGGCGCGCGTAAAGGCCCGCGCACACCCCTTAATGAAGCGGCACAAAATGAAGAACCCGTCGTCGGCAGATCGAATCGGGCGCCCCGATTCATCTAGAAGGGATCTTCATTCGCACGTTCAGCCGCCGCGATTTCGTACGAATGATGAGTTTAATCGCCGGTACGTCAGGAGGTGTATCGGGATTCGGGCTCCCACGAACGGCATTGGCTATGAATAGCGCATCATCGCCTCCCGTCGAGCCATGGGAAGACGGATCACGAACAGGAGGCGCCACGGGAACCTTGGAATTTTGGTATTTCGATACGGTCCTGGACGATGGCTCGACCGCCGGGTTCAACTTCTTTACACGACCGCCGACAGAGCTTGCGGGCCCGCTCAAACCG
>PMHJ01000019.1 GCA_003158175.1 Candidatus Cybelea septentrionalis
GTTTGTGGGAGTCCGAATCCCGATACACCTCCTGACGTACCGGCGATTAAACTCATCATTCGTACGAACTCGCGGCGGCTGAACGTGCGAATGAAGATCCCTCCAGATGGATCGGGACGCCCGATTCGCTCTGCCGACGATGGGTTCTTCATTTTGTGCCGCTTCATTGAGGGATGTGCGCGGGCCTGTACGCGGGCCGCTGGCGTGCGAGGCGGTGACGCGCTGTGCGAGGGAATCTCTGAGTTCCAAGCTGCATTGATGCGCGGAAAGACTCGACGGGTCCAGCGAGGGGGCGGAGTTTTGTGCGCTATGGCGAGAACGTCGCGTAGTTCTCGGACATACTGCCATTTCCAGAGTCCCTACGAGCCCGAGCGCGCCGAGACTCGAATTTCACTCCCCTCGGTTGACGCAAACAAGTACAGGAAATGCCGCGGTACGTCAGCGTTGCGGGAGTTAAGCAACTCAAAACGGACCCCCTCCCCAGGCTGGCTCAGCTGCCGGGCTGCATCGCATCGCGATCTAAGCTGCGAGACTGCGAGCACCGTGCGAGCCGCAAGCCTCCACGCTGCGAGGCTTCTACGCTGCTAAGCGCCCACGCTGGCTAAACGCGGTGCGGCCTCGCGGGCGCGGCGGTGGCTAAACATTTAGCGCCTCGTCGACGGCCTGATCTTCCGACCACGCCTCGCCTTCGGCCCCGAGCTTCTCGATCTGCGCGTCGCTGAGGTGTTCGTGCAGTGCGGCCAGGAGTTTGTCGTAGCCCCACTTTTCCGTAGTCTCCCGCTCGTTCCCGAGTTCTTTGAGTTGGACGTTGACGTAGCCGATGAGTTGCGCGGCGTCGTCCACCTCTCCACGCAGCGCCAAGATCAGCGCAAGATGCTGCAATGCGCCCGCGATGAATAGCGCCGCTTGTACTTGCCGCGCCAAGCGCAGCCCCTCGCGAGCCGCCTCACGCGCACCATCCAGATCTCCCGCCGCAACGCGATAGGCAGCAATGTTGTTGTAGCTGCCGGCTAACGACGACGCGTTCTTCCCTCGTAAATTGATCTCGATTGCCTCGCCCACCAGGCGTAGTGCCTGCTCAACCTGACCCTCGCCGAACTCCAGCTCCGCGAGATTTGACAGCACTACAGCTGTCGCGGACTCGTCTCCCAGGGCCTTGTATGCCGCCAGCGTCTGCGCGAACGACTCGCGCGCCGTTGCGACATCGCCCCGAGCCCTCTGAATCAACGCCTGTACGTTGAGGCTGTTGACTACTCCCGGCTTATTTCCTGACGCGCGCATTGCCGCAAGCGCGCGTGCGTTCGCGTCACCGGCTTCTTCGAGGCGGCCCATTTGAAGAAGACTAAACGCAAGGCTGCGGAGCGCCCACGCCTGCCCCGTCTCGTCGCTCACCGATTCGTAGAGCGCCAGCGCGCGTTGCGCTTCGTCGTGCTTACTTTTGCCGGAGGAAAGCCCAATCAGCGCACGCCACAGACGGGCCGCCACCCGCGGGTGCGCTGATTCATCGAGGCCCGCTTGCGCAAGGCCGATCCAGTAGCGCCCCTCGACTGCGAGTCCGCCAGAGGACCAAAGAACGCCCAGCGCTCCGGCCACCGCACCACCCAGCGCCAGATCGTGTCCATCTTTGAGCGCCCGCTCCAACACCGCGCGGTAGTTGTCCAGTTCGAGTTCCACGCACGCCAGCCACGCCGCCGTCGAGCCGGTCATCTGCCGTTCGTCAGCCGCCTGCGCGTGGTCGCGAAAATACTCGGCGTGACGGCGCGCGAACTGTTCGTGCGCGCCGGCTGCGGTGAGCTTCTCCAGCGCATAGGCGCGCGTGCTTTCCAGCAACGAGTAGCGTTCGTGCTCGCCTGACGTGTCGGCCACCACCAACGACTTATCGATCAGCGATGCGAGCAGGTCTAAGATCTCGATCTCATTGGGGTCCTCGCCGCTGCAGACAGCCGTGACCGCATCCAGACTGAAGCCTCCCGCGAAGATCCCCACCCGATTGAACAGCGATTGCTCTTGGGGCGTGAGCAGATCGTAGCTCCAGTCGATGAGCGCACCCAGCGTCTTCTGACGCGGGAGTGCCGTGCGGCTACCGCCGGTGAGGATATTGAAGCGTTCGTTGAGCCGTTGGGCGAGGCTGGGGAGGCTCAGAATCTTCACCCGCGCAGCCGCCAGTTCGATCGCCAGCGGAATGCCGTCGAGCCGGCGGCAGATGTCGGCAACGTTCGGTGCGGTGTCATCGGTGAGGACAAACGACTTGTCCACTGAGCGCGCTCGATCGACAAAGAGCCCCACCGCCCCAAACTCGACAATTGCTGCCGGCGTGAGGTCGGTGATCTTATGCGGCACATCGAGTGAGGCAAGCCGCAGTACCTCCTCACCGTTCACGCCGAGTGCCTGGCGTGAGGTGGCCAGCAGACGCACGTCGGGACAGTTGCGGGTGATCGCGTGCGCGATCGCGGCAACCGGCTCCAGCACGTGCTCGCAGTTATCGAGAATCAGCAGCATGCTCTTGCGGCGCAGCCACTGCGGAATGGACTCGTCGATTCGGCGCCCCTCGACTTGGGGCATGCCGATCTCTTTGGCGATCACGCTCGATACCAGCTCCGGATCGGTGATCGGCGCAAGGTCGATCAGCCACACGCCGTCGGGATGGCGATCGAGCACCTCGGCTGCCACCTGCAGCGCGAGCCGCGTCTTGCCGATGCCGCCCGAACCAAAGAGCGTCAGCAGCTTATGCTCACTCAGCAGCGACTTCACTTCTTCGAGATCGTGTTCACGACCGCGAAAACTCGTCTGCTGAATGGGCAGGTTGTTGGGAATCGTATCGAGTGACCGCAGCGATGGAAAGTCGGCGGACAAACCGTCGATCGTCAGCTGCCAGACGTGTTCGGGCTCGGTGAGATTCCGCAGGCAGTGTGAGCCCAGATCGACCAGCGATGCGCCGGCCGGGAGGTCATTATGCGCGAGTTCGCGGGTGGCGCTTGAGAGTAAGACCTGGCCGCCGTGGCCGATGGCGAGTAATCGCGCGACCCGATTAAGCGCTGGTCCAAAGTAGTCGCCGTCGCGCTCGTCGGACGTGCCGCTATGGATCGCCGAGCGGATGCGGAGCCCATCGACGGCCGAGAAATCTTCGGCGGTAAGTGCCTGCTGCGCAGCGAGCATTGCAGCGATCGCGTCTTCGGGGAGCGTGAAGGCCGCACAGAAGGCATCGCCCATCGTCTTGAAGATGTGGCCGGCGTGCTCGGTGATCGCAGCGCCAAGAATCGCGTCGTGACGCCGCACGGCCTCCTGCATCGCGGCGCGATCGCGCTCCCATCGAGCCGTGCTGCCTTCAATATCCGTGAAGGCAAATGTCACGGCGCCGGTTGGAAGCGGTGCTGCCAGGGCCATGCGGAAGAGTTCAAAGACCGAGCCGCGCCCGCCTGGTCGCCGGCCTTTCAGGCATGGGTCAAAGTAGCCAAGGCCTCCCAATGCCTCGGATGCGGCACCTTAGCAGCGGCCCGGATACGCGAGCACGCTGCGAGCGATAAGCCCGTCACGCTCGCGATTTCGCTTAGCGTAAAGGCGTCGACCCTTGGCGCGATCTCGCGCTTGAACCACACCTCGTCGCGTTGGCCCGGGTGCTCGCGCGCCCAGCTGCGATTACGCCGGTGCCCCTCGCTGATCGCCTCACCTCGCGCCCGGTTCACGGCAACGCTGCGGCCCGGATCGTTGCCAGCCGCGCTTTGCGCCGCGAGCGCCTCGCGTGCACGCGATCGGTGAGCTGGGTCGCGCCTCGACTGTGGGCGGGCGCCATTTCCGCGTCGCGTATGGACGCGGCTGCGAGGCCTTGCGAGGCGTCGCGAGCAGCGATGACTTGTCCGGTCCCGGCTTCGTGCGTCTCGTTGGGAACGGCTCACGGAATCGTTGCGCGAGGTTCGCGGCGATCGGCCGCAGGCATTCTCGCCAATGCGGCATCGCAAGTGCGAGCTCATGCCTTAGTGGGGCCGCGATTCGGCAAATGCCGTTTGGTTTGGGTCCCGCCTCCGCCCGAAATCCGTGTCCTGCAAGCGCTAATGCGTCATTACGTCCACCTCAAGACAACGCGAGCGCAGCAATCCGTGTACGCACAATCGTCGGAGGCGGCCATTGTTACGGCCTCGATTCACGAGGTCATCGCCACGCTCGACGAGCAGATCGCGCAGGTCGAGCGGAAGATTCGCCAGCGTCGATCGACCATCGCTCATTGGGGCCGGCTTGGGAACTCCGCCGCGAGGCCGACTTAGCTGGAGGCGATCGCGGCGCGGCGCTTCAAAGCCACTGCGAGTGCGGTGATGGCGACGCTAACGTAGCACTTGCTAACTACAAGCCGTGCCTGTCGTGGCCTGAGACAAACCACNNACCACAGGCCACGCCTTCAAAGCATCCCCAATCTAAGGCTTTACTCAGATCGAGGCTGTATTGGTTAGACGTACAAAGGAGGCCACGGATGAAGAGATTGACGCTTTGCGCCTCTAGCATCGGCGTTATCGCAGCGCTTATTGGCTGCGGAGGTAACTCGGGACCGGGCGTCGTGCCCGTAGAGCCCCCGGCGACGGCTAGCGGAAAGAACGGCGAACTGATGCCGCCTGCAGCAAAGAAAAGTGAACTGCTTTACGTCTCCGCTGCCATTCCCGCAATAAATAAGCTTTACGTGTTCACCTATCCCGACGCGGCGTTCGTCGGCACCATTGCGGTTCCGAATCATCCGTTAGGACTCTGCACGGACAAGGCCGGGAACGTCTTCGTAACCACCATAGTTACGAACAGCGCCACGAGCAACGTTTACGAGTACGCGCATGGTGGCACTCAGCCGATCGCAACCCTTACCGACCCCGGCGAAGGCAACGGCTGTGCCGTCGATCCTTTAACGGGAAATCTCGCGGTTGCGAACTGGAGCAGTGGTTCGGCCTCGGGCGATGGGGACGTCGCGATCTATCAGAACGCAAGCGGAACTCCTGTCACGTATGCCACGCCGAGCATTTCTGCCTATTGGTGGTGCGCGTACGACGATGAAGGCAATCTCTTCGTCGACGGTATCAACGGCAGTCACGCACAGCCGATGGCCGAACTCCCAAAGGGCGCAAGCTCGTTCGAAAACGTGACGCTCAGCGCGGCTATCACGCCGTCGAGCCTCCAATGGTTAAATGGGAACTTAATCATTGCTGACGACGCTAGCATTTCCGGCTCCGAACTGCTCTATCGCGTAAAGTTCACTGGAACCAAAGGTAAGGTACTCGGGCGCACTGCGCTCAAGAGCCGGCACGAAATGAACTCCTGGGGCGGCGAGTTTGTCGTTTCCGGATCGGAGGTCGCGGGCCCAAGCTATCCGCGACGCTATTTCAGCGTCTGGTCGTACCCGAAAGGTGGCAAGGCCCTCCACTATGCCACTAGGGGCAGCGTAAATGAGTTCTATGGAGTCGCGATCAGCGCGTCACGCTAACACGGGCTCCGTGCAATCCCAGTAGGCAATGCCGCGAAGTACGTTGGTAGCGTAGATACCCGATCGCTTAGTGGCATAGCCCGCTTCGAGCGCTACGGAGGCGTAACTACCAGGCGCCTGGGGGTTCAAAATTTTAGGGGCTCGGCTCCTTACGCTGCGGCTCGGGGAGATACCGTGTTCCCCGTCAAGCGTAATTCGCATCAAAAGCGACGCCTGAGCGTAGAATGCCGTAGGCGAGTACGAGTAGCTTGCGCATGACGGCTCCAATAATGAGCCGTTTGTGTTTTCCAGCCGCCAGCAGCCACTCAGCGAAGGCCCGAAGTCGGTTTAGCGATCACACTCTGCAAGATTTTCAAAGAGTTGACCACCAGAACTGGGCTGCGATTCGTCGGATTCTATTACGACGCCGCCATGACCGCATGCGCGGCGGGTATGATAGTAGCTCCGGTTGACTTCCTAGACGCCGTCGATATCCTTGGTCCCGTACCGTGATGGCAACGCGCCGCAACGGCCTTTCATAGCGGTAACAATTGGCTTTACATCCACAAAGAGCCGCCGATCGGTGCCGTGCCGCAGAGCCCTCGCCCGGCGTCGTGGACCTTCGCATCTTGCTGTCGCGATGGGATTGGGCCCCCGCGCCGAACATCCTTAGCCGCTGATCCGTTTACGGAAGCGAGGAGCAACGCAAGATGAGGAGCTTGGATTTCAGCCGCTACGCGCTCACAAGCTGCGTGGCTGCGGCAATGCTGGCAGCGTGCAGAGGATCGCAGTTGCGGCTGGCTTCTACGAGGCTAGCTCAATCGGCGACTCACGTGCAATGGTACGGTCGATTGCGACTCCTTTCATCGGTCGCTCCCGGGCGCATACCGCTGTCGGCGCTGTGGCCTTCGCCGGTTGCTCCGGCGAGACTGCGGACCTCGCCGCAACTTTGGTACCTTAGCGTAACGCCCTCAAATGTGATCCCAGCGTACACCCTGCCGGGCCTCAAGTCCGTCTACGCGATATCAAGTCTCTCCGCTCCGCAAGGTATGTGCACCATCGGAAAAAAGACGTTCTGGGTCGCAAATTCCGGGGCCGATGATCTCCTTGAGTTTTCTCATCGCGGCACGACTCCAATCAAAACTCTCAGCGTCGCTGGGACGCAGCTGGCAAGCTGCGCCGTCGATCCGACGACAGGTAACATCGCCGCGGGGACCCTTTATGGAGCTCAGGTTTTTGTCTGGAAGCATGCCAATGGTTCACCGACTCCGTACTCGCTGCCCTTGCCTTGCGAACTCGTTTACTTCGAGGGTTACGACGGCAGCGCCGATCTATTTGCCGATTGCTTCGAGAACAACGGTCACACCGGTCTCTATGAGCTGCCCAAAAACGCCAGCGCGTTCGAGAGTCTCAGTGTGAATCAGAGCATCGGATTTCCGGGCGGGGTTCAGTGGGATGGCAAGCATCTAGCAGTAGGCGATCAAGGCGCTGCTCCCAACGCGATCTATCGATTCAGCTGCGCGAAAAACACTTGCACGAACGAGGGCACCGTCTCCCTTGAAGGCACGGTCGATTGCGTTCAAGGCTGGATCCATAAAGGGATCGTTGTTTGCGACGATTACGCTACCGGCGACGCCTACGTCTGGCAATATCCGACCGGCGGTTCGCCCTTTGAAAGCATCACCGGCGTAGGGAGCGCAATCGGCAGCGTAATCGTCAGGTAGCGTCCCGTGTTCGGCGCTACTTGGTGCGGACAGCAATTGTGGCTAAGCCTTCCGTTCTACCCCTCTACCCCGTCCCGATCTCCGCATTCGCAAGGCCGCATCGCGCTTGCCACTTGGTGTTCTAGACCACCACCCGCGCCTAAGAGTTCAGCAGCTGAGGGGGCGGCGTTCTGGAGGGCTAAATGCGAAATCTTGGGCGTCGTCGCTGAGTCTGCTCCGAACTTAGGACAGCAGATCCAGCGCAACGTCCCAGAGCCGCGCCGCATTCCCAGCGTCTAGTGCATAGGGCGCCACGCCGCCACCAAAATCCGTCGGCCGACGAGCGACGGTTCTTGCTTCTTGACAATCCTCAAAGTATCGTCCTCCGATGCCATCCAGGAGTGGCGACGCTGCAAGCAATACCGATGTCGCGGCGCCCTGTTGCGGAGACTTTCGCCGTTCCAACGGCGTCTGCAAGCCTCCTGTGTACCTTTGTAGGTTGGTGGCGATCGCTCCCCGATTCAAAGCGTTTGCAAATATGCCATCCATGGCCCATCGTCGAGTCGCCTTTACGGCAAGCAGTACCGCAGCCGTTTTCGATTGTCCGTATGCGACGAACGGCGCGTACGGGATGAAATTGAAGTGCAGATCGTCGAAGAGCACCGGAGCGATCATGTTTGCACTCGAACTGACTGAAACGATGCGCGCCCGATTGGCCGCAATCAGCGAGTCGCGCAGTCCGATCGTCAGCGCAAAGTGACCAAGAAAGTTTGTCGCGAACTGCATCTCGAAACCTTCGGGTGTGCGCTGCAATTCAGGCAGGGCCATGATACCCGCATTGTCGACGAGAACGTGGAGTGGTTCTGTCCACTTCACGACAAACTCACCGATCGACGCGCGATCGGCGAGATCGAGTCGTCTTACGCGAACGCTTGTCGCACCGATATCTGCTGCGGCCTTCTCCCCGGAATCAAGATTGCGCACGGCGAGCGTCACTTCAGCGCCAGCATTCGCCAAGGCGCGAGCGGTCTCAAGCCCTATGCCCGAAGCGCCACCGGTGACGATAACATGCTTGCCGCTAAGGTCGAGTCCGTCGACGACATCCTCTGCGGTCGACGCCAATACCGGCGTATCGCCTCGCAGCCGATCGGCAAGCGAACAACGAAAGCGGCGAATTGTCCCGGCATTCGACCCGTCGCCGCTATGCGCTACGCCTCGCAAGGCCTCCCGGCCGCGGCCGTATGCGACGCGCAAATGGCGAACGCCAACCGTGGAAGCGCGCCCGAGCGATCCGACTGCTTGCGCGCTGTGCGGCGAGCCCGTGACCAAGCGTAGGCGTCGGCACTGCGAGACGTGCATGCCAAAAGCGCGGCGCGAGCACGGACTTCGAGCGATCGAAGCAGCTCACAAAGTGCTCGCAGCGCAGACTGCCGCAGGCAATGATCCTCGGCGCGGCCCGGAAGTGAACGGCGCGCGAGGCGAGGCGATCGCCGAGGCACACCAGCGCAATCGAGGCTGGGCGCGCGAGCATCCGGGCCAGCGCGACGAGGCGTGGTTTAAGCGCGAGATCGTGCCGAAGCTCGATGCGTTCACGCTCAAGGAGATCGGCAAGGCCACGGGACTCTCGCTCGCGGCCTGCTCGCGCATCCGCGCTGGGACGAAAGTGCCGCATCCAAGGCATTGGGAAGCTATTAGGGCGCTGGTCGAAAAGCCCTAAAAGGCGCAAGCTTTCGAGCGCGCGGCACTCGCCGAAGTTTTTGGCGGCCATCTCGCGTGTATTGCGTGCGCGGGAGGCTGTTGAGGCCGGACAAGCAGCATCAGACGGCGCCCGCGGAAGTCTCGGGTGTTGGTCCGCAGGGACCGCAGCCCACAGAGAGTCTTAAGCGCTCCTTGACGAACGTTACGAGCCGCGGCCGCGTTCAAGCCGCAAGGAGCACGCAAGGATGGCTATTTCAGGTTTTAACCACTTCGTACTAAGCTGCGCAGTTGTTGCGCTGGTGGCAGGATGCGGTGGGTCACGGGGTCAGAACCCAGGGTCGGACATGATTCCGACCAGCTCGACGACGGCGGAAGGCCAAGCACAAAAGCGTTCGGAGTCGTCAGGTGACCTTCTCTATGTGACAACAGCCAAAGGCGTAGAGTTGGTGTCATACCCCAACTGGCAAATATTTGCTACGATTCCCGGGACTGCTAACGGCCAACCTTGCTCCGACCCCAAGAACGGGAATGTATTCGTTATTCAGCCGTATCTCGCGCAAATTTTGGTATACGCACACGGTGGAACGACTCCGATCAACACCCTCAGCGCGCCATCGCCGTACAACGAAATTTACGCGTGCACCGTAGACCCCGAGACTGGTGACCTAGCAGCTACGGGATATGATAGTTCCCTTAATAAAGGGGCCGTGCTTATCTACACAGGCGGCCAGGGGACGCCAATGGTATACAAGTCTGCCAAAGTTCGCACGTTTTATTCGCCTGCTTACGATGGTGCCGGGAATCTGTATATCGACACTACTGCCAATAGCGCCTTTCGCATTGTCAGGCTTTCGGCTAAAAAGAAACAGTTTAGCTTCATCCAATTTCATGACAATATCTACTTGGAAGACTTTCAGTGGGATGGACAATATTTTGCGTCATTAGACTATGACGGACAAAACAAAAGTAGCACACTTTATCAAATAGAGATTACGGGAAATAGCGCACAGGTCGTTAATACAAGCACTCTTTACAATACCGCTCAGGTATCTAACTTTTGCCTTGCCGATGGGTCGCTGATTGGATTCTTTGGTAGGCTCAAGCGTGATAACAACCAGGCTCTGGCGGTGTGGGCCTATCCAGCTGGGGGCAAGGACACTTCGAGGTTTTACGGCGTAGCGAAGGGACCTGGAAACGAACTCTACGGCTTGACTCTATCGGTTTCCCCATCCCACAAATCGACATGGATACCAAAATATGCAGTCAGATAACTTGGGGTCGCTCTTCCTCATTACACCTCTGGTTACCGTAATGCTCTCGGGGTGCGGTGCATCGCAGCCGCCGATCGGCGCTCTCGGCGCGATGCCACAAAGCTCTGCTCGCGCAACGCACGCAGATCGCAGCAAGTCGTGGATGCTGCCGGAAGCAAAGGATGAAAGTTTGATTTATGCCACGGGCGGTTGTGGAGGGGTGTGCGTCGCGAAATATTCAAACGGCGATGTGGTTGGTAGTATCTCCCTGAGCTACCCATTCGGTGCAGATTGCTCGGACAACAGTGGGAATGTCTTCGTAACAAACAACGCACAAGTTCTTGAGTACGCGCATGGCGGAACGACCCCGATTGCCTCCCTTGATTTACCGGGTGAAAACGCGGCGGCATGTGGAGTTGACGCCAAGAGTGGCAATCTCGCCGTTACCTTCGCTGGCAGGGTTGCAATCTTTGCGAACGCAACGGGCACTCCCGCGGTTTATAACGCTGGAATCGGCGCTATGTATTGCGGGTACGACGATAGAGGAAATCTGTTCGTCTCCGGAGTGCTAAGTGAGGAAAGCGCTTTTGCCGAACTTGCGTATAAAGGCTCAGCGTTTGTCACACTTGCCGTGAGTGGCAACGCTGGTGGCCCTGGTCAGGTGCAGTGGGATGGCAAGTACATAACGGTCGAAAACCAGAACAGGCCAGCCGTTACGATTTCTCGTCTAAGCGTTTCGGGTTCGACGGCATCTGTCGTCAGCACTACGCGGATAAAAGGTGCGGAATTTGCCGCATCAACCTGGATTATCGAGAACCGAATCGTCGTTCCCTATTCGAGCAGAGGGGAATATAAAAATAAAATAGGTCTTTGGCGCTATCCAAAAAGTAGTAAAGTAGTTGTGAAGTACGGTAGTCTGGGGCAGCCTAAGGGCACGTCCTTCCTGGGCGTTACTCTGAGCGCGCACTAACCGTGTGTCGCACTATCACGCTCTATCTGGCTTAGAAAGGTAAGGTTTCCTGTGGCTCAGTACGCGCATCCACAAGTAAGGAGCAACCCATGAAACACATTAACCGGTACGCGCTAAGCAGCTGCATAGCCGTTGCGTTACTTACCGGGTGCGGCGGATCGCAGCCGCCGATCGGTGCGCCGGGCGCGATGCCGCAAGCCTCCGCGATCGCAATGCACGCCGATCGTGGCAAGTCGTGGATGCTGCCGTAAGCGAAGGGTGAGGATTTGATTTACGCAGTCGGAGGCTGTGGTGGAACTTGCGTCCTGTCGTATCCCAAAGGCAAACTCGTTGGCGAGTTAGCTTATGACGGATATGCCGACTGCTCTGACGGGAACGGCGATGTGTTCATCCCAACCCAAGCCGAGGTAGTAGAGTTTGCACATGGTGGCACAACTCCGATTGCTACCTACACTGTGCCGTATACCCCGCCCGTTGGCTGGTCGGTGGACCTTCAGAGCGGAAACCTGGCGGTCGTCAACGCTGGCTTCGTCGCTGTGTTCCCTGCAGGTTCCAAAAACCCAATCTCTTACAATACTCTTTTAAACGCTCAATACTGCGGCTACGACAACGTGGGCAATCTTTTCGTCGATGGCTTTGATGGCTCGAAGTGGGGCTTGTCGGAACTGCCTGAGGGGGGTAGCACTTTCGAGAAGCTGACCCTGGACCAAAGCGTTGGACAACCGGGCCAAGTACAGTGGGATGGTCAATACCTATCTTATGAATCCCAGGAGAGTGGTCGACCCACAATTTCGCGGTTGTCCATCTCTGGCTCGACAGCAACAGTCGTGGGGCAAACTCGTCTTAAGAGGGTCCCCAGGGCGCTGCGTTTGTCCTGGATTTATCAGGGTTCCGTCGTAGCTCCCTATGTTGTTAACGGGCCAGCTAGTAAGGATATCGGCATTTGGAAATACCCCAAGGGTACTTCCACAAAACGCATTATGCAGTTTGGCGACTTCAACAAGAAGCCGTTTATCTTCAACGGTGTAACTGTCAGCGTCGGGCCCAGCCGCTAATGAACACATCGACTCCCATCCGCTACTCGCTAAGCATCGTCGCGACAATGCTCGCAGGCTGCGGCGGATCGCAGCCGCCGATCGGCGCGCCGGGCGCGACACCGCAAACCTCCAGGATCGCAGCGCCCGCCGATCGTGGCAAGTCGTGGATGCTGCCGGAAGCGAAGAACGAGGATTTGATTTACGCCACGGGCGGTTGCGGAGGCGTATGCATCTTGTCATACCCTGATGGAAGCATGATTGGCACCGTTAACATTAGCGGCTCCGTGCAAGGTGCCTGTTCTGATACTCAGGGCAATGTGTTCATTACGAATGACACGAATGTCCTTGAGTTTGCGCACGGCGGTACTTCGCCAATCGCGACCTTAACTTTACCGGGTTCGAACGCTACCGGTTGCTCAGTAGATTCCAAGACCGGGGACTTAGCAGTTGCTTTTAGCGGCAACACTAGCGACATAGCTATATTTCCACAAGCCTCTGGGACGCCC
Organism: Candidatus Cybelea septentrionalis; assembly: GCA_003158175.1. Classification (GTDB taxonomy): domain Bacteria; phylum Vulcanimicrobiota; class Vulcanimicrobiia; order Vulcanimicrobiales; family Vulcanimicrobiaceae; genus Cybelea; species Cybelea septentrionalis. The sequence goes on from PMHJ01000019.1 coordinate 12,599, forward strand.
GCAACATACGACACGCACCTCCTGACAATCTACTGCGGCTACGATAACGGTGGAAATCTCTTCGCTTCCGGTTATGGCAATGGAGACGCGCCTGGTATCTCAGAATTAGCTATGGGGTCTCCGGGCTTCTCGGTTCTTTCGGTAAACGGTCAGCTCGGCCACCCCGGTCAAATGCAGTGGGACGGTAAGTATATGACCTTCGAGGGTATTACGCCGAAAGACATCGCCATTTCGCGGTTGAGGATTTCCGGGTCGGTCGCAAGCATCGTTAGCACCCAGCGATTCCGTGCCATCGGCGGGGATGCGAACCAATCGTGGATTAACGACAACCGAATATTGATACCCTACGGAGCACACGGACGTGCAAAGTTCGTAGGTCTCTGGAAGTACCCACACGGCGGGTCCCTTCTGAACAGAATTCGTCACCTCGGTAAATTAGCAACTATTTGGGGTGTTACGGTCAGCGTCGCGTCCAGCCGCTAATGAATACATCGACTCTTATCCGCTACTGGCTGGGCACTGGCGCAGCGGCAATGCTCGCCGGATGTGGCGGATCGCGGTCGCCGATCGGTGCGCCGGGCGCGATGCCGCAAACCTCGGCGATCGCAACGCGCGCCGATCGTGGCACGTCGTGGATGCGACCGGGCACCAGCAGCGGCGACCTGATCTATGTGGCCGCTGCCGGGGAGTCATATGCCTTAACGTACCCGCAGGGTAAGCTGGTCGGGACGATTGACTATGGCAGTGCCGATGCTTGTTCCGATAGCGCGGGAGACGTTTTCCTCACCGTCGATCAGGGCGTTGACGAGTTCTCGCATGGAGCAACGACGCCAAGCGCCACGCTTAGTGTCCCGGGGACTAGCTGGGGTTGTGCGGTAGACGCTCTTAGTGGCAATCTTGCCGTGACTTTTTTCGGAAAGAGTGGCGACGATGTCGCTGTTTTCGCGGACGCTCAGGGTCAGCCGACCCTATATGACTCTGGCTTTGGCCCCTGGGGCGAAAGCGCCAGCTACGACGATGCGGGGAATCTTTTCGTGGATGGTGTTAGCGAAAGCGGCATCGGCCTAGCCGAACTGCCACAGGGGGGCGGCAGTTTTTCATCCGTCAGCGTTAGCCCGCCCATCGCCACCCACGTAGGGCGATTGCAGTGGGACGGCACCTATTTGACCTTGGAATCGGGTGTTGGACTGCAGCGGCAGCCTAATCTTCTCACAATAAATCGACTATCCATTTCCGATTCGATTGCGACAGTGGTGAGTACCACAACCTTTAGAAATATTCGCAGAGACGCTCTGTGGTCGTGGATATATGACAACGCAATCATCGTTCCGTTCGGCAGGGAAAGCCGTAACGTCGGCTATTGGAAGTATCCCGATGGTGGCAAGCCTGAAAAAATACTTAAGGCTCCGGCCGGAAAAACCGCGATCATTGAAGCGGTGACAATCAGCGTCGGCTCAAGCCGCTAACCCCGCGCCGTCTGCCCCTCAGCACGACGTTCGCGAAAGCGGGCCGTGTTTGCTTCGCGGGCTTTGCGGCATTGCGTGCATTGCGGCGTGGATCGGCATTGCTGCTGCGCCAGCTTAGCGTGCATAGCCCCGTGGCCGCGGCTTCGATCGCTTAGCCAGCTTGGCCGGGCCAGGGGGCGCACAATTTGCGGCTTCGGCTCCTATCCCCTTACGCTGCGGCTCGGGTAAGGAGTTAGGCCGCTTTGAAACGACGCCCCCCTCCCAGCCAGCTCAGCTCTAGGCATCCAAGCCGCCGCGATCCAAACTGCAACGCGTTAAGCGCCGCGATCTAAAACTGCGAGGCTGCTGCGAGGCCTAGCTGCTGCGCTGCGAGGCACGCAGTGCTGATATGCGAGCGACCCGCGCCGATCTAGGCTGCTAAGCTGCGACGGCGCCTCGCGAGCGCGGAGCCGTGCAGAGGGGCAGAGGCGCGGGCTACGAGTCGTTAGTTAGCCGGGCTAACGGTAACGCCTACGAGGAACTTCTCCTTGTCAATGACATGGATTTTCTTAAAGGCCCTGCCGCCCTGCGGATAGCGCCAGAAGCCTATGTAGTCAAACTTTAAGCCGTGCTTTCGGTAAGGAACTAGGACACGGTCGCCATATATCCACCACTCTCCACCATTGAGAATGTCGAACTTTCCTGGGCCGTTAAGCGAGGTAGAACCCACCACGGTTGCAGACGATCCTGATACTGAAATCTGGTAGATCACTGAGTTGTTGTTCTGACCATATCCCAACGCCAAATGCTTTCCATCCCACTGGATCGGCCCCGGACTAATGTTTAGATTTGTGTTGATATTCGTCGGTGTTCCGCTTCCGTGAGGCAGTTCATATAACGCGAAATGCGATTCGGTCACCCTCCCATCGACGAAAAGGTTGCCATCGTTGTCGTAGCCGCAAAACATAACAGCGACTCCTGGGAGCGAATAAATGGTGGGCGTTCCCGCTCCATTGCTATAAATCGCGACACTACCACCGTCAAAATTAGTAACAGCTAGATTTCCGGTCGCAGCGTCAATAGCACAACTAAAAGGCTCATGGCCTGGATCGGTAAGCGTATTAATGGGGTTCGTCCCGCCGTGAGCGTATTCGACCACATCTGACGCGCCCGTGTCAGCAATAAATACGTTACCTGCCTTGTCAACGCATTCGCCGTCCGCAAGATCAAAGCCTGATAGTACGCCGACCAGGTTGCCCTTGGGATAACCGAAAACGGATACAGTACCGAAGTCACTGGAAGCGTATAGTAGTGTCTCCCCAGTCGCTTCCCGCAGCATCCACGACGTGCCGCGATGGGCGTGCGTCGCGATCGCGGAGGTTTGCGGGATCGCGCCCGGCGCGCCGATCGGCGGCTGCGATCCGCTGCAGCCCGCGAGCAATGCAACAGCAACGCCCACGGTTAGGGCGTACGTGCCAAGACCAAAGCTCTTCATTCTCCGCGCTCCCCTGATCCACGTAACGGATCGACGGCTTAGGACGTTCGGCGCTTAGACCTCGCTTCCAGCTTCGAGCAGCGCGAGTAAGCCATCCCAATGCCTCGGGTGAGGAATCTTCGCACCGGCCCGGACGCGCGAGCAGGCCGCGAGCGACAATCCCGTTGCTTTGCCCATCTCCTTGAGGGAGAACGCATCGAGCTTCGGCGCGATCTCGCACTTGAACCAGGCCTCGTCGCGCTGGCCCGGATGCTCGCGTGCCCAGACTGGCGGTGGAGAACGTCGCGCACGTCGTCACGCGCATGCGCGAGAACGTGTCGCTCAAGAGCGCCTCGACCGAATACGGTGTCGATCCGCGTACCGTCGTCAGGCTGGGCGGCTCGGCGCTGCGCAAGACCAAGGGCGGTCGATACGCGGCCAAGCCCAGCGATAATCTCTTTCGCCCGCTGGTCGTGCCGGTACACGGCGGACGGATCGAGGTTGGAGTCCGCGGCTCGCGCGCCGCGTCGGAGTTGTCCAAGCGCGCGATAGCGCAGCGCGAGTTCCTTGCCACGGGCGACGATACGAAATTGCGCAGGCTGCGCAAGACCAAGGTTCTCGACGCGTCCGGCCGTGAGGTGCCGTTCCTCACGGACGAAGACGAACTCGCGCGCCAGGGCGACCTTGGAGCGCTTTCCTTTGAAAGTATCTACGCCCGGCGTGGCTGATGCGCGAACACGAACCGATCGGCGCCTGGCTGCGCAGCTCGCGCTCCCAGCGCCGTGTCGGGCCTGGGGCGATCTGCGCATCGTGCGGCAAGGAATCTCGGCCGTACGCGCTGATTTTCGGTCGCGACCCTCCGTGCTGCTACCGCTGCGATCGCATCGCTCAAGGGCACCTGCCGTACGAGGACAACCACGTTTTCGGCAAGCGCAACAGCGACCTGATGATCCGTTATCCGATCAACGACCACCGGGCGGTCTTTAACGTGAAGCAGCTCGACTGGACGCCGGAGACGCTCGAAAACGTCAACGGCGACCCGCTGCTCGAAGCGATGGCGCGCTTCCATGGACTTGATGACAACGTCGTCCACATGCTCGCTGATTGCATCGCATTCGTTCCAAAGATCAAGCACGTCCAAGAACTGCTCGTCGCGATCTACGGACCCGACTGGCTCCCTGGCCTGGAGGCGGCTGCAAAACATGCATCAGGAAAACCCGTTGCCAAAGAGCCGAGGGTTCGGCGGACTAGCCGAGTCGTCTTACCGGCGAAGGGCGATTGAGCATTATAGTGCCTCGACTCGCCGTGGTAGCGGCCATCATCATTGCGGTGATCGGCTCTGCTACCTTATCAGAGACCGCACCTTATTCACGGCTCCCTTCGCCTGCTCCCGAAATACCAGCCATACGGCAATCATGGGGGCCAGGGCGATCACGAGGCAAATCAGCCAAAACACTACACCCCAGGGTTGCCAAGGCCAAGGCGCTTGGGCCGCCACCATGATCAATCCCAGAATGGACTCTAGGAAGGGGAGAGATAAGATCACGAGCGTGACGGTCAGCGCCGCGATCAACAGCCAGAAGAATGCTCGCCCGCACCTTACCACGTTTCGCCGCTCCGTCACGCGGTAAGTCTACGCCAGAAAGCTTAGTTTTGCCAAGTATGTCCGAGCTCCCGATCGCGGTTCGGGTCTATCCCGATCTCAAGCCAACGCAGCCGGAGCGCAAGGCGCCGCAGATCGACGGGATGCTCGTCTTCGACTGCGAGACCCGGACCGATCGCGCGCAGGCGCTGACGTTTGGCAGCTATCGTTTCCTGGTCGCCGGGCGCTGCCTCGAAGAAGGCTTGTTCTACGCGGACGATCTCGCGGCGGCCGAGCGCACCGTGCTGGAACGCTACGCGCGCGAACATGCGGCCGACACCGATCCGCGCGGCATTCCCGAGCGCGGCATCCCGAGCAATCCCAATCTCATGCTGCTCCCGATTGCAGACTTCCGCAAGCTCCTCTACCGCGTGGGCTACAAGGGGCGCGGCCTACTCTGCGCCTTTAATTTTCCATTCGATGCAAGTCGTTGCGCGCTCGGCTACGTCGAATCGCGCGATCGCTTCCTGGGCGGCTTCACGTTCCAGTTCTTCCAATACTGCGATCGAAACGGCCAGTCTGAATACACCGTAGCCTGGGCAAGTGTGCAATCGGCTCTATACACACATACCGTGCGGCTTGGAGCGATGCGGCGGTTCGGCGTCGCCGGTTCGAAAGAATCCGATCCACAGCTAGAAGAGCAACTTCCTGATATCCGCAGGGCGGAGCTCCCCGAACCAGAGCTGTTTAAGCAAGGCGCACTCAACGACACAATAAAAAAGGCACAGTAAGAAAACTAAAGATGCCCCCGGCCCGCAGCAACGGACCGGAGGCGTCGCACCCGGAGGAGTTAGCTCCAGATGCAACAGCAGAACTTTACGCTCTTATATCCCCCGCTGCAAGTCCGGGCGGGCGTCCTGGTCGTGGACGGCTTCGGCATTGCGCTTCGCGTCCTGGACCGCGGCAAGCTGCGCGTGGAGGATGGGATCGGCAGGCAGCGCCGATCGCTGACGCTCGATCGCGCGGGCTGCGGCCTCGAACGCCTCGTTCTAATCGGCCATGCGGGCTACGTCACGCTGGAAGCGCTGGCATGGCTACGGGCGATCGGCGCCGCGCTTGTCCAGATCGGCCGCGATGGTGAGGTACTCGCGCACTCCGTTCCTTACGGCTACGACGGCCATCCGATCCGCCGCGCCCAGGCGCTCGCAGTCACGAACGGCCTGGACTTGTCGATCGCGCGCGAGTTGATCGCCGGGAAGCTCGAGGGGCAGCGCCGGATTCTCGCTCGACTTGGGGCCGATCTGCGCGAGTTCGACAAGCTGCGAGCCTCGCTTGCATCGGCCGATTCGATCGAGCGCGTGCGCGTGATCGAAGCCAATGCTGCGGCGCTGTATTTCCCAGCCTGGCGCGACGTTCGGATTCGCTTCCGCGATCGCGACCTTGCACGTATCCCGGCGCGCTGGCTTCGCTGCGATTCGCGCGCCTCGGTATTGACCGGCGCGCCTCGCGCCGCAACGTCGCCCATCAATGCTCTGCGAAACTATCTTTTTGCGTGCCTGGAGTCGGAAGCACGCCTCGCACTACTCGCACAGGGCTGCGATCCCACGATGGGTGTTTTGCATGCCGATCAGCGGAACCGCGATTCGCTCGCACTCGACGCGATGGAGCCGATACGCGGCGACGTGGATGCATTCTTGCTCGATCTCTTGGAGGATCGCGAGTTTACCGCGCGCGACTTCGGCGAGCTTCCGAACGGCATTTGCCGGATCGCCGCGCCGCTGACGCATGAACTCGCGCTCACACTGCCGCGTTGGCGTGAATGCCTGCGGCCGATGGCGGCGCGCCTCGCACAAACCTTCCGCGAATCGCTGGTCAATAAGGGTGTACCGCCTCGCACGCTCGCGGCTAAATCCGGGAGTAAGCGTCGCAGCGTTCCAGCTCCAGAGCGATCGCCGCTGCTCGCAACGCCTCGCAAAGCCTCGCAGCCGCAGCCGTATGCAACGCGCGCATGGCGCGCGCCCACCGTGGAAGCACCGCCAGCGCGTCCGACCGCGTGCGCGATGTGCGGCGAGCCCGTCCTCAAGCGCAGGCGTCGTCATTGCGAGGCGTGTATGCCGAAAGCACGGCGCGAGCACGGACTGCGAGCGATCGAAGCGGCTCGCATGGCGCTCGCAGCGCAGACCGCTGCGGGCCACGATCCACGACGCAGCGCCGAAGTGAACCGCGCGCGAGGCGAGGCGATTGCCGAGGCACACCAGCGCAATCGCAGGTGGGCGCGCGAGCATGCGGGCCAGCGTGACGAGGCATGGTTCAAGCGCGAGGTCGCGCCGAAGCTCGATGCCTTCTCGCTTAAGGAGATCGCGAAAGCGACAGGGTTAACCCTCGCGGCGTGCTCGCGCTTTCGGTCGGGTGCGAAAGTGCCGCATCCGAGGCACTGGGAGGCATTGCTGGCGCTGCTCGAAGCCGGGAACTGAGCCTCAGCGCCGAACGTCCTCAGCCGTCGATCCGTTACGTCGATCAGGGGAGCGCGGAGAATGAAGAGCTTTGGTCTTGGTTCGTACGCCCTAAGTGGAGGCGTTGCGCTTGCATTGCTCGCGGGGTGCGGCGGATTGCAGTCGCCGATCGGTGCGCCGGGCGCGATGCCGCAAACCTCCACTCTCGCACCGCACGTCGATCGTGGCAAGTTGTGGATGTTGCCGGAAGCGAAGGGCGAGGATTTAGTTTATGTTACAGGTGGATGCGACGGTACGTGCGTCGTTTCATACCCCGCCGGCAAAATCGTCGGGTCGTTAAACGTAGGTTATGGTCTCAATTCCGGCGTGTGCGCGGACGGTCAAGGACGCGTTTATATAGCTGACGACACTGAGGTGATCGAGTACGCTCATGGCGGGACGACGCCGATCGGAACATTTAACCTTCCCGGTAGCGGCGGTACGGCTGCGGGATGTTCCGTCGATCCAACTACGGGGAACCTCGCCGTCATGTTCGGCGGTGTAGCGATATTTACGCCCGGTAGTCAGACACCGATGGTGTATCCTGGGCCAGTAGATGGGTTCAGCTGCGCTTACGATCGCTCGGGAAATCTCTTTGTTGGAGGGCTTCGCAGTGGGGGAGCGGCGTTGGCAGAACTGCCAAAAGGCAGTTCGAGCTTTACACTACTTACCATTAACGCAAAATACATAGAGGGCGCGGGCCAAGTAGAGTGGTATGGCAAGTACCTTAGCTACATGTCAGCGTTCGGCGGCGCACCGTACATCTATCGGTTTAAAATAGCCGGGACCGTCGCAAACCTCGTAGGAACGACGCGTCTTAGCAACCCGAAGTTCTTGTGGTATCCATGGATTTATCAAGGGAAAATACTGGCACCTTGGCACGAACGCGGCCCGGACGCTAACTCGCTGGGAGTGTGGGACTACCCTAGAGGGGGCAAGGTTATCCGAAAGATCACGGGCTTTGGTCGGGCCGGGCTAGAATCCATCACGGTCAGCGTGGGCTCAAGCCGCTAATGAGCACATCGCCTCTCATTCGCTACTCGCTGAGCATTGGCGCTGCGGTGCTTCTTGCAAAATGCGGCGGATCGCAGCCGCCGATCGGTGTGCCGGGCGCGATGCCGCAGACCTCGGCGATCGCAGCGCACGCCGATCGTGGCAAGTCGTGGATGCTGCCGGCCCCGACCACTGCACACTCTGCCGATTATGTCGCCTCTGGACCACTTCTTTATGTTACGAATCAGAATCCCGTCTACAACGATGTCACTGTATATCATGCAGGCGCAAAGGATCCCGCTCCAATTGCGACGATCTCGGATGACCTCAATGGACCTGCCGGTGTTTGCTTGGACAGCCAGGGAACACTCTATGTTACGAACCAGCCAAACGACGGTCTCGGCTGGGTTACCGAGTACCCCCTTGGCAAAACTAATCCGTCAAAGACTATTACGAGGGGGATGAACACGCCAGCGTATTGTGCAATCGATAGAAGCGGAAACCTTTGGGTTACAAACATCGGCGGCCGCAACGCCACAGAGTATCTTCATGGCTCGAAAAAACCGCACACCGTAATCACCGAAGATATGGTCTATCCTACCGGAATCGCAATTGATTCCTCCGGTAACTTATACGTGTCAAACCGTCTTAGTAGTGGCGGCGACGTTGTTGTTTTTCCGCCTGGGAGCGAGGATCCTTCGCGTACGATCACCGATGGCGTCACCTCACCGGTGGCCCTGGCAATCGACGCGAGTGGTAACCTCTACGTAACAAACGTGACGCAGAATAACATCGAGGAGTACGCGCCTGGCGCAGATCAGCCGTTTAGAACCATTACGCAAGGCGTTAGTACGCCCGCGGGGTTGACGGTCAGTGAGAAGGGCTGGCTCTTTGCCGCTAACCTCGAACGGGATACCGTCGTTGAGTTTCGACCGGGGTCAGCGCGACTTTCAAAACGGAGCATTAGCAATGGCCTGCACGCGCCAATCGGACTGGCGATCTATCCAGCGGTGCTTCCGTAGCCGGTCCATCCCCGCCGCCGCGCCCGCGAGGCCACATCGCGTTAGCGAGGTCAGCAGATTAGATCAACGCGCATCGCTCGCATTGCAGCTTCGCGTGCCTCGCAGCGCAGCAGCTAGGCCTCGCAGCAGCCTCGCAGTTTTAGATCGCGGCGCTTAACGCGTTGCAGTTTGGATCGCGGCGGCTTGGATGCCTAGAGCTGAGCTGGCTGGGAGGGGGGCGTCGTTTCAAAGCGGCCTAACTCCTTACCCCTTACGCTGCGGCTCGGGCATAGGGTTAGACCCCCAATTCCGGGCACCGCGACGACAAGCGCCTCGCGCGCCGGCCTCGCGAAAAGCCTATAAAATAACGCGTTTTCGGCTACCGCAATCCTGCGTCGCGCGCGTGCAAACTTTGCATCGCCGTTTGCAAAATGTGGTAAGCGTCGAAAACACTATACGGCATAAGGAGTATTGTGACCTCTGGCGATGCACAGTAAAACCTAAATGCAATCGCCAGTGTGCAGACTTAATCACTATGACCGTCAAGACGCCTTAAGGCGCCACCACGAGTTCCTTAAAGCCCCTGAAAACATCTTTGCGCGCTAGCAGGTCGGCGTTGAGAGTTACCCGATAAATTGGCCTCTGCTTATGATCCGTGCCGAGCTTCTCCATTCCAAAGTGTTCGCATAGCTTCTGGCCCTCTAATGTCCAACCTACGGCTGCAATATCGGCGACAACAGTACCATAGTCACGGTTGAACCCGATGTATTGGTTGATTACGGCATAAACCAATCTCTCAAACGCGCGTTGGTAAATTCCGTCGGAAATGCGCCTTGCATCGGCCTCGATCACGATCGACATAAAATATAGATGCACCGTACCCGCTGTATTGTACGGTAAGATGTCCTGCGCAGTGATTTTATTGTCCTCAAGCTCGCCTGCAAGAATACGTTTAAATGCGTCCGGAGTGACGGGCATAACGTTAGAGTAGCCTAGAATACGGCGTCCTCCACTGAGAACGTCAGTGAGAAAAACGTAAATGGTGGGGTTCACTGCTATCCAAGCGTCCGACAGATCATCGGGGATGAGTTCATCTTCTGTCGCGCCTGCAGCGCCAGTATATGCTGCAAGGTCCAGTTGGTGGGTGCTCTCAAATATCCGGTGAAACGAAGCGAGGTCTGGAACGTCCCGACCGTAAAGAACGCTAAACTGCAAGGACGGCTGCCTAAAGAAAGGAACCCACTGTTCTTCTATATTGATCTCTCTGTAGTAGTCCCCGTGAGTGAACTCTGAAAAGCACTTTTGCTCTAGAGTCGGCGAGGAAAAGCGAAAGCCTTTCGCGCCGCTGTCGCCCATATCTGACGCAAGATGTGCAGCTAAGGCGACCCACACGTCTTTCAACCCGTAGTCATTGCGAGCGATCCAGAACTGATTTCGTTCAAGCAACGTCTGCCAGGGAAAGTCTCGTGGAAGGACACTCCCGCAAAATAGGATCTTATCAAAACACAAGTCGGGGTATTTTATCATGGCGTGACCGACGAGATAAGCGCCGAGACTGTGGGCGATCACAGAAGGCCGCTCTCCTGGCCGCAAGCGATGGCGCCGCTCGACGTACCAGCTACGGAAGTTTTCGATCAAGCTGCGCCTAGTGACCGGCATGAGGAAACGCCCAAGATCAAAAAAGCCATAGTCGAAAGACGAAATCGCAAAGCCGTGATGGCTAAAAACGTCGGCGAGCGTCTTTTGCCAGGGGGCGAAGGTCTGGATGCCGTGAACCGTCATGACTTCTTTAGGCATGGGTCACCCGCCTGAGCCATCGAGGCGCGCGAAACGTTGGGTGACAGAGAGGCTCAAAACGGTCACCATCGCGAGACCAGCCATCTGCGCTTAAACAAGTTTAGCAACGTCCCGCTTTCATGGGGGCAGCTCGCAATCGATTGGTGGCAGTGCATCGATCACCTCGCGGACGACGCGTAGAAGACTAAGATACACGCTAAGGTTACCGTAGACTAGCTGTTGGTCGACGCGCGCGGCCCGGCCGTGCGCGACATCGTCGCGGTTTACACGAATGATCGTGATTAGTTGGTCTAGATATGCTTGCGCCTGGAAGCGCAGGTCATCATCGATCTCCTCCCAATGATTGCTCAAGAGCTTCAAGAACGTTTCAAACAACTTGTTCGTTTTAAAACGGAGCTGACTGAACGCCTCCTGATATCGAGAGCGCCGTGCCTCCGACACATGTTCTAAAAACCGCTTTATGAGCCAGAGCATTAAACCCTCGGCCGATACGCCTAGCATCACTGTCGCGCTTAGGTAAGAGCGATCGAGGAAATTCTTGTTAGCCTCGCTCAAATAGGTAAAGATTACCTCATCGGCCGCCGGCAAGCTATCATTTGCGCTCTGCATATATTGTGAGCGGTCGTAAGGGTCAGCAAGCGATCCGCTAGTGCAGATCGAGATCCCCAATGGCGTGACGCGGAAGTATGGGAAAGCGCCATGCGTAGGAGTGAACTCGATGCCTCCAGCGGGAGCAGTCGATTTAGTACCCGGCACTATGATCCCATCTGCAACCAGCGACCAGACTGCAGCGTCAAAGGCCGTGTCCAATTCCCTAACACTGCCGCCACGCATGGCTGGGCGAATGAGATTCAACGTGATCTGGTTCGGGAAGCTAGGATTTGTCAAGGGCCCGAGCTTCTCTTTCATCAGGGCGAGGATGCCGGCACGTACACTATGAAGATCATTGGCGTCACAGTCGTCGTTCATTTGATCTCGTCGCTCTGTCGATAAAGCAGAGAGCCGGGCATCATAGTGATTCAGTGGCCCCCTGAGTCGATTGGAGGAAGTTGGGAATCATTCGAAGGTTATCCCCGTCTGTGTACCAGAGGTTCCCGCTCATATCCAATAACAATCCGTCAGGCTCGCCAGGCACCGAGAACTCCACGAAGCGACCTCGCGGCGAAACAATGCCGATGCGCCCGCTGCTTTCGCTGAATGCTGCATTGCCGTTGGGGAGCGCAATGATTTCGTCTGCGTCGCTATCGCTTCGCGGCACGGTGAACACATGGGCCTGGTTATTCGGATCAAGATAACCTACGTTGTAGGAGGAGGAAAACCACAAGCCAAGTTGGCCGAACCCTAGGCCAAATGGTCCATCGCCTTTCGCGTTAAGGGGAACTTGCGTAATTTGGCCAAGCGGCGTCAAGCGCGCGATGCTTCCAGTGGCGAACTCCGCAACCCAGATATTTCCATCAGGTCCGATCCGAAGCTCGGATGGCTGGCTTCCGGCGGCTAACGGAAAGCTCTTTGTGGCGCGCGTTCCCGCGATCTCACTAACCGTGGCATTCTCTTGGCCGTATGAAAACCACACGCTCCCATCGTCAGCCGCTGCAATGCCGCCCATGGACTCGCCTTTAAGGCCCGCGGGCTCTGAAATCTTTCCCGTTGGGGCATAGGAGCCGATCCCCGAATGGCGCCCTCCCACCACTCCAAAACCGCGTTCGGTAAACCAAATGGTGCCATCTGGTGTTTCCGCAAGGTCACCGGGCATCGTCCCGGGCGGAAGAGTAATCTCATTCGCGACGTTGTCTTTACCGATCCGACCCAACCGATCGGCGGCGTTCTCGGAAAACCAGATCGAGCCGTTGCGAGACTGTAGGATCCGCTGAACACCGGCGCCCTTGCGAGTAAAGACGATCGTCGAGTTCAGCCTTGCGTAAGTGGCGCGCGGTTCGCAGTCATCGGGAACTGGTCGGCTCAAGCATTCATCAGTATATCTTGGCGGTAGGTCGACTATGCTGCGGTCGCTCTCGGCCAGGGTTCGCACGTGTCCGCGCTCCGTTATGTACACGTCCTGAACTCTAGCTCCATCGTGTAAGACCGTACGCTCTTCTTCGCGCTTGTAGAGGAGGAAACGAGTCTCAAACTCACGCGCAGCGGCCGGCTTTTCCGCACGAATGACGCGGACGTGGCACATATCGACTATCTGGTGGTCGGCTTTCTGCAAGTGGAACGGCGGGTGGCTAGGTTCGGCGAAGGGAGCCCGATACTCGGTTATAACCGAAATCGAGTGATAGCCAACAAGGGAAACTCGCCCGGAGGCGCACGATCCCTTCGCGTCTTCGGCTACGGTTGACTCAACCGTCTGCTGACCCATAGCTGTGACACCGCTCAACGGTATAGCTGGAACAGGCGAGTAGCGATCCCGGACCGCATAGACGGCTGAGCCGGGCGCTACGTTTAGCGAGAAAGCCGCAACCGTGCCGTATTGTGAGCGGCGGCCAAGCGCGAGCATCGCCTCGGCCTGCGACCCGGTGTATCTGCGAAAGGTCGCTGTTGCCTTGTCGGCAATGATTACGATCCTGCGCTGACGGTTAGCCAATTGTATTGACTGTGCCGTTTCCACGCGCGTCCACCCGTCAAAATATGCGACGTGGTGCAGCGTCGCGTACTTGTGATCGTTGTCTCCGGTTTGGGTGTCAGCCCACCGATAATCTCGCTCAAATGACCCCGGGGGCGAGTCGATCGTCTTTTCGCCAGGTAGATAGTCAAGCGATATTTCAATCTGGTCATATGCAAAGCGCGCCGGGGCGGCAGCGATCGCGGTGTGATTCTTGCCCGAACCAGCCGCAGCTATGGATGCCGCGACCACGACAACCATTCCAAGCGCTCGAAAAGCCTTGCAAAGGCTCCGCATGCGCTCAGTCTTTGGTTTTCTGCGGCTGAGACCTCCGACCGAAGCAGTCTAAAGGGCTTCGCAGGTGCTCCAGCGCGGCTTCCAGCTTCGCGATGGTCGCTGCCTGCGGTACCGCACCTTGGTTCACTAAGGCCTGCACGCTGGAACGGCTGACCCTCGCGAGGCGCGCAACGGTCGAAACGCCAGCTACGTGGATTCGCGCGCGTAGTTCGTCATAGCTCTTCCTCGCATTGCGATAGATCACCGGGTCCGTCGCGTTGAGCAGTTCGGCCGTGAGGTCTTCGCTGGTATCGGTCGGATCGACGATGACCTCTTTGCCCATGTGCTCGATCTTCTCTGCATTGACGGGCCGCGGGATCGTTAAACCCCGCGCGTTTCCGTGCAATGGTTCCGAGCCGTCCGCCATCAGGCGTTTGAGTCCGAATGATCCCGCGAGGCTCGCGACGACACGGCGATAGGTCTTGAAGATGGGCTCCTCGGTATCTGCGAGGTATGGATCGATGGCCGCACCGCAACTTAAGCACCGCCACGGATGCTGCGCCCACGTTGCGAGGTCGAATAATCGCACGCACGACGGCCGCGGCGCCTCGCAGCACCGCAGTAGCCCGGGATATGCGAGCTGCGCGACACTGACGAAATCGAACGGTCCGCTAGTCTCGACGTAACTGCGCATGACGTTGGCGGTCGTGAGCGTGAGCTGCGAGATTGCCGGCAGGTCGAACCACGGCGGATCGTCGACCGGTAGGCCGAGGTCCTTGCGGATCGTGTACTCCCACGCCTCGCGGATCCAGCGCCGGTTCGGATCACGGCGGTACGGCGAGCTGTATTGGCCAATCGTGTGCGCGCTGTGCTTGACCACGACGGGCATGCCGTCGGCTTCGTAGGCGTAGAGTGCGTACGACTTCTCGCGCGTACCGAAGAACCAGAGCTGCTGCTGGTTGTCGGTCTCGTCAAAGTTCTGCGGTTCCAGCTTGAACGCGGACCCGCTCACCGCCGCGGGATCGTAGACTTTGAGCCTCGCGAGATCGTCGAGGATACTGTCGACCTGTGCCCACGATAACGCCCGCACCGCGCGGCGCCCGTCCGGCAAGACGTACGGTCCGAACTCGCTGGGCACGAGGCCGCCGTGCTCGGTGGCGACGATCACGAGCGAATCGGTATCGCAATAGGCGACCTCACCGCCGGCATCGTGCACGAGCCGCTCGGCGACCGCGAGGAGCAATCGCGCGCCGGCCGTCACGAGAGCCGCGATCGGAAACGAGCAGAGTGGACTATGGAACTCCGGCCGCTCGACGCGCGCGATGAACTCCTCCAGACCACGCACGTGCACGCGCGTTGTCGGTCGCTCCGCCTGCGGGTCGATGTCCTCGGGCGAGGTCTCGACGCAGACGCCGTACGCTCCGCTATTGGACATAACTTTGTAGCCGTCCGAACGTAGCTCGTCGTCGCGCGCATCGCCGCTCTCGCGCTTGCGCAGTTCGACGAGCCGCTGCCAGGGATTGGTCGTGCGCGGGTCGATCCGGTCATCCTCGTCGCCGCGGAACGGCACGGATCGCAGCGTTTCTTGCACGCCATCGGGTTTCAATCGCCAGGCACGCAGAATGCGCGGCCGTCCGCTATCCGCGATCGCCGCACTCGCGAGGTCTGGTCCGGCAAACCATAACGGCGTCTTGGAGGTCAGCGGACCGATACTCACGAGGCGATGCGCGGCAGCGTCGACCTCGCACTTGGCGATCTCGGCGGCCGCCTCGCGACGTGCCGCTTCGATCGACGGCCGCTCGTGCGTGGCAAAGAATCTTAGCACGTCGCTGGTCGTGAGGTCGTGATCGCCGGTAAGGCTGCGCGCGGCGTGCGTTATTCGGTCGGTGTTGCCGTCGACGCGGCCGCTGGGTGTGCGTCGCCGGTTCGCTTTTAACAAACCGCGTGGAATGTCGGCGAACTCACCGGCCGGCCGCCAGCGCCTACGTTTCGGATCGTAAACCATGTCGGGCACGATCTTGCCACCGCACTCGTCGAGTGCCGTCCAGAATGGGGCTTGCGCGGCCGTTTGCTCGTCGAATATCCGCTGTGCTTCCAGCGTAATCAGTTTGCTGCGTGAAAGCAGCGGCGATGGAATTGTGGGGCGCGCCGGCAGGTGCCCGCCGTTCGGATCGACGAGCGCAAAGAAGGCCAGCTGCGGCCAGAACTTTGGATCGAGGAGCCGGCGCGGATCGCCGTGGATCTCGTCCAGCAGCGCCTGGATCTCTGCCGGATCGATCTCCTCCGGTTCGAGCCGCTGCGGAATCACCTGATCGAACCAGAGATTGAGCAAGGTGAAGATGGTCGGATACATGCTCACGGCGTCGATGTAGACACACGGTGCATGCCCGAGGATGGGGCATTCGACCCGCCCGCCGAAGTACGTCGTGGCCGCAATTCCCTGGTGCTCCTTGGAGAAGTCGGGCTGCACCACCGAACGCGGGGCGACGCCGAACGCGCGCAGGTACGCTTTTGCGAGGCTCGCGCCCGACTGCGCGCGCCACGGTGCGAGGTCCACCGGATGCCGGTCGTACTCGTGGCCGGCCGCGTAGAGCAGTTCGCTCGTCTTGGCCACGTCGTAAAGGCAGCCGCGGACATTCGGCCCGCTAATCGTGCCGTCGTGGTCGCCCGGTCGGTCGAACAGCACGCCGAATACCTCGCACGCGCGTTCAAGAGAGTAGATTCGGTCCGTCAGCGTGTGCGTCAGCGTCGCGAGGTCGAGTACCTTGGCGCGGGCCATGTCGTAGCGCACGTGGTGCCGGTCATCGCGGCGCACGCGCGCGAAGACTGCGTCGACCGTGCGGAACTTTAGTGCTCCCTCGGCGTCGTGCATCGCGTGACCCTGCTCGTCCTTGGCGGTGCGAAAGCGACGGACGAACTCGAAGCCGTTGACGAACCGCGCGCCGCGCCGCTGGTTCGCCGTCGCCGGCCGCCAACTGCTCGCGAGGCGCGAGAGGTCGTAGCACGCGTTGAAAAAGACGAGCGTACCGCCGTGCTTGCGGAGCCGCCAGATGTGCGCGGAGAAGACCGCAGCGAGCGATTCGAGCCGCACGCCGATCGTGCGACAGATCTCGCGCAGCCGCGCGAACCCTTCGGGATCCGTACGGGGTAAGTGGTCGGCGTAGAAGACCGCACGCTCGACGAGCTTGCGGCGTCGGTACCGCTCGTAGGCACCGAAGGTTAGCCGGTGGTCGACGGTCTCGGTGTCGATGACGATAAACTCGCCGCCGAACCACGAGGCGGGCCGCGTCCGCGCCTCCCAACGTTCGCGCGCCGGCCGCCGCGGCAGCAGCGGCTCGGCGTACGCGCGCACAAAGACCTCGTTGCAGGTCGACGACCGCGCGATCTCTGGCACGATCGGATCGAAAGTTGCCTCGCGTACGTTAGCCATGCCGCTTTACCTGTTTGCGTTCGAGGGTGTCGAGGTAGTCGGCCACCATCAAGATGAGGTGGGCGATCCCGCGCAGCAGCGTGGCCATCTTGCCGTGTGTCACGCCGCGCTCCATATTTTGCAGCGCGGTGATGACGCGGTGCCAGTTCGGCGTCAGGTCGAGCACGATGTTCCAGCCGCGCTTGGCGAGGTGATGCTGTTCGACTGGCTCCTCGCCGCGGTCGATCGCCGCGTCGTCCGCGCAGAGCACCAAGGCGGCGTCGCCGTCGAGCACGAGCGGGTCATCTTCACCGCACGCCTCGCAAGAGGCGTCGGGCGGTAAGAGGTCGGCGCGCCGCGCGCGTTCGGCATCGAGACCGCCGTCACGCAAAGCGCTCGTACTCGTGGCGGTCGCGGTAGAAAGTCAGCCCGAAGAGGTACTCGTCGTGATGGGCGTAGATCACGTCGAGATCGGTCACGAACGGTAGCCGCGTGCCGCTAATCTCGTCGTAAATCGAGTCGCCGTCAAAACTCGCGAAGGACGCGGGCTGATTCGAAAAGAGCTTGTCGACGGTGCCCCAGTACTTGCCTTCCTTCGAGCGGTCGTCTTTCGACGACGGCCACACACCCACGACGCCCTTCGCGACGGTAAGGTGCGGCATTGCCAGTTTGCCAGTCGAGGCGGGCGAGCTTGGCGGCGCTGTCGGCGCGGAGGCCTTGCGCGCACGGCGCGTTGCCCAGCCGCGCTTCGCCGCCTCGCTGCGCTTTTCGCGCGAGGTTTTCTTGCCGGTCGCACGCACGGCCGCGGTCTTGGCGATCGCCTTTCGCGCTTTGGTCAGGAGGCCTTTTGCTGCCGGAATCCGGCGCGCAAGTTTGTTGAGCGCGCGCGTCTTCGCGGCTTTCTTACCTCGCGTTCTAGGTCGCGTACGCGCGAGCGCATCGCGCAGCGTTTCCAATTCAGCGAGCCGCGTGCGTGCGCTGCGGTATTTCGACCATGCACCGTCGCCACGTCGCGCCATGTTACGGCCCCACGCTATTGAAGTGTACGGCTAGGGAACGCGGCGCGATCGCCGAATCGTTGTTGTAAGGAACAGCGCTTCCGCGACCCGCGTGCCCGCGCGGGTCTTTGCTCTTCATCTACATCGCACCGTCCGGCGGTGGCAGCCACCGTCCCAAGAGCCAGATGCCGCCGACGATAACAACCGCAATGCTGGCGACGATGCACCAGTCACGCGCCGTTAGTGGCTCACTGTCGGGAGCGGGATCACCGCGCCCCAGATATTCGCGCGCGATGGCCCTCACCGAAAAGTCGGAGCAGCCCGCGCGCCGACTGATTTCGCGATAACTCAAGTCCGGATCGTCGAGTAGTTGCTCGATGAGGGCGCGATTCACTCGGGAGCTCATTCCGCGAGCCTCGCGATTGCCGGGCCGAGGGCCTCGGCTAGATCGACCGGCGCTAGGAGATCGGCGGCCACTTCTGGGCCAAAGACCTCTTCGAAGCGGTGGATCCACCGATCTGACGGCTCGACCTCGCCTCGCTCGATGGCGGAAACGATGTAGGCCGGCAGGCGCAAGTCGCGCGCCACCTCGCGAAGCGGCTTGCCCTGTAGCAGCCGATAAACCCGTAATTTTCGCATGATACGCCTCCAGTGAGACGACCATATCATGAAGCGGAATATCGCGTAATGCGGGCGAAATAATGTCCTATTATGCCTCCACCGGAGAGTCGGTCCGAAGGGCGCAAGGAAGACCGCGAGCGTAGCGGTCGGCGCGAACCGACCTTTTTGCGCCCTGACGAATGGCCCGGGGCAGGCGCCTTCCTCGAACAGGCCTTCATCGACAGCGGGCTGTCCAAGCGCAGCCTCTTAGCTGCGATCCGCTATGAAGGCGGGACAAATCGCCTCAACGGCTGGTTTCGCGGCGACCCCCGGCCGACACCGAAGACGCTCGCGAAAGTCTGCCCGCTGCTGAAGCTGTCCTACCTCGAAGCGATCGATCGGTTCGGCTATTATCGCGAGCTACTTCGAATCTTCGACGATCTCGTGCAGCTCGGTGACCGCTGGCGCGAAGAAGACGGCGCGTTCGGCAAGTTACTTCGTTCAGGTCCCGATCCCAAGGCAATACGCGACAGCGGTGTGGTGTATTGGCGCGGTCGCGTGATCACCTGGGGGCGCAAGGCCATCGGATTTGAGCCCTGGGATCCTCGCGATGACCCGAGCTTCGAAAAGCGCTACACCGTTGGCGAATGGCATGAGCCGATGCCGCAAATGGAACGCGACACACCGGACATCGTGCGTGATGCTGTCAGAGCCACTCGCTCCACCGTGACCGTAGCGCCAAAGCCAACCGCCGTCGCAATCCTGCTCGCCGTCCTGGCGTTCGAACGCCGGGGCGACCGCTATCGGCAGGGTGCAGTCGACTATCGGTTCCAACTCGCGAAGGCGGCCGACGCGTTAGTCTCCGAAGCACGGCGACTTCGGACGCGCGGCGCCGGCCGTCCGCGGAAGATCCATCCACTGTTACAGCGTGCAATGGACACGCTTGATGGTTCCGCGATTCTTTTCAATTCGCGCCGCCCAATTGCGGCCGAATACATCATCGCTTGGGCGGAATCAGTCTGTGAACCCTACACGCAATTCGCGCGCCTTGCCGCGTTTGACATTTGGGGAGAGGCTGGCGGGCTGCCCAGAGCACCCTCCACAGCGACGCTTAAGGCTGTGCCCGGAAAAACCACGTCGGCGAAGATCGCGTTCCCTTCGGTGTATACGCAATTGCCACAACTGTTCGAAGCAACACTTCCCGACATCGAGCAGCTTACGACGTACAACTAATCACACAAAGGTGCCCCCGGCCCGCGCGAACGAGCCGGAGGCGTCGCATCAGGAGGAACTTCTCCCAATGCAAGATCAGCACTTTACGCTTCCCTTTCCACCCTTGCAAGTGCGCGCCGGCGTGCTCGTCGTCGACGGCTACGGGATCAGCGCCCGCGTGCTCTATGGAAAACTCCGGATCGAGGATGGGATCGGCCCGCACCGCCGCACGATCGCGCTCGACCGTGCGGGCTCCGGACTGGAACGCCTGGTGCTGCTCGGTAAGAGCGGCACGCTTACCTTAGAGAGCCTCGCCTGGCTGCGGGCAATGGGCGCGAGCATGGTCCACCTTAGCCTCGATGGTGAGGTCCTCACGCACTCGGCGCCCTTCGGCTACGACGGGCACCCGATCCGCCGCGCTCAAGCGCTCGCCGTCGCGAATGGTCTCGATGTGGACCTCGCGCGGTATCTCATCGCTGAAAAAACGAAAGGCCAGCGCACGAACCTCGCGCGGCTGGGCGTCGGCGATCTGCGGTCGTTCGACGGTTGCCGCGATGCGTTGGACCGCGCCGAGACGATCGAGGAAGTCCGTCTTTGCGAGGCGCAGGCGGCGGCGATCTATTGGAATTCGTGGTCAAACGTCTCCATTCGTTTGCGGAATCGCGACCTCGTGCGCATACCCATCGCGTGGAGTCGCTATCAATCCCGAAAGTCCACGCTTACCGGAGCACCGCGCGCGGCGACTAATCCAGTAAATTCCCTCTTGAACTATGTCTATAGTCTCTTGGAATGCGAGGCGCGTCTCGCATTATTGGCGGCCGGTTTGGACCCGACGCTGGGTGTTCTTCACGCCGACCAGCGCAATAGGGACTCGTTCGCGCTCGATGCGATGGAGCCGGTACGGCCGGCGGTGGACGCCTTCATTCTCGATCTGCTCGACGAGCGCGTGCTGACCTCGCGCGACTTCGTGGAGCTACCGAACGGCGTCTGCCGCGTGCGCGCGCCGTTGACGCACGACCTCGCACTCACGTTGCCAAAATGGCGTCAGTTGATGGCGCCGATTGTCGCGCACCTCGCACAGGTGTTTCGCGGTCCCGTCCATCGCGCGCCCGTTACCACCGTGGTACCTCGCAGTACAAACTCCCACCGCGCGACTGCCGCCGCAACCTCGGCACAATCGCCGTTGCAGCGGACACCTCGCAAGACCACGCAGCCGCGGCCGTACACGAGCAAGGCCTGGGGCACACCGCGCCCGGAACCGCTGCGCCTCGTGCCGATCGCGTGCGCCGCGTGCGGTGGTCCCGTGGTGAAGCGACGGCGCCTGCACTGCGATGCGTGCATCCCTGGCATGAAAGTGGCGCAGGCAAGTAAAGCGGTCGTAGCCGCGCGCAGAGCGCTCGCAGCGCAGGCGGCCGCGGGCAAGGATCCGCGTAAGGACTCCGACGTCAACCGCAGGCGCGCAGCGGCGATATCCGAAGCGCATCGCCGTAATCGCGAGTGGAAGCGCGAGTGTGGTGGCCTGCGCGACGAGGCATGGTTCCGGCGTGAAGTTGTGCCGAAGCTTGACCGGTTCTCGCTCGGCGAAATTGCAGCGGTGACGGGATTATCACTCGCAGCGTGCTCACGGATCAGGGCGGGTCGTCGACTGCCGCATCCAAGCCATTGGGAGGCTCTTGAGGCGCTGATAGCCTAACAGAGCTGCATGATTCGCTTTACTGGGTACACCCACGACGAGCCGATTCCTGTGAACATTCCGTATCGGGCCGTTTACGACGAGGAGTTGACACTCGCCCTTGGTGATGCGATCGGCGCTTTGGTCTGTGCGGTGGGGGCTGCGCGTGGAAAAGACCTTTCCGACGATCCGGAAGAGCTGCGCTGGATGAAGGAGTTTCTTATCGGCTTCGCTCTGCTCGCGATTGGTGAGGCGCGAAGCGTGATCATGCTCCTGAGTGACGGCCTAAGTCGGCATGCGCGCGTTCACATGCGCGCACTCTTTGAATATGAGCTTCGTGTCAAGCTCTTGGCGAAAGAACCGAGGCGCGCGCTAGAGGTTCGCGATTCGATAGCGTTCGAAATGCGCAAGGTTGGGTATGGGTTGGGCGGCTCGCCCGAGACAACCGAACAGCAAATCGCTGAGGCGCTTGGCATAACCGACGCCTCGAAAATAATTGGGACGAAAGAAAGCGATGCCTTTGGAGGCACCGTTCGTAGCCAAATGAAAGACGAAATCTGGCCGGAGAGACGCTACTTCGGTTCGTTTGCCGGTATGAGTTGGGTCTCTCACGGCTCAATACTGGCGATTAGAGAGGTGTCCAGAGCGGTACGCGACGCGGGGTCCGACTTACTACGCTGCGCGGCCGACGACGGTAACGGAAACGACTGGCTCCATCACGCTGCGTGGATCCTCCTGAAGCTGACTGGCTTAACACAAGAACACTTCGGCATCGAGGTGCCGGGCGCGCAAGCTGCAGCGGCCCGGCTCGTTCGGGCAAACCAGCGCCTGGGAATCGTTACAAAGGCACATGAAGCTGCCGCTGAGGATGCCTTGGCTGCTCGCCAGGCGAAAAACGACACCCTTTGATACCAAGTCCTTGGCTTTGTGTAAGCAAAGAGCCAAACTAGTGACGGCAGCGGAGGAAGACGCGAAATCTGTCGCCGACCGTCTGAAGCTTTTTCTGGCGATAGCCCACCGCCGAGCTTCTCGTTCAGCAAAGTACCGCATCTAGGTAAATGGATTCGATTCCAAAATAAAGATGGTCGATCGTGGGTGACAGCAGACTGAACCGTCAGAGAATCTCAATCGTTAGCGGGCGCCGCCCTCATCCCTCGCGTTCCGTTCGGCTGCCACCATCAGAGAGTCGATGCTTTCTCTGCAGGATTGAACTGAGCGACGTCACCTCAAGCCGAGAGCATATTTTCCCAAAATGGCTTCAGCGGCTGATGTCCCTAAGCCCTACGACCCTGCAGATGCTCAACCAGCGCTCGCAGCGCTTACCGAGCCTCACAGTCCCCTGTTGTTACGAATGCAATCAGGAGCTGCGGCGTTTCATCGAGACGCCCATCGTGACAGCTGTCAAACGAGGCTACGAGGCTGTTAAAAGCCTTCATCCTACTCTCCTCTTCCTTTGGCTCGGCAAGATGTACTACGCGCTACGCTACCGAGAGCGCTTTCAGTTGGCCAACCCACGGAGCCCTGAAATGGGAACGATCGTTTCCGAGGAAGCATTGAACGACCTTCATCTGATGCATTGCTTCCTGCAAGGTATCCGTGGCGGGTTAAGCGTTGGCGACGCGTGCCCTTGGTCTCTAGTGGTGTGCAACACCCGGCAATATGCCGAGAAAGCCTTGAATTTCGACTATCGTGATGGGCGCAACGTAGATGCTGTCGCGGTCAGGGTTAAATCCACGGGAATAATCATGACCTTCGGAGATCAAGGATACGCGCATACCACCGCAGAGCATCTGTTAGATCTGATCGGCGATGAGCCTCTTCACCGGTTACAGTTTGCTGAGCTGTACTCACGCATGTGGTACGCTGCACACCTTCGGAACCGGCCTTACTCATATCACCTCAGCTTCGGGCCGGTAGTGACAAGTAGGCTACTTGGTAACGCAAAGAACAAGATGTATGCGGAATATTTCGATCAATGGAAGGATGCTGATTACGTGAACATACTAGCTGCAGCTACTGGAATACCGCCCGATGCCCTCTTCCAGCCGCCGGACTTGGTACGGTGCTTCATTCACGACACGGAGGGAAGGTTTGCTAAGATGCCGGAGCACCTGACAGATGAACTTAACTGAAGTTGATCGCAAGATCCTTACATGGCTGCGTGCGCTGGGGAGCGAACCGGACTATACTCACCAGACGAATAGTCGTTCATACGGTCAGGCCGCTCGGAAGGCGGCAGAGGTTCTGAAAATCGACCCGCTTATGATCCGCGATCGACTCCTCGCCTTCGAGCAAGAAGGTCTAGCCGAGCTTGTCCCCCGCTCCGGTTATAGCGGCATCTACTATGCACGAATTACCGATGAAGGGCGCCAAGAACTACGGCGACCAGTCTCCGGCGCTATTGAAGGAACCCCAATCATTTTTGTTAGTTGCGGGCAAACAACCGAGGCAGAGCGGGACCTTGGATCCGCGATAGCTGGCATCATTAACGAGGAGACGGCGGCCGAAGCATACTATGCCGAAAATCAGGCGACGCTCGAAGGAGTTTCATCACACATCCTTGGGTCGCTGTCGCGTTGCGCGGGATTCGTCGGCGTCATGCATTACCGCGGGCTCGTCTCCGAGCCAGACAGTACATCCTATCAACGCGGATCGGTCTGGATAGAGCAGGAAATCGCGATCGCTGCGTACCGAATCCATACGTTGGGACAAACTCTTCCCGTCCAACTCTATATCCAGCGCGATATCAAGCGCGAGGGCCTTCGCGACAAGGTGCTGCTTAATCCGACAACGTTCGACAAGAACGAACAGGTTATCGAGCACTTCCGCTCTGTTGTAAAGGAACGATTCGGCGCACTTGCTGCGAACTAAGTTCGGACGAGTGCCACCGAGCCGAATCAAGCCCGCGCCTGTGCGGTAGGCGAAGGTCTCGCGTTAAGGGGGCCCGCTTATTTTAGGTGAGTTAATAGGCGATCTTCAACTTGCCTCACACGGCCGGAGAATCGGTCGATATCCTTTCCTTTTCCGAGCGAGAAGACACCGTTCAGGATCCTTAGAAACGCGGCGAGATATCGAGCGAGATCGAGTAGTGTGAGATGCGGATCGGCGTCCCTGCTATCGAACTTTACGCCTTCGGCAGTGACGGTATCACGAATGCCCAGAACGCTTCCGTGCAGCGTCCGGCTCGGCAATCGATAGTGAAAGCCATACGCGTCTCGCCGCCGCCGGCTCTGGCGACCCATCGATTCCGGCACGGTTGGCGGTTCCTTTCGCCGCGTTTTCTTCGCATATTCGTATAATCGTGGGCGTTTCTTTGCAACTAAATCGCACTCGGCTTTGAGTCGCCGATACCGTGCAGTTCGCCGGTCGTAACCGAGGTCGTCGAGAAGCCACAGTTCACGAAACGGCTCCGTCTCCAGCTCACGTCGCGCCTCTCTTGGGTGCTTCGCGAAGTACTGAGCCTTAAACAAGTATTCAAACACCTGTCGGGTGAGAATGCGAGCTTCGCGCCCGAGGTTGTGGACGGATAATGTAAGCGCACCGTCTGATGCCCCGAGGATCAGCGAAGCATAGTACAGCGTCCAGACCATTACAGGATCGGGGAGCAGTTCCCGCGTCGTGGCTTGCCGCATTCTCAGAGGGATGTCGACGCGATCACCAAGGTAGGGTTGTATTGCGCGGAGCAGATCCCAACACAGTTGCCCGAGCTCCGCGTCAATGCGATCGTCTAGCTGGTAGCTGCATTTTAGCTTCGACATCAGGCGGAGTTTTGAAACCCGAGACGCTGACACCTCGAAGTTCTGACGGAAGCGGACGAGAGCGCGCGGGTTGGTGATTCCGCCTCCCTCCATGCTCGACGCTTGCCAGTGTAAGAGCCCCCCGTCACGCGTCACCGCCCATCGTCAAAACGCCTTACGGTATATAGCGTTTTCGACGCATGTGGCATTTTGCAAACGGTCGTGCAAAGTTTGCACGCGCGCGACGCGAGATCGCGATACTGAAAAAATCCTTATTTTACCGGCTTTTTCGCATGCTGGCTGGATCGGCGCCTTGTCGCCAGGGTGCCCGGAATTGACCCCTTAACCCTATGCCCCTTACGCTGCGGCTCCATGGCAGCGTTTGAACTTCTTGCCGCTGCCGCAGGGGCATAGTTCGTTTCTTCCAACTTTTGGTTGGTCGCGATGGATTGGTTTCGCCGGTTCCTCGTCGTCTTTGTTGGTGTGAAATTGCTGGACGCTCCGGCCTGCGCCGGGCATCGGACCGAGGATCTGCTCCACTTGTTGAGCCGGAACGCGGCCGCCGACGGTGACGGGTTGCGGAACGAGTTCGCCGGACGGAATCGGTTCGAACTGCGGGCCACTCGGATACGGCATCATTTCCTGCTGCGGTGGCCCCTGCTCGATTACGACTCGGAAGACGCCCTTGATTGCTTCGTCCGAGATGTTGTTCTTGAGCGATTCGAAAATTTCGAACGCTTCCTTCTCGTACTCCACGCGGGGATCTTTTTGGCCGTAGCCGCGCAACCCGATACCGGTCTTGAGGTGGTCCATCACGTACAAGTGATCGACCCACTGGCGGTCGATGATCGGCAGCAAGAGATAGCGCTGCTCGACGACGCGCAGAATCTCCGGTGTAACTTCCTTCTCTTTGGTCTCGTAGGCCTCGATCGCGTTCGCTTGAAGCAGCCGCCGAATCTCTTCGCGATCCTTCGCTTCTAAATCCGCAACCGTCAAACTACGCTTGATCGGAAAGACCAGCTCGAGCGCGTTGAGGATCTCCTCGAGGTCCCATTCGCTAGGATGGGCATTCTCCGGCGCGTTTTCTTCGACGGCTTCGTCAACTTTCGCCTCGAGCGTCTGAAGCATGAAGGTGCGCGAATCGAATTTCCCCTCCAGATTTGCGCGGCGGTCGGCATAAATGACCGATCGCTGTTTGTTCATAACGTCATCGTACTCGAGCACGTGCTTACGAATCTCGTAGTTGTGAGCCTCTACCTTACTTTGCGCTCGTTGGATCGACTTGCTCACCAAGCCCGACTCAATCGGCTGCTCGTCGGTAAAACCGACGCGCTCCATAATCGACGTCATTCGATCGCCGCCGAAGAGCCGCATCACTTCATCTTCGAGCGAAACGTAGAAACGCGACGAACCCGGATCGCCTTGGCGGCCCGAGCGCCCGCGCAACTGGTTGTCGATGCGCCGCGACTCGTGACGCTCGGTTCCGATGATGTGCAGGCCGCCGTTGCGAGCGACGCCCTCTCCCAGCTTGATGTCGGTGCCTCGACCCGCCATGTTCGTGGCGATCGTGACTTGGCCGTCTTGGCCGGCGTCTTTGATGATCTCGGCTTCTTGCTCATGATACTTCGCGTTGAGAACGTTGCACTCCACGCCCCGCCGGCGCAGCATCGCAGCCAGCGACTCGCTCTTTTCGATCGAGCGCGTACCAACGAGCACCGGCCGCCCTTTCTGGTGCTCGGCGATGATCTCGTCGACGACGGCTTCGAACTTCGCGCGCTCCGACTTATAAACGATGTCGGAGTTATCTTTGCGAACCATCGGCATGTTCGTCGGTACGACGACGACGTCCAATCCGTAGATGTCGCGGAACTCGCGCTCCTCGGTCTTTGCGGTGCCCGTCATGCCGGCGAGGTGTTCGTAGAGCCGGAAAAGATTTTGGAAGGTAATCGTGGCGAGCGTCTGATCCTCGCCGCGAACTTTGATGCCTTCCTTCGCTTCGATCGCTTGGTGGATGCCGTCGGAGTAGCGCCGGCCGTACATCAGTCGTCCGGTGAACTCGTCGACGATCACGATCTCGCCGTCTTTTTCGATATATTGCTGGTCGCGATGAAAGAGATTCCACGCCTTGAGCGCGGCATTGAGCTGGTGCGTCAGCTCGATATTCCGCTGCTCGTAAAGATTCCCAACGCCCAGCATCTTCTCGACCCGAGCGACGCCGGCTTCGGTGATAGGCACCGCGTGCGCCTTCTCGTCGACCGTGTAATCCTCGCCCTTCTTCAGTCGCGGAATGATCTGCGCGAACTTCTCGTAGAGCTCGGTCGCCTCTTGAGAGGGCCCGCTGATGATCAGCGGCGTCCGCGCTTCGTCAACGAGAATCGAGTCGACTTCGTCGACGAGCGCGAAGTACAGCTCGCGCTGGACCAAGTCTTCCACCTGCCACGCCATGTTGTCGCGCAGATAATCGAAGCCGACTTCGTTGTTGGTGACGTAGGTGACGTCGCAGTTGTAGGCCGCGCGGCGTTCGGCCGGATCGAGTCCGTGCTGGATGACACCGACGCTCAGGCCGAGGTATTGATAGATCGGCGCCATCCAGTCGGCGTCGCGGCGAGCGAGATAATCGTTGACGGTGACGACGTGCACGCCGCGGCCTTCCAACGCACGAGCGTAGACCGGCAGCGTCGCGACGAGCGTCTTGCCCTCGCCGGTCTTCATCTCGGCGATCCGTCCTTCGAAGAGGACTTGACCGCCCATGATCTGCACGTCGAAATGACGCATTCCCAGCGTGCGTTTGCCGGCCTCGCGCACGACGGCGAAGATTTCCGGCAGCATCGCGTCGAGCGATTCTCCTTGCTCTAAGCGATTCTTGAACTCGGCCGTCTTGGCTTGCAGCTCCGCGTCGGGCAACGCAGAAAACGCCGCATCGAACTCATTGACGGCTCGCGCGGTGCGCCGCAAGCGCGCCACGTCCCGTTCGTTACCGTCAACTAGTGTTTTGAGAAATGACATACGCCGAGAGGCCTTACGGAATGATGCCTATTCCGGTGACGGCCCCCGGAGACGTGTAATTCGTCGGCGCAACATTGCCGTTCGCGCCGGCCGGAAAAATGTAGATGACGCCCTTTCCGCCGGGAGTCGAATCCGCAACGTACGTAACCCCGGCCGAGTTGAGCTTGATGTCCGTCGGCTGGTTGAGCGACGTCTTGCAGCCCTGGATTTCGCGAATCGGCTTGGTGTACGGAATCCGCTTGTTGTACGGCGGGAAGACGAGGATCGCGGGCGCCCCGGAGGAGCTACAGCTTGCGCCGCGTCGCCCTTGGTCGACGATATAAATGTTACCGGAGGAATCGAGCGCGACGCCGATCGGCGTGATCATGCCGTTTTTCGCCGTGATCGTAAATCGCGGGGAGATGTTTACGGGCGATGCCGTCGGCGACGGCGAGGGTGACGGCGAGGCGCTGGGTGTGCTCGATGGCGTCGGCGTCGGTTTGGGCGTTGGCGTCGGCTTGGGAGTCGGCGTCGGCTTGGGGCTGGCGGTCGGCGTCGGCAAAGCGAACTGCTCGACCGTCGCGCCTTGAATGTTGGCAACGTAAACGTGACCGCTGCGGTCGATCGCGATTCCACCGGGCAATTTCAAACCGGGTTTGGGACCGCCGATGGACTGGTACGGCGATGTGGCACCCGAGACGAAGAGCAAGATCCGACTCGGATAGACGTCTGTCGAATCGACGTCGGCGACTGCCATGATCGCCGGCGCGGGCGGTACGGAGCTTGAAGGTAAGGGGCTTGGACCTCGTGGCGTAAACGCGATGCCGCGCGGACGCCCCGGCAGAACCGCAGAGTTGAGCGGGTCGACATTCCCGGTCGCCAGTGCCGCGAACTCGATCAAGAGCGCCTTCTGCGTGCTAAAGTCGTAGTTCGTCACCCACAGATTTTGCCGTCGATCGAAGGCAACATACTGCGGGCCATCGAGCGTCGTGTTGGCGCCGCCGATTTCGTAAGCGGGTCCCCCACCGAGTTTCGACTCCGCCGTACCATTCGAGTAGACGCTGATGGCATTCTGATTGGTGTTGGTGGCGTAGAGCGTCTTGGACGGGAAGTTCGGTCCAACGTTCACGCCAGTGGTCATGCCAAGATTGCTGCACGCGACGATCGCGGCAGTCGTGGCGAGCAAGAGAAAACCTACGGTAAGCTTAGACAGCATGCTTTCAGAGGGGTTCCCGCAGGGGCCTGACTTTCCTCGCCACGGGCTCGGTTGGTAAGGAACCAGAGGGCGGCTACAAATATCACAGTGACCAGAAAAACCACGACGAAACGACGGATGCGCCGGCGCTGATAGGCCGGACGCCCCGACTCGACGTCAATAATTTGGCGGGGCAACTCCTAGACCGCTTTCCGCAAGGGATGGTTGAGCTCGCCGGTCTGCACGAGCTTGAGCAGCTCACCGACGGTGACGAATCGGTAGCCAGCCCTCTTGAACCGCTCCACGACGTATGGCAGCGCCTCGATCGTAGCAAGTTTGCCGCTATGGAGCAGCACGATCTCTGGTGCAGTCGCATGCTCCACCAGGTGATGCTGCAAGGCTGCAACCGTCACCGTGCGCCAATCGCCACCGTCATCGGTCCACAGCACGACGGAATAACCGAGGGCTTGAGCGACGCGCAACGTTCCCTCGGTGTAACGACCGTGGGGTGGGCGCATCAGCACCCGCACCGCCGGATCGTGACTGAGTTGCCAGAGTGCGTCACGCCCTTCGAGAATTTCTTTTCGAACTTGATCCGCGCTCTCTTGATCGAGGTTCGGATGCGTGTAGGTGTGATCGCCGATCTCGTTGCCGTCGGCTTCGATGCGTTGCGTGAGCTCCGGCCATTGCCGCGCATCTTGTCCGATCAAGAAAAACGTCGCTGGTACGTGCAGATCGTGCAGCACGTCGAGCAGCATCGGCGTATAAATCGGATAGGGTCCATCGTCGAACGTGAGCGCGATCAGGCGCGGCCGCCCGGAGCGATCCTCGGTCGGCAGCTCGTGCGTCGCGCGATACAGCCGGGCCGGGAGGTCGCTTGAGATCTCCAGATGCACGTTTGTCGCAGGCGTTACGAGCGCCGGCGCCAGGTTGCTCTTGTGCACGATCACGCGCCAACCGCCGGCAACGATGAGTCCGGCCGCCGCAATGACGGCGATGACGCTCTTAGCCGTCACAAATTCGGCGCCTGATTACTCGCCAGATCGTTTCCGACAATAACCGTTACGTCGCTTGCCGTAACATTCGTTTGCGTCGGAGAAGGGCTGGGCGAGGGATCGGGGACGACGATCGCGGCCCGCGCGCCCTCGGGGAGCGCCGCGCGCACTTTTGCTCCGGCAAACGTTACGCTCGAATGCTCGTGAATCTCGGTAGCGGTGTAGTCGGACCGATCCGCATTACCGACGGTACCGATACTGAATCCGGCATGCTTGAGTTCGGCGGCGACGCGGTGCGCCGCGCCGGCAACCGAGCTGCCGTTCTCGATGTCGACGCGCAGCGTCGCGGCGGGAATCGCCGCAAGCGCCAACGCGTCCGGCGACGGCACCGGAACCGGAGGCGCGACGAGCATCGACGCAACCAACTGCGCTCGCGCTTGCGTGTCGGGCACGAGCGAATCGCCATAGGTCGGCAAATCAACGTCGCCAGTGAAGGGCACTTGCTTGCTCACGATCGCGAAATTCGGCGCGCCTTGAAAATAGGTAGCGATGGAAAAAAGCTCTTGGTCCGTGAAATCGGTCTGAACGTATTTGCGGAAGACGGCCAAGAGATCGCCCAGGTGAATGAGCGTGTTGATGCGGTCGCTCTTGATCTTGGCGGCTACCGCTTGCAAGACTTGCTGCTGGCGCATGATTCGGCAGGGATCGCTGCACCAATCGTGCCGAAATCGCATGTACGCGACGGCATGCTCGCCGTCGAGATGCTGCAAGCCCTCCTTCAAATGAATGTGAAGGTGGCCCCAGGTATCGTCGTAATCGAGGGTGTCGCCGCTACAGCCGGTTTTGTACTGCAGGCAATTCGACGATTTTACGTCGACGTTCACACCGCCGATGGCGGCGATAAACTCTTTTGTGGCGTCGATGCGCAGGATCACGTACCGGTTGAAGGGGGGGATCCCGAGCCATCGAGCGATGACGCTCTTCGCCTCTTTGACGCCTCCTTCGGATTGCGCCTGATTGATCTTGGCCTGAGTGCCGTTGGGCATCGTGGCGATCATGTCGCGAGGGATCGATAGCTGGTAGATGCGCTTGTTAGCAAAATCGAGATTGACCGCCCAGATTACGTCGCTGCGCGAATCGGTCGAATACTCTTCGTCCTTCTCGTTATAATCGTAGTCCAGTCCCTCGACGAGCACCAAGAGGTTCGATTTTCCGAAGATCTGCTGCGGCGACGGGACGAACATTTGCGTAAACGCGGTCACCGGATTTCTGCGCTCGACGACCGTATAACCGGCTGCGGCCGAGATGATGCCGAGTGCGACGATGCCGAGCATCATCGCGATCTTGCTTTTAATCAAATCGCGCAGGGCTCCGGCGACACGGCGTGGCCGAAGAAATCGAACGGCCCGTGTTCTTCCAAACGTACGTCGACGAACTCGCCAACCTGAGCGTTTCCTGTGAAGTAAATGCCACCATCGACACCCGGCGCTTCACCTTGGGAACGTCCGAACCATGCTCGTTTTGCATTAAGAAACTCTTCGGCGAGGACGCGTACCATCGTGCCGCAGCGCGCCGCGCGCGCGCGTTCCGAGGCGACTCGTTGCGCTTCGCGAAGCCGGATGAGCCGCCGCCGTCGGCGCGCAACGCCGACGCGAGCGGATAACTCGGCGGCCGGCGTTCCCTCTTCCGCGCTATACTCAAAGAATCCGACGCGATCGAGCTGCGCGCGTTCGATCCAGCGCTCGAGATACTCCACGTGCTCGTCGGTCTCGCCTGGAAAACCGACGATAAAGGTCGAGCGCATCGTTATTCCCGGAATACGGGAACGAAAATCGTCGAGGATTTCTAGATATCGTTCGCCGTTGCCGGGCCGGCGCATTGCTCGCAACACCTCCGGGTGCGCGTGTTGCAGCGGCATATCCATGTATTTGCAGACCTTCGGAAGCTCCGCGATGGCGTTGACGAGCTCGCGATCGACCGTCGCTGGATATAAGTAGAGCAAACGGATCCACGCAAGACCGTCGATGGCATGCAACTCCTCGAGCAGTTGCGCGAGGCCTCCGCGGCGCAGGCCGCGGTCGCGGCCCCACATCGAAGTGTCCTGCGCGATCAAGATCAGCTCTTTGGCTCCGCCGTTCACGAGCGCTTCGGCCTCGAGAAGGATCGATTCCAGGCTGCGGCTCCTGAACTTTCCTCGGAGCGCGGGAATTATGCAAAACGTGCACGGGTGATCGCACCCTTCGGCGATTTTCAGATAGGCGGTCGCACGCGGTGTCGTGACCAGACGGGGGAGGAAATCGTGCTCTGGCTCGGCTTCCAAATGAAGCCGTACCGGTTTTCGACCCGCCTCGACGTCTTCGAGCAGCTCGACGATGCCGGCGTAGGCTCCCGTTCCAACCACACCGTCGATCTCCGGAACCAGGCTCTGCAACTGGGCACCGTATCGTTGCGCGAGACAGCCGGCGACGATCAACTGCTGACCGCGACGCTTGCGGGAGGCATGCTCGAGAATGACTTCGGTGGATTCTTCCTTCGCCGGATCGATGAAAGCGCAGGTATTGATCACGACCGTATCGGCGCGCCCGGCTTCGGACTCCAAGCGCCACCCGGCGCTCGAGAGTTTGGCGATCATCACCTCGGTATCCACGAGATTCTTCGCGCAGCCCAGGCTGATGAATGCAACGCTTCGCATAGGCAACGTCTCGCTAACGGTAGTTGACGAACTGCAACGGCAGCTCGAACTCCATCGCCTTCAGCGACGCGATTACCTTCTGCAGATCGTCCCTGTTCTTGCCGGAGACGCGAATCTGCTCGTCTTGAAACTGAGCGGTGACTTTTAGCTTGAGGTCCTTGATGTGCGCCATCAGTGCTCTGCTCTGATCTTTCGAGATGCCGCTGCGAGGAGTGACGATCTGCCTGACGGTTCCACCGGCGGCCGGTTCCACTTCTCCATACTCGAAGGCTTTGAGATCGATGCTGCGCCTGACGGCCTTGGCTTGAAACATGTCCACGACGTTGCGCATCTTCAGCTCGTCGTCGGAGATCAGCGTGATCTTCTTGCCGTCGTATTCGATACTCGTTTTGCTGTGCTTGAAGTCGAAGCGGTTCTCGATCTCTTTACGCGTCTGATTGAGCGCGTTGTCGAGTTCTTGCGGATCTACGCGCGAGACCACGTCGAACGAAGAATCGCTCGCCAATCGTTACTCCTCTCAAAGCGTGAAGGCTTGCTCGACCACGTCTCCCGCCTTGCCGAGCTTTCCTCGGTCCTTGCCGTCGACGTAGATTTCCACGCCGCCGGCGTTACCGATGCGCACCAAGGCGTACTTTCCATGAAACGTCCTTGAAGTGCCGGCCGGAAACGTACCCTCCATGCTAACATTTCCGTCAACCGTAACCCGTAACCACGAGGGCGCCGAGAACATCAAGGCGAGCGAGTTGGGGCCGCCGGCGCCTGGGATGGGCGACGAGGTCGGTGCCGGGGGCGACGGCGACGCCGCCAAAAGGGGCGCGGGCGTCTCGGTGATGGTTGCCGTAGCGCTGCGCTCACTTCGCAGCGTCAGCTCGTTATAGACGACGAAGGCGACCAGCAGCACGGCGACCGTCCCTGCGGCCCAAATCAGCAGCAGGCCATAGCGCCGCGACGCGGGGCTACGCTCCGGCTCGATGCTCTTCGGCGCGGGCGGTTCGGGCAGCGTCGCGTTGAACTCGGCGACCGCCTCCTCGGGATCGAGCTTGAGATAGCGGGCATAGGTGCGCAGAAAACCGCGAATATAGACCGCCGCACCGATTGCGTCCCAGTTCTCTTGCTCCATGGCGGAGAGATAAACCGACCGAATGCGTATCTGGTCGGCCACATCCGAGAGCGAGGCTCCTCGGGCCTCCCGGGCGGCACGGAACCGTTCACCCAGTGGTCGAGGCCCAGCGTCGCTCATCGGTCAGGTTTGAGTTGGCCTCACCTAAGTGTTATCCTGTTCGATTAGATGGCAAGGGAACGCGTAATTGCGGCGATGAGCGGGGGAGTGGATTCCGCCGTAGCCGCCGGCTTATTGGTCGAAAGCGGCTACGACGTCGTCGGCATCACCATGAAAATGTATGCGCCATCACGTCCGGCCCACGCCAAGAGCTGTTGCGGCAGCAGCGACTTTGACGACGCCCGCAGGAGCGCTGCCACCCTAGGAGTTCCGCATTATGTGCTGGATTTCCAAGAAGCTTTTCGCCGGACCGTCGTCGAGCGTTTCGTGGGCGATTACGCAGCCGGGCGAACGCCCAACCCGTGCGTTGCGTGCAACAATTTCGTCAAACTCGGAACGCTCGCGCAGTACGCGGATCGATTGGGCGCACGCTTTATCGCGACCGGTCATTACGCGCGGGTTGAACGGCGCGACGACGGGCCGCATCTCTTCCGGAGCCGTCATGCAAAAGACCAGGCGTACGCGCTCGCGCAGCTGGCGCCCAGGCAGCTCGACCGGTTGATGCTGCCACTAAGTGACTTCGATAAAGCGACGACTCGTTCTCATGCGCTGCGCCTGGGACTTCCGGTGCACGACAAAACCGAGTCGCAGGACATCTGTTTCGTGGAGGGCGGCGATTACCGCGAAGTCGTGCGACGGCTGCGGCCGGAGGTTAAGGCCGCCGGTGCCGTCGTTACCACGAGCGGCGAAGTTGTGGGCGAGCACGATGGCGTCGTCCACTACACGATCGGTCAACGCGCGCGCCTTCCGGCAAGCGGCGACGGGGCGCGATTCGTTACGCGCATTCACGGTGCGACCAACACGATCGTCATCGGCCGCGAAGACGAGCTGCTTTCGGACGAGTTGGTTGGCGATGAGGTCAACTTGATTCGGCCCGAACGTTTTGGCAACGACGGCGTTCCGGTGCGGGCGATGATCCGCTATCGCGCGACGCCTACCGCGGCCGTTGCAACAATCTCTTCCGATGGCCGGCTTCGCCTGCGCTTCGATGAGCCGCAGCGCGCAGTCTCGCCAGGCCAACTGGTCGCGCTGCTGGACCCGACGAGCGACGAAGTCCTCGGCGCCGCAACAATCGCCCTCCCGCCCTCATCCTGACCGCCTCCCGATGTCATCCTGACTGCATTCTTTGTCATCCTGAGCCTGTCGAAGGATGACGCATGACACTGGGAAGGCTCAGGCTGACATTCTTAGGGCGCGACTACACCGGCGCTAGTCTTTGGGTTTGGGGTATACCGCGAGGCCGGCCGGGTTCCCAACGCTGATCGATTCGAATGGCGTCGTCGAGCCGCTTTTGTAGCCGGCGACATCTCCCGGATAGTGAAGGCTGCTT
The DNA here is from genome assembly GCA_003158175.1 of Candidatus Cybelea septentrionalis. Classification (GTDB taxonomy): domain Bacteria; phylum Vulcanimicrobiota; class Vulcanimicrobiia; order Vulcanimicrobiales; family Vulcanimicrobiaceae; genus Cybelea; species Cybelea septentrionalis. The sequence continues at coordinate 48,365 of PMHJ01000019.1, forward strand.
CCCACGAAGAGCAATCCGGTTTTCTCGAATGCAATCGAGTAGGGGCCGGACAACCCGCTCGTGATCGTGGCAAACGCCGAGCTGTCGCCGAGATGGAAGCCGAGCACGGTGCTGTTCGCGTTGTTCGCTACCCAGAGATTATTGCTCGGATCGATTGCGAGGCCGACCGGATCGTCTAAGCCGTTGAGGCTGAGCTTAGTCGGCGTCGTCGAACCGCTGGGTACTTTCCAAACGGCATCTTGAAGGGCGTCGCCCACATAGAGATTGCCGTTCTTGTCGATCGCGAGGCCAACCGGGAGATCGAATCCATTGATCTGCTCGCTCGGAGTCGAGGCGCCTTTCGGATAAACCAGCACGTAGCACGACCCGGCGGTCGCGCCGCTCGTCACGTACACCGTACCTTTGTTGTCGACGGCGATGCCATTAGGATAAACGAGCTGCCCTCCGCTTAGCGTCACGCTCGGGCTCGTCGCACCGAAGGGGTACTCGGTAACGGTGCTGTTCCCGTTATTGGCGACGTAGAGCATGCCGTGGAGATCCACCGCCGCGTTGACCGGCAAATTGATGCCGTTGGTAATAGTGCCTTTTTGCTTCGGATTCTTCTTGTTCGCCGGAAAGATGCGAATGGCGTCGGTGTCGATGTCCGAAACGAACAGCGTCGCCTTGCGTTTAGCGGCAGGGAAGGATCCGTTGCCGCGTCGCGCATCGGCCGACTCGATCTGCTTCGGAGTCAAGCCGAATCGGACGTCCGCTCGGACCGACCGCATGGGCCCGCTCTCCGGCGCTTGCGAAGGTGTGGTTGCCGACTGAGACGCGCAGGCTGCCACGAAAGGTACAACGAGCGCACCAGCGAGTAAAACGAGCCGAGATCGCATGAGGCACCTCCATAAGAAAGCGCGCCCAATCGGCGCGCGCCGGACTAGCCGAGAGCAGCCGCAATTGCTCGATGCGATCCGCCGAACCCTCTAGGAATCACCGGCGTAATCGCATCGTCATCCTTCGACAAGCTCAGGATGACACACCTTAGCCCCTGCGCGAAGCGCAGTCCAGAGCGAGGCACAAGGCGCCGAGTCGAAGGGTCAGGATGACACTGGGAGCTGGTTCCAGTACGTGTCGCGTACCACTGGTTTGAAGCCGGCTGACACGATCAGGTTTTCCAGTTCTCCGCGCGTGGCTTCATTGGTGCTTCCGGCATCGTGGACGACGCGCTCCTCGAGGATCGTTCCGCCCATATCGTCGCAGCCGTAGAAGAGCGCGAGCTGGCCCATCTTCAACCCGGGCGTGAGCCACGAAGCTTGCAAATGCGCGAAGTTGTCGAGATAGAGCCGCGAGATCGCCAGCACGCGCAAGTACTCCAGTCCGGTTGATTCTTTTCCGCGCAGCGGCGTCTTGAACGGTACGTAATACCAGGGAATGAACGCCGTGAAGCCGCCCGTCTCGTCTTGCAGCTCGCGCAGCACGTGCATATGTTCGATGCGCTCCTCGTGGGTTTCGATCGACCCGAACATCATCGTGGCCGTCGTCGGCATGCCGAGCTGCTGCGCTTCACGCATGACGCCGAGCCATTCGTGCGGCTTTACCTTGCGCGCGGAGATCCGCTTGCGCACGCGTTCCACGAGAATTTCGGCGCCGGCGCCCGGCAGCGACTTCATGCCGGCCTCCTTCAGGCGCGACAGCACGTCGCGCGTCGAAATGCCTTCGACGTGCGCGAGTCCGACGATCTCGGAGACCGAGAGCGAATGGATATCGACGTGCGGATATTCGCGTCGCACGCGGTCGAAAAGCGTTTCGAACCACTCGATCCCCAACTCCGGATTGACTCCGCCCTGAATCATGATCTGCGTCGCGCCTTGGTCTGCCGCGTACTTCACGCGCTCGAGCACCACGTCGTGCGACATCGTGTAGCCTTCTTTGTGCTGCTCCGGCCGAAAGAAGGCGCAAAACGTGCAATGCACGTTGCAGACGTTGGTGTAGTTGATCGTGGTATCGACGACGTAGGTCACGACGTCGCGCGGGTGCATCTCCATGCGCCGCGCGTGCGCCGCCGCACCGAGCTCGTGAATGTCGGCCTCATTGTAAAGGCGCACGCCTTCATCGAACGAGAGGCGGCCGCCGCCCGCGGCGCGATCGAGCAGGCTAGCGAGAGACATAGGCAGCCTCCGCATGCTTCGACAAGCTCAGCATGACACGGGGCAGCGTCGGGATCGCGCCGATTTTCAACAGCTCGCGACAGAATGCGGCGAGTCCGTTCTGCGCGGCCGCGTGAAACGAGAAGTTCAGTTTGCCGTAGTAGTTTTCGTAAAAGCCCGCCGGACGCGCGATGATCGCTTGAGCGCGGGCGACGACATCGCCCTGGTGGGCGCGCGACCAGGTGTACGAGTCCGTCAGCGCATGCATGCAGGCGGCGACGCCGGCGGGGTCGCGCTCGTAGACGTCGCGGCGGGCGGCCCAGACCGCGAAGACCGTCTGCAATCCCGTCCATTCGTGCCAGAGCTTTCCGAGATCGTACACGTGCTCCGCGGGAAAGCGCTCGATGGCGTCGATCGCGGAGTCGCCGATGAGCAGCGTCGGCTCGCCGAAACGCGCCCGCTGCAACGGTTCGGGTTCGGGAAAGTAGCGCGGGCGCAGTCCGTAACGGCGCTCCAGGATCACGCGCAGCAGATAACGACCGCTCGCGGATTCTTCGGAAAAGTAGACCGGCGCGCCGTCGAGCTGCTGCGGCGGCACCGCCGAGATCAGAACGACCGAGACGACCTCGTCGCGCGCGCCGATGCAGAGGTCGGGCAGGAGCACGAGCTGCTCCCAGGCCTCCGCCCACGCGAACGCGCTGACCGGGCTCAAGTCGAGTTCGTCACGCAATAGCATCGCGTTCAAGCGCGCCGGAACGTCGGCGTGCAGCGTTCCCGGGTACTCGATCACACCCGCGTCAAACGCGGCGTAGATCGGAAGGTCGTTCGTGTATTTGATCCGGCCGCAGCGCAGCGTCATCGCTTGGTCATCCTTCGACAAGCTCAGGATGACACTGGCAGAGCGGCGGATGACTCTGGGAGAGCGGCGGATGACTCTGGGAGAGCGGCGGATGACTCTGGGAGAGCGGCGGATGACACTGGGAGAGCGTCGGGCGCCCAGTCCCAGGGGAACTCGTCGTACGTTGAGTTTCGGCGAACCGGAAGGTAGCCGGCCTCTTCGATCAAGCGGCGAAACTCGCGGTCGTCTACGTATTGCCCCGACTGGGTTCCGGCGGAGTGATAGATCATCTCTTCATCGGTCGACCCGTGCGTGCCGTCCATGTCGTCGGCGCCAAACTCGAGCGCGACCTGGCAGACCTTCAGGCCTTGAATCATCCAATAGGCTTTGATGTGATCGAAGTTGTTCAGCATTAGTCGCGCGACGGCAAACGTGCGAATATCGTCGAGGCCGGTCGTCCAGCCGCAGTACGAAAGCTCGTTGCCATCGGGATGAAACGCGAGCGGAATGAAGGCGTTGAATCCGGGCGAGCGCTCCTGCGATTCGCGCAATCGGATCAGATGGTCGATGCGGTCTTCGATCGACTCGATGTGTCCGTAAAGCATCGTTGCGTTGCTGGCGACGCCTTGGCGATGAAGCTCTTCGTGCAAGAGCAGCCAGTTCGATGCCGAGACCTTGTTCGCACAAATCTTGGCGCGGGTCGCTTCGGCGAAGATCTCCGCGGCGCCGCCATTGACGTTATCGAGCCCGGCGTTCTTTAGCTCCGTGACGATCTGAGGGAACGACATTCGATGACGCTTGGCCATGTATTCGATCTCGGCAGCGGTAAAGAGCGAGAGTTGAACGTGCGGCAGCGCAGCCTTGAAGCGGCGCATCAAAGGAAGCCAATAGTCGAGCGAGAGCTGACGCGGGTCGTGGCCGCCGACAATGTGGATTTGATTGAAGTTCGTGCCGGTCTCGACAGCCTTGGCGAAGACCTGATCGGCGGTCATGCGGAAGACGCGCTGCGGCTCCTTGAACTCGTCGGCGGCAAACGAGCAGAACGTGCATCCGGCAAAGCAGACGTTGGTCGAGTTGATGTAGCGGTTGAGAACGTAAAAAACTTTCTTGCCGCTCTTGCGCTCCTTCTGCCTGCGAGCGAGCCGCCCAAGCGTGTGGATGTCCCAGGTGCGATAGAGCGCGAGCCCGTCGTCCATCGAGAGCGGAATGCCGGCATCGAGCTTGCGCTCGACTTCAACCATTATAGGGTCGGCGAATGCCATCAAGGCCCTATTCTGCCGCGCTGGAGACGCGACCCCCAACGCCACCGAGAACGCCCCCAGCCAGGACGCCGAGCACAAGACATGCGACGACCATGCCGAGCAGCGTGCCGCCGACCAGATCGGTGATGTAGTGCGCGCCGAGCGCGAGTCGCGACCAGCAGATCGCGAGCGCCAGGAGCACAAGCAGGGAGCCGGCGACGTTGCGAGTCGTCTTCGGCAAATCGGAAGTGAGGATCATCAGCGCTAAAAGCGCATAGAATCCCGTTGCGATCGCGGCGTGCGAACTCGGATAGGAGAACGTCGTTTCGTGCTTCACGACCCAGTCGACCGGTCGAGCGCGTTCGAAGACATGCTGAAAGTAGTCGGCGGCCCGCCACGAGATCAGCAATGAAGCTACGCTGAGGATCAGGCGTACTCTCCATTCCGAAAAGCGCCACGCCAGGGCCAAGACGGCGATGCTGACGGGTATCAGGACAGCAGGGTAACATGCCCAGGTCAGCCACCATGCGACAAGAGTCGAATGGTCGAACAACGAGCTCTCCCACGGAACGAAAACACCCGGCTCGCCGTGCGCCACCACGGAGTTACCCAGCTCGACGAACGCACCGAACGTAATGAGCGCGAGCGCGAAGCAGAACGCGACGGTTAAATGGCGACTCACGCTATTCGCTACTTGCAAAGAGGTCTTGCTGCGCGTCTTCGGTTCTGCCCAATCGCGGTGCGACGACTTCGAGATCGGCAAGCCCGAGCAGAATCTTGCGAGGCTTGGTCCCCTCGTGCTGGCCGACGACTTTGAAATCTTCGAGCTGCTTCATTAATCGCATCGCGCGCGGATGGCCGATCGAAAAGCGCGATTGCAGCGCGGCGGTCGACGCATAGTTCGTTTCGATGAGAAACTTCGCGGCCTCGTAGCAGAGTGGATCGGTCTCTTTTCGCGCGGCTTCGTCGTCGCTGAGCGGCACCACTTCGACGTCGAGCAAATTGTCCGGGCGCGATTGACGCGCCCAAAACTCCACGAGCCGGTTGACCTCGGCGCCGGTGATCAGCGCGCCCTGTGCACGGATCGGTTTCGGGGCGTCGATCGGCAGGTAGAGCATGTCGCCGCGGCCGAGCAGCCGCTCCGCGCCGTTCATGTCGAGAATCACGCGTGAGTCCGTTTGCGAGCTCACCGCAAACGCGATCCGCGAGGGCACGTTCGCTTTGATAAGGCCGGTGATGACGTCGACCGAAGGTCGCTGCGTGGCGACCACGAGATGGATGCCGGTCGCGCGCGCAAGCTGCGCGAGGCGCATGATCGTCGTTTCGACTTTGCTGGGAGCGACGAGCATCAGATCGGCGAGCTCGTCAATGGCGATGACGACGTACGGCAGCCGCTCGTCGGGATATTTCGCGTTGTACTCTTCGATCTTTCGAACGCCGGCTTTGGCAAACCGTTCGTAGCGCGCCTCCATCTCTTTGGTCATCTCGAAGAGCGCGCCCGCGGCAAGCCTCGGGTCGGAGATCACGTCCTTTATGAGATGGGGAATGCCGTTGTAGACGGTCAGCTCGACGCGCTTCGGGTCGATCATCAGCATCTGCACCTGATCGGGCGTCGCACTGACCAACAGCGATGCGACGATCGTGTTCAAACAAACCGATTTACCGGCGCCGGTCGCACCGGCGATCAAGAGGTGCGGCATCTTGCAGAGATCGCCGAAGACCGGCCGGCCGGTGATGTCTTTGCCGAGCGCCATCCACAACGGCGGGACTTGGCCGCGATCGGGAAGCGCATCGAGGATCTCGCGAATCGCGACGATGGAGACGGTCTTATTCGGCACCTCGATTCCGATCGCGGATTTTCCCGGAATCGGTGCTTCGATGCGCACGCTGGTTGCGGCCAGCGCGAGCGCCAGATCGTCGGACAGCGATGCGATCCGCGAAATCTTGACGCCGCGCTCGGGCTTGAGCTCGTAACGCGTGACGGAGGGGCCTCGCTCGATGTGCGATACCTTCGCGCCGACGCCAAAACTTGCCAGCGTATCTTCGAGGACGTGCGCGCGGCTGGATTCGTCAACCGGCGACTTCGGCGGGGCGTCGAAGATCGCGAGGTCCGGAAGACGATACGCGCGACTGCTCGCCGGTACTTGCGGTTCGGGAATCGATCGCTTCTCGACGCGGATCGGCGCGATAGGCTTTGTGATGACGAGCGGCGGTTCGGTTTCCATGTCGAAGGACGGCGCGGCACTTACCACTGCCGGAACCGAAACGATCGGCTCCAGCTGCGGCCGCATGGCTTCGCGTTCTGTGCGAGGAAGCGCGGGGAGACGAACGTTTCTCAAGAGGAGTGCCACTCGACCGATCGTTTTCTTTAGACTCGCATTGGAAAGCCAGAGCGTGAGCGAGAGCGCTGCAACGGACAAGACGATCGTCGCCCCGACACCACCGACGAGCGCGTGCAGCGCCCACCAGATGTTCGTTCCGACGATCCCGCCGTGCTTCCAGCCGCGGGCACCGAAGAGCGCATCGAGAATCAGGAAGTACGCAAGCGCGCTGCTGCCAAGACCGGCAATCATGCGGGGAACGTTGATTTCGAGAAAGATGATCCCGCCGATTAAGGCGACGAGCACGGGGAAAAGCGGAGCGGCATCTCCAAAGAGAGCGCGTAGCTCCGTTGCGCCCCAGCCGCCGATGCTGCCGGCATGATTCGGAAATGCCAAGGCGATGCCGCAAAGTACGGCGAGTGCGATCGCGGCGAGCCCAACGATCTCGAGGTTGAGCCGGGTCCTGGCATTCGCTCTGCGGCGGTTGCGCGCCATGGAAGCTATCTCTTCTTCGTTATTACGGGAGTTCATTTTGCCCGCACCAACACTCGTCGTCCTCGAGGGCGACCAAACCGGACAGGAGTTACTGCTCGAAGCTCTTCGCGTGCTCGATCCGAGCGTTACCGGCGTCGAGCTAACGTTCGAGCGATACGACCTGTCGCTATCAAATCGCCGCGCGACGGCTAATCGCGTCGTGCTCGACGCGGCGGCGGCGATAAAACGGCGGCATCTCGGCCTCAAGGCGGCGACGATTACGCCTGAAGGCCAAGGCGACGTCGGTTCGCCCAACCGCATCCTGCGCGAAGCCATCGGTGGGAGCGTGATCGTTCGCACCGGGCGCAAGCTGCCGCGCGTGCGCCCCGTCGGCGGCATTCACGCGCCAATCTCCGTCGTTCGCATGGCCGTCGGCGATGCGTACGGCGCGAAGGAGTGGCGCGAAGGCGAGGGCATGGACGAAGTTGCGTTTCGCACGGAACAGATCTCGCGCCGCGTCTGCCGGTACGTTTCCGAGTACGCCTTCGTTCACGCGAGCAAAATGGGCGCGACGGTCTTCGGCGGCCCGAAATTCACCGTAAGCCCCGTTTACGAAGGCATGCTCAAAGAAGAGATGGATGCGGCGGCGCAGCGTCATCCCAACATTCCCTACGATCCGCAGCTCATCGACGCCACGTACGCGCTCCTCCTTTCCGCCGCGGGCGACAAACCGCTGGTGATTCCGTCGCTCAATCGCGACGGCGATTGTCTTTCGGATCTCGTGATGCAGCTTTTCGGCTCGATCGCCGGCGCAGAATCGATTTTGCTCGCATTCGATGAGGATCTGCAAGCATCGGCGGTGATGGCGGAGGCGCCGCACGGCACCGCACCGCGTTTGGAAGGAAAGAACGTCGCCAATCCCCTCGCGATGATCCTCGCCGGCGCTGCGGTGCTCTCGTACGTCGACGACCCGCTCGCCGGCGCCGCATCCCAGGCGATCTATTCTGCCGCGATGGATACCGTGCGATCGGGAATCGCCACCGCGGATCTTGGCGGCAGCGCGACAACGGCGGAGTTCACCGACGCAGTTATCTCCCGCGCGCCGCTCACTTTGTCATCCTGAGCCTGTCGTGTCATCCTGAGCCTGTCGAAGGATGGCGTATCGATAGCACCGGGTGGGCGAACGTGGTCGCTCCGTCATGGTTCGACAGGCTCACCATGACACTAGGAGGGCTCACCATGACATTGGGAGCTAGACCTCCATTACCACCGGGATCACTACGGGGCGGCGTTTGGTGCGCGTCCACACGGCGCCGGCTAGCTCGCTGCGGATGTGCTCCTTAACGGCCGTAACGTCGCGCATCGCATCCACCGAGATTCCTTCGAGCACCGTCTTCAGCTCGGCGCGCAGTTCGTCCAGCACGCCGCCGGCTTCTGGTAGATAGAAGACGCCCTTCGAAATCAGATCCGGGCCGCCGATCACGCGCGCCTCCTCGCTGTCAATCGCAACGACGACCATGATGATTCCGTCATTCGACAGCGCCTTGCGGTCGCGAAGTACCGCTTCTCCGATATCGCCGATGCCGGAGCCGTCGACGAAAACGTTGCCCCCGTACGTCCTGCCGACCTTATCGCCATACTCGTGGGTGAACTCCAGGACGTCGCCGTTTTCGACGACGAAAGCGTTGCCGGGTTCTACGCCCGTTTGAATCGCGAGCTGCGCGTGTGCGGCCAGCATCCGGTATTCGCCGTGCACCGGAACGAAGAACTCCGGACGCACGAGATTGAGCATCAGCAGCAGCTCTTCTTGGGAAGCATGACCCGACACGTGCGAGCGCCCGTCGGTGCCGTGAATCACGATCGCGCCGAGCTTGGAGAGGTTATTGATCGTCTTGTGCACGCTCTTCTCGTTGCCGGGAATCGGGGTCGCGCTGATCACGACCGTGTCGCCGGGCACGATCTTAAAGTGCTTGTAATCGCGCACCGACATGCGGGCGAGACCACTCATGGGCTCGCCTTGCGAACCGGTAGTCATCACCACGACGCGCTCGGGCGGATATCCGTCGATGTCTTCGCCGCGAACCATCGTTTCGGCGGGCACCCGCAGATAGCCGAGCTCGGTGGCAAAGTGAACGACGTTGCGCATCGAACGCCCTAAGAACGCCACCTTCCGGTTGAAGCGTACGGCGTGGTCGACGGTCTGCTGGATGCGCGGAACGTTCGACGCAAACGAAGCGACGACGATGCGCCCTTTGGCGTGCGAAAAGATTGACGTGAACGCCTCGCCGACGGCACGTTCGGAGCGCGTGTGGCCCGGACGCTCGGCGTTGGTGGAATCGGAGAGCATGCAGAGGACACCCTCATCGCCGATCGCGGCGATTCGGGAAAAATCGGCCGGCTTGCCGTCGATCGGCGTCTGATCGAACTTGAAGTCGCCGGTATGGAAGATCGTTCCAACCGGCGTCCGCAGCGCGAGCGCGCAGGCCCCCGCGACCGAGTGGTTCACATGGACGAACTCGGCTTCGACCGAGCCGTACGTCACGCGGCTGCCCGGCTTGACCTGCGTGAACTCGACCTCTCCGAGCTTCTGCTCGCGCGATTTCGCTTTGATCAATGCGATCGTGAGCGCCGTCGCGGCAATCGGTATTTGGGGAAACTCGCGCACGAAGTACGGGATCCCGCCAATGTGGTCTTCGTGCCCGTGGGTCACGAGCAGGCCGCGCAACTTGTGTACGCGCTCGCGCACGTACGTGAAATCGTTGATAACGATATCCACGCCGAACATCTCGTCGTCGGGAAACATCAAGCCGCAATCGACGACGACTAGGTCGTCGTTGGTCTCGAAAACGGTCATGTTGCGCCCGATCTCGCCGCAGCCTCCCAGCGGGACGATCCGGAGGTAGGGCTCGGAGGGCGGTTCGGCCAGGGTCAAAGCGTTTGAGGTCACGAGCGGTGCTTTTGCCCCCCGTCCTTGCTCCCCCGCGCCCAGGCCGTGAATTGCGCGGCGGAGGTAATTTTAAAGATGCGACTTTTCCTTCTTATCTCGCTTCTGCTCGCCTCGACGGCGCCGGCGCCGAGCCCGGTCGCGCAAAGCCGCGCCACGGCGCGGCCTTCCCCGGCCCCGCTGCCGCCCGAGGAACTCTTCTCGCGTCGGGCACTGAGGCGAGCGCGGCTCCTGATCCAGATGCGGGTGCTGCAGTTCCACGAAGAACGCTTGGAATGCATCCGTGCGGCACTGCGGCGCCAACTGCCCGATTCACTTTGGCCCGAGGAGCCGACGCCGTCGCGCGGAATCCCGAACGCACGCGCGGCCGTCGCACGATGCGAAGACGTCCGGCTCACTTGGTAACTTTTTCTCGAAGATCGGGTAGATGGCTCCATGAAGAATCGCGTTTTACCTACGCTCATTGTTGGGCTCGTGGGCGCCGTTATCGGCAGCTTCCTTATGATGCTTTATGCAAGCAGCCATTTCGGCAGTGCGACCGGACCCGATCGCACACCGCCGGCCATCGCGGCCGTTCCGTTGAGCGGAGTCAGCGATCAGGACCGCATCGTAAGTGCGGTCAAGCGGACCAAGTCGTCCGTGGTCGCGATCACCGAAGAGGTAAACGGGCAGCAAGTCGTTCCAGCCGACCCCTTCTTCCAACAGTTTTTTGGCGGTGGCCAGGGCGGCCCCGGCATCGTTCAGCCCTATCACGGTGAGGCCTCGGGTTCCGGCTTCGTAATCGACTCGCGTGGCGACATCGTCACCAACGCGCACGTGTTGCAGCCGCCCTCCGGCGGAAAGATCACCAAACTGACGGTGGTCTTCGCCAACGGCGATCACATGCCGGCGCACGTCATCGCCTACAACTTGGCGGCGGATGTCGGCATTCTGCGCGTAGATAACTACTCCAAGCTTCCTCCGCCGCTGGACCTCGCCGATTCCAGCCGGCTCGAGCAGGGTCAATGGGCGATTGCAATCGGCGAGCCGCTTCAGCTCGAGCAAACGGTCACCGTCGGCGTCGTCTCGGCCTTAAATCGCTCCGAACCGATCCCGACCGAAAACGGCTCCGAAATCGATTTCAAAGGCTTATTGCAGACGTCGGCTCCGATCAATCCCGGTAACTCGGGTGGTCCGCTCATCGACATTGACGGCCAAGTCATCGGGATGAACCAATCTACCGTCAAGTCGGCGTACGCGCAGGGAATCGGCTTTGCGATTCCGTCGAATACCGTGCGCAACGTCGTGGCGGCGCTGGAGAAGAATCCCGGCGCCCATCAAGGCACCGATACGGGCTTCTTAGGAATCTACATGGCCGACCTGAGCGCCGGCGTCAAGAACCAGATCGGCTACAACGGCAGCGGCGGAGTCGCCGTGCAACAGGTCTTCTCGGGATCCCCTGCCGACCAGGCCGGCATCCAACCAGGCGACGTCATCCTTCAGGCGGACGGCAAGGACTTCGACAATATTAAGGACCTCCACAATTACATCTCCTCAAAGAAGCCCGGGGATACCATTCGACTGAACGTTTGGTCGCGAGGCCTCAAAAAGTTGGTGGCGATCAAGCTGAGCGAAACCCCCGCCGCGCAACCGCAGCCGCAAGGACAGCCCGAGGAAGAGCAGCAGCAGCCGTAACGCCCGTCGTCCTCATCCTTCGACAAGCTCAGGATGACATTCGACAAGCTCAGGATGACATGCGACAAGCTCAGGATGACATGGCTCGGGGTGACAGGGAGGGGGGGCCTGCAACTTTTGGTCCCGGGGACGGGTCGAAAACAGCGCAACAACTTTACTACCGCATCGTGTATCATGGTGCGGTAGTTCCAATCCGAACTGTCCGTAAGCGGCAAGGCACCGCCGGTAGCGCGCAACGCTCTTAACCTCGACCGCGAGCGCAGTTGCCGGTTAGCTGGTCCAGGCGGGTCGGAAATTCATAAAACGAGGTAAGAAAGTTTCATGGCTAAGACGGTCGGCATCGACCTGGGCACGACCAATTCGGTCGTCGCCGTAATGGAGGGTACACAACCCACCGTTATCCCCAACGCGGAAGGCTCGCGTACGACGCCTTCGGTGGTGGCATTTACAAAGACCGGCGAGCGTCTCGTCGGACAACTCGCAAAACGTCAGGCAATCACCAATCCGGATCGAACGATCAGTTCGATCAAGCGACACATGGGTGAGCCGGATTATCACGTCAAGATTGACGGCAAGGATTACACGCCGCAAGAGATTTCGGCGATGATCCTGCAGAAGCTCGTTAACGACGCGAGCAACTATCTCGGCGAGCGCGTGACCAAAGCGGTCATTACCGTGCCCGCCTATTTCAACGACTCGCAGCGCCAGGCGACCAAAGACGCCGGCAAAATTGCCGGGCTCGACGTGCTGCGCATCATCAACGAGCCGACGGCCGCGGCACTCGCGTATGGCCTGGAGAAAAAGGGTAACGAGACGATCCTCGTCTGGGACCTTGGCGGCGGCACGTACGACGTTTCGATTCTCGAGGTCGGTGACGGCGTTTTTGAAGTCAAGGCGACCAACGGCGACACGCATCTCGGCGGCGACGATTACGACCATCGCGTCGTGGAGTGGCTCGTGGATCAGTTCCGTCGCGATCAGGGAATCGACCTGAGCAAGGACAAGCAGGCGATGCAGCGGCTCACCGAAGCCGCCGAGAAGGCCAAGATCGAGCTTTCTTCGGTCGTGCAGACGAGCATCAATCTGCCCTTCGTCACGGCGGATCAAGAAGGACCCAAGCATCTCGACTACACGCTCACCCGCGCGAAGTTCGAAGAGCTGACCGGCGATCTCACCGATCGCTGCGTTGGACCGTTCCACAACGCGATCGCCGATGCGAAGCTCGACGTCTCCAAGATCGACGAAGTGATCATGGTCGGCGGTGCGACGCGCATGCCGGTCATTCAGGAACTCGTTCGCAAGCTCACGGGCAAAGAGCCGAATCTCACCGTCAACCCCGATGAAGTCGTGGCAGTCGGTGCGGCCATCCAGGCCGGCGTGCTCTCCGGCGAAGTGCGCGACGTCGTATTGCTCGACGTAACCCCGCTCTCGCTGGGACTCGAAACCCTCGGCGGCGTGATGACCAAGCTGATCGACCGAAATACGACGATTCCAACGAAGAAATCGCAAATCTTCACGACGGCCGAAGACGGTCAGACCTCAGTCGACATCCACGTGTTGCAAGGCGAACGCCCCATGGCCCAAGATAATAAGACGCTCGGGCGTTTCCGGCTGGAAGGTATTCCGCCCGCACCGCGCGGCGTGCCGCAGATCGAGGTCGCGTTCAACATCGATGCCAACGGCATCGTGAACGTGAGCGCGAAAGATCTCGGGACCGGCAAAGAGCAGGCGATTACGATCACCGCTTCGACCAACCTCAACAAGGACGAGGTCGACCGTATGGTCCGCGACGCCGACCTTCAGTCGGCCGCCGACAAAGCCAGGCGCGATGAGGCCGAAGTGCGCAATAACGCGTCGAGCCTGATCTATTCGACGGAGAAGTCGCTCAAAGAAGTCGGTGACAAGCTCGAAGCGGGCCCGCGTGGCGACGTCGAGCGAGCGCTCGAAGAGCTCAAGCGCGTCAGCGAAAACGGTACCGTCGAACAGATCAAGCCCGCAATCGAAGCGTTGCAGCAGGCCAGCTACAAAATGGCCGAAGTGCTTTACAAGGCCGCGACGCCGCAAGGCGAGCAGCCGGGTCCGAGCGACGGCGCGACGACTTCCAACGGTGCCGCAGCCGGGCCGGCCGGCGACGACGTCATCGACGCCGAGTTCAAGGAAGCGCAGTAGGCGTCGCATCGGAATGAACCCATGTTTGACGATCCCTCAGTCCTAAACACCGAGGCCGGAGAGGCCACGATCGACGAGCAGTTGCCGCAGCAGCCCCCTCTCGCAGAGGAGGTCGCCGCGGCCAACGCTCGCGCCGACGAGAACTACGCCAAGTTCTTGTTGGCCGTGGCCGACTTCGACAATTACAAGAAACGCATGCAGCGCGACTTCGATTCGCTCGTTTCCTCGCGCCGGCGCATGCTGCTCGAACGCTTTCTTCCGGTGCTCGACAATCTCGAGCGGGCGCTGCAATCCAAAGCGGACGGCGAGACGTTGCGCGGCGGAATCGAGCAGACTCTGCGCGGTTTCGAGGCGCTGCTCGCCGGAGAAGGCGTAAAGGCCGTTGAGGTCAAGGGCAAGCCGTTCGACCCGCGCGTCGCTGAGGCCATTGGCACCTCGGCTTCTAGCGGCGAGGCCGACGATATCGTCGTCGCCGTCGCCGAGAAGGGCTACACCCTGGGCGACGAGTTGCTGCGGCCCGCGAAGGTGATCGTCGCCAAAACATCCGACGAATGATCCTTCGATGAACTTTAAGGACTACTACTCGGTCTTGGGCGTGCCCAAGAATGCGGCCGAGAAAGATATCAAGTCCGCCTATCGGAAGCTCGCGCGAAAATGGCATCCCGACGCAAATCTCAAGAACCCTAAAGAGGCCGAGGAGAAGTTCAAGGAGATCTCCGAAGCGTACGAGGTTTTAGGCGACCCGGAAAAGCGCAAGAAGTACGACGTTCTCGGGCCCAACTGGCAGCAAGCCGCACAACAGGCGGAGCAGCAACGCCGCTATCGCACCAACATCAACGGCGAAGAGTTCGAATTCGATCTCGGCGGTGAGGGCGCCCCGAGCGGATTCTCCGACTTCTTCGAAACGTTCTTCTCAGGGATCGGGCGTCGCCAAGCCGCCCAGGCTCCGCGCGGCCCCGGCCGCGCGCGACGCGGTCAAGACTTGGAGACCACGATCGAGCTGACTCTTCGCGATATCTTCGAAGGTGGAACGAAAGCGGTCTCGCTGCAAATCGAGGACCTCTGCCCGCGTTGTCAAGGCACCGGCACCGAAGACGGGCATCTTTGTCCTCAATGTCATGGCACCGGTCGGGTTCTGCTCAACAAGCGGTTCGACGTTTCGATTCCGCGCGGCATCGGCAACGGGCAGCGCATTCGCCTAGCCGGACAAGGCGGCGCCGGCATCAACGGCGGACCAAACGGCGACCTGTACCTCATCGTGCAGCTTCAAGACGATCCAACCTACAAACGCAAAGGCGACGATCTTTACGTCGACCTTCCGGTGAGCATCTACGATCTGCTGCTCGGGGGCGACGTCAACGTTCCCACGCTCAGCGGGCAGGTCGCAATGACGATTCCCGCCGGCACGCAAAACAATCGGCTTCTGCGCCTTGCCGGGCGTGGAATTCCAAAAGTAAAGAGCAAAGGCAGCGGCGACCAATACGTGCGTTTGATCGGGCAGCTTCCGCAGAATTTGAGCGATAAAGAGAAAAAGCTCTTTAAAGAGCTCGCGGCCCTGAGGAACGGCAACAGCTCTTCTTAAGGCAAAGATCGGCGAACCTCATTTAAAACACGGCTCGCTATCGATGGCCGACTGATCGCTGGTCTCACCCGCCCTCGCGATCAGCTCGCCGTCTTTCATATAAAGAAGGTTGGGCTCGCCGAAGACGTGCCCCGGTCTGAATCCGCGCCCTTCGTTCTGGACCGCAAAAAACACGACCATTCGATCGTCCGGCTGCCCATTGTTGGGAAAACCGTACCGCAACCCTTGCCGTTGGCACGGCTTGACCTCACCTAGATATTCACGAAGCTGAGAGATTTCGCGAGGGGTTAGTTCCGGATGTCCGGGCCTGTCGCGATCCATTGCGGCATACGTGGGCCACGCAGTGATGCCGGGTGTTGCGAAGAGCGGGCTGGGCATCGTAAGGCGGCGCACGTCGGCAGCGTTGTATGGCGGGCTCTTATGGCAACCGGTCAGCACGGCAACGGCTGCGAAAACGGCGAGGGCGTTCCGCATGCGGAGCCTTTCGAGCCTGGTACGGCGGCAACCCCGGGCGATGGCGGACGGTTTACCTGAGCACCATATCACCTTACCGACTGTATTGAGGACACATGATTAAAGAGATTGCATTTACGGCGTATCCGGCGGCCGACGTCGCCAAGCTGCGCAAATGGTACGAAGATACGCTAGGGCTGAAGTTCAGCGGGCCATACGTCGAGGAGGGCGTCGAAAAGTACAACGAAGCCAACGTCGGCGGTGGTTACTTCAGCGTAATGACGCACGAGTGGATCGAGCGCGATCCGGGAAGCGCATCGGGCGTCGTTTTCGAAGTGGACGATATCGACAAGACGGTCGCGGATTTGCGCGGCAAAGGCGTGCAGATCGACGACCCCTATGCGACGCCGGTCTGTAAGATTGCGTCGTTCGACGATCCTGAGGGTAACAAAGTCTCCCTCCATCAGGTCACGGTCCCTCATTAGCTGGTGATGGCCGGCCACGGGCTGATGTGGTCGAACATCTATCAGCCCGAGACACCCAGAGTGAAGCGGCGCGTCAATTGGAAGCGAATGGGCGCGCTCTTCGCTCCCTATTGGCGTCAGCAAGCCATGGTACTCGCCTGCATCGTCGCGGTTTCGGCGATCGGCCTCGTACCCGGCTTCATCATCGCACACATCATCGATGCGGCGATTCCGCACCACAACCTCGCCGAGCTGGGGATCGACGTCGGGATCATCCTCGCTTCCGCGCTGATCTCGGCCGGGATCGGCGTCTTGCAGGGCTATCTAAACTCGGTCGTCGGCGAAGGCATCATGCGCGACATACGCTCGAGCCTCGTCGGGCATCTCCACCGCATGCCCCTTCACTTCTTTACCGGCACGAAGACCGGCGAAATCATGAACCGCGTCAGCAACGACGTCGACAACGTCGACAACGTTGTGACTGGAACGCTGACCACGATCGTGACGAACGTCGTGACGATCGCAACGACGCTCGTCGCGATGTTCGTCTGGAACTGGCGGCTGGCTCTGATCTCGGTCATCATCGTTCCGCTGATGATCCTTCCACTGGGGCCGGTTGGGCGGCGGATGTATGCGATCCGCAAGAAAACCCGCGAGAAGCGCGACGAGATCGAATCCATAACGCAAGAGACGCTCTCGATCTCGGGCATCACGCTGATCAAATCGTTCGCACGCGAAGCGTTCGAGCGTGCTCGCTTTTATACCGTCGGGACGCGGCTGATGCAGCTCGAGATCGACCTCGCGATGGTCGGCCGCTGGTTCATAGCGTCGGTTACCGCTATGGTCGTGGTTGGGCCGGCGCTGGTCTGGTTTGGTGGGGGCTGGCTCTCGATCGCGACGGGGCTGCAAGTCGGCGTGATCGTGGCGTTCGTTTCGTTTATTCAAGGCCGGCTTTACGGTCCCGCCGCCGCGCTTGCCGGGATTCAAATACAAATCGTCAGCGCGCTCGCGGTCTTCGAGCGCATCTTCGAGTATCTGGACATGACAACGGAGGAGTACGATCCGCCGGGAGCGATCGCCCTGCCCGAGGTTACGGGCGAGATCGCCTTCGAGAACGTGGTATTCTCCTACGACGGGACGCGCGAAGTGCTCGACGACATCTCCTTCCACGTGCGGCCGGGAGAAGTAGCGGCGTTCGTAGGGCCGTCCGGCGCCGGTAAGACGACGATCACCCAACTCGTACCGCGCTTCTACGATCCCCAGAGCGGCCGCGTGCGGATCGACGGACACGATCTGCGTGGCGTGACGCTCGACTCGCTGCGGCGCGACATCGGAATCGTTACGCAGGAGACGTATCTCTTCCACGACACGATTGCAAACAATCTTCGATACGGCAAGCCCGACGCAACCGATGCCGAGCTCGATGCTTCCGTGCGCGCCGCGAACATCGCCGACTTTATCGCCGCATTGCCGGATGGCTACCAGACGGTCGTCGGCGAGCGCGGCCACAAGCTATCGGGCGGGGAGCGCCAACGCTTGGCGATTGCGCGTGTCCTGCTCAAGGATCCGCGGATTCTGATTCTCGACGAAGCGACCAGTTCGCTGGACTACGAGAACGAAGCGGCGATCCAAAAGGCGCTCGATGTCGTGCTGCGAGGCCGCACGAGCCTCGTCATCGCACACCGGCTTTCGACGGTCTTGACCGCCGACGTCATCTTCGTGGTGGACCGTGGCAGAATCGTAGAGTCCGGGCGTCACGCAACATTGCTCGCGCGCGGCGGCCTTTACTCTCGACTCTATCGCACCCAGTTCGCCGGATTATCGGCGTAGTTTCGTTTTTTAGGCAGGGACATCCATGATCATCGGCTGGACCGGAACTTCCAACTGTGGCTCCGTGGCTGCTTGGATCTCGTCGACGCTGACGCCGGGAGCCAGTTCGCGCAGGATCAGTCCGTTAGCGCCGACATCCATCATCCCGAGATCGGTAATGATCCGGTTGACGACGCGTCTACCCGTGAGCGGCAGCGTACAGGTCCGAACGATCTTGTGAACGTTGCCTTTGGCAACGTGTTCCATCATCACGATTACGCGCTTTGCTCCGTGAACGAGATCCATCGCGCCGCCCATGCCCTTGACCATTTTGCCGGGAATCATCCAGTTTGCGAGATCGCCGTGCTCTGAGACTTGCATCGCTCCGAGGACGGCCAGATCGATGTGTCCGCCTCGAATCATGCCGAACGACAGCGCCGAATCGAAGAACGATGCGCCCGCAAGCACCGTCACCGTCTCTTTGCCGGCATTGATCAAATCGGCGTCTTCTTCGCCTTCAAACGGGTACGGGCCCATTCCCAATATGCCGTTCTCGCTCTGCAACGTCACGGTAACGTCCGGCGGCACGTAGTTTGGCACCAGCGTCGGTAGCCCGATCCCGAGATTGACGTACTGTCCGTCGCGCAACTCCCGTGCGACGCGGGCGGCGAGTTGCGTTCGCGTTAATGCCATAGTTTTTCCTCAGTCATCCTTCGACACGCTCAGGATGACACCGAGAGTTTTCTCGTCGTGACGCGTTCGGTGCGCTTGCCTTGCGGTCCCACGTGTACGATGCGCTGCACGAACACGCCGGGAAGATGCACGTTCTCCGGATCGATCGCCCCCGGCTCGACGAGCTCCTCCACTTCGGCGATCGTGATCTTCCCCGCCATCGCGCACAGCGGGTTGAAGTTGCGCGTCGCCTTGTGAAAGACGAGGTTACCGCAACGATCGCCGATCGACGCGCGAACCAGCGCGTAATCGCAGACGATTCCCGTTTCCATCACGTACTCGCGTCCGTTAAAGACGCGCGTCTCTTTCTTTGGCGAAGCGACCGCTACGCTGCCGTCGGCACGATAGCGCCAGGGCAAGCCACCGTCGGCGACGAGCGTGCCGTCCCCAGCAGGCGTGTAAAAGGCCGGAATGCCGCAGCCGCCCGCACGCAGGCGTTCGGCCAAGGTCCCCTGGGGCACGAGCTCGACTTCGAGTTCGCCACTGAGGTATTGGCGTTCGAACTCGCGATTTTCACCAACGTACGATCCGGTCGTGCGCGCAATCCGGCGGTTATCCAGCAGGACCCCGAGTCCCCAGCCGTCGACGCCGCAGTTGTTCGAGACGGTCACGAGACCGGATGCGCCTTGTTCGAGCAATGCCTCGATGAGATTGTGCGGAATCCCGTTGAGCCCAAATCCGCCCACCGCGATGGAGCTGCCGCTGGGAATGTCCGCCACCGCCTCGGGGCAGGACGCATAGACCTTCTCCATTCCGCCTAATGCGCCGACGGAACGCGGCCTGCCTCCGTGGAAGATGGTGTGACTATGACAATGGCACCAACCGAAATTGCAAGCAACGATGAAGAGACGATGATTCTGGAGATGGTGCGCGAGCTGGTCGCTGAAAAGATCGGTCCGCGCGCCGCCGAGATCGATGCTACCGGCGAGTTTCCCTGGGACGTCAAAGAACTCTTCGCGCAGAACGACCTGCTCGGCATTCCCATTCCGTCAGAGTATGGCGGCCTCGGAGGCACCTTTGTGACGTACGTGAAGGTGGTCGAAGAGATCGCAAAGGCATGCGCATCGAGCGCGCTCATCGTCGCCGTGCAGGAGCTGGGCATGCTCCCGATCATGATCGGTGGCGACGAGGAACAGAAGCGGCGCTTTCTTCCGAAGATCGCTTCGGGCGAACATCTCGTCGCATATGCGCTCACCGAAGTTTCCAGCGGCTCGGACGCGCTGGGCTCGATGAAAACCCGAGCCGTCAAACAGGGCGATAACTACGTGCTCGACGGTCAGAAAATTTGGATCACCAACGGCAGCGTTGCCGACGTGGTCTGCGTCTTTGCCGTCACCAATCCCGAGGCGGGCTCGCGCGGCGTCTCCGCGTTCGTCGTCGAGAAGGGGACGCCGGGTTTTTCCGTCGGCAAGCTCGAGAAAAAGATGGGAATTCGCGGATCGCCGACGGTCGAGCTGGTCTTTTCCGATTGCAAAGTGCCGGCGGCGAATCGTCTCGGCGAAGAAGGCGAAGGCTTTAAGATCGCGATGAAGGTGCTCGACAAATCGCGTCCGGGCATCGCAGCGCAAGCTCTAGGAATCGCCGCGGGCGCGCTGGAGTACGCGACCGGCTATGCCAAGGAACGCATCGCGTTCGGAAAACCGATCGGTCAACATCAGGGCGTTGGCTTCATGCTCGCCGATATGAAGACAGAAGTGGAATCGGCACGCTTGATGCTCTACGAGGCCGCGCGCCGTTGCGACGCCGGAGGCCCCGACGTCACGCTCTGGGCGGCGATGGCGAAACTCAAATGCGGCGACGTTGCGATGTCGGTCACGACCGATGCGGTTCAAGTGCTCGGCGGCTTCGGATACTCCGTCGATTATCCGGTCGAACGCATGATGCGCGACGCGAAAATAACGCAGATCTACGAAGGCACTCAGCAGATACAGCGCCTTGTGATTTCGCGCAGGCTCGTAGGAAGAGGATAATCGTGCGGTTCTTGCTTGCACTGCTTCTCGTCGCAGCGGCGGGATGCGACGTCGCGTCGCCCCCCTCGCAAAGCTCGCGAGCCTTTGAGGCCGCCGCGCCGGCGCTTCACGCGATGGTCAGCCCGGGCACTTTTACGGACGGCAAGATCAGTCACATCGTGATTATTATTCAGGAGAATCGTACGCCCGACGACCTTTTCCACGGGTTGAAGGGCGCCGATACGCAGTCGTACGGCACCAACTCAGCGGGGATGCGCATCAACTTAACCCCCGAGCCCTTGACCGCACCGTACGATCTCTCGCACACGCATGAGGGGTACGCAGTCGAGAGCGACAGCGGCAAGATGGACGGCTTCAGTCAGGAGCGCGATTCGGATTGCACCGGCAAGCCGCGATGCCCGAAGGCGGATCTCGCCGCCTACGGTTACGTCCCGCGCAAGGGAGTGGAGCCCTACTTCGACATGGCCCAGCAGTATGCGTTTGCGGATCGCATGTTTGAGACCAACGAAGGACCGAGCTTCCCCGCACACCAGTACTTGATCAGCGGCACCTCCACGATCAGCCAAGGCTCTACGCTGCGCGCTGCGGAGAACCCATTCACGGCTACCCAAAATTACACCGGCGGCTGTGACTCGCCGAAGGGATCGTTGGCACTGCTCATCGATCAGAACGGCGAAGAGCTTCAGGAAACCTATCCGTGCTACGATCGCCCGACGCTGATGGATTTATTAACGACTAAAGGGCTGACGTGGCGCTACTACGAGTGGAAGACTGGCCCCGGTCTGTGGAACGCGCCCGACGCAATCCTCCATCTCCAAGAAGGATCTCAGTTCTCGACCGAAGTCGTGGCCCCGCCGTCGAAGGTGCTCGCCGATATCTCAGGTGGAACTTTGGCCAGCGTTGTGTGGGTTACGCCGACGGCAAAAGCCTCCGATCACGCGAATATTACGAACGGCTCGGGGCCCTCCTGGGTTGCCTCGGTCGTTAATGCTATCGGTCAGAGCTCCTATTGGAACAACACCGCGATCTTCCTAACGTGGGACGACTGGGGAGGCTGGTACGATCACGTCGCGCCGGCGGTCTATAACTCGTACGAACTCGGCTTCCGCGTTCCAGCGGTCGTGATCTCCGCCTACACGCCGCGCGGTTACGTTTCGCATCGTCAGCACGAGTTCGGCAGCATCTTGAAGTTCGCCGAAAAGACCTTCGATTTGGGATCGCTCGGCACGACCGACGTTCGTTCCGACGACTTCGCCGACTGCTTCAACTTTAAACGCAGCCCGCGTGCCTTCACGCCGATTGCGGCGCCGCTCGGGCGCGAGTACTTTTTGAAGGAGCCCCCCGGCAACGAAAGTCCGGACGACGACTAGGGCTGCGCTAGGACTGCGCTTTAAGGCGCTTGATAATCCGTGGCGTAGGGCAGAGATGGTTGACCGGGCAGCGGTCGCAGAGCGGTGTAGGCGCTTTGCAAATTTGGCGGCCATGCAGAATCAGCCAATGCGACGCGTCGCCCCACTTGTTTTGCGGCACGAGTTTCGTCACGTCTTCTTCCACTTGGCGCGGCGTCGTGCCGAGGGTCAACCCTAAGCGATGCGAGACGCGAAAGACGTGCGTGTCGACCGCGAGCGCCGCTTCGTTGAAGGCCGCGGCCATTACGACGCTGGCGGTCTTTCGGCCGACGCCGGCCAGCGATTCCAGCTCTTCGCGCTCGTGCGGCACGCGGCCGCCGAACCTTTCGACCAAATCGCGGGCGCAGGCGATGATGTTCTTGGTTTTCATGCGAAAGAATCCGCACGACTTAATGATCTTCTCAACGTCGGCCGGTTTCGCGCGTGCCAGCTTCTGCGGGGTCGGATACTTCGCGAAGAGCGCGGGCGTGGCCATGTTGACGCGCGCATCGGTGGTTTGAGCGGATAATATCACCGCGACGAGCAGCTGAAACTCGTCGTGGTATTCGAGCGCCGTCACCGCATTTGGGTATGTCTGCTCCAGAATCGCCAGCTCATCGAGCGCGATCTTACGCGGTACCCTCTTTGTGGGAAACGGAATGCGCGGCACGTCGCATCATTCTCTTAGCGCGACGCACTCTCCGTCGTGCGTGATCAGGCCGTCTTTTTCCAGCGCCGCCACGAGCTCTCGAAGTTCCTCAACCGTCCGCGCGCAGAAGGCCGGCACCGCGGAATGCAGATCGAGCAGTGAAATGCGCTCGCCGGGGGGCAGGTCGCGCAGACGGTCGATGATTCGCCCGCGCGCGTAGCGCCGGCTTTGCTCGAACGGTATCGCGTTCTGCGGCGAAGCGCGTTTCGCACCGGCGATTCGCGCGGATTCGAGGCTCGCGGCGTCGACCGGCGCGGCCGCGCAATCGGCTCGCAGCGGGCAGAGCGGACACTTGGGGGCGCGCGCCGTACAGACGGCGGCCCCGAGATCCATCATCGCCGAGCTCCAGTCGTGCGCCCGTCCCGACGGCACGAGCGCTCGTGCGCGTTCGTCCAGCGTCCGCGCGCTGGCCGCGTTTGGGTGTTCGATCCCGAAAAACAGGCGGTGCACGATTCGGCGGACGTTGGTATCCACAGGCGCATCGTCTTCATTAAATGCAAAGGCCCGAATCGCCGCAACCGTATACGGCCCGATGCCCGGCAAGGATCGCAAGGAACCCGGCTCTGAGGGCAGCGCCCCCCGATGGCTCGCCACGACCGCCGCTGCCAAGCCGTGTAAACGCACGGCGCGCGAGTTATAGCCTAGCCCCTTCCATTCTCGCAGCACCCCAGCGAGCGAGGCCCGCGAGAGCGCCGCGAAATCCGGAAAGCGTTCAACGAATGCTTCGAACTTCGGCACGACGCGGTCGACTTGCGTTTGGGCCAGCATGAACTCGCTCACGACGGTCCGGTAGGGGCTGCGCTCCGTTCGCCATGGCAGCGCGGCGCGTCCGTGACTGCGATACCACCGGAGAAGGCTGCGCTGCATGCCCGCGAAACCAGCCGAGCCGCCCCGTCCCGTTCTGACCATAGAGCGAGCGGCTTCGCCCTTTTCGTGGGGAACGCTCCCGATTAGGCGAAGCCAACGGCTATGAGCAATGAGCAGCAGTTTGACGTCGTCGTTATTGGCGCGGGACCAGGCGGCTATCACGTCGCGATTCGGCTCGGCCAGTTGGGCAAGAAGGTTCTCTGCGTCGATCGGGACGAGGTCGGCGGCGTCTGCTTGAACTGGGGGTGCATCCCGACCAAGGCGCTGCTGCACGTCGGCGAGGTCATCCGTCACATCGAGCGCGCGGACGCAATCGGACTAAAGGTTCCCAAAGCCGAAGTCCAGCGCGAGAGCGTCGCGAAGTTCAAGAACGAGGTCGTGAGCGCAAACGTCAACGGCGTCAAGACACTCTTCAAAGCCAACGGCGTGGAGTTCATGCGCGCGGAGGCCTCGTTTAAATCGCCGACGGAGATCGTTGCGAAAAGCGACGGCAGCGAAGTTACCATCAAGGCGCAGAACGTCGTGATCGCAACCGGCTCGACCCCCGTGGACGTCAAGGCGTGGCCGCGCGACGGGAAGATCATCATCAACTCTGACGATGCCGTCAAGCTGGAACGGATTCCCGAGAAGCTTTTGGTCATCGGCGGCGGCGTGATCGGCTTAGAGTTCGCGACCGTCTACGGTCGGCTGGGTGCGGAGGTCTTGGTCGTCGAGATGATGCCGCAGATTCTCACCGGGACGGATCTCGAGATCGGCAAGACGCTCGGACGAATTTTAAAGAAGCAAGGCGTCGAGTTCATGCTTAATACGAAGGTCGGGGCGCTCGAGAAGAAGGGCGATACCGTGCGGGCAACGCTCAACGGCGAGGGGACCGGCGGCAAAGACGAGGTTCGCGAGTTCGACATGGCGCTCGTGGCCGTCGGCCGCCGGCCGGTCACCGACACGCTCAATCTGAAGGCAGCGGGGCTACAGGTTGACGAGCGCGGCTTTATCCCGACCGATCTTCAGCAACGCACGAAGGTCCCGAACATTTTCGCGATCGGCGACGTTACCGGCGCGCCGCTGCTCGCGCATCGCGCGATGAAACAGGGCGTCATCGCCGCAGAAGTGATCTCGGGCGACAAGTCCGCAGCCTTCGATCCGGTCGCCGTGCCCAACTGCGTTTATACCGATCCCGAGGTGGCGACCGTTGGCCTATCCGAAGAGGAGGCCAAAGCAGCCGGTCACGAGGTTCGGATCGGTAAGTTTCCGCTCGGCGCAAGCGGCCGTGCCAGGACGATGAACGAGTCCGAAGGCATGATCAAGCTCGTTGGCGACGCGAAGAGCGATTTGCTGCTGGGAATGCACATCGTCGCACCGCAAGCCGAATCGATGATCGGTGAAGGCGTGATTGCACTCGAGATGGGCGCGACGCTTGAAGATATCGGTCTCTCCGTCCATCCTCACCCCACCCTGACCGAAGGAATCATGGATGCTGCGGAAGCCTCGCACGGTAAGGCGATCCACATAATCAATCCCAAGCCGAAGGCTCCGGTGAGTGCTTGACCGCTAGCGCGCGGATTTTGGATCTCGGCGTAAGGTCGTATCGCGAAGTGTGGGAGCTTCAGCGGCGGCTGCATGCGGCCGTGCGCGAAGGGCGGGAGGCCGATACCTGGATCCTCGTCGAGCACGAGCCGGTGATCA
Source organism: Candidatus Cybelea septentrionalis (assembly GCA_003158175.1). Taxonomy (GTDB): domain Bacteria; phylum Vulcanimicrobiota; class Vulcanimicrobiia; order Vulcanimicrobiales; family Vulcanimicrobiaceae; genus Cybelea; species Cybelea septentrionalis. The sequence continues at coordinate 73,812 of PMHJ01000019.1, forward strand.
CCCTCGGCCGGCAAGCCAAGCGCGAAAACCTGTTGCTTTCGAAGGAAGATCTCGCCGCGCGCGGCGTCGACGTCGTCGAGATCGAGCGGGGTGGCGACGTCACCTATCACGGGCCGGGCCAGCTCGTCGTGTATCCAGTTCGAAGGCTCGAGCGGTTCAGAGAAGTAGTGCCGCTCGTGAGATCTTTGGAAGGCGCGGTCATCGACTGCTGCGCACGGTTCGGCGTCGACGGCGAGCGCTGGAGCGATCACGCCGGGGTCTGGGTCGGACGCAATCAAATTTGCGCCATCGGACTCGCGGTTCGACGCATGGTTTCGATGCACGGCATCGCCCTCAACGTCTCGACCATCCTCGACTACGATCGCCTCATCAATCCGTGCGGATTGCGGGATCGCGGGATAACGTCGCTTTCGGCGGAGACCGGGCATCGCGTTTCGGTTTCCGAAGCGAAAAGCGTGCTTCTCGACGAGCTGTCACGCCAGTTTGACGTCACCTTCTCCTGCAATGAAACGGTCGCGGTCGCATGATCGAGGTCGATCTCTTGTCACCGGGAGTTGCGAGGAAGCCGGCGTGGTTGCGGGTGTCGTTGCCGAGCGGCGCGGAGTACGAGCGTGTCAAGGCGCGCGTCAATGCGCTATCGCTGCATACGGTATGCAAAGAGGCGGCCTGTCCGAATATGGCGGAATGCTGGGGCGCTGGAACGGCGACGATCATGATCTTGGGCGATCTCTGCACGCGCGGCTGCCGCTTTTGTAACGTCAAGACCGGTAATCCGCGCGGAGCAGTCGACTGGCTCGAACCGCTGCGCGTTGCCGAAGCCGTGCGCGACTTGGGCTGGAAGTATCTCGTCGTGACGGCCGTCGACCGCGACGACCTCCCCGACGGCGGCGCATTGATCTTCGCAAACACCGTGCGAGCGATTCACGAGCGCGTGCCCGGAGCTCGAGTGGAGATTCTTAGTGGCGACTATCGCGGCGATCTCACCGCGGTCAACATCGTCGTCGACGCGCGGCCCGAAGTCTTCGCGCACAATCTCGAGACCGTACGGCGCCTGACGCCGCACGTGCGCGACAAGCGGGCAGGCTACGACCAGTCGCTCAAGGTCTTGGCGCACGCCAAAAGCCGCGCTCCGAATCGCTACACCAAGACGTCGCTGATGCTCGGATTGGGCGAGACCGAAGCCGAGATCGAGACGGCGATGGACGACGCGCGCGCCGCGGGCGTCGACATCTTCACGATGGGCCAATACTTACAGCCCTCCAAGAAGCACCTGCCGGTCGTCGAGTTCATCACACCCGAAACCTTCAAGAGGCTCGGCGAGGTGGCCGCGCGCAGGGGCTTTCATCTGGTCGTTTCCAGTCCGCTCTCCCGCAGCTCCTACCACGCCGAACAGGCCTTCTAATTCTTCCGAGCCGGCGCAACCGCTGGTAACTTCGCTCGGTTGGAACGGCTAGCGTGACGAAGGTCTTTCTCACCAGGCCAGTCCTGGCAACGGTTTGCTCTTTAATCATCCTGATCGGCGGCCTGGTCGTCATGCCGACGTTGCCGCTGGCCCAGTACCCTCAGATATCTCCACCGGTCGTCACCATCACGGCTTCGTACGTCGGGGCGGCTCCCCAGGCGGTCGAGGCGCAGGTCACGACACCGCTGGAAGAGGCGGTCAACACCGTTCAAGGCCTGCGTTACATCAGCTCGACCAGCTCGCAGGGCACGTCGACGATCACCTGCACGTTCACGCTCGAAACGAATCTCGATATTGCCGCCGCCGACGTGCAGAACTCCGTACAGTCGGCAATTGGCCAGCTACCCGCGACGGTGCAGCAAGTCGGCGTGCAGGTTAGTAAGAACTCGGGATCCTTCGTAATGGGCATCGCGCTCACGTCGGATACGAGCAAATATAACACGCTCTTTTTGAGCAACTACGCGCAGCTCAATATCGTCAACGACCTGTCGCGCGTCCCGGGCGTCTCGCTGGTCCGCGTCTTCGGCCAACGCCAGTACGCGATGCGGATCTGGATCAATCCCAACAAGCTGGCGCAACAGGGACTCGATGCCGGCGACGTCGTGACGGCTTTGCAAGAGCAGAACGCCGAGATTGCCAGCGGAAGCATCGGCGCGGCTCCCGAGTCGGAAAAACAGCCGTATACCTACACCGTCAATGCGTTGACGCAGCTTTCGAGCCCTCAGGAGTTCGGCAATATCATCCTCCGCGCGAATTCCAACGGCGGGTTCACGCGTTTGAGCGACGTCGCGCGCATCGAACTCGGCGCCGAAGACTACAGCACGGCTCTGCGCTTCAACGGCAATCCCGAAACCGTTGGCCTGGGCATCTTGCAGTATCCGACGGCTAACGCGCTGCAGGTCTCCAATGGCGTGCTGAGCGAGATGGGTACGCTCTCCAAGAACTTCCCGCAGGGCCTCCATTACACGGTCGCCTTCAATACGACCGATTTCGTTGCGGAATCGGTCAAAGAAGTCATCATCACGCTGCTGCTCTCCATCGTGCTGGTCGTGCTCGTGATCTACGTCTTCCTGCAGAATCCTCGCTCGACGCTGATTCCAGCGGTAACGATTCCCGTTTCGCTCATCGGAACGTTTTTCGTCATGAAGATCTTTGGCTTCACGATCAACACGATCACCCTCTTCGGCCTGACGCTGGCCACCGGTCTCGTCGTCGACGATGCGATCGTCGTCATCGAAAACATCGCCCGTCACATCGAGATGAACAAGGGGCGACAGAGCGGGATCGCGAGCGCAGCGGAGGCGATGCGTGAGATCCAGAGCGCGGTCGTCGCGTCGTCGCTCGTCCTGCTGGCCGTCTTTATTCCCGTCGGTTTCTTCCCCGGCACGACAGGGCAGCTTTACAAGCAGTTTGCCCTGACGATCGCGGCCGCAATCACGATTTCGCTCTTCCAAGCGCTGACGCTCGCGCCGGTGATGTCGGCGCGGCTGCTCACCGGCGACGTCGAGTCCCAGTTCTTCTTCTTCAAGTGGTTCAATGCGGGTCTCGCACGCTTCCGCCACTGGTATGCGTCGGAGTTACCGCGGCTCTTCCGGTTTCGCTGGCTCGCCGTGAGCATCTTCGGCCTGGCGCTGCTGGCGACGCTCTTCATGTTCGTGAAAACGCCGACGTCGTTCATTCCGAGCGAAGATCAGGGGTATTTCATCGTCTTGCTGCAGGCGCCCGAAGGAACCTCGCTCTCCGCCGAGACGGCGATCGCGGAGAAGGCCGAGGCCATCATTCGAAGCCAGCCGCAAGTCCGCTACATGTTCGACGTCGGAGGATTCAGTTTCACGGGAGCGGCGCCAAACCGCGGGCTGATGTTCTGCTTGCTCAAGCCATGGGGACAGCGCAAGGGCGCCGGCGACGGCATCGATGCGGTCATCAATCGCGTCAACTACGGATTCTTCAAGAATATTCCGCAGGCTCAGATCTTCGCGCTAAATCCGCCCGCCATCAATGGTGTGGGAAGCTTCGGAGGCTTTCAGTTCGAGCTCGAAGATCGCGGCAACGCGGGCCTCCCCGTCCTCACGAAGACCGCCTACGCCATCATGGGAGCCGCCGCGCAGGATCCGCGGCTGATGAACGTCTTCACGCAGTTTCGCCTGAATTCGCCGCAGGTCCAGCTCAACATCGATCGCAGCAAAGCGAAGGCCGTCGGCATTTCGTTAAACGACATCTTCGACACCCTCGAGGTCGATCTCGCCTCGCTCTACGTCAACAACTTCACCTTTCTCAATCGCTCGTGGCAGGTAGACGTGCAGGCCGACGAGCCTTTCCGCAACCGCGTCTCGTCGCTGCAAGGCCTGTACGTAAGCTCCGGCTCTGCGGCAAACAATACCGCTGCCTCCATCAATCCGTTGGCGACCCCGGCGCCGTTTAGCCCCTCGGCCGGTACGAACGCGACGAACACCGTGATGACGCCCATCAGCGCCCTCGTGCAAATGCAGCAAGTGAACACGGCCCCGATCATCACGCATTACAACCTCTATCGCAACATCGAGCTCAACGGAAACAACGCGCCGGGGCACGGTTCGGGCGAGGCGCTTACCGCGATGGATCAGATCGCGCAGAAAGTAATGCCGGCCGGCATGAGTTACGAATGGTCCGGTCTGCAGCTCGACGAGATCGCCGCCGGCAGCTTGAGCACGATCATTTTTGCGCTCGGCCTCGTCTTCGTCTTCCTCGTCTTGTCGGCCCAATACGAAAGCTTCATCGATCCGCTCATCGTCTTGCTGGCCGTGCCCGCGGCGCTCTTCGGCGCGCTCGGTTTCATGAACCTACGCCATTTGATTCCCATCCCCGGATTGTTCGATCCGAGTCTCGCGCAGGACGCGTACGCGCAGGTCGGATACGTCATGCTGATCGGCCTCGCGAGTAAGAGCGCGATTTTGATCGTGGAGTTCGCTAATCAGCAACTGCGCGAAGGCGCGAGCGTCGTCCAGGCGGCAATGCGAGCCGCCCAAACTCGACTGCGCCCAATCTTGATGACGTCGATTGCGTTTATCATCGCAGTGATTCCGTTGGTCTTTGCGACCGGCGCCGGAAGCGCGGCGCGTCACTCGCTCGGCACCGTCGTCTTCGGCGGCATGCTCGTCTCAACGTTCCTGAATCTCGCGATCACGCCGGTGCTCTACGTCATCATTAAATCACTCGAACTGCGTGGAAAACCCGCCGGACGCGATGGTCAAGCGAGTGGCAATCGTGGAGAAAAGGATTTGCAATCGTTAAGCCCAACCTCTGGATAAACGCCTGATCGATTTAATAACTGTCGTCACCGGCGATTTCAGGGAGTTGCTTGCATGCTCGGACGTTCACTTGGCGCGGTTCTCGCCGCAGTAGCGGCATTGGCGATTTTTGCTTCGGCAATACCGGCGCTGGCCGACGGCACCGAGAACGTTTATCAACAATCGATTCTTCCCGGCGCGAACACCGCGATCAAGAACTTCCTCGATCAACAACAGGCGGCGCGCGAGAAGGCTCGGCGTCAGGCTTCGGCGACGAGCCCCAACGTTGCGCAAGCGTCGCCGGTTTCGCAGCAGCCCATCGGCCCCGTAATAGCGCTGCCCGGCGAGAGGTTCACATATACCGCAGCGATTTCGGCGGCCAATCCATACGGCAACATCGGTTCGTACGGTAAGGGCTGGCTGATGGGCGGCACCGATCTCTCCGCAGCTTACCACCTCAACTGGTCGACGCGTGTGATGGTGAGCATGTTCCAGTTGCAGCATTGGCCGGAAGGCTTCAACAGCGGTTTAGCGCCGGTCTATCTTGCCGGCTTTCGCAACCCGGTCGGCTGCGCCGATCTGAGCGACGGGAATGCATGCGGTCCCGGAACGGGACGCAATATCAACGTGGCGACGAAGGACACGTTCGGCGTTTTCATGCTCAACAAGCTCTTCGTGATCAAATCCGACAAACTGCCGGGCCCACTGCCAATCGTCATTACGCCAACGTATGTTGCTCGCGGCGGCATCATCGCATTTGCACCGGGGAACAACGACGTGGTTCCGTTCACGTATAACCTGCCTGACGGACCGGTCGAGAACATTCCGGTGCGTACCGCGCAGTACTATGCCGTCGCCGTCACCCTGCCATTTCTGAAGACGCCGAAGATGTTCGCGACGTTCACCGTCGCGCCGCAGTGGATCGTTCACACTGCCGGAGCCAATGTCGGCAACTCGATGCAGCTTCCACAGGTACTCTACCTCGAGTACACGCCCACGCACACGACGACGCTCTTCTTCGAGCCTCAGAGCGCGCGCGACTATCTGCCGACCGATCCGTATCCCGAGCACCTCTTCGCGTATTTCTTGGGCGTATCGCAGCGGTTGACGAAGTACTCCTTCGTTCAGGCCGTGATCAATAGCGGCGGCGTGACGAATCAAGGGCCGGACGGCATCGTTGGAATCAAGTGCTTGACGGCCCAGCAAGCGATCAACAACGCATGCGGCTTGGCTATCGGCGGTCTAAAGGCGACGCAACTGCAGCTGGAGTTCGGGGTCGGCTCGCCTAACGTCTTTCCACTATGAGTTCCAGAGGCTACACTATGAAAAACTCGTACGCTCACCTTTTCATTACGTTGCTCGCGACCGCGGCGGTTACGGCCTGCGGCGGAGGGGGCGCAACCTCGAGCCAGCTTCTCCCGCTGCACTCATCGCACGTACGGCCGCAGACGGCGATTCTTTCGAACATCGTCGGCGTAGGCGATAGTTTGACCGCAGGCTATCAGTCCAACGGATTCCTCGGAGCCGCGGGAGTGCAGACTCCTGCCGGGTACTCCGTCCCGCAGGGCCAAGAGAATGGCTGGTGGGCCGATCTCTACGAGCAGGCCTCAGGCCAATCGCTCGACGCTGCGATCGCCCAAATGTACGACCCGTCGACGAGTCCGTTGCCTTTGATCACGAAACCCGGACTCAACAATCAGATCATACCTTATACCGCGGAATTCCCAATTCAGGAACAGAAGTCCGGCGACATCTGCACGGACAATGACGGTTTCAACGAGGCCGGTTACCACTTAAAGGGAGTCTCACGCGTACGGATGGACCCCGATTCCACTGAAATTCGCGACGTCGGCATCCCAGGCCTGACCCTCCACGAAGCCAACGTACTCCACGAGCCGCAGACCGACACCTGTAAATTTATCCCCGGTGTGCCTGGGCTTCTCAGCATGGTCGTCTCGGATGAGAGCGCTACGTTTTGGCCCGTGCTGGGAAACTTCACAAAACTCGGACCGAATCTTACGGACGTCAATGCCGCGGCATCGCGCCATCCGACCTTGGCCACCGTCTGGCTCGGCGCAAACGACGTGCTCAAGTATATGGGAAGCGGCGGACGTTTTGTCGGCGGCGATCGCAACGCAGCGCAAGCGGAGAGCGACTTACGTGCGACATTCTCCACGCTGGGGCACGCCGGAGCTCACATGGTTGTTGCCAATCTGCCGAACATTCTCGAAGTGGGTTATTTTCAGCGGGTCACCAATCCGAAGAGCTTTAAGGATTGCCAACTAAATACGTATGCATGGTGTCTTCTAAATCTTGCCTCTACCGCTATAACCAAATCAGACGTCACGGCAATCGCAAACGAGTACCATCTCTCAACGCCGCAAGGCTGCGTACCCGCGTCCGTAACAAAGCCGTGCGGTTATCTCACGCTTCAGGGCGTTATCGAGATCACACAGTATTTCGAAGCGCACTACGGCAAGTTTGCGAATCTGGATTGCGCCGTGCCCGCGCCCAAGTGTAAGGTCGTGCCCGGAAGTGGATTGGGTAACTACTACATCACCCCCGAGTTTGCCGGCAAGATTCAGGCCCTCAACGACGCGATCAATCAGGGAATCGACGATGCCGCCACAGCCTCGCACGTTCCGCTCGTCGACGTTCAGGCGATCTTCCACGGGCTTGCGAGCGGAAATCCGTCCGATCCGTACTTTAAGTTGGCGGCATCGATCAATCCAGGAGTCTGTTGTACGCTGGGATACTTGTATGGGATACTGAGCTTCGACGGATTGCATCCGTCGAACACCGGCTACGCGCTCATTGCCTACGAGTTCATCGACACGATCAACAAAGCGTACGGAACGCATATCCCGCAGGTCGACGTCAAAGCTGTATACGACGGCAAACGCTGTAGCAACTCGAACTACTGTTACGCCGATCCCTACGCGCCCCCTAACGACATACAATACTAAAGCTCCGTGCTGACCTGGCTGCGCGAGCTCGCGGCGACGGTCGGCACCTTCGATCGTTCGGCGCTCGAGCCGGGGTACGCGCTGCGCTGCACGATCGGCGTAGCAATTCCGCTCGTAATCGCGGCGATGCTCGGAAAGCCTTCGCTCGGCGTGGCCGCCGCGATCGGCGCCTTCATCACCGGGTTCACGTCGCTGCAGGGAATCTATCGCACGCGCATGCTGGCGATCCTGAGCGCGGCGTTGGGGATGGCGGCGACCAGCTTCATCGGCGCGTTGGCGGCGCATTCCACCATCGGACTCATCGCGGCGACGGCGGTCGCCGGCTACGCATGCTCAACGATCGGTCAACTCGGCCCAGCGGCGGCGACGGTCGCGCTCAACTCACTGGTCGCCTTCGTGCTCTTTTCGAGCCAACCGTTGGCGCCGGGCGCCGCGCTGCTCCAATCGGCGCTCGTGCTGGGCGGCGGTCTCATTCAGGCAATTCTCGTTCTGCTCGCCTCGCCGGCGGAACGGCTAACCGCCGAACGCTCCGCGCTAGCAGAGGTTTATCAAAACCTCGCAGAATATGCGCGCGGCATCGCCGGCGGTTCGCCTGCAATGCCTCCGATCACGCCGTTTGCAACCGCGCGACAAGTCTTGGCCGATCCCCAGCCATTTGCGCGCGCCGCAGAACGCGCGCGCCTCGATCGTCTGTTGGAAGATTCGGAGGTCATTCGCAGGCGGCTGGGGGCGCTCGCAACAACCCGCGAGGTTCCTAAGGGCGTCTGCGACCTGCTCGACGCCATCACCGGCGTCTTGCGCGGCACTCTCAAGCCCGAAGCGCTCGAGGTACCGGAGATCTCCGGCGACTTGGGGGTGAACCTGCGCGACGCAGTGCTGGCAGCATCGATGCTCTCGAGCGGGCGACTTCCGACGCTGCATCTGCTCTCGAAGCCTCGCCCTGGACCCTACGTAGAAAATCACATCGAATGGCGCAGCCTCGACTCCTTGCGTTCCGCACTGGTGATGAGCATTGCGATGCTCTTAGGGCGGCACTTCGAGGCCGATCGCGGCTATTGGATTCCCATGACCGCGGCAATCGTGCTCCGCCCGGATTTTCAAACCACGTTCGTTCGCGGTTTCGGCCGCATCGCCGGAACCTTGATCGGCGCGGTCGTGGCGACGTTGGTGCTGAGGCTGGTGCGAGGACACGAGGCTCCCCAGGTGGCCGGGGTTATACTAGCGGCCGCGGCCGCTTACCTGACCTTCAGCCCGAACTATGCGCTCTTCACGGTGGCGATTACCTCGTTCGTGGTGCTGGTGCTCAGCATGCGCGGCCTTCCGGGAACGACGACGATCGCCGCGCGAATTCTCGATACCATTGCCGGCGGCGGCCTCGCGATGATCGGCTATCTAACGTTGCCGACGTGGGAACGCAAGCGCACGCGCGCACTTTTGGCAGATCTTCTCGACGCTCAGCGCGCCTTGGCGCATGCGATTTTGCGGGCGTACGTAACGCCGTCGGCGGAAGCTTTGCAGCGAATAGAGGCGGCGCGCACCGAAGCGTGGCGGATCCGCACATCCGTCGAGTCGTCGATCGAACGGACGCGTCAGGAACCCCATCGCCCGCATACGATCGCGGTCGGGCGCGCGCTTCGGATACTCGCAGTCACGCAGCGGTTCGCGCTCGCAAACCTCGCGCTCGAGAGCGAGGTCGGGACCCCGCTCCCGCCGGAGTGCGCCGCGGCCTTGGCCGGTTTCACCGATGCGCTCGACGACCGGATTGCCGAACTGGCGGCCGCGCTGCGCGAGTCGCGTCGCGCGATGCCCGAAGGTCGTCTAGCGGCGGCACTCGCCAACGCCGAAACCGAGCTGGCGACGCAGCTATGCAGGAACGCGGAGTTCATCATCGAGCGATTGCAGGCGTACGCCGACGCAGCCGCGCGGATGGCGCGCCTCGTCGGGGTACCAAAGGTCGGCCCTTACGCGTAGATGCCGCGGAGCAACGAGGCCTTGACGACGCGATCGATGGCCAGCGTGTACGCCGCCGTTCGCAACGTTGCGTTCCGAGAGTTCGCGATCGCGCGGATGGCGCGCAGGTTCGACAAGAGAAAGTCCTCGAGCTTCTCGTTAACCTCCGCTTCTTTCCAAAAGTAACCCATGCGGTCTTGCGCCCATTCGAAATACGAGACGGTGACGCCGCCGGCATTGGCCATGATGTCGGGAATGACGACGATGCCTTTTTCGCGAAAAATTCGATCGGCTTCCGGCGTCGTTGGTCCGTTCGCGCCCTCGACCAAGAGCTTTGCCTGAACTTTCGACGCAATCTCGGCGGTAAACACCTTTTCGAGCGCTGCGGGAACGAGCACGTCGCAAGGGCTGGTCAACAGCTCGGTGTTGGTGATCCTGTCTCCGCCTTTGAAGCCCTCGAGCGTTCCGAACTTGGACGTATGCTCCATCGCGCCGTAGACGTTGATACCTCCATCGTTGTAGTACGCGCCGGTGACGTCGGAGATGCCGACGACTTTACAGCCCCGCTCTTCGAACAGCTTTGCCGCATAGCGGCCGACGTTGCCGAAGCCCTGTATTGCGATCGTCGCTTGTTCGGGGCGCAGACCCATCTCCGCCATCTCGTCGAGCGCGCAGATGGTTACGCCACGACCGGTCGCCTCCACGCGGCCGCGCGAACCGCCGATCTCCAGCGGTTTGCCGGTGACGACTCCGGGCATGTTCTGCCGGACGTGCATCGAGTACGTGTCCATGAACCACGCCATCACCTGCGGCGTCGTGTTGACGTCGGGCGCCGGAACGTCTTTATCCGGACCGACGACCTCCACTAGCTCCGCGGCGTACCGACGCGTAATGCGTTCCAGCTCGTTTGACGAGAGCGTTGCGGGATCGCAGGTGACGCCCCCTTTGCCGCCTCCGAACGGCAGATCGACCACCGCGCACTTCCAAGTCATCCAAAAGGCCAGCGCGGTAACTTCGTCGAGCGTCACGCCGGGATGGTAGCGGATGCCGCCCTTTGCCGGGCCGCGGGCGAAGTTGTACTGTACGCGATAACCGGTGTAGACCTCGAACTCGCCCGAATCGCGCTGGAACGGAATCGAGAAGATGATTTGGCGCGACGGATGAGTGAGAATGCGGCGCATGCCGCCGTCGAGTTCGAGCAGGTCGGCGGCCTCGTTGAAGTACGCGATCGCGTCGCCGAAGACAGAAACATCGCGAACGGAGGGCGCCGTTTCGCGCAGAGCAGTCGTCATGCAATACCCTTTCCCGACTTTGCCGCCCGAGCCCCTCGATTCATACGTTGAATCGGAAGTTCACGACGTCGCCCTCTTGCATTACGTACTCCCGGCCCTCGCTGCGGAGGCGCCCGGCGGCGCGCAACGCCTCCATGGTCTGGTACTGCACGTAATCCTCGTACGAGACGATCTCGGCCCGGATGAAACCCCGCTCGATATCGCTGTGAATCGTGCCGGCCGCCTGGGGAGCCTTCGTCCCCTTGCGAATCGGCCAGGCACGGGCTTCCTTTTCGCCCGCGGTGAGGAACGTCATCATGCCGAGCAGCTCGTAGGTTTCGGCCGCCAAATCGTCGAGGCCGCTGCGCTCGATGCCCAACTCCCGCGCAAACTCGGCCGCCTCGGATTCCGAGAGTCTTGCCAGTTCGGCTTCGACCTTACCGCTGAGCACGATGGCCCGCCCGCCGTCGGCCCGCGCGATCTCCTCGACGGTCCGCACCATGTCGGAGCCTTTGCCGATCTGGTCTTCGTCGACGTTCGCAACGTAAAGGATCGGTTTGGCGGTCAGAAGGAACGAGTCGGCCGCGACCTGCGCCTCGAGCGAATCCGGCGGGAAACCTCGCGCCGGGCGTGCCTCCTCCAGTGCGGCGGTCAGCCGTTGCGCCGCGCCGAGGTACTCGCGCATTTTCGGGTCGGTTCGAATCTCGCGCTCGATCTTCGGTAACCGCTTGCGCATCGTCGCAAGATCTGCCAGCGCCAGCTCGATACCGATGATCTCACAGTCGCGGCGCGGATCGAGGGCGCCCTCAACGTGTGTGACCTCATCATCCTCAAAACAGCGAACCACCATCGCGATCGCATTGGTCTCCCGGATGTGGCTCAAGAAGGCGTTGCCCAGTCCCTCGCCGGCACTGGCGCCGCGCACCAAGCCGGCGATGTCCACGAAGCGGACGGTCGCTGGGATAATTCGCGACGCGCCGGCGAGGCGTTGGAGGACTTGAAGGCGCGGATCAGGCACCGCGACCTCGCCCACGTTAGGCTCGATCGTCGCAAACGGATAGTTTGCGGCCAGCGCCTGGGCCGAGCGTGTCAGCGCATTGAAGATGGTGGACTTGCCGACGTTCGGCAGGCCGACGATTCCGCAGGAGAGTGGCATACTTGACAGCCCGCGGGTTCGGCCGCTCGCACTGCTCGCCCTTGCGCCGTCATAAGCGGTTGCATGCTCCGGCAAGAGAATGCGCCGGGGGCGTCGGATAGCTCTGGATGCGGCAAATGAAGGTCGACAAACTAGGAATCGACCTCCTGACCCACGACCCGGTGGTCATCCTTAAGGATATGGACGGCTCGCATTATCTGCCGATACTGATCGGTCCCTTTGAAGCGACGGCGATCGCACTCGCACTGGAAGGTGCCCCGGTTCCGCGTCCGCTCTCGCACGATCTGATGCGCAACATCCTCGAGTCGCTCAATACAAACCTCGAGCAGGTCGTGATTCACGACATCAAAGACTCGACGTTTTTCGCGAAACTCGTCGTGCGCACCAACGGCGAGCTGCAAGAAATTGATGCGCGCCCGTCCGACGGAATCGCTCTCGCTCTCCGCGTCCCCGCGCCGATCTTCGTCTCGGACAAGATCGTGCTCGAGGAGGCCGCCACCGAAAAGAGGCCTTCGAATGACACGGAAATGGCCCGATTCAAAAAGTTCCTTGACGACCTAAAGCCATCGGATTTTAATAGATGAAAAATATCCTAAACCAACGCCTTGTTGCGTTGACGGCGCTTGCGTTCGTACTTTCGGGCTGCGCCTCCGGCTCGCAACCATCTCTGCCGTACATGCAGAGTGGCGCCGCACTTCGCGTGCTCGATGCCACCGGCGCCGGGAAGATCACGCACATCGTCTACATCGTGCAGGAGAACCGAAGCTTCAACGATCTTTTCAACGGCTATCCCGGCGCGCACACCGTCTCGCGCGGCAAAATCTCGACCGGCGAGACGGTCAAACTCCAACCCGTTCCGTTGTCGGACCAATACACGATCGATCACTCCCTGGACGCATTTATCGCGGCATGCAATGGAACCGGCTCACTACCGGGTACCGACTGCCGCAACGACGGTTTCAATAATGAGGAGAGCTTCAACGGGCCCAAGGGCGTCAAATACCCGGAATACGTGTACGTGCCGCACTCGGACTCAAAGCCATACTTCGACATGGCACACGAAGGCGCGCTCGCCGACGACATGTTCCAATCGCAGCTCGACGAGAGCTTCGTGGCACATCAGTACATCATCGCGGCGCAGGCAAACTGGAGCGTCGATCTTCCCGACGGATCCTGGGGCTGTACGGTAAAGGGTTCTCAAGTCGGCTATATCACGACGCAGCGCACGATCGGCGGTTATCAGTCGGCGTGCTTCGACTACCAGACCTTGGGCGACGAACTCGACAAGGCGAAGCTCTCGTGGCGCTTCTATGCCACCCAGTATGGCGGGGGCAGCCACGACGGAGCGGTATGGTCGAGCTATCAGGCGGTTAAACACATCTACCACGGACCCGACTGGAAGAACATCATCACGCCGAACTGGAAGTTCATCACCGACGTGCGCAAGGGGCAACTAGCAAACTTTACGTGGATCACGCCGGTATGTGACGATTCCGATCACGTCAACTGCCCGGGCGGCCACGGACCGTCGTGGGTCTCGGCGCTCGTCAATGCGGTCGGCAATAGCAAGTTCTGGGACTCGACGGCAATCTTCATCCAGTGGGACGACTGGGGCGGCCTCTACGATCCCGTGCCTCCGCCGCACTTGGATCGCGACAGCTTAGGGATGCGAGTTCCGCTGCTGATGCTCTCTCCGTACGTCAGGCACGACTTCGTTTGCCACGACCAATACGAGACGGCCAGCGTGATCAGGTTCGCGGAAGATCTGTGGGGTCTCGGGCATCTCGACACGCCGGCCGATAAACGCGCGCTGTCACCCGCGGCCGAATGCTTCGACTTCTCGCAGAGCCCCGCCCAATGGGTAAAGATCAAGGCACCGTTGCCGCCGAAGTTCTTCATGCAGCAATACGGCAGCGACTACTTTGCCCCGGATTACGAATAGCTTACGCGCCGGCCTCGGCGAGATGCTCGCTCCAGCGGATCCGTCCCGTCAACTGCATGATTGCGAACAGCGTGACGATCGCGCCGATCGTGATCGTGAGACCGCTCGAACCTTCGTTGAATAAAGCGTACGAAAACAGGATGAGATAGACGAGCTGCGCGAGCCCGTTCTCCACGGCGGCAAACCGCCAGCCGACCACGAGTCGCAGGTAAGAAACCGTAAGGAACATCGTGACGGACGAGCATATCGCGAATGCGGCCCCGATCGGAATTCGGTCGACCAGGTATGCGAAGAGCAGATGAAACGCGAAGAACGAAGCGGCGAGGAAGAAGTAGTTGACCGGATGCAGATCGATTTTTCGAAGCGTCGTGATCGCGAGCATGACGAAAAAGTAGAAAAATAGAGCGACGGGCGCCCAAAACGTGATTCGCTGAGCCAGCGGGCCGGGCTGAAGCGGGTACGGGAACGCCATCCCAATCCCGTTGCCGGTCACCAAGGTCGCGGCGCGCCACTGCAGGCGCCAACCGGGCCGCAGGGGCGTCTCGACGTCGGGCGGCAACGTCTGCGACGGAAAGTCAATCGCGTCGTTCCTGATGCAGCGGAAGGGTGAAATTGACGCAGCCTCGATCGAGTGCGGTTGGGTCCGTCACCCGCGTGCCCCCGATGAAGGCCTGGAAGTCCTCATACGTTCCGTCGGTGGACGGAAGTGCAAAATGGACCGAGAACCTGCGGCTGCTCGTATCGTTTCGAATCCGGTAACGCGCTAAAAACCGAACGTCGTACAGGTTGTACCAAAGAAGTCCGTCGCGCCGCTGCTCGAGGTCGAGCTTCACCTTGATCCGGCTGCTGCGAATCGGCACGACGGCGGTTTCGTAACCGTGCTTGCCGACCGCCACTTGTGCGCTCACTTGCGGCGCCAGTTGCGTCTGATCGCTGCCCCACAATGTGCTCAGCTTCTCGCGTTGACTCGACCCGGAATCGCTCGTGCGCTGCACGAGCGTCGCTCCCAGAATCATCCAGGCCACGCTGGCCGAGCAGAAGATAAAGATTATGGCTATCAGGCGTTTGAGCATGAGAAGCCCTCGAGCGGCGTTGGGTTTACTTTGCGATGCAAAGCTAAGTACTTTGTACCACAAAGTTACGACCCGCGCAAGGGCCGAGGTTCACAGGATTTGGCGTGCTCGTTACGCTAGAATCGCAAGCGTATGAATGATGATTTGCGGGCCGATATCGGTGTGTTCGGCGGATCGGGCTTTTATTCGCTGATCGAGAACGCGCACGAAGCGTGGGTCGAGACGCCGTACGGGGCGCCGAGCGACAAGGTTGCGCTCGGCGAGATCGCCGGACGCCGCGTCGCCTTTCTGCCTCGGCACGGCAAGGATCACCGGTTTCCGCCGCAAGCCATTAACTATCGCGCAAATCTCTACGCGATGAAAAAGCTCGGCGTGAAATGGATCGTCGCGCCGACCGCCAGCGGCTCGCTACTCAAGAGCGTACCGCCCGGTTCGATGGTCGTCGCCGACCAACTCGTCGACCGCACGAGCGGGCGGAAAGACACGTTCTACGACGGGCCGATCACGACGCACGTCAGCTTTGCAGACCCGTACTGCCCCACGCTGCGGCCGATTGCGGCCGAAGCCCTGAAGTCGCTCGGCATCGAAACGTTCGATCGCGGAACGGTCGTCGTAATTCAGGGACCGCGGTTTTCAACGCGCAGCGAATCGAAGTGGTTCCAGAGCCAAGGCTGGGAAGTCATCAATATGACACAATATCCGGAGGCGTATCTGGCGCGCGAGCTCGAGATGTGTTACGTCAACATCTCCCTGATCACCGACTACGACGTCGGCCTCGAGGGGATGCCGGCCGTTTCGCATCACGAAGTGATCGAGGTCTTCAACCGCAACAACGAACGCGTAAAAAGCGCGATCGGCAGAATCGTCGAGAAAATTCCGCTCGGCTCCGACTGCTCGTGTCAGCGCGCGCTCGACGGCGCGCGCTTCTGACCTCGTGAAAAGCCGCCCACAGGTCGATCTCACGATCTACTTCAAGGCTTTTGGATTACTCGTGCGGCACCCGTCGATCTTCGTCATGCCGCTGCTGGCCGCCGTCGTCGAGCTCTTGCTGACGCAGCTTTCGTATCTATTTACCGATCCGCTCGGGGGTACGGGCTCGGGCATCTTTCAAATGCTCGTGCAGCTCGTCTATCTCTGGGCCTTTGGAATCACGATCATTCAGGCTAATGCCGTCTGGCGGGGCCGCCGCGGCGCGTTCGATGAGGCATGGGACGAGGGACGCGCCAAGTTCGTCGGCATTCTGTTCGCGGCAATCGGCTTTCAGTTCGTCGTGTGGGCGGCAAGCTATATCGGTTCTTTCGGCGGCTCCCTCGGGCTCATTCTCGGGGTCGTTGCGGCGCTGCTCCTCATCTACACGATCCCGGCGGCTTCGATCGGCGGAATACCCGGCACGCTTGCGCTCTCCCAGTCCTTACGAGCCGTTCGCGCCGCGCCGGTTGCGTCGCTCATACTCGCTCTCGTCTTCTTCGTGCTCTGGTACGTCGCCGTGCCGCTGGGATTACCGTTTCTCTTGATTCATGCTCCGCCGGCAATCTGGAGCTTCGTAAGCGCCGGAGCTCGCGCGATCGCGCTGGCGTATCTTGCGTTTCCGTTTGCCAGGCAGTACGACGACGTCGCGTTTAGGGGTTACTGGTGAGCGCAAGGCCTCCGATGAGTGCCTGCACCGCGAAGCTCGACTCGGGCTTCTGCGCGCCCGGCTTGTAGATCGAGATGCCCTCTCTCGTTCCGACGTAGAGCTTTCCACTCGCATCGACGGTCAGCGCCGAAACGCCGTCCTGAACGATAAAGGTCCGCGTCGGCTTTTTAGCGTTCGGCGCGTACACCGCGACCGTGTCGTTGCCGCCGACATAGAGATTGCCGCTACCGTCAACGGCGATCGCTCCGCCGGGATCGTTCTGCAGCGTCAACTGCGTGAAGGTTTGCGAACCGGGGGAGAGCCGGTAGACCGCTCCCGAGCTGCCCTCGCCCTGGATCTCACCAACGAGCAGCGCGCCGGTCGAATCGAATGCCATGCTCGCCGGGTCGCCGAGACTCTGGTGCGGGATCGTCAGCGTCTCTGACGGGCTGAGCTTGCCCTTGGGATAGACCTCGAGAAAGTAGTCGCCGCTTGTCGGGGCGAGTCCCGTAACGTAGACGTTTTCGTGAGCATCGACGGCAACGGCTCCGCAGTTGACGATACCGTCGGTAATCGTACGGAACGGGCTCGAGGCGTTAGATTTATATTCGGGAAGACTCGTCTGGTAATAGCCATCGGGTAGGTTCACTGCGTACAGAACGCCGTGCCGATCGACCCAGAGGCCACCTGGACGGCTAGCGCCGTCGGTGATCGTTTGCAAGAGCGTTTGGGAAGCGGGTGAATAAACGAGTACGCTCCCGTCGATGTTCGAAATGTAAAGCTTCTGGCCGGCCCGCGGCGCGACGCCACGGACTTGTGCCGCGACCGCCGCGGGGCTCGCCGCCGGCGGGGTGCCCGCACCGCCGCTGCAGCCCGCTGCCAACAGCGCCAAGGCAACAATACCAGACCGAAGATTCATAGTTGCTCCTCCTTGCGCAATTGAATAGCAAGCACTCATGAAGGAACTCTGAACGCTACAGCTTGGTCATCCTTCGACAAGCTCAGGATGACACCGACAGGCTCAGGATGACACCGACAGGCTCAGGATGACACCGACA
>PMHJ01000006.1 GCA_003158175.1 Candidatus Cybelea septentrionalis
AACCGCCGGGCACCGTCGCGTAGGCGCCTTCAGCGTAACTGCCCTGGCCACCGCCGATGACGGCCGCGCTGCCGGAGACGGTATTGGCGTTGCCCCCGGTGATGGCACCGTATTGCGCCGATACGATGTTGTTGACCCCGCCGCCGAGGAAGCCGTCCTCCGCCGAAACTTTGTTGGTCGAGCCGCCGCCGATGACGGCGTCAAAGCCGGCAGAAGTGATGTCGTTGCTCTCGCCCGCGCCGAGCATCCCGTCCGTCCCGGCGTCCGTGTTGTTGTAGCCGCCGCTCATCGCGCCGGTCAGCCCTGTAAGGGTGTTCGAGTGTCCCCCGCCGATGAAGCCGTACTGAGCTCCTCCGGTTATCGTGTTGGTATAACCACCACCGATGAACGAATCCTGAGCAGTGTCGCCACCGCTCGAGATGATGTTGGTGTACCCGCCGACGATCGAGGATACCGCGTCGCAGATTTCGTTCCCGTAGCCGTACACAATCGCGGCGTACGCGGCATCCGAGACGTTTGAGCCGCCGCCTTCGGCGATGAAACCACTCGTTCCGCTGCAGGTCGGCACGCTCTGCGTCCTGCGCACCGCGGCACCTCGCTGCTGCACCGGTGCGGAGTCCCCGCTCGCCGGGAGCGCTCCGCCGGTTCGAGTCGCGGTCGAACCTCCGCCCGCGCAGCCGCCGAAAAGCGCGCCGCATAAGCACGCCGACAGTACGAACCCGAAGGAGTGATGGCGCATTCGAACCTCCCAGAACAGCGATGAACCGCCGAAGCGAAACGCACGGTCTCGCGAGGGCGCGATGGGGATCACCTCACGGCGTCATGTGCCGGCGGATCTTACGGCGGCGGCTTCCGAGCGTTCGCGTTACTGGATGCCCTACCCTACGGGCCAACCGCGCCCCGCCTCCAGAGGTCAGGTTGCGCCGAGGTCTTTCGCGAACCAGAGTTGCGCGTACGGCTCGGTATTGAACGGCGCCGTCTCGCGATAACCGGCGCGCCGATAGAGCGCATGTGCTTCTTCGAGCGTCTCGTTCGTGTCCAGGCGCAGCATCTGCAAGTGCGCGCGCCGCGCGTGCGCTTCGAGTGACTCGAGGATGCGTCGCCCGACACCGAGCCCGCGCACGGCGGGCGCGACCCACATGCGCTTGATCTCGCCGACCGTGCGGTCGACGATCTTGAGTCCTCCGCAACCGACGGGCGCACCGTCGAGGGTGGCCACCACGAAGTATCCCGCCGGCGGCGACAAGACCTCCGGCGGCGCCGGATTCGTTCGCGCCGAATCGAAGCCGCCGGCGAAGCGCGTCGCGAGCTCCCGGAAGTAGGCGTCGAGGCAGTATCGTGCCGCGGCACCCCGTGGCGACACGACGACGATCTCGACGGCCGCTGTCAGTCGCCTGCGCTGCGACGAGCTGAGCGGCTTCAAGACGGAGGTCGCGGACGCCCCGACGTCAGTGCCGGCGCAACGCGGTCACGACGTCGGTCAGTCGCGCCAGACGGGCGTTGGTAGCCGCCAGCTGGGCGCGCAGCGAAGCGTCTTCCGTGCGCAGCGAGACGTTCTCCCTGTGCAGCGCCTTGATCGCCGCCAGCGCCACCCCGTCCTCGTCGATCGAGGTGANNCGCGCTCGGACTTGTAGCTCCACCGGCTGATCGGCAGCGCCGCGACCTTGTCGAGCACCGCCGCGTCGTCGATCCGAGCGACGTCGGTCTTGAGATTCCGATCGCTGGCCGACGCCCAGGTCCCGGAGCCGGGCGCCAGCGTCGCGCCGACGGAGTTGGCCGCGTTGGTCCACAACGTGAAGCCGCCCGTGGCGCGCGCGAGGAACTGGTTCACCCCGGTCGACTCCAGCAGCGTCGCACNNCGGCGTTGTTGTCGTAACCGCCCGGCACCGTCGCGTAAGCGCCTTCAGCGTAACTGCCCTGGCCGCCGCCGATGACGGCCGCGCTGCCGGACACGTTATTGGTGTTGCCGCCGCCGACCACGCCGTACTCCCCCGAATCGGTGTTGGTGTAACCGCCGCCGACGTACGAACTTACGCCGGTCGCCTGGTTGTATTCGCCTCCTGCCACCGCGGCGTATTGGGCCGACACGGCGTTGTGCCAGCCGCCGCCGTCGAATCCCTCGTCGCCCGATACGGTGTTGTATCCACCTCCGACAAGCACCGATGCGAACCCTGAGGCGGTATTATCTTCGCCGCCGAGAAGCGCCGCACCGGGCGACGAGGCGGTGTTGTAGGCGCCTCCGCCGACGATCGCCGAATTGCCGTTGCTCGGGTCAACCACGTTACTGTACCCGCCTACGATGGCCGAATACGCGGCCGTATTGTAAACCTGGTTCTGGTAACCGCCGCCGATGAAGGAGTACGTTGCGCCGTTGCTCGTGCCGGCGATCACATTGTCGTAGCCGCCGGTGATCGCCGCGTGGTCGTCGCACGCCTCGTTGCTGCTGCCGCCGCCGACGACCGAGTCGGTGCCGCCGGCGACGTTTGAGTTCGTGGAAACACCGTTGAACGAACCGCTCCCGGTGCCGCTGCACGTCCCCGCGCTCTTCGTCCGGCGGACCGCCCCGCTCAGCGGAACAGGCCCCGAAGCGATTGAGGCCGGCGGAACGACGGACGCCGACGCCCGTGTTGCGGCGCCCCCGCCGCCGTCGGCGCACGCGGCAAGCACCGCGGCGCACACCACCATTGGAACGAACCGGGAAATTCTCAACGACATGAGAGCCTCCATGAGAAGCATCAGTGAATGTCCGCTCTGTCACGCCCGCGCGCTTCGCGGAGTTATCGTTTATCGGGCGCAGTTGGTCGTTGGGTCGACGCGCCTATTAGCTCGTCGCCGCAGACGTTCTACGGGGTCATGTGGTAATCGGACGGATCTTGCGGCGGTGTCTTGACCGCGTAGATTTGGAACGGGCCGCCGGTGAATCCGCCGTGGGGCGTGTTCGGCGGGATGACGACGAACGTTCCCGGCGAGACCGGAACCTGTTTGTCACCGAGCCACTCGGTGCCCGTGCCGCCGAGAATGAGCTGGACCTCGGTCGTACTCGCGTGCGTGTGCTTGGGCGCCGTTCCCAGTGCGTAAGAGAACTGCGTCTGACCGACCTGCAGCAGCAGCTTCGAGCGAAGGTTCGGAAGTATTGCCGTCGGTGGCGGAAGGTCGGCCGGCGTCAGAGCGCTGAGGTTGATGACCATCGGTACGACCGGCGCCGGCTGCGCGGCTGCCGGTTGTGTGAGATGCGTGACGACCGCACCCGCTGCGAACGCGAGCGCGAGCATGAGGAAGGTGCGAATGTTCTTCATGCCAGGCTGTTCGCATGACCGAGCGAGGCAACCTTCGCTTTCGCATGCAGCACCGCGAATGCGGAGAAGCCCCGACGGTCATCGGGGCTTCTCTCGTACCGGGCGATTCGTACCGTCCGAGCTACATCGCGCCGGCCCGGATTCCCATGTTCGTCTGGTTGATGGCGCGATTGACGAGATCGAGGGCTTTGACGCGATGGCCGGCCTTGTCCGGAACCGCGGCGTTGAGCTCGTTGGCGGCGGCTTGCAGGTCGCCTTTTGCCGCGAGCATGTGGCCCTGCACCGCGAGCGCCGTCCCGCCTCCGAGGACCGCCCCGACGCCGACGAGGGCGAGTGCCAGCGCGATCGACTTGACCCTGTGAAGCATGAGAAAACTCCATTCGAAGAGACCGGTTGTTTTGTACCCCTACTGGAGTATTCACGGGGGGTCCCCGACCGACTCCTCTTTTCCTGGGAGACTTCATCGCTCGATCCCCAGCCCTCAAGCTTATCCGGTCGGGAAAAACGAAACGGGCCGGTGCCGTAGCACCGCCCCGCTCGTCATGTCGCAGCCTCGCCGCGACCGTCGTGGAGAACTAGAGGGCGTTGGCCAGAGCCCAGCCCTTCGGGGCTCCGATGCCCGCAGCCTGATTGTACTGCGTGGCGCTGCACGAGTACGCACCGTTGCTGCCGGACGTGCACGGCGTGTAGTAGCTGTTGTAGCCGGTCGACTTGAACAGGCTGTACAGCGTCGGGTTCATCCAGCCGATCTTCGTCGCGTGCAGCTGATCGGTCTCGATGAAGAGCGCGACCGATGCCGGCGACGACCACGACGTACCCAGGTAGTCGCCGAAGGCGCCGTCCGTGTACACCGCGACCGGATCGAACGGGAGCGAGATGTCGGGCTGGTTGCGGCCCGACGTTATCATGCCGGCAATACCGCTTTGGTAGCTGGGAAGCGCGAAGACGGTCGACACACCGCCGCCGCCCGAGTCACCGTCGACGTTACCCATCGTGACGGTCTCGAGAACGCCGCCGCTGGTGTCGGTGAAGTCGATGCCGCCGATCGACGAGAAGTATGGGCCGCCGGCCGGTGCGCTGACGCCCTTGCTGCCATTGCACTCGTTGCTTCCCGAGTCGCCGCTCGAGGCCGAAAACTCAACGCCCTCGGCGGCTCCTTGCTCCGCAATCGAGTTCGTGGAATCGGCAAACGGCACGTCGCTCGATTCGCAGCCGCCGAACGACGAGTTAACGGCCGTGGCCTTCCCGTCGGTCAGCACCTTATTGTACGTATCCTCGATCGCCTGATCGGTAAGCGAACCCATGTCGTAGACGATGATGTTCGCGCCCGGCGCTAAGCCGGAGATCGTCTGTACGTCAAGATCCGTTTCAGCGTCGTCACCGCTGCCGCCGCCGTCGACGGCTTCGTTCGTCACCGTACCAGTTTGCGTGACGCCGGCGGCCGACAGATACGTTGCTAGGTAGCTCGTGTTTACCGGATCGTCGATGGCGATGGCTGCCGTGTAGCCTGCGCCGTTACAGCCATGCTGAACGGGGAAATCGAACGGTTTAGCGACGCCGGTTGCGAGAGTTCCGGAGGAGTTGGTAAGCGGCCCACTATCCGGCGACGCGTTGTTGCATCCGCTGCTCGGAGTTGGTGAAGCCGTTGGCGTTGCGGTTGGCTGCGCGGTCGGCGTGGCCGTGGGCCCGGCCGTCGGAGTGGCCGTCGGCTTCGCCGTCGGAGTGGCTGTGGGCGCTGCCGTCGGAGTGGCCGTCGGTGCCGCCGTCGGTGTCGGCGATGGCGAAGGCGTCGCGCCGAGCCAAGCAACGTCGTCGACGTATTGATAAACGTACGTTTGAGAATAACCGTCACCGTAGCAACCGAAGTAGATATAGTCGTTCTGACCGGCGTATGCGCTAAGGTTGACTTGATAGTTCACCCAACCGTTGGTATTGTTCACGGTCTTGTAGAACGTGTTGAGAATCGATCCGCGCGCGTTGAGCAGATAACCCGCTTGCCACGCGTACTTGGTTCCATAGCCCAGCTGGCCTTCGTTCGAGCCTTGATAGACCCAGAAGCTAAGAACGCCGCCGGAGGGGACGGTCACTTCTTGAGCGATCGCAGCCCACCCGTTGATCTCGGGCGGCGACAACGTACCCATGAAGGCCGAATACGTGCTTTCATAGGCCTGCGCCGTCGTGACTTGCACGTAGTTGCCCCGAGTGGTGCTTTCGTTTATCCAGCCGGGGCTGAGCGAACCGGTGGCAAAGTTTCCGTTGACAAGCTTGCCGCTAGAGTCCTGTGGCAGAATGCCTCCAAGCGGAATTATCGCGCGCCCTTGTCCGTCGGCTTGGAACTGCGGAGCGCTCCGTTGTCCTTCCACGCCGCTCTGGTCGGTTACGGTCCTGACCACGACGAGATTACTGAGCGAAACGTCGCGTACGAGCGGCGCAATCGAGGAAGGCACGGTCGCGGAAGTGACGTTCGTGTAGCGGTCCCCGTGCTTTCCTTGATGGACGGTGTGAATCTCAGTCGCGAAGAATTTCTCGACGGTTGAAGTTCGAGCCGTCGCATCCACGATCGTTCGATTTGGATACCGTTCTTCTATTGTGAAGCCGGCGCGTTCCAAGGCGTGAACGACCTGCTTTTCCTGAACCTCTGTTGGCGCGAAGCGATCGTTAAACTCTTTCGCCGTTAAGAACTGACGATGCCCGCTCGAGTGCGGATCGCTGATAGTTGCGACGACTCGGTCGAGTTCGGCTTGATGATTGTAACGAAGCGTCAGAGAGACTCTGACCGGTGCGGTAGCCGCTCGCCTTCCCGCATCGGTATATGCCAAATCTCCGTACAGCTTCGGAATGGAAACCAAAGGCTTCCCTGGCGTCGCCGTCCGCACGGAGGATTCCATCGGTCCGCCATTGTTGCTCGAAAGCATCGACGGAAGCGAGGAGTTTTGTCCTCCGCATGCAGTGAGGGTTAGCGTGAGCCCCAAGGTTGATGCAATCACGCGTGATGATGGTCGCATGTGCCCCCCAATAGGTAAAGTAGCAAAAGTCCGCACAGAGCGGGTCTGGAAAAATCGGTTCGGCGGCCCCGCGCGGCAACCCGCTCGGGGCGATCCCGTTCACGCGTCAACGAAATTACGAAAGGCGGGCGNNGATTGCGCCCGCCTCCCATGGATTCGGCTTCGTACGGGTCTTTAGTACGCTTTAATGCCGTTAGGGGTTCCCCAACCTGCGGGGCCGGAGTAGGTCTTGTAACCCAGTGAGCCCTTGGCACCGGCGGTGCAGAGGTATTCGCCGCCGCAGGAACCGTCGGCGCCTGAGCTGATGTCGTGGAGCTCCTTCTTGAGTTTCTTACCCTTGAGTTTCCAGAAGTGCTCGCCTGAGCCCAGTTTAGAGGCGTTGCCTGCGAGCCCGATGATGCCTGCGGTAAACGGCGATGCTACGCTCGTGCCGCAAACGTCGATCCAGCCGCCGTATAGACTAATGTACTCAGAAACGCCCGGCGAGCAGCCGGATTCGGACGAGATGTCGCCGTCGGTGCGGTAGGCGCAATCCGGATCGTGCTGCCACGAGGGCTTAGGAACGTTTGCCCCAACGACGGCCGAGCTTCCGCAGCCGGCACTTGCGTCATTCCAGACGGTTTCCGTGTACTTTGAGCCACTCTTAGCCAGCTGAGTCCCGCCGACTCCGATGACGGTGGGGAGTACCGACGGGCCGCCGATTGTGTCATAGGCGTCGTCGCCGGTTGAAGCGAGATACGCTACGCCCTTCGTGTCGAAGTAATTCTCGAAGTTCGTATCGCCGCAATCCCAGTTCTCGGGGCAGCTCCAGCTGTTGCTGACGATGGTCGCGCCGAGCTTGACGGCTTCGGCTTCGGCCGTTTCAAAGTCGCTGATCGTGGAGCCGTCCTTGGCCTCCATGAGATAGATCGTGCACTTCGGGCACGAAGCGGAGACCATCTCGATGTCGAGGTCGGTCTCTACACACCAGCCGTAGTCCTCGCAGCTGGGCGGATAGTTGGACTGCTGTCCGTTCTCGTTGTACTTGAAGAAACTGGCCGTGCCGAGGCTGTACTCGGTGCGGTACGATGCGAGATCGGTCGCGGCGCTAGACAAATCGCCTGCCTCGATGAGGGCGACTTTCTGCCCCGATCCTTTTCCTAAGGAACTGGTAAGGTTGTAAGCCGCCTGGAGCTCGGCCGGGGTCCAGCCGCAGGTTGACGACGGCGAGCAGAGGGGGTCCGCGCCCTTGTGCTCGAGCAGCACCTGACAGACGGGCCTGTTGACGACTTGCGGGCAGACGCGGGTCGCCTGGTGTTTTGCTTGCCATTCGGGGATGTGGGCGACTGCCGATCCCATTTGGGCAGAACCGGCGCTGGGCATATTCGACGAACCGCCTGCGCTACACGCGGCGATCGCCAGTGCCGCTGCGAGCGGCACGAGCAGTTTAAAGGTTCGGTTCACTGATGCTCCTTCTGTTGGTTTCGGGAATAGTTGTTAGGGGGCGGTACTATTTCACTATTCGACCTATGTGTTGCCTGCTAGCCAGGCCGCCGGAAGGAAGCTTTTCGGACGCGGGGCACTTGACATTGATGAGGAAGCGGCTTTTCAACGCTGCGGTCGTTTGGGCCGCAGTCGCCGCGTTTTCGGCGTGTTCGTCCCCTACGACGTGGCCGGCCCCCACCGTCGCGGGCTACCCGTTGCTGCGATCGCTCGACGGAAGCGGCGCCGGGAAAATTCGTCACGTCGTCTACGTGGTTCAGGAGAACCGCAGTTTCAACGACATGTTTGAGGGATATCCGGGGGCCGATACCACGCCGATCGGGAGAGATTCTTCCGGTGGCAAGGTCCGATTAAAGCCCATTTCGTTAAAAACGACTTACGAGATGGATCACTCCGCGTTCGCGATGTTCCTCGCTTGCAATGGTACCGGAAAGCTTCCTGGCACGAAGTGCCGGATGAACGGTTTCAACAACGAAAAAATTTACGGAAACCCGAAAGGTAGCGCCTTTGCCTACGTGCCGCACGCAGAGAGCAAGCCGTATTGGGATATGGCGCACGAATTCGTCTTGGCCGACCGGATGTTTGCGTCGCAGCTCGACGAGAGTTTCGTCGCGCATCAATACATCATTGCCGCTCAGGCACAATCGAGCGTCGACGTGCCCTCCTTTTCTTGGGGATGCGATGGGGGCAAGACCGACGAGGTCGCGACGATCACTCAGACGCGCAGATTCGGAGCTTCGCAGCGGCCGTGCTTCGACTACGAAACGCTCGGCGACGAACTCGACAAGGCCGGCTTGGAGTGGCGCTTTTATACGAGCCGATACCGGGTGCCAACGAGCGGGCTTTGGTCCGGATATCAAGCGGTCAGGCACATTTTTCGCGGGCCCGACTGGAAAAAAGTGATTACGCCACAGCGCCGATTTCTCGCCGACGTCAGCGCAGGAAAACTTGCCAGCTTTACGTGGATCACGCCGCTTTGCGAAAACTCCGATCATCCGCTCTGCGGCGGCGGCGGCGGCCCGTCGTGGGTTGCCTCGATCGTGAACGCCGTGGGGCAGAGTAAGTTTTGGGATTCGACTGTCATCTTCGTCCAGTGGGACGATTGGGGAGGCTTCTACGACCCCGTTCCTCCGCCGCACAGAGATTACGATGGCTTAGGATTTCGAGTTCCGCTGATCGTGATCTCGCCGTACGCGCGGAAGAACCATGTCTCGCACGTTCAGTATGAGACGGCCAGCGTGCTGCGGTTTGCAGAAGATCTCTTCGGTCTCGAGCAGCTATCGGCGGCCGATACGCGCGCTATCTCACCGGCGGCCGATTGTCTCGACTTCAACCAGACGCCTCGGAAGTTCGTGCCGATCGCGTCACCCGAAGATGCGGCCTTTTTCTTGCATCAGTCGCTCGACCTCCGAATCCCCGACGAACAGTAATGCTTAGTAGGGGTTTCTAGTACGCTTTAATGCCGTTCGGGCTGCCCCAGCCGCCCGGACCCGAGTAGGTCTTGTAGCCCAACGAGCCCGTGGCGCCCGCGGTGCAGAGGTACTCGCCGCCGCAGGATCCGTCGCTACCCGACGTAATGTCGTGAAGCTGCTTGTTGAGTCCCCTCCTCCTGCGTTGCCAGAAGTGCTTGCCGGCGTTCAGTTTAGTGGCGTTGCCCATGAGCCCAATGACCCCAGCGGTCCACGGTGTGGCTACGCTGGTGCCGCACACGCTAAACCAGCCACCGTAGAGGTCGCTGTATTCAGCAACGCCGGGGGAGCAGCCGGCCTCCGACGAGACGTCGGCATCAGTGCGGCTGGAACAATCGGGATCGTGTTGCCATGGCGGCTTCGGAATGGCGGTTCCGACCTCTGCGGCGTCGGCGCAACCGGCGCCCGCGCCATCCCAGATCGATTCGGAGTACGTTGAACCGCTCTGGGCAAGCTGAGTGCCGCCCACCGCGATGACGCTGTCGAGCGCCGACGGGCCGCCAATGCTGTCGTACCCGGCGTCGCCGGATCCGGCGACGTATGCGATGCCCGGCGTATCAAAGTAGTTTTGAAAGTTCGTGTCGCCGCAGTTGCCGCTGCCGTAGCAGATCCAGCTGTTGCTGAGGATCGTCGCGCCTAGCGTGACGGCTTGCGCTTCGGTGGCCTCGAAGTCGCTCGTGCCTGCGCTGTTTCCTTCCATGAGATACACCTTGCACTTCGGACATGCGGCAGCGACCATCTCGATGTCCAGGTCCGTCTCCACGCACCACCCGAAGTCTTCACAACTCTCCGGATAGTTACTCTTTTGTCCTTCCTCATTATATTTCACGAGGGTGCCCGTTCCGAGATTGTATTGGCTGCGGTACGTCGCGAACGTTGTCGCGGCGTCCGGGTCATCGCCCACGTCGATGACGGCGACGATCTGTCCGGACCCCTTTCCTAACGAGCCGGTAATGTTATAGGCCGCCTCGAGTTGGCTCGGCGTCCAGCCGCAACTTGACGACGGATTGCAGCCAGAGAGGGGGGACGCGGCGTTCTTATTAGAGATGAGCGCCAGGCACGTCGGCTTGCCGACGGCTTGCGGGCACGCGGGATGCGCGAGATGCTTTGCCTGCCATTGTGGGATATGGGTGAATGCCGACCTACCCATTAAGGCCGTGCCGGCACTGCTGGGTACGTTCGAAGATCCGCCTGCATTACAAGCGGCGATCCCCAGCACCGCTGCGAGCGGTGCTGCAAATTTCAGGAATTTCACTTGTGCTCCTTAAATAAAGTTCGTCTGAGCGGCAGTGCGAGGAAGCCCGCGCAAGCGTTGCGTCCCGGGGGAGCCACGAGATTAGTTTGCGGGCTCGGCGATCGACGCGGCCGTTTCAAGATCGATCCACAATCGCTCCTTAGTGTGAGTCTGGTTGACGTTTCTTCTCGGATCGGCCTGCACATTGCCTGCTGGAACGGAAGGAAGGTTCGCAGAGGTATGGCATTGGCTAACAATGGGAAATCGACTCTCCGAGCTGACGGCATCGCTCGTCGTAGTTCTGACGATTTCGTCGTGCTCGGCGTCGTTGAATCCAACCCCCGAGCGCACCCTTGCGGACACTGCGTCCTTGCAATCCCTCGACGCAAACACGGGGAAAATTCGCCACATCGTTTACGTCATTCAAGAGAACCGAAGCTTCAACAATATGTTTGAGGGCTACCCAGGGGCCCGCACTTCGTCGACTGGAAAAGAGTCGAACGGGCAAAAGATCCCGCTCAAGCCGATGTCGCTGAAAGTGGAGTACGATATGGATCACTCGGCGCACGCAATGTTTGAGGACTGCAACGGAACCGGTGAGATTCCCGGCACGCACTGCCGGATGAACGGCTTCAATAACGAACAAGTCTACGGCTCGAACGGCGGCCAATACTCGTACGTGCCGCACTCCGAAAGCAGGCCCTATTGGGATATGGCACACGAATTTGTGTTGGCGGATCGCATGTTTGCATCGCAGATCGACGAGAGTTTTGTCGCGCACCAGTACATTATCGCGGCTCAGGCACAATCGAGCGTCGACGTACCGTTTTCCTATTGGGGTTGTGGCGGCGGCAAGTCGGACGAGGTACAGGTAATCAAGCATCTCCGTGTGTACGGAGGCGTGCAGCGGCCGTGCTTCAACTACGAAACGCTAGGCGACGAACTCGACAAGGCCGGTTTACCGTGGCGTTTCTACACGAACCAATACCGCGTGCCGCTTGGCGGCCTTTGGTCGGGATATCAAGCCGTCCGGCATATCTACAACGGACCGGACTGGAAAAAGGACGTGATTACCCCGCAGAAGAGATTTCTAACGGACGTAAAGGCCGGGAACCTCGCCAGCTTTACGTGGATCACGCCGCTTTGCGAGAACTCCGATCATCCCGACTGCGGCGGAGGGGGTGGGCCGTCGTGGGTCTCGTCGATAGTGAACGCAGTCGGCGAGAGCAAGTTTTGGGATTCGACGGTCATCTTCGTCCAGTGGGATGATTGGGGCGGGTTTTACGATCCCGTTCCTCCACCGCACAAAGGATACGACGGCTTGGGCTTCCGCGTTGGGCTGATCGTAATTTCGCCGTACGCGAAGAAAGATTACGTTTCGCACGTTCAGTACGAGACGGCCAGCGTGCTGCGCTTTGCGGAAGACAACTTCGGGCTCGCACAGCTATCGGATGCGGATACACGCGCCACCTCCCCAGCCGGGGATTGTCTCGACTTTAATCAGGCGCCGCGGAAGTTCGTACCGATTCAAGCGCCTTTAGGTGCGGAATACTTCTTGCGCCAGCCGCTCGATCCCCGAATTCCCGACAAAGAGTGATCCGCGCTTTAGCATTTCGAACTGCGATACCGCGGATTTTGAGATTTCGTCGCTCGCGCACTAACCCGGTGCATAGGCGAGCGACCGACCACAGGCCCTCTAGGGGTTGAGCTCTCGAGACGAAACGTCTCGTCCACGATTGCAGTCGTCGGATGGGAGGCGCGCAGTGAATCTCAAACGGTCGTTCGCAAAGATCTCCGCTTTTTCGATGCTCTTAGGTCTCGCGGTGTCGAGCTGCAGCGGCGGAAGCTCGCTGCCGAGCGGAGCAAGCTCTCGTGCACAGATTCTCCCACGATCGGGCGCGCAGCCTTTAGCTGCGAATGCCCTCTATGTCAGCGATTGGTACGGAAAATCGGTCTTCCGCTTCGAGCGCAATACGGATGGCACGCTACAAACGCCGGCGGGTTCGTCGCTCGTGCTGCCTTACAATCCGGGGCCAATTGCCATCGCCTCGAATGGCAATCTCCTCGTTACCGATGAAGACGCCGAGTCGCTCTTCGTTTACGCCAAGGGTGCCACGGGCTACGACCAGCCGCAGCGCGAGCTCGTCCTGCCGTTCGTGCCCAGCTGCGTCGCGGTGGACCGCTCGGGTCACGAGTTCGTCGGCGGCATTTCGAACGGGTATGTTGCCGTTTACGCACCCGATGCGAAAGGCAACGCAAAAACGCTCGAGCGAATCTCGCTTCCCGACGGCCACCCCGATGTGAACGGGGTCGCCGTTGATGCTAATGGCGACATGTTCGTCTCGGACTCGAACGAAGTCAGCGAGTTCACGACGCCGGCTACAAACCCGACGCTTGCGCGAGCGATCGTTGGAACGGGTCAGCAAAACTCTCCGACCGGCATGGCGCCCAATAGTAACTCGGGCGAGCTTTACGTCGCAAACGCCGGCGACAACAACATTCTCGGCTACTCGGCCACCGCAAATGGCAAGAGTGCTCCGAATCGCACGATCGTATCTCGCAATCCGTCTCTCATTGCGCCGGTCGGCGTCGCGCTGCGGGGATCGGTGCTTTACTCGACGAGCGGCTCGACGGTGGATGGACCACCTTCCATTTTCGTACTCGACGCGCACGAAGGATCGCAGTCTCCACGGCAAGTCGTTACGGGATCGTACTTGGCGCTGCCCATCGGCGTTGCCCTCGGCCCGTAACGGCGCCGAGGCTTGAAGTGCAGAGTTTCTAAAGAGGAGGGATTTTCGATGCGATATCACGGTGTGGCGGTCGCGGGGCCGTGCGTCTTAGCGGTTGCATTGAGCGCGTGTGGGTCCGGCGGAAATCCTGCGCCGGTTGCCGGCGCGACTTCGGTACTACCCCTGCCAGCTGTCGCCGGCTTGGGCAAGGCGCATGGGCCCGGCTGGATGTCGAAGGCCGCGCGAAACCCGAACGCGCACCTCATCTACGTCTCGGACTTCGCCGCCGGTGTCGTTCGAATATATCCGGAGAAGGGATCGAATCCGGCACCGATCGGAGAGATTACCGACGGCATTTCGGGGCCATTTGGGCTTTCGGTCGATCGGTTCGGAAATCTCTACGTTTGCAACGTCGGGAATTTTACGGTGACCGAATACCCGCGCGGCAGCACAACGTACAGCTTTCGATACACCGGCATCGGGTATCCGTATAGCGTTACCGCGCTACCCGGGGGACAGATCTACGTCGTGGACGAGGAGCCGCAGCAAATCATGGTGTTTCCGAAAGGAAGCTCGCGCCCGCGCCTGAGAATTCCGATCGAGCGTCCCAGCGGGGTCACGCTCGATCCGGAGCACAACGTGTATGTCGCGTACAACACGAACCCACATGGCGGCGGCCCGGGCTACGTGAACGAGTACGCGCCCAAATCGAAAGCGGGAACGAAGTTGGCGTTTACGCTCGGCTGGGCAACGGGCGATGCGTTCGACGGCGATGGNNTTTTCCGCCTGGCGCCTCGGAGCCGTCGCAGCAGATCACCCAAGGGCTCGTCGATCCGGTTTACCTCGCCTTTAGCAAACAGCGCAATCGGTTGTTCGTCGCCGATCCCGGCGCCGACGCCGTTCTGGTGTACGACTATCCCAGCGGC
>PMHJ01000028.1 GCA_003158175.1 Candidatus Cybelea septentrionalis
ACCAACGGTCTCGACCCGCGTGCTTGCCAGTTTAACTCGGCCGACGCGAAAGTTCCGACTGGCTCGATCACGAAGGTCTCGCCAAAGACCAACCCGCTGCAGTGCAACGTGCTCTACGGGTCCACAGCCCCCGGACTGGGGCAGTTCGGGTACTTCTACATCCCAGATCCGCAAACGGGATCGTTCCTCTTCGATAACTACCAGCAGCCGAGCTCGATCGTAGGAAATCTCCAGATCGCCTACGACGTGAGCCCGACCATCCGGGTATCGATCTTGGGCGCGAATCTCTTCCACTCGTGCTTCGGCGGTACGTCGGCGCCATGGACGGCGGCGAACCCACCCAGCAACGTGGTCTGCGGATACGAAGCGGCCGGCGGCGTGCTCAACAGCACCCTCTATCCGGCGAACTTCTACAACGGCACCGGTATCGGCGACCGGGCGGCCAACCACGCAACCACGCCGTTTACGCAGAGTTATCAGCCTAGTAGTCTCAATAACGGCGCAATCGGTGGCGCGCCGGCGCCGATTAACCTCTACGTCAACGCGCAGGTGAAGATCTAATCGATTCAACCTCGCTAACGTAGCCAAAGCGAAGCGGGGCCCCAAGGGGCCCCGCTTCTAATTGGCGCCCTGCAGGCGCCAGACTCACGCGTGCGAAAAATTGCCTTCGTGCAGAGATCGCTGCTGCTTTGGATTGGCGTCCTAGCGTGCGCTGGGCTTCTACCGCTAGACGCTCGGTCGGATGTTAGCGTTGCCGCGGCGACTGCGCCGCCGCAAATCTATCACATCGTGACGACTGCACTCTGCGCGCGCCTGCACGAAACCGTCAGGCCCGCCGTCGCAATGATTCTTCAAAACGATGGCACGATCGCAAAAAGCCCGCCCCTCTTCAAGAGATACGGGCGCGCAGTTTTTGAGAATGGCGTTGCCAGCGGCGTTGGCGGTGATTCGATAAATAACGTCTCCCCCGGGACGAGCATGACGCTCCAGCAGATGTCGTATTTGGTGTCGCCAATTGCGCGCAACCTGATCGCGGCTCAGACGCTGCTTGACGACGAGAAGCTGCTTGCGCCGACGGGGAACGCAGCCGACAATGCGACCCTGGCGCAGATCAAGAAGCAGCTGCTGGAAACCATCGCATTTCAGAGCGCGTCGCTCGACCTCATCAACGGCTTCGTGCAGACGCAGCAGATGGGCGAGCTTCAGCACGCCGGAGAGGAGTACATCGGCGAGATTCAAGGCACCGACACCACGTACCAAACCGCTAAGGATACTCCAAATCCTTGGCAAGATCCCAATACTCCGGGCATATCCCAGAATCCGTACTCGCTCGACCCGAGCCAAATCCCCGGGTTGGCGGTCGGCTACAATCCGCTTTCCCGCATCGAAGATGGCGTGGTGTGGCTGCAGTCAGAAACCGCTAAGCGGGAAGACATCGCCGGAAAAACCATCTCTGCGGCTCTTAGTCAATGTCCAAAATAGTTCGGGTTTACATGAGGTGACTTTACTTATGTGTAAGTTGAGCAAGATCGCGGGTGTCGTCGTCATAGCGGGATTCTCTATCGCCCCGAGCGCGGCTCACGCAGATTCAACGGCGGCTACGCTCGTCTATAATTTCACGTACTCCACAAATCAAGCAATCGTAGCACGAGATTCGAGCGAAAACGCCGAGACCACGTCGCCCCCGACCGCAAGCACCGACAGCGGGCTTTCGGGCGGTACCAACGGAATCAGCCACTACGGAGGCACACTCAGCGACAAGGGCACGATGACCGTGCAGGTGATCGGTACGGAGCAAGATGGAGGTCTGGTCGTTAATATCTCCGAGGGCGGCCAGCAGACGCGGAGAGCCGGCGCCGCGACCTGTGTCGTCTACGGCAACACCCGCGTCATCTGCGATCCCAACAAAACGGTGTACACCGAAGAATACACGCTCTTGCGGTTTCTCGGCGCGAAGTTCGTCGATCCAAGTCAGCTTGATGCGAAGAAGCATTGGGCAGCCACCGGCTTGAATGGGCCGCAGCTGATCGTCGTCGCCGACTATACGATCAACAGCAATAACAACGGCCAAATGCAGATCGGCGAGAACCGGACTATTAACGCGTCGGGCGCGGGTCATCTGACGACGGAAGTCGAGACGAAGATCGGCTACGACTTTAACCGGTCCGTCCCGACGTCAGTCGACGAGTACGCGACTCAACGCACGGACGGCGGCCTAAAAGGTACCTCGACGACGACCTATCAAACGACCCTTCAGCTGGTCTCCGACAGCACCGCGAAAACCCAGCGCGGTAGATGACGACATGCTGAGAATTAGGGAAATCTTAGTGGCCGGCACGACGGCGGCAGTGTTTTTTTTCCTCAGCGTAGCCTGCGCGTATACCAGCACCGTCCCTACTCTCGTCTACAATTTTACTTACTCTACGAACCAGAACGTAACTGCTCGAGATTCGAGTACGAGCATCGAGGGTGTCGCGACCGATGCGCTGGCGGGCGGCACGAACGGAATCAGCCACTACAACGGTTCTCTGACCGACAAGGGTACGATGACCGTACAAATGATCGGCAAACAGCAAGATGGAGGCCTGATCGTTACGATCAGCGAGAACGGTCAGCAGACACGCCGAGCCCCAGCGGCGACGTGTGTCGTCTACGGGAACACGCGCGTTATTTGCGATCCCAACAAAACCGTTTACTCAGAAGAGTATACGTTGCTGCGTTTCTTGGGGCTGAACTTCGTGGACCCTAACAACATCGATGCGAAACGCCACTGGCAGATCAATCAAGATTCGCCCAACCTGAACATTACGGCCGACTACGTGATAGGTCCCACGACCACAAGCGACGTGCAGGTCAGTGAAACGCGCAAAATTCGCCAGTCGGGTGGCGGCAGCCTGACCACCGATATCCAAACCAAGATTGACTACGATATGAGCCGCACGCTTCCGACGACGGTCGACGAGTACGTAACGCAGCGCCACGATAACGGCGTGGCGGGAACCTCCACGACGATCTATCAAACCACGCTCCAGCTCGTCTCAGATAGCACGGCGAAAACATAACGCAGTACGGGTATCGGTGCGAGGATTGCGAAACGGCGATCTTTCCCACGACGACCCGGAGCGAACTGCACTGGCTACAGGACCGATTGCACGTCGTTCGCGAGGTCGCGAAACACTCGGGAGGCGGCCTCGACACCTGGATGATGGAGGGGCTCGGCTTCTTAGAGGAACATCAAGGGCACAGCCTCGTGCTGGTCTCGCGCCGCTGAAGACAAAAACGACGCCACAGTGTTGGCGTCATTTTTGTCACCCTAAGCTGGTCGAAGGGTCGAAGGACGAGGGGTTACTCTGGGATGCGAAGGTGTTCCCCAGGTTGCAATGCGCCCGACCGAAGGTGATTCACGTCGGTGATTCGGTCGACGATCTCTTGAACGTCGGCGCTCGGGCCGGAGTGGGCGGCGGCGAGCCCCCACAGCGTGTCGCCCGGCTGGACGGTGACAGTCGCGTAGTGTTGCGTCGAGGCCGCATAGAGCCGGACGCTCGAGAGCATCGGAAGGGCCACCATGACCCCCAGGGCTGCCAGCGCGATTGCCGGCATGAGCGTGAAATGTTTGCGCCTACCCACCGTTTTCTCTCCTATATCTAGTGCCAAACGCCTGTTCGTCCACTAGATTTTAGCACGGGTCTGCCTTGTGTTGTCAAGCGGTTACGAACGTATGTTTGCCATGATTTATGATTTGTGATAGGGTTGTACCCGTCATCCGTGCCATACGCTTGGCACTTTGCCGATGGGAGGAGCGATGCGTAAAGCGACGTTGGAGAAACCGGCGACGGAACGTCAGCGGAGCATCCTGGACGTTATCCGGAGCTTCACCTCCGAACGGGGCTACCCGCCCTCGGTGCGCGAGATCGGCGAGCGCGTAGGCCTCTCGTCCTCCTCGA
Source organism: Candidatus Cybelea septentrionalis (assembly GCA_003158175.1). Taxonomy (GTDB): domain Bacteria; phylum Vulcanimicrobiota; class Vulcanimicrobiia; order Vulcanimicrobiales; family Vulcanimicrobiaceae; genus Cybelea; species Cybelea septentrionalis. The sequence continues at coordinate 3,945 of PMHJ01000028.1, forward strand.
CCATCCACGCTCATCTCAAGGCTCTGGAGCGCCGGGGTCTGATATCGCGCGACCCGACGAAGCCTCGCGCAATGCGCTCGGGTGCGTCGTTCCAGGGGCACGATGCTGTCGTCATGCCCATTCTGGGGCGCGTCGCCGCCGGAGTGCCCATCACGGCGCAGGAGGATGTCGAAGGCGAGTTTCTGCTTTCCGCCGGTTTCGTGCCGCGGGTCTCCGACGCGTTCATGCTGCGCGTGAAGGGCGATTCGATGGTGGAGGCTGCGATTCTCGACGGCGATCTCATCCTCGTTCGTCCCCAACGAAGCGCTGAAAATGGCGAAATCGTCGTAGCGATGCTCGACGGCGAGGCTACGGTCAAGCGCTTCTACCGTGAGCCGGGGCGGATCCGCCTGCAGCCGGAGAATCGCGCGATGGCGCCAATCTACGCGAGCGATGTCGAGATCGTCGGTCGCGTCGAAGCCGTCGTCCGCCGCCTCTAACCTGTTCGCCGCTTTTGAGCGGCGGGCCGTGCCGGTAATGCGTCGCCTCGGCGAGCTGCCATTTATTGCCTCTTTGCGCGACGCGTTGCCATGGAGCTTCATCGGCCTCGCGGCTGCCTTTCTCGGGATTTTGATCGCGGAGCTCGCCGGCAGAAACTTACCGGGAGAGACGCTCGGTTTGCGGGTGGCGTCGGCGCTGCTGCCCGCGTTCGGCGTGATGGCCGCAACACTCGTCGTCATATTGCCGATCCGGCTGGCCCGAGCGACGCGTTATACCGTCGCGCCGCTGCTGCTCGGTAGCGTGGCCGCTTTCGCGCTCGCGTTGCCGCGGCCGTTCGGGCCCGATCCGATCACGTATCTCCGCGTCCTCGGTACCGCCGGACTCTTTGTCGCAATGCTTGCATGCGGCGTTACGGCTGCCTGGACGGCGCTCGTGCGCCGGCGCGTTGCGCTGCCGCTGGCGGATTGGCTGGGCGCGCTCTTAGCCATCGGAACGTTTGGCGCGTTGATCGCCCTGCACGTCTCCTTGCCGGCGGCCATCGCGGCGGCGATGCATCCGATCGCGCACCTTGGCGACACCTATCTCGCGCTCGTCGCGATCGTGCTGGTGGAAACGCTGCTCTGGGCCGCGGGCGTGCACGGCCCGGCGGTCTTGGCCGCCATCGTGACGCCGGTCTATCTGACCATGCAGATGCAGAACACGCACGCCTTTACCGTGCACGCTCCGCTGCCGTACATCGTCGTGGTCTCGCTCTTTCTCTTCGTCTTTCCGGGAGGAGCCGGTGCGACGTTGCCGCTGGCCGGTTTGCTTGCCATCTCGCGCGTTCCTCGCCTACGCGCAGTGGGCCGCGCGACGTTCGTGCCCTCGCTCTTCAATCTCAACGAACCACTGCTGTTTGCCGCCCCCGTCGTCTTCAATCCTCATCTCGTTCTGCCGTTCGTCGGCGTGCCGATCGTGCTCGCAACGATTACCTACGCCGCCGTTGCAACCGGCCTCGTCGCGCGCGCCGCCTTTTACGTCCCTTCGTCGGTTCCGACGCTGATCTCGACGTACGTCGCGACGCAGGATCTGCGGGCCATAGCGCTCGCCGCATTGAACATCGTGGTTGCGACGGCGATGTACTATCCGTTCGTGCGCGCCTACGAGCGCCATGTTTCGACAAGCTCAACACAGCCTGTTTCGACAAGCTCAACACAAGTTGTGGTGGAGAGCACGTGATCGCGGAGCTGTGCGAGCGGTTCGGGATAACCGGGCGCGTCAGAGAGGCGGCCCTCGAGGCGCAGCGCCAAACCGCAACGCTGACGTACGACGCGCAGCAAAGCGTGCAGCGCAAGGTTCTCGGCGCCTTTATCGACGAGGGCGTTGACGAGAGCGATCTTGCTGGAACGACTGGGTACGGCTACGACGACGCCGCGCGCGCGCGTTACGAGTCGCTGCTCGCGCGGGTTCTCGGCGCGGAGCGCGCCATCGCGCGGCTCTCGATCGTCAGCGGGACGCATGCAATCGTCGCGGCGCTCGCGGCATGCACTCCGCGTGGCGCGACCCTGCTCTCGATCTCCGGGGCGCCGTACGATACGCTTCGTAACGCAATCTGCGACGCACCCTACTGCCTCGCCGATGAGGGCATCGAGTACGGCGAGATAGCTCTGAATAACGATGGCACGATCGACCTGCCGGCCGCGCAAAGAGAGCTGCGCGCCGCCGCGAACGTAACCGTCTTCGTTCAGCGCTCGCGCGGTTACGCGCCGCGGCGATCGCTGACCGTGTCGCAATGCGAAGCCGCGTACGCAATGGTCAAGAGCGTGGCTCCCCATGCCCTGGTGCTGGTGGACAACTGCTACGGAGAACTCGTCGAAGAGCGCGAGCCGGCGGAGGCCGGCGCCGATTTGATCATGGGATCGCTGATCAAGAATCTCGGCGGATCCATCGCTCCGGCGGGCGCCTACGTCGCGGGGCGCGCCGAGCTGGTCGAGCGCGTCGCGGCTCGGCTTTACGCGCCGGGATTAGGCGCGGCGCTCGGACCGACCCTAGGCTTCGGCCGCGCATTCATCCAGGGTCTCTTTCTCGCACCGCTCGTCGTCGAGCAGACCCTTCGCGGCTTGGATTTCATCGCCGCACTGTTCGCGGTCCTAGGCTATGACGTCGAGCCGTCCGCGGGTGCGCGGCGCAGCGACATCGTGCAGGCGATTCGTCTCGGATCGGCGCGGCGGCTCGAGCGCTTTGCGGCGGGTTTACAAGCCGCGATGCCCGTCAACGCGCGCTTCACGCCGGTGCCGGGAGCGGTCCCGGGGTATGCCGATCCCGTGCTGATGTCGTCGGGGGCGTTCATAGGCGGCGCCACCATCGAGCTCTCCTGCGATGCGCCCCTGCGCCCGCCGTACGAAGTGTACGTTCAGGGCGGAGTGCTCGCCTCACACGCGTATTTGGGCGCGCTCTTCGCGGCGCGCGCGCTCGAGGCGGCTAGTTAGCCGGCCCGACCCGGCCCAAAAACCCATAGAAGTGATAGAGGCAACCGTCGGAGGTCGAAATGGCGATGCGCGTATCTTCGACCGAGGCGCTGGTTACCGTCTTACCTACGAGGCTTTGCAAAATCTCTCGAACTTGAAGAAACTCTGCGGCCCTCAATCCATCCGGCTCGGCTTCGATGAGCTGGAGTAGCCGATCGACTCGGTCGTCCATGGTCCTCCCTAGTATCGTCCCCTCGCCGGGGATTTCTTAGCGGCACGGCGCCAGGAAGCCGCGGGAGCGCCTAGAGAAGGGCTGGCGGCCATGTACCTGCTCGAAGTGCTTAGCGGTCCGCTCGATGGCACCACCTGGCCGTTCGAGCGGGAGATCACGATTGGGCGCGATTACGCGCAGGCCGACGCCTGCCTCTCGCTCGACCGCTACGTCTCTCGTCAGCACGCGCGCCTGCTCATCGACGGAAGTTCGATCCGGCTAACCGATCTTCGCAGTCGCAACGGGACACGCTTGGGCGGCCAGCCCGTTATCGGCGACGTTCCCTTGCCGGTCGGCGAGCCGTTCGTCGTCGGCCGCACCCTTCTGCGAGTGACGCGCGCGTAGCCTTACGTTCATGGAAAGCGCCGCTACGGTTGCGCGGGCGCGCGCGCTTTCATCTGCGTTGCCGCGTCCGCTCGGATTCGTTCCGACAATGGGCGCGCTTCACGAAGGTCATCTCGAGCTGGTGCGGCGCGCGCGCGAACGATGTGCGGCGGTGGTGGCCTCGATCTTCGTCAACCCGCTGCAGTTTGCGCCCAACGAAGACCTTGCGACCTATCCGCGCGATCTGCGGCACGATCGCGCAAAGCTCGCCGCGGCCGGGATCGACGCACTCTTCGAGCCCGACGTGCCGGCGATGTATCCCGCGAACTTCTCGACATTCGTCGTGGTCGAGAAGTTGGAGGCGCTCTTCGAAGGCGCGCAACGGCCCGGGCACTTTCGCGGCGTAACGACGGTCATCGCCAAGATGCTGAACATCGTGCGGCCCGACGTGCTGTTTCTCGGACAGAAGGATGCGCAGCAAGCCGTCCTGCTCCACAAGATGATCGCCGATCTCGATTTTCCGGTCGAAGTGGAGGTCGTGCCTACGGTGCGCGAGCCCGATGGTCTCGCAATGTCGAGCCGCAACCGCTACTTGGATGCAACCCGCCGCGTCGAAGCGGCGACGCTCTACCAAGCCCTTTGCACGACGCGCAGCGCCCTCGAAGGTGGCGCGCGTAAGGCAGATGCGCTCGAGGCCGGAGCCGCGGCGCTGAGCTCGCGCGCGCGCCTCGATTACCTCGAGGTCGTCGATGCCGGAACGTTCGAGCCGATCGAAGAGCTCCGGCCGCCGGCGTTCGTGATCGGTGCGGCGCGTTTTGGCACAACGCGCTTGATCGACAACCTGTGGCTGCCCCTTCGACAGGCTCGGGACAGGGTGAAGAATGGTGGCTAAGCCTCGCATCTTGTTAGGGGTAAGCGGCGGGATCGCGGCCTATAAAGCGGCAGCGCTGACGAGTACGCTCGTGCAGCGCGGCGACGACGTGGACGTTGTGATGACGGCCGAGGCGCAACGCTTCGTAAGTCCGCTGACGTTTGCTTCGTTGACGGCAAGGCCGGTCTACACGTCGCTCTGGGATCTTCCCGAACGCATCCCGCACATTCGGCTCGTCCGAGAGGCGCAAGTGGCGCTCGTCGTGCCGGCTACGGCCAACCTCATCGCCAAACTTGCTGCGGGTATTGCCGATGATCTGCTGACGGCCGCACTGCTGGCGGCGCGCATTCCGCGCATCCTCGCACCGGCGATGAACGAGGCGATGTACGAAGATTCGGCGACGCAGGCAAATATCTCGGCGCTGCGCGCGCGGGGTTACGAGATCGTCGATCCCGAGCGCGGCTTTCTGGCCGAACGCGAACGCGGCGTCGGACGCTTAGCGAGTGAGGAACGAATACTCCAAGCACTCGACCGCGCTTTGGCCAGGCGGCTATCGTTGCAAGGCAAGCGCATCGCCATTACCGCCGGTCCGACCCGAGAGGCGTTCGATCCGGTGCGCTTTCTCAGCAACGCATCGACCGGTTCCACCGGCATCGAGCTCGCGCGCGAAGCCGCGCTGCGAGGTGCAAGCGTGACCCTGCTGCTCGGCCCGACGCAGCTCGAACCGCCGGCCGGCGTCACCGTCGTACCGGTCGTGACCGCGCGCGAGTTGTACGAGGCGGCACTCGTTCATGCGGTCGGCGCCGACCTCGCTATTGCGACGGCCGCGGTGGCGGACTGGCGCCCGGCCGAGCATTGCGAATCGAAACTCTCTAAGAGCAAAGAGGATTTGACGGTGAGGCTCGCGCCGAATCCCGACGTGCTTGCCGCACTCGGCGAGCGAAAGGGTTCGACCTTTTTGGTCGGTTTCGCAGCGGAGACCGACGATCACGAAGCGCACGCCCGCGCAAAGCTTCGCGGAAAGCATCTCGATGCAATCGCCGTCAACGACGTGCGCGGCGAACGCGGATTCGGGACCGGAGAAAACGACCTGGTGCTGTTGTGGGGGGATGACGGACGCCGCGAGCTTGGGAGGTCCGACAAGAAAACGCTGGCGGCGAGATTGCTCGACGCGATTGAGGAACTGATGCGATGCTCTTGACGATCGACGTCGGCAACACCGAGACCAAACTCGGCTGCTTCTCGCACGACGAGCTGCAGCAAACCTGGCGCGTGACGACCGAGCTGCGACGTACGCCCGACGAATACGGAGTCTTTTTCACGCAACTCTTTGCCACGGGCGGCATCGACATCGAGGCGATCGGTGCCGTGGCGATCGCCAGCGTCGTGCCGAAGCTCGATCCGGTGCTGGAGAGCGCATGCGGCCGCTTCTTCAAAGCGATCCCGATCTTCCTGAAGCCGCAGACGCAAAACCTAATTGCCGTCGTGACGGAGAATCCCTCGGAAGTCGGCGCCGACCTCGTCGCCGCAGCGATCGGCGGAGTGAAGCGCTTCGGCGCGCCGTTGATCGTCGTGAGTTTCGGCACGGCAACGGTGTTCATCGCGATCTCTTCGGCCGGCGAATATCTCGGCGTCGCGATCGCACCGGGGATCGCCGTGTCGATCGATGCGTTGATCGGGCGTACGGCCAAACTCCCTCAGATTGCGCTCGAGACGCCGGGCCGGGCAATCGGCCGAAATACCAACGAGGCGCTGCAGAGCGGAATCGTCTACGGTTTCACCGGGCAGGTGGAGGCGGTCGTCGAGCGGATCAGGGCTGAGATGGGCGTACGCGCCAAAGTCGTCGCAACCGGCGGTCTCGCCGACGTGGTCGCCAAGCAAACGCCCGTCATCGATGCAGTCGATCCCTATTTGAGCCTCATTGGGCTAAATCTGTTTCATCGCTCGTCACGCGCTGCGAGGCGCGACGAGCAAAATGGTCTAAACTAGGAGTATGCGACCGAAGCCGTTGCGGATTGGCTCGATCGAGATCTGGCCGCCATTGATTCTCGCGCCGATGTCCGGCGTGACGAATCGGACGATGCGCGCGCTCTATCGCCCGTTCGGCCTGGGCCTGACGGTGACGGAGTTCGTGTCGTCCAACGCGCTGCAGCACGGGAACCGGCGCACGATGGAGATGATCGACCAGCACGGATTGGAGAAACCCGTCGCGACGCAGCTCTGGGGCGACGACCCGGCGACGATGGCGCGGGCAGCCAAGGTCGTGCGCGAGTGCGGCGCCGACATCGTCGACATCAACTTCGGCTGTCCCGCGCCGAAGGTGACCAAGACCAACGGCGGATCGGCCTGTCTGCGCGATCCCGATCGTTGCGAATCGATCGTCCGCGCGGTGGTCGCGTCCGTGGACTGTCCGGTAACGGTGAAGATGCGGTTGGGCTGGAGCGAGAACGCCCTGGTCTACCTCGAGGTCGCACAGCGCGCGCAACGCGCCGGGGTGCAGGCGGTGACGCTGCACGCGCGAACCGCGAAACAGTTTTACCGAGGCGAGGCCGATTGGGCCCACATCGCGCGGCTCAAAAAGGGCCTCGACATTCCGGTGATCGGCAACGGCGATCTCGACGATCCGTATCTCGCGATCGAGCGCATGCGCGAAAGCGGCGTCGACGCGGTAATGCTCGGCCGTGCGACGCTCGGTAACCCGTGGCTCATCTCGCAAATTCGAGATTTGATGGAAGGGCGCGACGCGCGCGCGCTTCCGAGTGCCCCCGATCGTTTGCGCTTTGCGATCGTCCATTACCGCACGATGGTCGAGGAGCTCGGCGAGGCGCGCGCGGTTCCCCAGATGCGCAAACACCTAGCCCTCTATCTCAAGGGAATTCCCGGCGCCGCGATGCTGCGCGAGCGAATCATGCGCATCGAAAGCGCGGACGAAACGATCGCTACGATTGAAGCCACCATCTCACGGCTCGAATCGACGCCGCTGGTCGCAGCATGAACAAAAAACGAGGCCGGATTTCTCCGGCCCCGCGTTTCCGTAGCTTCAAAAGCTATCCAGCACTGACTAAGCATCGGGATTTTAGTGCAGGTGACTGGTCTGCGTCAAGATGCCTAGCCGGCGCGGTCGCCCCCGGCGCACGATTCTCAATAGCAAGGGTCGCGGCATGATCGAGGAACGCGACGATCTTTATGGTGCCGCATCGCCCCAAGAGCTTGCGGCGGAGACGTACGAAAACTACAAACGGTTCGTCAATCCGCCGTTGGCGCGCGTGATGAAGCTCTCCGGATCACCGGTCGAGGTGCGCGCCGAGGGTGCGACGATCTGGGATCAGACGGGGAAGGCCTATCTCGATTTCGCCGGCGGCTATGGCGTCTTCACACTGGGACATCGTCATCCACGCGTCGTCGAGGCCGTCCGCAATCAGCTCGATCTCATATCGCTCTCGGGCAAGACGATGTTCAACGTCTTGCTCGGACGCGCATCGCGGCGTCTCGCGGAGCTCGCGCCCGGCGATCTAGAGATCTCCTTTTGGTGCAACAGCGGAACTGAGGCCATCGAAGGAGCCATCAAACTTGCGCGCGCCGCCACCGGCCGGGCGAAGATCGTTGGAACGGTCGACGCCTATCATGGCAAGACGCTCGGCGCACTCTCTGTCAGCGGGCGCGAAACCTTTCAGTCGCCGTTTCGTCCGTTGCTCGCCGACTCGGTCTGCATTCCCTATGGGGAAGCGAGTATACTCGACGAAGCGCTCGCCGGCGCGGCGGCATTTATCGTCGAACCGGTGCAGGGCGAAGGCGGCGTCAACGTGCCGTCCCCGGGTTATCTGCGGGCGGTGCGCGAGGCATGCGATCGCAGCGGCGCCATTTTTGTCGCCGATGAAGTGCAGACGGGGCTGGGGCGCTGCGGATATCGTTTCGCCTGCAATCGCGACGACGTCGTACCCGACGTTATCACGCTTGCGAAGGGTCTTTCCGGCGGCGTCGTCCCGGTGGGCGCCTTTATCGCGCGACCGAGTGTTTGGCACCGAGCGTTTGGGCACGCGCCGCTGCTGCACACCTCGACCTTCGGCGGCGGGGAGCTGGCGTGCGCGGCGGCGCTCGCAGCAATGGATGTATTGGAAGACGAAGGGCTTGCCGATCTAGCTCGCGTGCGTGGCGAGCAGTTGCTCGGCGGTGCGCGTGCGATCGCCGGCGAGTTTCCAAAGGTGGTGCGCGAGGTGCGCGGGCTCGGACTGTTGGTCGGCGTTGAGCTGACGCATGAAGGTTACGGCGGGTGGATCATCCCCGAGATGCTCAAAGCCGGCGTGACCGCGGCGTGGACGCTCAACCAGCAGCGCGTCATTCGCCTCGAGCCGCCGCTGGTCGTAAGCGAAAATGAGATCGACCGGGCGCTTCAGGCTCTTCGCGGCGGCGTTGCAACCGCTCTTGTTAAACTAGGCCCGCTGTAGTCTCTGCGAGCGATGCCGTATGTCGAAAGCACGATCGTGATTGATGCGGCCGCCCGCCTCGTATACGAACTGGCCAAAGATCAGGAGCGATTTCCACAGTTCATGCCCGACGTCGAGACCGTGACGATTCTCGAACGGCGCCCAGACGGCGCGATTTCGCGCTGGAAGACGCTGGTGGAAGAGGCGCCGATCGAGTGGACGGAGGAGGATCGTTTCGACGATGCCGCGCTGCGCATCGACTACAAGCTGCTGGAGGGCGATCTCGACAAGTTCGAAGGCGCGTGGACGTTCGAGCACCGGGATGGCTATACGCACGTCGTTCTCGGCGTTGATTTCGATTTTGGCGTGCCGACTCTCGCCGAGCTTATCGGGCCGACGCTGGAGAAGAAGGTGCGCGAGAACAGCGAGATGATGCTCGCCGCACTCAAACGGCAAGCCGAGCAAACGCCGCAATGAACAGGTTCTGTTTCGTCATCCATCCGCTGTCGCTCGAAGACATCGCCCGCTACGAGCCCGGCGCAAAAGGCAAGGGAGAGCCGATCCTGCGCAAGATTATGGAATGGATGCCGCCATACGCTGCGGTGCACGTTTCCGGCGTTCGCACGCCCGACGGGCGTGAAACCGAAGGCTGGTTCGTTGCGGCGACGCTGTTGCCCGAACAGATCGTCGAGTTTCCGCGCGAGAAGGTCTATCAACGCGTTTTGGGCGCGATCGAAATTGGCGCGCGGCTGGGCGCGCAAGTCGCCGGTCTAGGCGCCTTCACCGGCGTAGTCGGCGACGGCGGCATCACCATCAACGCGCGTTCGCCGATCCCCGTCACGACGGGGAACTCCCTCACGATTGCTGCCGGAGTTGCGAGTCTATTCCGCGGCGCGCAGGAGCTCGGCATCGATTCGCGTTCGTGCACCGCGGCCGTTATCGGCGCGACTGGTTCCATCGGCGCCGCCTGCGTCCAGCTGATCGCACCGAAGGTGGAGCGTCTGATTCTGGTGGCGCGTAACGAAACCCGTTTGCGCAAGTTTTACGAGCAAATCGGCAGCGCGTTGCCGTGTGCGGCAGAGTACACGACCGACGTCGGCAGCGCGGTGCGACGGGCGCAACTCATTCTTACCGCGACCAGTTCGACGCAAGACGTCATCGAGCCCGAAGATCTGCAAATCGGCGCGGTGGTCTGCGAGCTCTCGCTCCCGCACGACGTAAGCCGCCGCGTCGCCGCCGAGCGGCCCGACGTGCTCGTGGTCGAGGGCGGAAACATGCGCGTGCCCGGAAATCCGCGTTTCGAACGCGTCCGCGAGCCGGGAACGGAGTTCGATTTGAATCTGCCGGCGCGTACGGCCCTGGCGTGCATGAGCGAGACGATGATTTTGGCGCTCGAAGGGCGGCTGGAGCCGTACACGCTCGGGCGCGGCATCAAGCTCGAGAAGGTGATCGAGATCGAGGCGATGGCGGCGCGATGCGGATTTGAGCTCGCGGACATGCGCGCCTTCGATGCCGCAGTCACACCCGAGAAGATCGCCGCCATCCGCGCCGCCGCTTCCTGTCATCCTGAGCTTGTCGAAGGATGAAGCGGGTCGTTTCGGTCTCGCTCGGCTCGAGCAGCCGCGATCATCGAGCCAACGCAACGTTCCTTGGTGAGGAGTTCGACATCTCGCGCGTCGGAACGGACGGCAAGCTCGATGCCGCCCTTGCGATGGTGCGCGAGCTCGACGGTCACGTCGATGCCATCGGTTTAGGGGGAATCGACGTCTACCTTTACGCCGGACGCCATCGTTACGCGTTGCGTGACGGATTAAGATTGCTCGAAGCCGCGAAGATCACGCCGATCGTCGACGGAAGCGGCTTGAAAAACACGCTGGAACGCGAAGCCGTCGCTTTCATGCAGCGCGACCTCGGCATCGATCTGCGAGGGAAACGGGTGCTGATGGTTAGCGCGCTGGATCGTTTCGGTATGGCGCAGGCACTCGTCGATGCCGGTGCCGACGTGCTCTTCGGCGACTTCATCTTCGCGCTCGACAAGGACATGCCGGTGCGCGGTCTTGCGGAGTTTGAAGAGCTGGCCGAAAAGTATCTTCCCGACGCGTGCAAGCTGCCGTTTCAATTCTTCTACCCTACCGGCAAGAAGCAAGAGAAGCCGCCCGAGCCAAAATATCCGCACTATTACGAACAGGCCGAGATTATCGCCGGCGACTTTCACTTCATGCGCCAATTTATGCCCGACCGGCTCGACGGAAAGATCGTTCTGACGAACACCGTCACGGCAGGCAATGTCGAGGATCTGGCGGTGCGCGGCGTCAAGATGCTGATCACGACGACGCCGGAGATCGCCGGCCGATCGTTCGGAACCAACGTCTTGGAAGCGGCGCTATTAGCGTTGCTCGGGAAGGCCTGGAGCGACGTCGTTCCTGCCGATTATGAAGGCTTGCTGCACGAGCTGCGGCTTAAGCCTCGCGTCGTGCGCCTGGCCTCCGTGTCGTCCTGAGGCCGCCTGGGTATAGAAGGCCTTCCAGCGAGCCGCTGAGAACAAACCGCGCCAGCGTTCGCAAGGACGCAGGAAATTGCTGTGGGGTCTCGGGTCACGAGCCCCCGTGAGGTTCTAGGTTGAACGACAAAGAGATCGTGCTAACTCCCGAAGGTCTGACGAAGCTGGAGCAGGAGCTCGACGAGCTGCGGAGCGTCCATCGGCGCGAGGTGAACGATCGCATTCGCCAAGCGAAAGAGTACGGCGATTTGAGCGAAAACGCCGAATACGAAGACGCCAAACAGGAGCAGGCGTTCATCGAGGGGCGCATTCTCAAGCTCGAGGCGATGATCCGCAATGCCCGGCTCATCGACGAGTCCGAATACGTAGCCGATGAAGTCCATCTCGGCGCGGTCGTTAAGGTACGAGAGCTCAAGAAGAACGAGGCGTATGAGTTTTCGATCGTTGGGTCGGCCGAGGCCGATCCGGCGAGTCATCGAATCTCCAACGAGTCTCCTTTGGGCCGCTCGCTGATGGGACACAAAAAGGGCACGACCGTCGACGTCGCTACGCCGCGCGGCTTGGTCAAATACAAGATCGAGTCGATCAAGAGCAGCGCACCGAAGAAGGCCGCAAAGAAGGCGTCGTAAGTTTGGAGGAGTTCGGGAAGACCGAAGCGGCACTCATAGCGGCCAGACGCGAGAATCTGGCCGCTTTGCGTTCGCGCAACAAGGACCCGTTCGCGCAACGCCGCTGTGAAGTGGACGCGACTGCGGCGGAGCTGGTCGCCCGCTACGCGTTTCTCGTGCCGGGCCAAGACGCGTCGGCGGAGGGCTGGAGCCTGGCGGGGCGCCTTCTCTCCAAGCGCACGATGGGGAAGACCGTCTTCGCGGACCTCGCGGATCGCACGGGACGCCTGCAAATNNGACCGAGGCGATCTGCTCGGCGTGCGGGGCTACATGTTTCGCTCGAAGATGGGTGAGCTCACGCTCCACGTGAGCTCGTTCGTTGCGATCGGTAAGGCATTGATGCCGTTGCCCGATAAGTGGCACGGATTGCAGGACGTTGAGAAGCGCTACCGTCAGCGTTACGTCGACATGATCGTCAACCCCGACGTGCGGGACACGATGATCATGCGCAGCCGTTTGATCGCGGAGATGCGCCGCTTCATCGACGAACGTGGTTTTTACGAAGTCGAGACGCCGACGTTGCTGCACGTCGCAGGCGGCGCCGCCGCCCGACCCTTCATAGCTCACTGCAACGCGCTCGATCAGGAGATGCAGTTGCGTATCGCGACGGAGCTGAATCTGAAGCGGTTGATCGTCGGCGGAATGGAGCGAGTCTACGAGATCGGCCGCATCTTCCGCAACGAAGGCATCGACACGACGCACAATCCCGAGTTCACGATGCTCGAGCTTTACGCCGCGTACTGGGACGTCTCCGACATGATGGAGTTCAACGAGGCGCTGATCGCGCATCTCGTCTCTACCGCTACCGGTGGCGGGACCGATCTGCCGCACGGCGACGCAACGATTTCGTTTGCGCGTCCCTTCGCGCGCATCGAGTATCTCGATGCGATGGCGCAGTATAGTGACGGCAAGTACACGCGCGACGTTCTGCTCGATCCGGCGGGCGCGCAGGCGATTGCGCACGAGCTCGGGCTGCCCCGGTCGCCGACGCACGGTCACGCGCTCGACAAAATCTTTGAGCGCGTGCTCGAACCGCATCTCGTCGCGCCGACGTTCGTTACCGGATATCCCGTCGCGATCTCTCCGCTGGCCAAGCGCCGTGCGGGCGACCCGGAGATCACCGATCGCTACGAGCTCTTTTGCGCTAGGATGGAGATCTCCAACGCCTTCACCGAGCTTAACGATCCCGACGATCAGCGCGCGCGTTTCGAGGCGCAAGTCGCCGATCGCATCTCCGGAGACGAAGAGATCCCCGACCCCGATTGGGATTTCGTGCGAGCCCTCGAATACGGTATGCCGCCGACGGCGGGAATCGGAATCGGCGTCGATCGTCTCGTCATGCTTCTGACCGGCCAGCGCTCGATCCGTGACGTCCTGCTCTTTCCACTCCAACGCCAGCACGGCTGACGTCGCGCGCACCCACCTTCGACTGATCATCGAGTACGACGGAAGCGAGTTTTGCGGCTTCCAATGGCAACCCATGAACCGGACGGTCGCGGGCGTCTTGGAAAAGGCGCTCTCTACGATCTTTGAGGAGACGGTCAAAGTGACGGCCGCGGGAAGGACCGACAGTGGCGTGCATGCCAGCGGCCAGGTTGTCTCGCTTGCAACGGCCGCGGCCTTTCCTTTCGCTCGGCTGGCTCTGGCGCTCAACGCCGTGCTCCCGGCCGATTGCTCGGTGCGCGATGCGGCCGTCGTGGAGGCCGGCTTTTCGGCTCGCTTCTCGGCCTTGCAGCGGACCTACGTCTACGCGATAGCGCCTCGCCCGCAGCCTGACGCTTTGACGGCTCGCTACGCCTGGCACGTTCCTCAAGCGCTGGAACTCGACCCGATGCGCGCCGCCGCTGCCCAGGTCGTCGGCGAACACGATTTCCGCTCGTTTTGCTCGGTCTTACCGGTGGGGCGATCGAATGGGGCGCGCTCGACGGTGCGGAGCATCTACGGTTTGACGATCGAGCCGCGCGGCGGCCTGCTTCGCCTGGAGATCACCGCGAGCGGCTTCCTGCACCGCATGGCTCGCTCGCTGGTGGGGACGCTGGTGGAGGTGGGGAGCGGGCGTTGCGGCGGCGACCTGGCGGCGGTCCTTGCGGCGGCCGATCGCTCGGCCGCGGGGCCCATCGCACCCGCCCACGGGTTGTACTTGGCTGGGGTGCGCTATAAAGACGGCTACGACTCGTTCGCTGAGCCGCCGATCCTCTGCCGGTGACGGACGACGCTCCTTGACTGGGGGCGGGCTTTCCCGTAGGATACGTTGGTTGTGCGCACGTACCAGCAGAAAACCGCGGAGACCGAGCATCGTTGGTATGTCGTCGATGCCGCGGGACAGCGCCTCGGGACGCTTGCCGTGCGAATTGCACGCGCGCTTTCGGGCAAACACAAGCCGACCTGGACGCCGCACATCGATGACGGCGACCACGTGATCGTGCTCAACGCCGAAAAAATCGAGTTGGGCGGGAAAAAGTGGGACCAGAAACTTTACTATCGTCACAGTAACTATCCCGGCGGCCTGAGGGTGCAAACGGCGCGGGAAATCGCCGACAAGCATCCGGAACGGCTGGTCGAGAAGGCCGTGCGTGGAATGCTTGCGGGCAATCGCATGCGCGACGTGCAGCTGCGCCGCTTGAGCGTTTATACGGGCGCCGAGCATCCTCACGACGCACAGCAGCCGTCGTCGTTGCCCTAGGAGCATTGTTTGAACGAGGCTATCGAAATAATTCAATCGACCGGGCGCCGGAAACGCGCGGTCGCCCGCGTGAAGCTGATGCTCGGCCAAGGCATCATTACCGTCAACAACAAGCCGATCGACGAATACTTTTCGCGCCCCCAGTTGCTTCAGATCGTGCGCCAACCGCTCGAAGCAACGCAGAGCGTTTCGCGCTTCGACGTTCGCGTTAAGGCCGAAGGCGGAGGCGTGACCGGCCAAGCGGGCGCGATTCGTCACGGCATCGCACGCGCGCTTGTTGAAATGGACGAATCGCTCAAAGAGACGATGCGGAAGAACGGCTTCCTCACGCGCGATCCGCGCGAAAAGGAATCGAAAAAGTACGGTCGCAAGCGCGCCCGTAAACGTTTCCAGTACAGCAAACGCTAAAGCGTAGCCTCAAGCTCGCGGCGATTGCGCTGGGCGCGGTCGCATTGCTCGTACAACCGCAGGCGGCCTGGATCGAGCGCGTTTACTCCAACGGCGCCTATCCCGTTTGGGAACGCAGCGCATTTCCCATCACCAACTTCTTGCCGTGGTCGCTCGGCGATGTGGCCGCGCTGGCCGGCGTCGCGGCGATCGTCTGGCAGATCGTGATCTTCGCTCGACGGCGCGTGCGCCGTGGCGCGCACGCCGGCGCCCTGCTCTTGAATTGCGTCGCGATCGTTGGCCTTTACGCCGTGTGGTTCGAACTGAGCTGGGCGTGGAACTACGCGCGCGCGCCGCTGGAGACCCGGGTGCGTTACGATGCTGCCCGAGTGACGCCGCAGACTGCCGCCGCTTTGCAAGCGCGCGCGATTTCCCAGATAAACGCGCTGGCAAAACCCGCGCACGCGCGAGCGAAGCTGCCGCTCGATCTCGCGGCACTGCGGGCCGCATGGCTGCCGGCGGTGCAGCGCGTCGGCGACACGTGGGCTCCGCTCGTCGGCGCAGCCAAGCCGACCGTGGCCGATCCCTTCATGCTTGCCACGGGAACGGACGGCTTCATCAACCCATTTACGCTCAACGTCGCGACCGCTTCAGATTTGTTCTGGTTCGAGCGTCCCTTCGATTACGCGCACGAGTGGAGTCACGTCGCGGCCTACGCTCGCGAAGACGAGGCGAACTATCTCGCTATCGTGACCTGTCTGCGTTCTAAGGATCCGGCCGTGAGGTACGCGGGGTGGTTCGCGCTCTTCCTCTATCTGCCGCAGAAACGCCACTATGCGCGTCGCGAGTTCGTTCCGCTCGTCTGGCAAGATTTTACGGCGATGCGGCGACGCGACGCGCGTCACATCAACGTGGCGCTCGCGCATTGGTCGTGGCGCACATATAACGCTTATCTGAAAAGCAATCGCATTGCAGCGGGCATTGCAAACTACGACGAAGTCACTCGTTTGATGCTCGGCGTCCCGCTGGATTCGCAAGGCTTGCCGATCGCAAGATAAGCAAACGGGGCCCCAAACGGGGCCCCGCTGATTTTCCGATTACAGGTCTAGTGCTTCGGAGGCTTGTGCCCTTGGTCGCCCTGATTCGGATGGCTGGCCGACGTGGGCGGGTGGGCGGCCGGGTGAGGCTGCGCCGCGTGCATCGTCCCGTTGTAGTGCGTGGTCGTGTGCGTGGTTCCGTTGTAGTGCGTCGCAGTGTGCGTGTTTGCGTTGTAATGCGTGGTCGAGTGAGTCGTCCCGTTATAATGCGTCGCGGTGTGCGTCGCCCCGTTGTAATGGGTGACGCTCGTTCCGTGGGAGACCGTACCATGATTGCTAGCGTTGTACGCGTGCGTCGTCGCCGTCACCGGCGGGTGGCCGCCGTTTGTCTTCGCGTAGAGGGTGCGATCTTGTGCGGCATATCGCGCGTGAGTCACCTGCGCGGGCGTTGCGCCGTAGCGGCGGCTCGCCCATGCGGAGCGTTCGGCCGGAGTCGGGCGCGTCGTGATACCGCCGCGTCCGCCGTTGTAGCTCACGCGAGAATGGTTGTAGTAGTTGTTGATGATCGTCTTATTGTAGTAGGTATTGTGGACGTAGGTCCGGTTGACCGGCCACACGGCGGTGTTATAGCGGAAGCCGCCGCCGGCCCAAACGCCGCCGACGAAACCGGCGCCGAAGTAACCGAATCCGTAGTTAATGCCGCCGTAGAAGCCGACGCGAGGACCCCAGTAGCCGGCGTTCCAGCGATAGGCGCCTCCATAGGAGCCCCAGTAACCCGGCGTCCAGTAGACGCCGACGGCAGGTGCGGCCAGCCAAACGCCGGGGACCCAATAATAGCCGCCTGCTCCCCAGGCCCAGTATCCGGGGGTATACATGTAGTTAGGCTCCGGGGCCACGGGGATCGTGTAGACGGGGATCGGCGGCGGGGGCACGCCGACCGTGACGCCGACGCCAATCGCGAACTGTGCCGGTGCCGGCACGGGAAGAGCGATAATAAAAACGGCCGCGAGAAGCGCGGGAAGTAATCTTGAGATTCGCATAAATTCTCCTTTCCGGAGTGGATGCTCGAATTATAGCCCGGAACGACCGTTCTTACGCGCATAATTTAGGCATCCCGGAGCGCTTTCACAAAACTCTTACCCGTTCGTCAGGCCGTTCCAACGCGCTCTTCATCCCGCTCTCACATCAGGTTTCACGCGCGAGAGCGCGCCTTAATGCTGCGGTGGTTTGTTATTCCCGTTGTTTGCAGGTGATTTGGACTGTCCGCCGCCCTGCGGCTTTCCCTTTCCGCCGGCAGGAGGCTTCTGTCCCTGCGGAGCTGGTTTCTTGTTTTGCGTCGTTGGCGCTGGTTTTTTGTTTTGCGTCGTTGCCGCTGGTTTTTTGTTTTGCGTTGTTGGCGCCGGCTTTTTGTTTTGCGTCGTCGTCGCGGGCTTGTTTTGCGTCGTCGGCGCCTTGTTGGACGGCGCGTTGGCGCCAGCGGATTTCGGCTGATTCTGCGCGCCTTGCTTGTCGGCAGTCGTTACCGGCGCGGAGTTGGCTGGTTTATTCGTGCTGCTAAACGGCTTTTGGGAAGTCGTTAACGTCGGCTTGCCTTTATTTACGCTTGCGTACTGATTGCGATCGTTGCTTGCGAACTGCGCCTGATTTTTCTGATCGATGGTAGGAGCGCGGCCGCTCTGGCGAGCCGTGATCTGGCCCGATGTCGGCTTGACGGTCGTTCCGCCCCTACCGCCGTTGTAGCTGACTCGAGAATTGTTGTAGTGGTTGTTGATGACGGTCTTGTTCACGTACGTGTTGTGGATCGTGGTTCGGTTCACGTTCGTGACGGCGGTATTGTAGCGGAATTGGTTGCCGGACCATGCGCCTCCGACGAAGCCGCTGCCATAATAGCCGGCTCCGTAGTTGACGCCGCCGTAGAAGCCGACGCTGGCTCCCCAGTAACCCCCGTTCCATCCGTATCCACCGCCTCTAGCGCCCCAGTAACCCGGCGTCCATAGAAGCCCGACGACCGGCGGCCGTACCCAAACTCCGGGAGTCCAGTAGTAACCGGCCGATCCCCAGCCCCAGTAGCCAGGTGTCCATTGGTAGTTCGGATAGGGCGCCGCGGGCTGCACGTAGACCGGAATCGGCGGCGGGGCCGAGCCGATGGTGACGCCGACGCCGATCGAGAGCTGTGCCGGCGAGGACAGCGGAAGGACGGCTAAGAGAATGGCCGCCATAAATGCGGGGAGCGATCTTAAAATTCGCATGATTTCTCCTTTTCTCGGAGCGGATGATGTCTGATTAATCTCAGGCATGGTTTACTTCGACGCTCGCATCGGTTTCACGCCATTCTTACCGATTAAATAAACCGCGGTCCTCGAACCACCACCTCCGCTCGTCACATTTCATCAATCTGACGTAATCTCCGTGGTCACTGGGCGCTGTTAGGATCGTGCGCATGTTCGATGTGGGAGATTCCTTAAGAGATGCGCTCGCCGGTGCTCGCACTCGGCTTGGGGATGCGCAGGCCGCAGTTGCGCGCGCCAACGCCGGGAAAGCGGCAGGGCGCAGTGCCGACGCCGCAATGGCGCAGACCGCCGCGGCGGCGATCTTTTCCGAAGCGCTGCTGAGTACCGAACACGCTCGGCTCGAGGAAATCAAGGCGGTGACGAAATGAGCATCGGTCTGCTCGACGCGGCGGCCAGCGGAATGGACGCGCAGCGTGCGGCGCTCGACGTCGCGGCTCGCAACGTCGCTGCCGCGGAAGCGGCCGGTCCCAACGGCGCGTATCAGAGAATGATTCCGCAGTTTCGTATCCTCGAGTCCGACGACGGCGACGCGCGGGTAGAGTTCGCCGGAACCAGCACGCAGGCCGGCACAAACGTAGATATCTTGACCGAAATGATTGCAGTGATGAACGCTTCGCGCGCCTACGAATCGGACGCTTCGATGTTCGACGTAGGGAAAACGCTGGCCGAAAAGACCATCGAACTGGAGCGGTTGTGAGAGTTGAGCCATTACTTCCCGACGCGTCGCCATTGGCGACCCCCGGCCGCGGCGACGCCGCCGGCTTCGCGAAAGCACTCGATTCGCTCGGTGAGATGTTAGGCAGCGCGGAGGGCGCCGAAGACTCCTTTGCCTATGGCGGCGGAACGCTCCAAGACGCCGTGTACGAACGTGCTCGCGCCGACGTCGCGCTCTCCGTTGCGACGGCCACCGCGCAACGCATCACACAATCCGTGCAATCCGTCCTCAACATGCAAGTGTAAGGAGCCGCGATGCCCGCGCTGGCGCTGCTCCTGACTCGGTGGAACTCGTTGCCCCGAGCGGTGCGCGTCGTTGCGGGTGCCGCTGCATCGATCGCCGTGGTCCTGGCGATTGCGGCGGCCATCCTCGCCCACCCGCCTCGCGTCGCGCTTTTTGCCGCGCCGCTCCATCCAGAGCAGTTGAGTGAGGTCGAGGAGCGGCTGGCGAGTTGGAACGTTACGTTCACCCCCACCGCCGATAACGTCGTCGTCGATGCGATGCGACGAAACGACCTGCTGCTGCGTCTCTCGCTGGCGGGCGTTCCGCATCCTCACCTCTCGAGCACCGGTGAAGCGTTGGCCACGATCGGCGTGCTGACCCCGCAAGCGGTCGTCGAAGCCCAAACGAGGGCCGGTCTCGCCGGTGACATCGAAGCCGGACTGCGTGGAATCGACGGCATTGACGACGCGCGCGTCATCGTTGCGCCGGCCAAAGCGCCGGAGTTTGCGGACGAGTCCGCACGCGATGCAAGCGCAAGCGTGCGTCTTCGTCTGCGCGCCGGAGCACGTCTTTCGCGGGAAGCGATCGACGGCATTCGCGCATTTGTAGCGGCGAGCGTTCCGGAGCTGCAACCGGCGCACGTCACGATCTTGGATGACCGTGGAGTCGCCCTCGGCGACGCCGGTACGCCCGGCGACGATGCGCAGGAGCTCCAAGCGTCGCTGCAGTCGGCGCTCGATGCCGCTCTCGGCGACGGTGCGACGATCGTTCGCGTACGGGCCGAATACGCGCGCGAGCGGACCTCGGAGCGGGACGTTCGCCGTATGCCGGCCGGTGCACAAGAAATTGCGGGAGCGAGACGCAGCGAGAGTTACGATGGCGGCGGCAAGCGATATCGCCGGCTCGAAGAGGGCGAAGACCGAGGAAGTGAGACGCACGAGCTCGTCTCGGTAGCGCGCGCCGGAGGCCTGAAACGTCTTTCGACCGCGGTCTTCGTGGATCAGAACCGCGGCGCCGATTTGATGAAGGTTCGCGAGCTTGCCGCCGCGACCGTCGGCTACGATGCGCGCCGCGGAGATTTGCTCGCCGTCGATGCCGTGGATTTTCGCCGCGCTCCGATTCTGCGTCGAGACGCATGGTGGCTGCTCTACGGTGCGATCGTACCGCTCGCGCCCGCGTTGATCGTTGCTTTGGGCCTGGTGATCTGCGTGCGTCTCGCGATGCCGCCGTTTGCCTCGTTCTTGCAGTCCTTAATCGAGCACGCCGCTGTCGAGCGCGCCTCCAAGGCCGCCGCCGGCTTCGCCCCGGCGCGCGTGCGGAGCATGCTGGAACAAGAACCGCCGCATGCCGCGGCGGCGATCATCAGCGCGCTTCCCGCCGCAACGGCTACCGCCGTACTCGAACTCTATCCGCCGCATGAACGAGAAGCAATCGTGCGGCGGATGCAGCGCCGCCACTCGCCGCTTCTCGATGACGCTCAAGAGTTGCTGCGCCGTCATGTCTGAGGGATTTATTCCGCTCGCGCGCTTTTTGAGTCCGGCGCCCCCGGAGCAGGTTGCACTCTCCCTTCCTCAACCGGGCGTCCTCGAGCCGCTCGCGCCGTGCTCGTACCCGAAGGAGAGCTTTACCGAGTATGCCGCGACGTTCGGCGCGCTGCGCCGTTTTCGCGCCGCCCTCGCGGACGCGTTGGACGTTGCGGTGCAGGAGCTACTCGCAGAGATCGCCGAGAACGTGCTGGCACGCGAGCTGACGCTCGCGGGCCCCGACGTCGCTGCCGTCGTTGCGAAAACTCGCGAGCGATTTTCGAACGAAAGGGTTCTGACGGTGCGCGTTCATCCGCGAGATCGTAACGCGCTGTGCGGCCTCGAGATCGATGCGGTTCTCGACGAGAGCCTTGCGCCGGGCGACGTCATCGCCGAGCTGCGCAGCGGCACGATCGATTTGCGACTATGCGCGCGGCTAGAGAACGCGCTTGACGCATGCGCGCGCTGACGCCGCAGCGGCGCCTTTGCCTTGGGGCGTGCGCGTTCGGTCGTGCGCTCGATGCGCTAGGAGCTCCACTCGATGGCGGACCCCCGCTTCGCGGCCGTCGCGTGTCGTTGGAACTGCGGTCGCCGCGGCCGAACGAACGCGCCGCGATCGGCGAGCCGATTTGGACGGGAGTTCGAGTGATCGACGGTTTGCTGACGATTGGCCGAGGCGCTAGGGTGGGAATTTTCGGTGCGCCCGGCGCCGGAAAGACGACGCTTTTGGAGTCGCTCGTTGACGGCTGCGCGGCGGACGCGATCGTTGTGGCGTTGACCGGAGAGCGCGGACGAGAGGCGCAGCATTGGATCGCGCAGCGCAACGAACGTACGACCGTCGTTTGCGCGACCAGCGATCGTCCGGCGTCCGAGCGGGTCCTTGCCGCGCACGTAGCGGTTGCGCACGCCCAGGCGCTTCGCGAGCGCGGCCTCGACGTGCTGCTCGTGCTCGATAGTCTAGCCCGCTTTGCCGGGGCGTCGCGCGAGATCGCTGTCGCGTCCGGCGAGAGTGCCGGCCGCGGAGGCTTTCCGCCGAGTGTCTTTGCCGAGCTGGCGCGACTCGTGGAGGTTGCCGGAGCGGTTTGCACCGGGTCGATCACGTTGATCGCCACGGTCCTGAGCGACGGTGACGATCGCGATCCGGTCAGCGAAGCGGCGCGGTCGATCTTGGATGGACACATCGCGCTCTCGGTCGCGCTCGCGCAAGCCGGGTGGTTTCCGGCCGTCGACGTGCTAGGCAGCACCAGCCGCACGATGGACATGGTCGCGAGCGAGCCGCACCTTCGTGACGCCCGCGCGTTGCGTCACACCCTGTCGCGACTCGATCGGATCAAAGACGCGCGCAGCCTGGGTATCGAGCCCGCGGATGGCGCGGCACGAGCGGCGATTGCAATCGAAAGTCAGATCGGGAACTATCTTCGGCAGGGCCGGGGCAGCTGCGATCACGTTGTGACCTTGTCGCAACTCGCGCGGCTTATCGAACTCATGGAGGAGTAGAATGGAGATCGCTAACGAGTTGGCGGCCCTCGCCCGCCGGATGGAGCAGATCTCATCGGCGCCGGCATTAAACGCCACCGCGTTTAATAGGCTGATCGTCCCGAGCTACGCGCGATCGAACGACGCCGGCTCGGCGGTGGCGGCACGAACGCCGCGCGCGGAGATCGAGCGCGTCATCAATGCCAGCGGTGCCGATTACCACGTGGATCCCGCGTTGATCGAAGCGATCGTCGAAAACGAATCTGCCTTCAACTCAAACGCGACCTCAAGCGCCGGCGCTCGTGGGCTCATGCAGCTGATGCCCCAGACGGCCGATGCTCTTGGTGTTACGGATTCATACGATGCCATCCAGAACATTCGCGGTGGTACGCGTTACCTTCGGAGTTTGCTGGACCGTTTCGGCAGAGTCGAGCTGGCGGTTGCCGCGTATAATGCCGGGCCGGACGCGGTGCAAAAATATGGTGGGATCCCGCCGTACGAAGAGACCAGAAGTTACGTACGAAACGTTCTAGCGAGTTATGCGCGGCGTTCTCATGTCGGCAACGTTGCGACCAATGCAGGATCACAGCCCGATGGCATCATCGTGCCATGATGACGCAGCAGCTCGAGGTGAGCATTCTCGCAGCACCGTTGGCGGCAATCGACCGTCGCGCACTCTCGCAGGCATGGTATTCGGCACTTCATCTGGCTCATCCAGATCGGCTGGCTCGTCCAGATCGGCGCCCCGTTCCGGCCAGCGAGTGCGCCCCCCGCACCGTCGCGACGCTCGGTGAGCCCCAACCGCAAGCCAAGACGGATCTTTGCGGGGCGCGGCCGGCCGAACCACGCGTGCAGCACTTCGTGCAAACGAAGCCGTTGCAAGTAGCGATGCAGTCTGGCGCCACTCGAATTTCGGTAAATCGTGGCATCGCGCCGCTGGGCCAACGGATCGAACGCCGATTCGCACATTCGACTGCGCACGTCAAACGTGCCACGTTTTCGATGGGGCGCGGAGGAGCTCGAGTCCACGTGATCCTCCAAACGAACGGAAACGTCGCCACGCTGGTTGCGCTCTGCAGGCCGCAAATGCGTGACGTCGTCGCGCGGGCTTTAGCGCAGGCCCGCTTTGCGCTGGCCGCGCGCGGGGTCCTCCTCGATTTCGAAACGCGAGGAAAGCGATGTTCTTGAATCCGGCCCTCAGCGCAGCGCTCGATCGCATTAGCGAGCGCGCCGAGGATGTTCGCCGTGCCTTTACGCCGGGCGCGGTTGCGCGGTACGACGACGTCGCCACCGCCCGCGCCTCCTCGGAGTTCACGCTCGATCCCCTCGCGGTCAGTGCCGCCGATGACCTCTATTTCGTTACGCGCAGCGAACGGGGAGAAGTCTCGTACACGCGTGACGGATCGTTTACGCTTCGCAATGGCCGCCTCGTCGACGGCGAGGGGGAGCCGATCCGCGGCTTCCCCGCCTCTGGCAACGAACTTTCGGATTTGAGAATCGATGCGGTTGACGAAGCGCTCGGGAGGGCGAGCGATCCGCAAATCGAGCGCGACGGAAGCTTCATCTATGCGCGCGTCACCGTCGACCCACGCAGCGGATTGCGCAAAACGCAGCGCGTCGTCGCCGGGCGCATCGCGCTGGCACGCTTTCCCGCGGGCACCCGTCTCGAGACGACGGACGGCAGTCGTTGCATCCCTCCGCACGGGGTGCAGCCTCAACTTGCCGTCGCTGGAGATGCAAACGTTCCGGCACTGCGGCCGATGCATCGCGAGCGAAGCCGCATTAACCTCGACGAAAGTCTCGTCAAGCTCAACGACGCCTATATTGCCTTCGACGCGCTTCGGGCGGCCGAGCAGGCCAAGTCA
Source organism: Candidatus Cybelea septentrionalis (assembly GCA_003158175.1). Lineage (GTDB taxonomy): Bacteria > Vulcanimicrobiota > Vulcanimicrobiia > Vulcanimicrobiales > Vulcanimicrobiaceae > Cybelea > Cybelea septentrionalis. The sequence goes on from PMHJ01000028.1 coordinate 28,129, forward strand.
AATCTCGGCAAGACCACGATGGATCTCGTGAAATGAGCAAACGCATCCGCAAACCGGTGTTCGGCCCGAGGTCGGCTCTGCCGCCAAGCGCCGCGTGCGTGGTGGCGAACGGCGTTCGCGAGACGCTGACGTCAATCTTGAGCTCGCCCGTCGAGATGCGGGTCTTCGAGCCGTCCATTCCAACGGCGCCGGCTTGGCCCGCGATCGTGAAAGATGCGATTCTCTACCGAGTGCGCGGAAGCATCGCCGACGCGGCGATCGTTCTCCGTTGCGCCGACGCACTCTCGCTGGTTGCGGCGCTCTTCGGCGAAGGATTACCCGTCGATCGCGAACGCGAGCTCTCTCCGATCGAACGCGACGTCTTAGATCGCACGGTCAACGCGATTGCCGCGCACCTCGTATCGGTTTGTGGAACGCGGGAGAGCCGTTTCGTCGAGCGCGTCGGTACGATCGAAGGTTACGCAACCTATTTCGAGCTCTTGGTAGAGGAGCCGGTCGCGGTCCGGATCGGCATCGCTCTTTCTCGCGATCCGTCGCCCGAACCGCGAGGATGCGTCGAAATCGGCCATCTGGCGGCCGTTCCGATCACTGCTCGTTTGACGCTCGATCTCGGACAGATCCCAAGCGGCGCGGTAGCCGAGCTGCGCCCCGGTTCGATTTTGACGCTTCGTCCCTACGACTTTGCGCGGTGCGCGCTGCGCGCACACGGCCGAAGCGTGGCGCGCGGGACGTGCGGCGTGAGAAACGGCCGCTATGCATTGCACGTTGAAGCCCTTGGTGCCGTAACGTGAACCAGGGCTCGACGGATCCGGCAAAAACTGCCGAAGCGGAGAATCTCGGGTTATTGATGCACGTACCGCTGCACCTGACGGTCGAGCTTGGCAGTTGCAAAATGTCGGTGGCTGAAATCCTTAAGCTTGGGACCGGCTCGATCGTCGAACTGGACCGGGCGGCGAACGCGCCCGTCGACCTGCTCGTCAACAACAGGCCGATCGCACGCGGCGAGATCGTCGCCGTCGACGAGAGCTTTGGTTTGCGGATAACCGAGCTCTTTGCATTTCAACCGTGAGCTTGGAGGCGCTCTTGGGCTCCGCGAGCCGGCACGGCACGCAGCCCTTGGATTTGCTCGTCGGCCTGACGATGCTTTCCTTCGTTCCGCTTGCGCTAGTGACTTGCACGTCCTTCATTCGCATCGTCGTCGTTCTATCGCTCGTGCGCTCGGCGATCGGCGCCTCGGCTCTGCCGCCCAATGCCGTTCTCACCGGCTTGGCACTCGTCCTCACATTGGTCGTCATGGCGCCCACCGCGCAGCAGATCGGCCGCGACGCGCTCGATCCGTATTTCCATGGAAAGCTCTCGCCCTCGCAAACGGTGACGCGCGCAATGGGTCCGTTGCGCTCGTTCATGTTACGACAGACTCGGGCCGCGGACGTCGCGCTCTTCGACCGCGTCGCTCACCGCGCGCTAGAGCCCGAGCGGCAGGCACCGATGACCGTGCTCGTTCCGGCGTTTGTCGTCGGCGAGCTTCGCAGCGCGTTTGCCATCGGGTTTGCGCTCTACCTTCCTTTCGTCGCAATCGATTTGGCGGTGGCGGCGATGCTGATGGGGTTGGGAATGATGATGCTCAGCCCGCCCGTCGTTTCGCTGCCGGTTAAGCTGCTGCTCTTTGTAATGGTCGATGGGTGGGCGCTGCTTTGCGGAGGCGTCGCGGGCAGCTTTCGATAAGCAAGACCACATGCGCATCAGTGACGCGCTCGCGAGTCAGCGCCCCTTTTTCTCGTTCGAATTCTTTCCGCCGAGAGACGATGCCGGTTCGCGACAGCTCGTGGCGGCAATCGAGTCGCTTGCGCCGTTGCGGCCGGCTTTCGTATCGATCACCTACGGCGCGGGCGGCTCGACGCGAGCGAGAACGGTCGCCCTTGCAAAGGAAATTCAACAAGAGATCGGACTGACGGTGGTCGCGCATGTGACCTGCATCGGCGCCAGCCGCGCCGAGCTGCGAGCGCTGCTCGACGAGCTGGCGCGAGCCGGAATCGACAACGTCTTGGCATTGCGTGGCGATCCTCCAGCAGGCTCGCAGTTCGTTCCAGTCGCCGGAGGCTTCGAACACGCTAGCGAGCTCGTCGCCATGTTGCGGCGGAACTACGATTTTTGCATCGGCGCGGCGTGCTACCCGGAGAAGCATCCGGAGGCGACGACCCCCGATGCGGATCTAGCGGCGCTCAAGATAAAGGCGGAAGCGGGCGCCGATTTCTTGGTGTCGCAACTCTTCTTTGACAACGCGCAGTTTTTCGGGTTCGAGCGCCGAGTCCGTAGCGCCGGCATCACCCTGCCGATGCTTCCGGGATTGATGCCGATCACGAACTTTGGCCAAATAGAGCGCTTCGTGGCTCTCTGTGGAGCCAGCATCCCGCCGAAGCTGCGCGTCGAGATGAACGCGCGCAAAGGCGACGTAAAGGCCGTCGAAGACTTGGGAGTCGCGTACGCGTCGATGCAGGCGCTCGAATTGCTGCAGGGCGGCGTGCCGGGACTTCATTTCTACACGCTCAACCGCTCGCCCGCAACGCGCGCCATCGTCTCGTCGCTGCTCGCGGCGAGTGCGTGGCGCCCCGCTCTCCACGATGTTAGGAACATAACAACGCCGTAAAACGACCGTAACGGCCTGCAGGTAGCTTGAGCGGATGGAGGCCCTCGACGGATTGTTGCGCGACGCGTTGCTTACGACTGCAATAATCGCGTTGCCGATGTTGGCCGTCGCGGCGTTCGTCGGGACCGCTGTTGCGGTCGTGCAAGCGGCGACCCAAGTGCAGGAACAAACGCTGACGCTTTTGCCGAAGATCCTAGCGGTCGGTCTGACCGTCGCCGTCTTCGGGGATGCCGGAATGCATTTGCTGGCGACGCTCTTCGATCGAGCGCTGGCCGCCATTCCGGCGCTGCGCGCAGGGTGGTAGCCGATTTGCTCGTTCTGGCGCGCTGCGCCGGTTTTGTCTTTCGGGCCCCCGCCTTTTCGCATCCCAGCGTTCCCGCGCCGCTCCGGGGCGCATTTGCGCTCATCTTAGCAATCCTTATCGCGCCGAGCCTTTCCGGCGCGCAACTTCGCCTCGATGGCGGCGTCTTCGTCGCCGCCTTAATTGTGGAGTTCTTGCTCGGGAGCGCGATTGGAATGGCGGCGTCGCTGGTCTACGACGCTGCCTACGCGGGAGGCCGGATCGTCGACGATTATGTCGGCGTCAAAGCGATCGCGCCAAGCGTGGTGCTGGTCGCGCCGAGCGGATTTGGGCGCGTGTGGTCGCTGGCGTTTACCGGCGCCTTCTTCCTTACCGGGGCGTATCGCTTGACGTTGCTCGGCTTCGCGCAGAGCTTCGTGCGCATACCCCTCCAATCGCCGCTGCACGCAGGCGCTTGGGCGTCGTTCGCGGCGGTCTTTGCTACCAACTTTTTCGCGGTGGCGCTGCAAGTCGCCGCGCCGGCTCTCGGATTGGCGTTCGTCGTTCAAATCGCACTCGGGGCGCTTTCCCGGGTCATTCCGCGCTTCGGCACTTTTACGCTCGCCTTTCCGCTGGCTTTCGCCGCGGCTTTGATCGCAACCGCGATCGTCGTGCCGCTCGCCGCCGCCGAGGCGCCGCCGGCGACACTCGGAATCCCGGGATTCGCGAAGTGAGCGACGTTGCGGAGAAGGCCTTCGAACCGACGCCGCGCCGAATCGCAAAGGCGAAGCGCGAAGGCAACACTGCACGCTCGAGCGAGCTCGCGGCAAACGTGTCCTTTGCCGCGGCCTGCTTCGCGGTTCTCTCCGTTGCGCCACTCTTTGGCTCCGTCGCTGCAAACGAGCTCGTGCGCGCGCAGTCGCTGGGGCCTGCTGCATCCTGCGTGCTCGTGGCAGCCCTGGCGCTGATTCCGATCGCCGCTGCCTCAACGGCGGGGGCGATCGTAAACGTCGCGCAAAGCGGCGGACTCGCCCTTGTGCCGGTGACGGCGAAGATCGAGCGTCTTAATCCGGTCGAGGGTATGCGACGCATCCTTTCACGCGAGACGTTGAGCCACTCGCTGCGTGCGGCGCTCGCATTTCTCTGTGCGAGCCTCGCAATGACTCCGGCTCTGCTGGGCGCCGCCGCGGCGATGATCCACTCGTCGGACCTCGCGCACACCGTTGACGCGGTGTGGTCTGCGGCGCAACGCGTGGCCTTTGCGGCCGGTGCGGTCGGCTTGCTCTTTTCGGTTGCGGAGTTTGGCGCCGCCCGTTCGTCATGGCTGCGAAAGTTGCGCATGAGCTTTGAAGAGCGCAAGCGAGAGGTGAAGGAAGAAGAAGGTGACGCGCTGGCGAGAGGGCGCCGCCGATCCTTGCACCGCGCGTTGCTTCGAGGCGGTCTGACTCGAATTAAAGAGGCGTCATTTGTCGTCGTAAATCCGACGCGCTTGGCGGTGGCTTTAGCGTATCGGCCACCGCGCGTTCCCGTTCCGGAAGTCCTCGTGCGTGTCCGAGACGAGACCGCCGCGCGCGTTCGAGAGGTTGCCGCGATCTACGGAATCCCGATCGTGGAGAACGTTGCGCTCGCACGTGCTCTCTATCGCGACGGGCGCCCCGGGGAGCCGATTCCGCAAGCACACTACGTTGCGGTGGCGGCGGTAGTCCTTGAATTGATGCGCGCCGGCGAGATCGCTCGATGAGCTCGCATAAACGGGCGGTGTATGTCTTCGCGGCGCTGCTATTGACGATCGTCGCGGTCTTGATCGTACCGCTGCCGCCATGGCTGCTCGATCTCTTGCTCGGCATCAACGTCTTTGGATCGGCGCTCGTGCTCTTACTTTCCGTTACGGTTGACGATCCGCTCGAGTTCTCCGCCTTTGCGCCCGCGCTTCTGATCGCGACGCTCTTTCGACTCTCCCTCGACGTCTCTGCCACGCGGCTCATCCTTACCTCCGGAGCGACGCCCGGTGCCGTCGGTGCGATCATCCCAGCCTTCGGAGCGTTCGTCGTTGGCGGGAATCTGGTCGTCGGTCTCATCGTCTTCGCGATCTTGGTGACCATTCAGTTCGTCGTAATCGCCAGCGGTTCGCAGCGCGTTGCCGAAGTGGCGGCTCGTTTTACCTTGGATGCGATGCCGGGAAAGCAGATGGCGATCGACGCCGACGTGCATGCCGGTGCATTGGATGCCGACGGCGCGCGCTGCAAGCGCGAAGTCGTCCAGCGAGAGGCGGATTTCTACGGAGCGATGGACGGCGCCGGAAAGTTCGTGAAAGGCGATGCGATCGCTTCGCTGCTGATTGTGGCTCTCAATCTCGCCGGCGGGATTCTCGTGGGCATTGCCTATCACGGACTCGCACCGCTCGACGCGGTGCAGACCTTCGCGTTGCTGTCGATCGGCAATGCGCTCGTCACCACGCTGCCGGCTTTCCTCATATCGACGGCGATGGGCATGATGGTGACTAGGGTCGCATCGGATGGCGCGCTGGGTGCAGACCTCGCGTCGCAGCTCTTTGCGCGGCCCGACGTCTTGCGCAGCGCGGGTGGATTACTGCTGGTGCTCGCACTGGTACCCGGATTGCCCCGGCCGCTCTTTTTTGTTTTGGGTACGAGCGCATTCGGCATGGCCGCACTGGCGCAGCGAAATCGCCGGCGTGCCGAAGCCGAAGCGACCGATGCGCGAGAGCGGATAAAGCGCAACGCGATGCGACGCCCCGAGTTGGCGCTCGGCCTCGTGGGCGTCGATGCGGTGGCAATCGAAATCGGCGCGGACCTCGCGCAGCTATTGGCGCCGCCGCTCTCCGACGCGTTGCTCGACCGCATCGGAGAAGTGCGCAGGGCGATGGCCGCAGATATCGGCGTCGTCCTTCCGGGAGTGCGTCTGCGCGACGATCTTTCGCGCGACCCGCGCACGTACGGCATTCGCGTACGCGATCGTTTAGCTGGGTTCGGGCGTCTCGATCTCGATCGGCTCCTCGCCGTTGCCGACGAAGCAGTTCTGGCGCGTTTTTCCGTGCAGATCGAACGCGAGCCGGTCTATCAGTTGCCCTCGGCGTGGATCCCGCCCGACGTGCGCGAGAGCGCGGCAAACGCCGGCGCACTGGTCTTCGATCCGATTTCCGTGCTCGGTTCCCACTTGGCCGAGATCGCGCGCACCCACGCGACCGAGCTCGTCGGACGTCAAGAGCTTCACACTCTGCTCGAGCACATGCGATCCACCGTACCGGCGTTAGTAAAGGAGGTCGGTGGGGAGGCGCTGCCCTTCGGCGCGTTGCATCGCGCGATCGCGCTGCTGCTTCGCGAAAGCGCGTGGCCGCGCGATCCGATCGCGGTTTTCGAGGCGATGCTGGAAGCCGGCACCCGCGATCCGCGCGAGCTTGCCGAAGCCGCGCGGCGCGCCATCGTGCCGGATCTGCTGCGCCGTAAAGGCGTCGTGCAGTTGGAACCGGCGATCTTCGATCCGGAGTTCGAACGGAGACTAGTTGCGGCGTGGTGCAGTTATGGAACCGAAGCGTTAGAGCCGGCGACGGCGCTGGCGCTACGCGCCCGGATCGAACGCTATGCGGAACGGACGCGCCGCGACCGTGCGGCGGTCGTCTGCACCTCGGCGCTCCGGCCGGTGCTCGCCGAGTTTTTGCAGCGCTCCGGGATTCGGGTCAGCGTCTATGCCTACGGCGAGTTGCCCAGCGAGGTCGCGCTCGTCGCATCCGAGGTCATCGCCGAGGAGGAACCGAACGCGCTCGCCCAATGCACCTGAGGACGCTGGATTGGATCATCGTCGTCCTTTCTTTGGGCGTAAGCTTCGTGCCGGCGATCGTGCTCGCGCGCCGGGCCGGAAAGAACATCACGGAGTTCTTCGCGGCAGGACGTCAGGCGCCGTGGTGGCTAATCGGCATCTCGCTCGTCGCCACCACGTTTTCCACCGACACGCCCAACCTCGTCACGAATCTCGTGCGCGACGGTGGCGTCTCCGAAAACTGGGTCTGGTGGTCATTTCTTCTTACCGGGATGGCGACGGTTTTTTTCTATGCGCGCCTCTGGCGGCGTTCCGGCGTGCTGACCGATCTCGAATTTTACGAGCTGCGCTACGCTGGGCGCGCCGCGTCGTTCGTGCGCGGCTTTCGTGCGATCTATCTCGGGCTGTTCTTCAACTGTTGGATAATCGCAACGGTCAACTTGGCGCTCGTGAAGATTGCCGGCGTGCTCTTCGGCTGGCCGCGTGCCGAGACGCTGGCCATTTGCGTTGCGGTACCGATCGTCTTTGCCGCGACCGCGGGCCTTTGGGGCGTAATGGTCACCGACATGATTCAGTTCTTCATTACGATGACCTCGGCATTCGCCGCCGCCTATTTCGCGATTCACGCGCCCGGAGTCGGCGGTTTGCACGGGTTGGTCGCGCACTTTAGCGGCCACACCGCCCTGCTCTCGATTCTGCCGAACTTCGGCGACTGGAAGGCCGCTCTCGCGGTCTTCGTCATTCCGATGACGGTGCTGTGGTGGTCCGTCTGGTATCCGGGCGCCGAGCCCGGCGGCGGCAGTTACGTCGCACAGCGAATGCTCGCGGCGCGTACCGAGTCCGACGCGCTTTTCGGCACGTTCGCATTTCAAGCGATGCACTATGCGTTGCGACCGTGGCCGTGGATCGTTGTGGCGCTCGCCTCCACGATCGTTTTTCCCACGCTGCACGACGTGCAGATGCGCTTCCCCGCGCTCGCGCCCAACCTTATCGGCAACGATGTCGCCTATCCCGCGATGCTCATCTTCTTGCCGACCGGCTTTGCCGGCTTCATGGTCGCCGGAATCTTCGCGGCCTATCGCTCGACGATCGAGACGCACCTCAACTGGGGTACGTCGTATCTGGTACACGATTTCTATCAGCGCTTCATCCGGCCGGGTTCGAGCCAGCGCGAGCTGGTTTTCGTGGGACGGCTCGTGACGGCGCTCCTGATGGGGCTCGGCGTCGCATTGACCTTCGTGCTCGATAACGCAAAGGACGCGTTCAATCTGCTGCTCTCGATTGGCGCGGGAACCGGCCTCATCTACTTGCTGCGGTGGTTCTGGTGGCGGATCAACGCTTGGAGCGAAGTGAGTGCAATGATCGCATCGTTCGGAGTCGCGCTCGCGTTCTTCGTCGCCGCGCGCACCGGTCACGCCGTTGCTTCAACGACCGCGCTGCTGACGACGATCGGCGTTACGACGGCGGTCTGGCTCGTCGTTACGTATCTCACGCCGCCGGTTGGTGAAGAGACGCTGACCGCGTTCTACGCCAAGGTGCGGCCGGCCGGTCCCGGCTGGGCCGCAATCCGCCGGCGCAGCGGCCTTGGCCCATCGCCCGATTCGCTGCCGATGGCGCTCCTGGGCTGGGTGCTCGGCGTGGCCTCGGTCTACGGCGCCCTCTTTGCCACTGGCTCATTCATTTACGGGCGGCCGATTGCCGGGGCGCTCTGCAGCCTGGTCGCTGGGTCGGCGGTAATCGGTTTGCTCGCGACCGGCCGGCGGCTCTGGAGGCCGATGGCAGGCCCAGCGCCCTTAGAAGGCTAAGCTCCACCGGCTCCAATGAACTGGAAAAATTTCAAGGCGCCGTTCAAGGCGCTGGTCATCGTCGCTGTTTGCGCGATTTCGATCTGGGCGGTCGTCCCCGTTCAGAAGACCATCCGTCTCGGCCTCGACCTGCAGGGCGGAGCGCGGCTTCTGCTTCAGCTTTATCCGACCGCGGAAGTGCCGCAGATTACCTCGCAGGTGCAGGCGCAGACGCGCGAGGTCATCGATCGCCGCATCAACGGACTCGGCGTTGCCGAGCCCTCCATCAGCAACGTCGGTACCGATCGCATTCTCGTCGAGCTTCCGGCCGTGAAGGATCCGGATCAGGCTGAAAAAGTACTCAAGCAGGTCGCCGTCCTCGAATATAAGATCGTGCCGTTCGACGTGATGCAGAAGGCCGACGCCGCGAATGCCGAGTTGTTGCAGCCGGGCATTACTGCAAAGGACAAGGCCGTCGCCGAGCTCTACGTTTCAAAAACGGCCTACGACCTCAGCGGCCCCGTCGTCTACTCCGGCAAGGACCTCAAGGCCGCGCAAGCCGGCTACGATCAAGGCGGCCGCCCGGACATCCTCTTTCAAACCAAAGACGCCGCTAAATTCGGCAAGCTGACGACGTCAAATATCCAGAAGCCGCTAGGCATTTTTCTCGACCACCGCTATCTCTCGGCGCCGATCATCAATGGTGCGATTTACGATAGCGGCCAGATCACCGGTACGTTCACTCAGGAAGCGACGATAACGCTGGCCAACGAGCTCAACGCCGGCGCCTTACCGGTCAGCGTCAAGATCATCGAGAAAGAGACGATCGGTCCAACGCTCGGCAAGCTCGACCTGGTTCAATCTATGCGAGCCGCGGCGCTCGGCCTCGGACTCGTGTTGATCTTCATGGTCGTCGTCTATCGTCTGCCGGGTCTTCTGGCTGACCTCGCGCTGGCAATCTACGTGCTGGTGATGATGGCGATTCTGGCGCTCTCGCATGCGACGCTGACGCTCCCCGGCATCGCCGGCTTCGTGCTCTCGATCGGTATGGCAGTCGATGCCAACGTGCTGATCTTCGAGCGCATCAAGGAGGAGCTCTGGAACGGTAAGACGATGCGCGCCTCGGTCCGCGTCGGATTTCAGCGAGCCTTTTCCGCCGTCTTCGATAGCCATTTCACGACGATCGTCGGTGCCGGCGTCCTGTACATGCTGGGTACCGGTACGGTCAAAGGCTTTGCCTTCACGCTCTTCTGGGGCACGGTGGTTTCGCTGGTGACGGCCGTTTTCGTCACGCGCTTCTTCGTCGACGTGCTGGTCGACAACAACGTCTTGACGTCGCCCGAGCTCTACGGGGTCAAACGCGCGGACCTCGGCATTTTCGCGAAAGCCGGAGCCTAACCGATGCTCTTTCGCAGGCTGAATTGGAACATCGTCGGTTGGTTCCGCATCGTCTCGACGATCTCGTATCTCATCATCGCGCTGGGCTTCGGCGCGATGATTTACAACGGTTTCAAGGGCGGCAACGGTTTTCAGCCCTCGCACATGCTGCGCTTGGGGCTCTCGTTTACCGGCGGCACCGACATTGCCGTGCAGTTCACACAGCCGACGACGGCCGATAAAGTCAAGGCGGCGCTCGCGGGTCTCGGCATGACCGAGGAGTCGGTCACGACCGCCGGCACGGATGGCAAAGGCTTCGTAATTCAAACGCAGACGGCGTACGCTAACGACTCGGCCCCGGTCTGGAACGCGCTGAACACCGTCGCCCCCGTCGATCGCGCGGCTTCGCAGATCACGGCCGTGGGTCCGTCGCTCGGACGCGAGTACCTTACCAGGGCAATCTGGGCACTGATCATCGCGCTCAGCATTCAGTTTCTCTATATCGCGTTCCGATTCGGTTGGAACTACATCTTCGGATTGGTGACGGTCATCGCGCTGGTACGCGATGCGGCGATGATGATCGGCATCTACGCGCTGGCCGACCGGCGCGCCGACGATGCGTTTCTGGCCGCGGTGCTGACGGTCATCGGATACTCGGTCATGGATACGATCGTAATTCTCGATCGAATTCGAGAGAACACCAAGCTGATGGCGGGCGCGCCGTACGCGACGATCGTCAACGAGTCGATCAAGCAGACGATGACGCGTTCGTTCAACACGCTCGCGACCGTGGTCATCACGCTGGTCGCGCTCTTGGCCTTGGGGGGAGCGAGCCTCAAAAACTTCGCCTTCGCATTGCTCGTCGGCATCTGCTCCGGCGGATACCACTCGATCTTTTACTCGGCGCCGCTCGTGCTGGGCTTCCGTAAACGCCAGCTGGAGGCGGCTGCGAAACGCCGGCACGCGGGTCTCGCGCAGGATCGGACCGTGACCGGGCGCTCGCGCTCCGAGGCGGCCTCACTGCAGAGCCGCAGCGGCGTCCCGCGAGAGGATATCGTGGCCGCGCGCCGCGAGCGCCGTCAGAAGGCCAAAGCGGCCCGAGCGGTTACCCCCGGTCCGACGCCACGTTATCGCAAGCGGCGGGATGCGGAGGGCGCCATCGCGGTGGAGGAATCATTCGCGCCGGGCGAAGAGCTGATCGATCCGCTCGACGCCCAACAAGCTGGTCTGCACGATGCCGCCTTGGAGCAAGGTCACGAAGAAATTTCCCTCAATTTCGAAGACGCGCAGGAGCGTCACGAGGGCGACGCGCCCTAAGACTCTGCCGGCGCCCACCGCGTCGGAGGCCGCCTTCGAAGCGCTCTTGCGCTCCTTTGAAGAGCCTGGCTCGGCGCCGCCGTCTGCAACGGACGCCTTCGTCGAACGCCTCTTCGCGAAGGGCGACGAGTATCTGCACGATACGTACGCAACGATCGGCGACGCCGTGCGCTTTCATACCAAACTCGCGGGCGTCTCTTTCGAAGGACGCCAAGACGTCATCGCCGGATTGCACGCCGGCGCACCGCTCGAGCTGCGGCGGCAAGCGGATAACCCGCACGATTCCAACGCCATCGCCGTGCATTACGGGCAACTGCAGCTCGGCTTTTTCAATAGGCGGCTCGCGGCACACATCGCGCCCCTCATGGATGCGGGCGCCCGGTACGGCGCTCGCGTAGCCTCCCTGACTGGAGGCGGGTCCGGCGGCGAGTTCAAGCATCGCGGGGTCAACGTCGTGGTCGAACGAGAAGCGTCGGGCGTGTTGCAACGGGCGGATGCCGCCGCGGCGCAGCGTCCTGACATCGAGGCAGATGCGACCGAGACCGGCGAGCGGATACGCTCCGCTCTGATTGGTGCCTCGGCGCCGCACGAAGCGCAGCGAGCCGTTCTCGAGCGGGTCGAAGCCGGCAAGAATACGTTGGCGGTGCTCGGCACAGGGCGCGGGAAGTCGTTCTGCTTTCAATACGCCGCCGCGATGCGAGCCTTCACCGGCGGAGGCAAGACGCTGGTCGTCTATCCGTTGCGCGCGCTGGCCAACGATCAACACGAGGCGCTGCGGCGCACGCTCGAGCCGCTGGGTCTGCGATTTTTTCGTGCCAACGGTTCGATCGATAGCGACGAGCGAGAAGATCTGTTTGCGGCCTTGCGCGAGGGATCATGGGATGTCATTTTAGCGACGCCGGAGTTCCTCGAGTTTCACCGCGAGGCATTCCGCGGCCGGAGTACGCCTTCGTTCGTGGTCGTCGATGAAGCGCATCACCTTGCGGAGTCGCGCCATCGGCCCGCCTACTCCCGCCTTCCGGCAACCATTTCGTCTTTGGGCAATCCACCGGTGCTAGCGCTGACGGCGACGGCCGGCGACGAAACGTTTCGCCGTATCGTCGACGATCTGCGCATTGAAAGCTGGGTGATCGACCCGACGGTGCGATCGAACCTTCATGTTACCGATGCGCGCGGCACCAAGGACAAGATCGGCTATCTGACCGAGCTCTTCTCGGCGGTAGAGAGCCCGCAGGCGAAGGGCATTATCTACTGCCACTCGCGACCGGAGGTTACCAAGGTCGCGCAGCGTCTTCGCGCACAGCTCGGCAATAAAGTCATGTTCTACCATGGCAAAATGCCCAACGCAGAGCGGCTCGAGGTCGAACGCCTCTTTCGGGAGGGCGAGTTGCGCGTCGTAGTTGCGACGTCGGCATTCGGCGAGGGTATCGATCTGCCCGACGTTCGCAACGTCGTGCTCTTCCATCTCAACTTCGACTCGGGTGAGTTCAACCAGCAAGCCGGCAGGGCCGGGCGCGACGGCAGCCCGGCGGAGATTCACCTTCTCTACGGGCCGCACGATCGCACCCTCAACGAGTTCTTGATCGATCTCGACGCGCCGCCGCTCGAGCGGCTGCGCGAAATTTACCGCGGTCTGCGAGGCCTCGCTCGCCCTTCGACCGGCTCAGGGCAGGCTCTGGTACGAGGCGGGAACACCGAGATCGCGGGAACTCTTGAGATCGACCGAGTCCGAGATCGTACGATCGACGCCGCGTTGCGAATCTTTTCCGATTCGAGGCTCGTCGAAGTGGGCGAAGACGACGACGGGCGCTTCGTCCGATTCCTCTCCGTAAGCGGGCGAATCGAAATGGAGCGCAACGAGCGCTATGCTGAAGGCGAAGCGACACGCGAAGCGTTCTTGCGCTTCTGCGAACTCGCGCTCTTCGCGCCCGCCGAAACGCTCGAACGCGTGCTTAACCGGCCCATTTACCCCTCCAATATTCACCTACGCAGATAGGCTTCACTTCGCGGCTACGTACTTATGCGAGGACGCCCGTCATGGCGTCTTCATCGACGTCCTTATAAAAAGCGTTTTTCGTTTCAACGACGCCGCCCGATGCCCACGGATCGATCTGGTAACGCGTCGTCGGAAGGTGAATGGTCGGTCCGGCCGCGTCGGAGTAATCCGCGCCGCCGAACGGCGCGAACTCGCCGCTTTCGCGGTGCGCTAAGACTAGGTCCCCCACGGCGTGCGCGGCGGCGGCTGCGTCGTTGCGAAGCCGCGCGTCCAAACGTTCGTCGCCGGCAAGCCTGTCGTAGAACGCGATCGCCGGACGATCGGCCCGCCACGGCATGTCCTTCGAGGCGCCCGGAAAGCGCACCATTCCTTGGATCGCACCGGCGTCCTCACGCACGACGTCGCGCACGCCCTTGGCGCCGGCTTCCGCGCTGACGTCGTCGTTGAGACGTTTAATGCTCGATTCGGCGAGTCGCATCTTTGTCTGGTCGAGGTCGAGCACGTCGAACGCTGCCGCCGGCCCGAACCCTCCGAAATCGCCGGCGTCGTATTTCGTGTGCATGACGTCGTTGACGACGCTCTTGGCCATCGCCCCGGGATCGTTCTCATGCGACGCGATGGCGTGTGCGACATCGCTTGGAACGCCAGGCGCCAGCATCGTTTCCGGGCTAGCGGCGAGATATCGCACGCCGGCCTTGGAGAGCGCGTCGGCGAACCCCATTGTGTCCATGAGACATTGGTTTGCAACGACGCCGTCGATTGAGCGCCGGGCGTCGTCGGGGTGGGCGGCTGCGTGCATCGCCAGACCGTCGGAGATTGCTTTGGCGATATCCGGCATCGACATCACGCTGCCGTCCCCAGTCTGCAATCCGCCACCGTCGCCACCGCCGTGATCGACCAGATCGATCCACGTTTGTTTCGCACCGCTGGCCTGCGCGTTGTCGAGGGTGCGCGCCACGAACCGCGCGAGGTTCGCCTCGTCGCTCATGTCGGCAGCCTTCTCCGAACGCACGTTGCCGATGTCGCCGTTGGAGATCGTGTACTCGTCGGTGTGCAATTTACGGACCTTATCACCCGCACTGTTGAAAGGCGCCCGCGACTCGCGCGTCGTGTCTTCGACCGTGAACTCGACGCGCGAGTCCCGGGCGCTGGTTTGCAACGCCTGCGAGAGCGTCGATTCCTGGATAGCGTCGAGATTATTGTCGCCGTCGCGGTAAATGCCGAACTCGAGCGAGCGGCGCGCGGGCGTGATCGTAACGTTCTGCAGCATGAGGGCCTCCTGTCGTGGTGAGTCGGGAAGCTTACTGCGACGATTGCTAGCAGCGGCTAGGGAGCAGTCAGAGGTTCCCTCCCCCTACGAAACGCATATCGGGGCCGCCGGCGGAGCCCTATCCTTGATTGCGTAGCCAAATGCACGACCTAATCCATCGAACAGGCGTTCGGAATGGCGCCGACTCTTTTCGGGAAAGTACCGGCTGGTGATCACCGATCACGACGTCATTGTCTTGGGCGCGGGGTTGGCCGGAATGCGTGCCGCGCTGGAAGCGGCGCGTGCCGGTGCCGACGTGGCGATCGTCACGAAGGTTCATCCGATCCGCAGCCATTCGAGCGCTGCGCAGGGGGGCATCAACGCGGCGATCGGCGAGACGGATAGCTGGGAATCGCACGCCTTCGACACGGTTAAAGGCAGCGATTATCTTGCCGACCAGGATGCCGTCGAGGTAATGTGTCAGGAAGCGCCGCGCGACATCATCGAGTTCGAGCACATGGGCGTCATTTTTTATCGGGCGCCCGACGGCCGGCTCGGAACGCGAGCCTTTGGCGGCGCTTCGCAGGCGCGCACCTACTTCGTCGGCGACATCACCGGGCAAGCGCTGCTGGTGACCCTTTACGATCAGATTCTCAAAGCCGGCGTCAAGGTTTACGAAGAATGGTACGCGACTGCGCTGCACATGGAAGACGGCGAGTGTCGCGGGCTCGTCGCGCTCGAGATGGTGACCGGGGAGCTGCACCTGTTGCGCTCCAAGGCCGTGATCGTGGGCGCCGGTGGGCTCGGCCGCCTCTACGAGCCGAGCACCAACGCACTGATTTGCACCGGCGACGGATACGCGCTGGCATATCGCGCGGGCGCGCCGCTGATGGATATGGAGATGGTGCAGTACCATCCGACGACGCTGGCCGGCAGCGGTTTCTTGATGACCGAAGCTGCACGCGGCGAGGGAGCCTATCTGCTCAACTCGCTGGGTGAGCGCTTCATGAAGCGCTACGCGCCCAACAAGATGGAGCTTGCCGCCCGCGACGTTACGTCGCGCGCCGAAGCCACGGAGATCGCCGAAGGCCGCGGTATCGACGGAAACGTCTTGCTCGATTTGCGCCATCTCGGCCCCGACGTGATCCTGCGCAAACTCCCCCAGATTCACGAGATGGCGCTCGATTATCTCAGTATCGATATGATCGAGGATCCGGTCCCGGTTCGGCCCGGCATGCATTATCAGATGGGCGGGATCAAGACCGACGTCGACGGCGCGACGGTGGTGCCCGGCCTGTATGCCGCGGGCGAAGTCGCCTGCGTGAGCGTTCACGGCGGGAACCGCCTAGGCGCCAATTCGCTGCTCGACACGATCGTCTTCGGTCGCCGCTCCGGTAAGGTCGCGGCCGACTACGCAAAAAATACGCCGGCAAGCACCGGCGGCGAAGTCCTCCTGCGCAACGAGCAAGAACGCTTGCGCGAGCTGCTTAGTCGTCCGTACACGGGCGAAACAAATGCGGGGCTGCGCCTCGAGCTCGCGATGATGATGGACAAGCTCGTCGGGCTCTACCGTGACGAAGCCGGTCTGCGGGAGGCTCTCGATAAGCTGGAAGGCTTCAAGAAACGCTATCAGACAATCGCGGTCGGCGACAAAGGCCGCGTATTCAATCAAGCCTTGACGTTCTCGCTCGAGCTGGGCTATTTGCTCGACTGCGGCGAGACGATCATCCGCAGCGCGATCGTCCGCACGGAGAGCCGCGGCGCGCATACGCGAACCGATTTCCCGGAACGCAACGATGCAGAGTGGCTCAAGCACATCCTCCTGACCTGCCGCGGAGAGGAAGAGCCCGAGCTTTCTTACATTCCCGTCACAATCACACGATGGCAGCCCGAGGTGCGAACCTACTGATGCAGTTCACGATCGAAGTCGGGCGATATAGTCCCGAGGGCACGTATGCCGAGAACGCCGTACCGGGCAAGCCGTTCCCGGCGCCGTGGGATCGCTCGCCGGCTCGGCGCTACCAAACCTACACCGTCGACCTTCCCGAGCACGCGGTCGTGCTGGACGCGCTCATCGCGATTCGAGAGTATCAGGATCAGTCGTTAGCCGTTCGCTGCGCGTGCCGCAGCGCGATCTGCGGCTCGTGCGCGATGTGGATCAACGGCCACTCCCACCTCGCCTGCAAGAGTAAACTGTCGGCCTTCACCAAAGAGGGAAAGACACGCGTCGAGTCGCCGCCGTCGATGCCGATCATTCGTGATTTGGTCTGTGATATGAAGCCGTTCTGGGACAAGCATCTGGCGGTGAAGCCGTGGCTGCAGAACAAGCAGCCCGTGCCCCCGCCGAACGAAGAGTATCGCGTCTCCAACGCGTCGATGGAAGAGCTGATTCAGGAAGTAAGCTGTATCAGTTGCAGCGCCTGTTTGATGGATTGCGAGTCGTTCGCCGTCAACCCGGATTTCTTGGGTCCTCAGGCACTCGCACAGGCCTATCGTTATGCCGGCGATCCGCGCGATGCCGAGACGAAGGAGCGGCTTGCGGAGTACAGCAAACCCGGCGGCATATGGGACTGCACGCATTGCTACGAATGCGTGACTCAATGCCCCAAGGGCGTGGCACCGCTCGATCAGATTTTGAAGCTGCGAAAGATGGCGGTCGATGCCGGTTTCACACACAACGCCGGCACGCGTCACGCCGACGCTTTTGCCGAATCGGTTCGAGAGAGCGGGCGCCTCAACGAACTGACCCTAATGCCGAAGTCCGTCGGATTCTTTAACATCGTCGATCAAATCAAGACGCTGCCGAGCGCGTTCAACCTGATTCGCGCCGGTAAGCTTCCGCCCCTCATTCACAAAAAAATACCCGGAGTCAATCGCATCAAGACTATTTTCGAACGCGTCGGAGGACGGTTTAAGTGAAGGTTGCGTTCTATCCCGGCTGCGTCTCGAAAGGCGCTTGCCCGGAACTCTACGTTTCGGCGAAGGCGATTGCCGAGCCGCTTGGCCTCGAGCTCAAAGAGCTGACGGAGGCCCCCTGCACCGGCGCGGGCGTCTTGAGCGAGCAAAACCCGCAGCTTGGCGACGCGCTCAACGGTTTGACGCTCGCAATGGCGGAGTCCGAAGGCGCCGATCTCATGACGATCTGCAGCACCTGTCAAGGCGTCCTGTCGAATCATAACTATCACCTCAAGCAGGATAAGGAGCGGATGGATCGCACGAACGCGACCCTCGCCGATCAAGGCTTTCAATACGGCGGCACCACGAAGGTCAAGCACCTGCTCTGGATGCTCTTTGAAGACATCGGCATCGACCGCGTGTCGGCCGCGATCAAACGCAAACTTACGGGGCTAAAAATTGCGCCGTTTTATGGCTGCTACATTCTGCGGCCGGAAGAGTCGCTTGGTTTGAAGGAGCGGCCCGAGCGCAAAAACTATCTCGAGCGCCTCATTGCGTTGCTCGGCGCCGAACCGGTCGAATATCGCGGCTCAACGAAATGTTGCGGCTTTCCGATGCTCACGTTCAATCGAGATAAGGCGCTCGCGATGGGCGGCAACCACATCGTCGAAGCGAAAGAGAAAGGTGCGGATCTTCTCGTGACGCCGTGCCCGCTCTGCCACCTCAACTTGGACGGCCAGCAGCCCGATGCCGCGCGCGTCCTCAAGAAAGACATCGGCGTTCCGATCTTTCATTTGCCGCAACTGCTCGGGCTGGCCTTCGGTATGGATCCGTCGGAGTTGCGCCTCGACCATCACGTCGTGCCGACTAAAGGCGCTCTGGAGAAGGTCGAGCTCAAAGTCTGATCCGGAGCCGCGCGCGGGTCATGGCGAAACCCCGCTTCGGGTGCGGTCTACGTTCCCGGCTGCCCTACGCTCGACTGTCCGTTCCAACCTTTCGTAAGATCGTCAGTGCTGCGGTCGACCCGCGATTCGTTGCGCCGTGGTAGCTGTTCGCTAGCCGGAGGGAGCCGCGCTAGGACAATCCCGCAGGAGCGTCAGTCCTTCGGCCGTGCTGTGGTCCATCACGTATCGCACTAACTCCGGCTCGTTGCCGAGTTTGCTCTGGGGCGGGGGTTGGAAACGGGTCGGGAAGTTGGGGTCGCGCAGGTTTTCGTCCGACCACGGATTGGCGCTCTCGCTCGCGTAGTACCATGGATAGTCGAGAACGAGCGATTGCGACGTGCCGTCGGCGAAGTGCACCTGCATCCTGATGTCGACGTAGAATCCGCGCGTTCGAGGGTCGAATGCGCTTCCGTGCGGGTCGGAAAATTCGACGAAGCCGCACGGTTCGGAGCCGGTCGCAGCGCCGCTGCCCGTTCCTTGTGTGCCCGAGGCGTTACCCGAACCAACAGCGGTGCCCGTTTGCGCGGCGGTGAGCTGTCCGACGCCGCTGCCGGCACCGACGTCCCACACGGGCTTCGCTCCGTAGCGCTGAGCTGCCGCCGGGCGACGCGGCGCGGCCGAGTCGTGTCGCAAACCCGCTTGGCCTTCGATGGCGCTGCTAATCTCGCGAACGCGTTTCGGGAGCGGCGTAGAGACCGGGCGTGGCGTCGCTACCGGCGGCTGCGTCGGCATTACGACGGCGCGCCGAACGACGCGCAGGACTTGCACGCGGGTTACGATCTCGCGTTCCCGAGGCGCCGTCGCCGAATAGCGGGGGATCGTCCCCGCTGCGATTTCGTGGATGGCGATCGAAGCGGCGAACGCGATCGCCAAACGGCGCGCGCTCGAGCGGCCAAAGAAAACGCCGAGCCAATCTCGATCGAAAGGCTCGGCGTTGCGGTGATTGGAATCCCTAGTCAGGACTCTTATTGTACGTCTGTACGTACCACTGCTTGAACTGATCGTAGGTCGGGTAGTAGCCGTACTTGTGGTAGAACCAGTCGCGGTAGGCGTCTTGCCGGCGCGTAACTTCTTGTGCTTCCGCGCGTTTTTCCCGGACTTTGTGGTTGTAATTGACGACCAAAGGAACCGACGCGGCGGCCGCGGCGCTTGCAAAGATGATCGTGTTTGTGCTTCCGCTACCGTCGGCGAACGCGGGTGCGACCGCGCTTGCGGCAAGCGCTGCCGTCATCACGGCAGCCAGAGCTTGCGATTTCTTCATGTTCTCCTTTCCTGCAGGCCATTCGATCCCCCGACTCAAACCCGGCACGCGTGGAGATCGAAGCGCTGATACGAGCGATTCCGGATTTTCCCATTTCCGGAATCCTTTTCCGTGACATTACCCCGTTGTTGAAAGATAAGCAAGGGTTTCGCCAGGCAATCGACCTATTTGTCGAGCGCTTTGCTGGTCGCGNNGTGCGCAAGCCGGGAAAGTTACCCCACGAAACGCTGCGCGAAGAGTACGCGCTCGAATACGGAACCAACACTCTGGAGATCCACGTGGACGCGATCGGCCGGGGTGAGCGCGTTCTGGTCGTCGACGACGTGCTTGCTACGGGCGGCACGGCGGCCGCGACGGCACGGCTGCTCGAACGCTTGGGGGCATCGGTGGAAGCTTTCGCATTCTTGATCGAGCTGACTGGATTGCGAGGGCGGGAGGCGCTTCCCGGCGCGGAGATCGTAAGCTTCGTTTCGTATTGAAGGAAAAGATGAGATTCTCGCCGCGCATCGCCGCAATCGTAACGCTCTTTTTTGCCGCGCTAACCATAACGAGCGCAGCGCGAACGCATCCGACGCCATCGCCCTCACCGTCGCCGGCGCCGGTTGCCGATCCGGCGATAACCAAGCTGGCACGCCAGCAGTTCGTTTCGTGGCAGGCCGGGATCGTGAACCAGCATCTCTACGCCGCGCAAGTCACGGACAAGCTTACCGACGAGAAGGTGGCCGAGACGTCTCGCGCCCTGGGGCAGCTCGGGGCGCTGACGGATGCGGTCTTCATCGGGCCCTGGGCCGACTCGAGTTTCCCGTCCGGCGCGCGCGGCTACATCTACCAGATGCGGTGCCAGTCCGGAAACGTCTACCTGTGGCTAGCACTCGATGCGCAGGGGAGAATCGCCACGATTTTCTTCAAGAACCGGCTCGACACGGAGACCGTTACGGCCGCACCGAGCCCGACTTAGGAGGCCGTTAGGGCGTCCTTCACCCGAGGCTGTATAATAACTGGGCGGTATGACCATTTCCGAGCTGATCGAACGCGTTCGCTCCTACGACCCCTCGGCGGACGAGGAATGGCTGATGAGCGTCCATCAGCTCGCCGATGCGGCCCACCAAGGCCAGCGTCGAGCCTCGGGCGAGTCCTACATCGAGCATCCGCTGGCGGTCGCGGAAATCCTCGCCGAGCTCGAGATGGACCATCAGACGATCGCCGCCGCGCTGCTCCACGATGTGGTCGAGGACACGTCGATTACCGCCGAGCAGGTCAGCGAGCGGTTTGGCGAAGACGTTTCGCGTCTCGTCGACGGCGTGACGAAGCTCACTCGGATCCCATATCAGTCGAAGGAAGACGCGCAAGTCGAGAATCTTCGCAAGATGTTCTTGGCGATGGCCAAAGACATCCGCGTCATCATCATCAAGCTTGCCGACCGGCTGCACAATATGCGGACGCTGGCCAGCCTCCCGCCGGCCAAACAGAAGGCGATCGCGCGCGAGACGCTCGACATCTACGCTCCGATCGCGCACCGTCTCGGGATATGGAAGATCAAATGGGAAATCGAAGACGAGTGTCTGCGCTATCTCGATCCGGGCCCTTATCAAGATATCGTCGAGCGAGTGGCTAAGACGCGCCGAGAGCGCGAAGCCGACGTCGAAAAGGCGATTGCGCGCCTGCGCGACGAGTTCAAAGAGCTCACGATCAACGCCGAGATCCAGGGCCGGCCGAAGCATTTTTACTCGATCTACTCCAAGATCAGCAAGGGCCGGGATTTCTCGACGATCTACGACCTCACGGCGATTCGAATCATCGTCGACAGTCTAAAAGACTGTTACGCTGCGTTAGGAGCGGTACACGCGATGTGGACGCCGCTGCCGGGACGCTTCAAAGATTATATCGCGATGCCCAAACCCAACATGTACCAGTCGCTTCACACGACCGTCGTGGGCCCAAGCGGCGATCCGCTCGAGATTCAGATTCGAACCTGGGAGATGCACAGGACGGGCGAGTACGGCATAGCGGCGCATTGGCGTTACAAGGAAGGCGGCAAGGCGGATCAGTTTGAGAACAAGCTTTCGTGGCTGCGCGCGCTGCTCGAGTGGCAGAAAGACATGCGCGATTCGCGGGTCTTCATGGAGAACCTCAAGCTCGATCTTTTCGACAGCCAAGTCTTCGTCTTTTCGCCGCGCGGCGACGTCTATTCCATCGTGGCTGCCGGTACGCCGCTCGATTTCGCGTACCAGGTGCACACCGACGTCGGGAACCACTGCGTGGGCGCAAAGGTTAACGGCCGCATCGTTCCACTCGACTATCAAATGCAAAACGGCGACATCTGCGAGATCCTAGTCAACAAATCGAGTGGGCGCCCATCGCTCGACTGGCTCGCCATCGTCAAAACGTCCAGCGCCAAACATAAGATCAAGCAATGGTTCCGTAAAGAGCGCCGGGAGGAGAACGTCCTGGCCGGCCAAGAGGCGCTCGAACAGGAGTTGGCCCGCGCCGGGCTGCGCACGGACGTCGCCCGTGGCGAGCTGATCGAGCGTATTTCGGCGCGCTTGAACTACGCGACGCCGACGGATCTCTTCGCGGCAATCGGATTCGGCGACGCGTCCGCGCAGGCCGTCGCCAACCGCGTGCGCGACGAAGTGAAGCACGACAAGGTCGTAGATTTTACGAAAATCGGCCGCAAGCCCGTGCTGCGGAAAAGCGTGAGCCGTTCGAGCGGCGTGCGAATCGCCGGCGTCGACGACGTGCTCGTGCGCCTCTCGAAGTGCTGCTCTCCGGTACCGGGCGACCCCATCATGGGTTACGTTACGATCGGCCGCGGCATCAGCGTGCATCGCGCCGATTGCCCCAACCTCGGGTTCATGAATGCGACGCCGGAGCGCATCATGCAAGCCCAATGGCTTACCGATGCCGGTCTGACGCATTTGGTCGATATCGAGGTGGAGGCCGAGGATCGTTCCGCGCTGCTGCAAGACATTATGGGAGTATTTTCCGAGCTCAAGACGCAAGTGAGCTCCGTCAACGCCCGAGTTCGTAAGGACACCGTCGCCGTGGCAAGCCTGACCGTACAGATTCGCGATCTCGATCATCTCCACAAGCTTCTCACCAAACTCGAAAAGCTAAAAACCGTTCGTCGCGTCTATCGCGTCACCAAACGCGAGCGCGCCGCGCTATAGTTCGCGGAGGCGTGTCCGCCGCCCAACTCCTCGTGCCCTCCCTGGCCGCGTTCGCGGCAGGTATGTTGAACAGCGTGGCCGGGGGAGGAAGCTTTCTTTCCTTTCCCGCGCTTGTCTTTGCCGGCGTGCCGGCTATCTCGGCAAACGCCACCAACAACGCGGCGATGTGGGTCGGCACGATCGGAAGCGCGCGCGGTTATCGCGAAGAAGTCCGCGAGCATCGATCGCTCTTGCTTCCCGTTCTTCTTGCGAGCGCCGTCGGCTCGCTGATCGGCGCATCGCTGCTGCTGTTAACGCCACAAGCGCTCTTCGTGCGTTTGATCCCGTGGCTGCTACTCTTTGCGACGTTGCTTTTCAGCCTCAGTCCCTTGCTGGCACGCCGCACGGATCGCGCACCGCGTCACGCTCCGTGGCAGATCGCTGCCCAGTTTGCCGTTGCGGTGTATGGGGGTTATTTCGGCGCGGGCATGGGAATCTTGATGCTCGCCGTACTCGCATTTTCCGGACTCCCCAGTCTTAACGCACAGAATGCAGTTAAAAACGTGCTCGCCGTGGCTATCAACGGAGTGGCATTGGTGCCGTTCGTTATCGCTCGTATCGTAGACTGGCATTATGCCGTGCCCATGGCAGTCCTCGCATTGGCCGGAGGATACTTTGGTGCGCGTCTTTTTCGGCGAGTGCCGCAGCCACTCTCGCGGGCGATCGTGATTCTCATCGGCGTGGGGATGACTACGGTTTTCTTTGCTCGATCTTTCTAATGAAAGATGACGGAGGTCGCTGGCCTTTGCAGGTGCTAAAACGACTAATTCGAAAGGCTTTTTCCCTGCAACTCAACTGACCAACGAGGTTTAGAATGCCTTTTTCGAACATTCGCGCGGCACTACTTGCCGCCGGCGTACTTCTCGCAGCGTCGGCATGCAACGGAACCGGTGCCGTGCCCTCGAGCGGATCGGCCGCGAACCCCGATGCCACCGGCTCTCGAGCAGCGGTCGCATCCGCGACCGACACGAAATCCATTTTGAAACTGCTAAAGAAAAACGTCACGATCGGCTCGACCGTCGATCCGGCCAACGGCGACATGGGCCCGCGCGCCGTTACGGTCGTTCAAAATAACTTCGGAAAGCTCAAGACGGGTCAAGTGCTCGTCTGTAACTTCGAAGACTCATCGGGCAACGCGGGCAACGGAACGACGATCGAAAAGTTCGACCCCGTCGCAAGCTCGAAGCCGACGACCTTCTTCCAAAACAGCAAAATTGAGGGATGCGACGGCGACGCCATCGACGGCAGCGACGACGTCTACGCCACCGGCCTTACAAGCAAAGTGATGGCTTTGATTGTAAAGGGGAAACTGAAGAAGACCTACGGTTCGCCGATAACCGATCCTCTAGGCAACGGTGAGGCGCCGATGCTTTACGGCTACTCACCGGAACTCGTCTTCGTCGGGAACTCCGATACCGGGGGGGTCGACAGCTTCAGTTTCGGCGGATACGGCACCGGTAAAGGGAAAGAAGTCATCAACGGCTTCGACGTTAACAAGGGCTCGGGATTCAGCGCCCTCGGGCCATCGGGCATCGCATATTGGTGCGGCGTTCTGCCTGGTTCGGGTATGTGTCCGTACAAGCACCCGCAAGACACGCTCTACGTCGCAGATGGCGCCTGCAACGCCGTCGTCGCCATCAGCCACGCCAGCAGCCTCTTGGAGCAAGACGAAATCACCATACAGCCCGGCTGCACGAAGTTCACGTGCAAGTACTCGACCGTCACATGCGCGACGCTGGTCAAGGCGGGTTCGCCGCTCAACAAACCGGTCGCTATGGCGATCCTGCCCAACGGTAACCTCGTCGTAGCGAATACCGGAAATAACACGCTGGTCGAAATGACGCCGACGGGCAAGGTGCTCGATACGAAGGTCGTGGATACGAGTAAGACGCCCGGCATCTTCGGACTGGCGGCGACCGGCACCAGCGATAGCACGACGACGCTCTTCTACA
>PMHJ01000037.1 GCA_003158175.1 Candidatus Cybelea septentrionalis
TCGTCGACGATGTAAATCTTCATGCGCATCGTCGCGGGGGCAAACTTCACGGCTTCTCGGAGCGCTCGAATCTCGTCGATACCTCGATTGCTCGCCGCATCGATTTCCAGGACGTCGAGGGCCGTACCAGCCAGGATCGCTCGGCAGTTTTCGCAGGTGTTGTCCGGCGTAGGAGTGGGCCCGGCGACGCAGTTGATACAACGCGCCAGGATCTTGGCAGCAGAGGTTTTTCCCGAACCGCGCGGCCCCGAAAACAGGTAAGCGTGAGCGAGCTTGCCGCTCTCGATTGCCGAGGTCAGGGTGCGGACGACCGCGTCTTGGCCGACGAGCTCGGCAAAGGTTCGGGGGCGCCAGGTGCGGTAGAGGGACACGACGATCAACCTTTTAGCAGGTCGTTTCGAGGCGCCTGCCGGAGGGTAGGCTTGAAAACAAGTCGCCTCGGGAGGCGGTTATATGAGTTGCTTCCCAAGCGGCGAACTTACTTTTTTGGGTTCCTTGTTTAGAAAGATGCCCGTGGATTTGCGCGCAGCGCTCCAAGAAAAATTTGGATTCGACAACTTTTATCCCGGCCAGGAAGACGTGGTCTCCCGCGTCCTACGAGGCCAGGACACCCTGGCAATTCTCGCCACGGGCGCCGGCAAGAGTCTAACCTACCAGCTGCCGGCACTCTTGCTGGAAGGAACCACGATCGTCGTCAGCCCGTTGATCGCNNGATCGCGCTGATGAAGGATCAGCTCGACATGCTGCGCGAGCGGAATATTACCGACGTCGTCGCGCTCAACTCGACGCTTTCGGAGGACCAGGAGCTGCGGACTCGGGAGCGCATCCGCTCGGGGTCGGTCCGGATCGTGTACACGACCCCCGAAAAGCTGGAAGATCAAGCCTTCCTGGCCCTCCTCAAAGGGCTGCGCATCCCGCTCTTCGTCGTCGACGAGGCTCACTGCATCAGTCAGTGGGGACACGACTTCCGTCCCGCCTATCTCGCGCTGGGCTCCGTCATCGCGCGGCTGGGCCATCCGACGGTGCTCGCGCTGACGGCGACGGCCACTCCTTCGGTCCGGGAGGACATTCTCCATCAGCTCGGCATCGATCTCGTCAAACCGATCGTGCGCGGTTTCGACCGGCCGAACTTGATCTACGAATCGCGCAAGGCCGACAAGGAAGCCGATAAGCTAAAAATTCTGTCGGCACTTTTCGAAGGTCCCAATCGTCTCAAGGGTACCGGCATCATCTACACGGCGACGATCAAGAACGCATTAGAGGTTCAGAGCTATCTAACGCGCGAGCTCGGCGTACCGGCAGCCGTGTACCATTCGAAGCTGCATAAAGAGGATCGCACGTCCGTCCATAATCTCTTCATGGAGGAAGAGATCCGCGCGGTCGTGGCGACCAACGCCTTCGGCTTGGGAATCGACAAACCGAACATCCGGTTCGTTTTGCATTACGATCTTCCGGGCTCGCTCGAAGCCTACACGCAAGAGGCCGGCCGTGCCGGCCGCGACGGCCTGCCTTCGCGATGCATCCTGATCTACCGCATGAGCGATACCCGCGTGCAGAACTACTTCCTGACCGGAAAGTATCCCGACGTCGAAGAGGTTCAACGCGTTTTCGGCACAATCGAAGTCTTCGGCGATCAGGCCGAGGGCGTTTCGATGGTCGACCTTCGGAAGATCTTGCAGTTGCCGTTGACCAAGCTCAAAGTGATTCTGGCGCTTCTGAAAAAGTCGGGCTATATCGAGCACTCCGCAAAGTCGGCCTACGGCTTGACCGAGGCCGTCCGCAAGAACCGCGATCTCATTTTGAACTTAGCCAACTACGATACGAAGAAATCGTACGATCAGAGCAAGCTCGCGATGATGTTGCAGTATGCGGAGACGGTATCGTGCCGGCGTCGCTTCATTCTGAACTATTTCGGCGAAGATTTCAACGCGATGAACTGCGGTGCGTGCGATAACTGCCTTCGAGCACTTCGACGCGGAGTCGACGAGCTTGCCGCTACGGGCGGATTTCGGATTACCGACGTCGTGCAGCATTCGAAGTTCGGTGTTGGGACGGTCGAACGTGCCGAGCGAGATTTGGTAACGGTTCTGTTCCCGAGCGTCGGCTATAAGACGCTCCTAGCTTCGGCCGTCCGGCGTGCCGAACCGCAAATTGCGTAGGCTGGCCCCTCTCCTTTTCACGTTCGCTGCGCTCTGCGCGTCCGCACGCGCTCAAACTCCGCCACCCTCGGCCTCACCCTCGCCTTCGGTAGCGCCGGCGCCTTCTGCGAACTCTGTCGCAAGCCCGACGCCGACGCCGCCACCCATCACGATCCAACCGCAAGCGGCATCGGTACCGGTGGGCACCGCAGTGAACCTTACCGTTGGTTCCGCTATCGCTCCGCTTACCGCGGTCGTACGCGACCCGTCAATCGCCTCCGCTGCAATCGACCAGCCGTCGCAGCGGCTGAGTATCATCGGGAAATCGCCGGGTGCAACGATCGTGACGGTTAGCGATGCTCGCGGGCTGCGGGTCGACGTGCCGGTGCGCGTCGCCTATTACGCCGGGACGATCGCGCCGTACGTCAAACTCGAGGTTACCGGAGACCCGGCATCTAGCGAGTTCGTTCGCGAGCAGGTAGCGCGCGCGGTACAGAGCGCGGCCGGTCTGCGTCCCGGCGCGCAGGCTCTCGTTACACCCGACGACGTGCCGTTTGCGGGTTCGCTGGACCAAGACGACGTGGCCGCCTTCAACGTTCCGGTCCTCATTCAGGGCAAAGACGATTTTGAGGTGGACGGAACCACGCGCGTGGAGGTCCGCAATGTCGCCGTTCCGCGAATCTCCCCCGACTCTCTGATGGTCAGCGATTACCCCGAGCGTTTGACGGAGAACGGCACGCTCTTCACCGCCGACCTCCGCGTGCAGCAACCCTCGCGCTTTCTATACTTTCATTACAACCCTCCGGGGCAGCCCGATCGCCGAATCGTCCTGCGCGCGCAGAATCTCTCACGCGAGCCGTCGATCGTGCAGGTCATCAGCGATCGAGGTGGCCCGTCGACCAACGAGATGGAGGCCGGGCACGTCGCCACCAAGCGTTTTCTGGCAGACGTCGAGCAGAATCAGGGACGACTGCTCACGCTGGACGGCAACACGTCGGTCAACATCGCACAGCAAGATCTTCCGGCCGGAAGCATCGTTTGCAGCCTGTTGCAGCTTCGCGTGCTCTCTGGAGGAAACGTCCACCTGACACTCGTCGCGCAAGACGCGTCCGCAGATCCGTCCGATGCGATCGCCGGCAGCGAACTCTTGGAAAGCACCCACAAACACGCTCGCGGCATCTATCCGATTGCGGAGTTCCATTTTGCGACCCTTTGGAGGGTCGATGCGGATTACTTAGAGCTTCCGATCGGCGAGCTGCCGTTGCCAAACGATCTGCAGGGGCAGGCGCTTTCGGGTGATTACGGCGTCTTGCAATCCTTTGTGGTAAACGTCGAGAACCCGCTGCCGACCCCGCAAGCGATCGCCATCTACGAAAACCCGCGCGGCGGCCACGCAACCGGCACCTATATCATCGACGGCGTCCTGGTGCAGTCCCATCAAGTTCCGCCATTCTCTCGATACAAGGTGCGGCAATACGTCGTTCCCGCGCACGGCTTCGTTCGAGTGACGATCGCCACGATGCCCGAAGCCGGCTCGAGCCTTCCTCTTCGCCTGATCTTTGCACCCGACGACGGAAGCGTCGCTCCGAGTGCACCGGGCTCGCCGATTTACTAGGCCGCTACGCGTTCCCGCAGATCGCTTCGTAGACGCGCTTGAGTTCACGGGCGCTAACGTCCCACGAGAAGCGAGCGATTGCGCCCGGGCGGACGCGCGCCGCGCGCGGCTCCCAATCTCCGCGTAATGCCGCCTCGAGCATCGAAGTCCACGCGTCGGCATCGTCGATCGAGGCGATACCTCCGTTGTCGCCGACGATCTCGGGCAGCGACGTCCGATCCGACACGACGCACGGCACTCCGGCGCATAACGCCTGCGCCGCCGCGTAGCCGAAGCCCTCATACCGCGAGGGAACCGCGACGACGGCAGCCTCGCGGTAGAGCGCGATCAGCTCTTCGCGCGCGACGTACCCGCGCAGTTCCAATCGCTCCGCCACGCCCAACCGCTCGGCGAGTTCCACGCACTCTCGCGCATACGGCGTTTGCGGCCCGACGCAGACGATTCGCGCCCCTTTCAACTCCGGCAGCACTCGAATCAGAAGCTCGAGGTTTTTACGGCGTTCGACGGTTCCCACGGCTAGAATCGTGCGGCCGTCGCCGCTATTGCGAGCGACATCGCAAAACTCTTGTGCGACGCCCGGATAAACGACGCGCACCGCCGCGCGATCGATGCCGGCGAGAACTTCGAGCAATGCGTCGCGCGAAAAGGACGAATCGACGACGATGGCGGCCGCATGCCGATACCGCTCGAGTGAGAAGCGCCCAAAATAGTACCGCGCGTACGGCCGAGCGTGCGCCTGTACGTGAAGCCATGCCACGTCGTGCACCGTGACGACGATCGGCATTCCGGCAAACAGCGGCATCGTTCCCGAAGCGCAGTGCAACAGCTCGGCGCCGCTGGCGCGCGCACGCAACGGTAAAATCGCCTGATCCCACAGCACGCGCCGATCGAATCGCCAGGGATCCAATCGCGGCTCGCGCAGCTCGACGAGGTCGACCTGTTGGCGGCGCAACGCGCTCGACAATCCCCTAACATACTCGCCGATTCCCGTTGCCGTGCCGACGCAGAGTTGCGCGTCGAGCGCGACCTTCACCGCAAATCTCGTTCGAGCGCGCGAACCATCAACGCGCGGGGATCGAGCGCGCGGGCGCGGTTCAAATACCCCACCGCGGCCGTGCGGTCGCCGTTCTGCAAAGCGACGACGCCCAGACCGGCGATCGCGTCGGCGCTTCCGGGATCGATCTCGGCCGCTCGCGCAAACAGCGCTTCGGCGCGGCTTCGCTCGGCCAGCAAGTCGGCCTGATTGGCAGCGGCGATCGCGTACCGTTCGGAGAGGGGCGCCAGCGCGACCGCAGATTCAAAGTCGGAGAGGGCGATGCGGAGCCACGCTCGTTGCGTCTCGCTGCCCGGAACTTTTCTCCATGCGACTTGGTTGGCGAAGAGACCCATCTGCAATTGCGCTTCGGCCACGGCGTCAGGGTGCGTCGCGCGGCGGCTCAAACGCAGCTCCAGCAATCGCTCGAGATCATACGCGGCCTTCGGATCCGAAACGGCGAGCCTTTGCGCCGCCGCTTGCACCGCGTCCGAGTCGAACGCAGCAAGAGAATATTCCAGCGCCAGCTGGGTTTGACCGCGCGCGCCGGCCACGCGCGCCAGCAACTCGTCCCGGCCCGGGGAGGCCGGCAAGCGCACCGCATAGCGCTGCGCGGACGCCACATCGCCTCGCTCGAGTGCGCGCTCCGCCAAAGTCGACTCGACATAGGATGCGGGTGCGAGAGCATCGAGCACGCCGTAGACCGCGTCGCCAAAGCGAGCGGAAATCCGCTGGGGAAACGTTCCGGGTGCAGCGGCGCGGGAATCCAACGAATCCGAGGCCAACTGCACGAAAGCCAGCGCAACGAGCAACGCGCAGCCCGTTGCGCCGACGGTCGCCCACAAGAAAACGAACCGGCGCACCTGCAGAGTCTGTCGGGGTGGGATTAGTCGGAGGCTCCTAAAACTTGACGGTAAAGTTCAAGTCGCCGCCATTTTGGGTGTAGCCATTAGCCGGCGGCAGCAGACTGTCGTCAAGATGGCTTTGGTACGCGGAGATCGAGAGCGTGCTCGACAGGTACGGGATATTGTAGGTTAGGCCGCCCACGTATTTGTTGTTCACCGCGTCGAGATTCACGAGGCCGGGAAGGGCGTAGGCACCATATAGACGTTGAGCGTCGTAGTTGAGGTTCAACGTCAACCCATGGAATACGGGCACGGCGAGGCCCGCGCCTAACGAGAGACTCTTCGAGCCCGTGTAGTCGGGGGCGGTCAGCGCCACGCTCGCATTGGGAAGCTGCCAGGATGCCGATTCGCCAGGCGAGGGCGCTAAGCCGGCGATGTCGTTGAGCGTCACATGTTCGTACTGGCCGGAAAGAGTAAAGTTAAGGCTTCGCTTCGGTGCGCGGACGTCGTAACCCAGACCGAACGACGCGTCGTTGGAAGCGTCGTTGACCGTCGGTGCGGGCGTCGTGTCGAACGCCAGTGTTCCGGGGCCCGGCGAGAACGTGGGCTGGGGAGCTACGGGCTGATATGCGGCCGTGTAGAGGGCTTGCGGTGCACTGAGAAGCCCTGCATGCGGATCGTGCCATTCCGAAGGCGGGGCGAACGCCGCAGTCGTCGAGAGTAGCCCCGCATCGACCGCGCGTGCCAAGTAGGATGCACCCGCGCCCGAAAGGCTCGACAGCGCGATGTGAGCTTGCATCAACGCCGGTGACGTCGTCAAGCCGGCGGAGAAGGGTGCGCCCGAACTGGCCGCAGGCAAGCGAAACGCCATGTCTCGCAGCGGCGATTCGGAGGCCCGGTCTCCGTTCTGAGCCGAAAAAGCTGCGGTCGAATCGGAGGTTTCGCCAAAGAGCGAGAGCATGAGCTGCGAAGCCAGATCCGCGTTGGGCCGGCCGAAAGAAAGCCCGGCGGCGGGCGCTGAGGCATAAGAAAGCGCCAGCGCTAAAACTGCGCTCGCCATCACGCCGACGATCCGACGCACTTGCCCTCCGTTTCTGACGTCCGTCTTCCCCGAAAGGCGCCACGGGTCTGAACGCTTCTCGCGGGCTTGCCTAATTTGGAGGCGGAGGGGTCACTCCCCTTGCTAGAAAGCGGCGAGCGATGACGATTGCGGCATAGTCGTCGACGGGGCCGCTTGGTAACTGAAGGCCAAGCGGGATCAGGCGCCGCCAGCCGCGGGGAGGATGGTCCACAAAATAAAGGCCTCGCGCGGCGCGGCTGGTCTCGAACTCGTCAACCCAATGAATCGGGAGTCCGAAGCCCTCGAGAAGGCTCCTCACGGCCCTGCCGTTGGTTCCGCGCCCCAGGGCAATCGCGTCGATCCCGCAGCCGGCCACGACCAGCAACAGACGCCCTTGTAAGGTCTCGATGGTCTCGATGCCGCGGGCGAGAACGCCTCCATCGGGGCCAACGACGGCGAAGCCGGCCTTGCTGCGGCCCGGATCCACTCCTAGCACGAGGCGTGCCGGGGTCACGGCTGCTGCGTTAATACGATCACAATCGGTATGCCGCCGATGTGCGGATAAAAATCCTGCGCCGCAAAAGCCGTGAGCAAATAGGTGCCAGGCCGGGAAATGCGCGCCTGCATCTGCGTTGCGTCGGGAATCAACTGCATCGGTTGCAGAATGTCGGAAAGAAACGGCGGGAGTTGCAGGCGACGGGCCGCGATTGCGACGTAGTTTTCCAACTGAATGAGGGCGATATTAATGCTGGCCCCGCTCTTACCGGGGATTACGAGCTGCGCGATGACCTGGCCCTTCTGGAAGTACCGAGTGTCGGACGTGACGTTTATCTCAAAGTGGATCTGGTCGTTTTCGAACATGTTCTGGTCGGAGGTCACGGTCAGCATAACGTTGGATTGCGAGAGCTTGGCGGCCGTGGTCAAATCGTTGGCCAGCCCGTTCAGTTTTTTGTTCGCATCGACCGGAATCGCGTACGGGCGCAGGCCCAACCGCGGATACGTCGCGTTGACGTATTTAATCGCAAAGAAGTAATAGTTTCGAATCGTCGCCAGGCGCTGCGACGCCGTAGCCGCCTGATCGATAATGCGGTAAAACGGGACCATCAGCGTATCTACCGGAAAAACGAGCCGGCCGTTATTGACTTTAGCCTCGAGGTCCCGCTGCCGCGCCTGAAGCTCGGTAATCTGTTCGTTGATCGAATTCATCTTGAAAAACGCCGTCTTGACCTGCTGCGACGCGAAGATCGCGCCCAACGACACGACCAGCGCGATGAGCACGCCGGTCGCGATCGCCACGATCGTCGACGTGTAACGAGGACGAATTCCAAAGAGGCTCAGACGCCGGCGCCCGACTTGATGACCGACGCGGTCTCCGACGTATGCGACCGTACCGGCGACCACCATGACGAACGCAAGGTTTCCGATGCCGCGTACGATTTCGACGAAGTTCATACGACTGCCGCGCGGCGCAAGCGTGCCAATCCGATCGCTGTGAACAAGATGTTCGGCACCCAGGCCCAGAGCGCGGCAAAGCCCAGAAACGCTTCGCCTGCGAACGAACAGATCGTCATCACGACATAATAGACGAAAACGATTGCCAGCGAGAGCCCGAAACCTAAACTGGCACTCCCGCTCGACCGGATCTGGCGCAGTCCGAAAGGAATAGCAATCAAAATAAACACGAAGCACGCAAAAGGCCGAGCGAGCTTTTCCTGATAGGTCGTTACGTACTTGCGCAGCGCGTTCTGGCTTAGCTGACCCGAGCGGACGATCTCGGCGATTTCGAATCGGCTCATGCTTTCCGGATCGTCGTTGCTCATGCGCTTAACCAGGTCGGTTGGCTTCTCTCCTATTTGAACCTCCTGCTGCGGGATGTGCGGCTCCGCCGTGGTGGTGCCGTCGGCATTGAATCGATAGAGGCTGGAGTTCTCGAGCGTCCATTTGTCGGCACTAAACTCGGCCCGGTCGGCGAAGACGATCTGTCTCGCGTCGTTGTGGTTATCGTACTGAATAAGCGTTACGTGAAGTAGCGCCCGCGAATGGGGCTCGTACGCCGTTGCGATCGTCACTTGGCGGCCGCCGCCGGGAAGCGGAGCCGAGACGGTCAAGTCGCGGTTGAAGGCACTAACGTGGTTGATAACGCCGTTTTCGATCTCGGTCAGCTGATCTTCGGCGTACGGCACGACGCCCTCTTGCAAGTAGTACGTCACGAACGACATGACGATGCCTACCGCAAGCAGCGGGGTCACGATCCGAGCAAAGGTAATCCCCGCCGCCTTGAGCGCGGTAATTTCGCTCTCACCCGAGAGCCGCTGCATCGCAAGCAGCGTCCCGAGCAAGAGTGCCATCGGGATGACGAGCACGATATCGCCCGGGAGCGACCACGCGAAGACCAGGACGGCGGCCCAGAGAGGGGCGTGTTCGTTGCTGACCAGCTTACCGATATTGAGGAGTTCGGTCGCCGCGAAAATCAGAGTGAATGCCGTCAAGCCAAAGCCAAACGGGCCTGCCAGTTCCGTCAGCATATAGCGATCGAGGATCGTGAATTTCAGAGCCTAAAGCCTTCGCCCAAATAGAATTGGCGAGCGATCGGCGACTCTAGGACGTCCAGGGCCGAACCCGACACCTCGATTCGTCCGTTATTCAAGATGTACGCGCGATCGACGATGGCGAGCGTCTCGCGGACCTGGTGATCCGTAATCAGGATTCCCAACCCGCGATCGCGCAGTTGGCGAATCATCGCCTGAATGTCGGCCACCGCGATCGGGTCGATTCCGGTAAAGGGCTCGTCGAGCAGCAAGAAGGCCGGCTCGATAGCCAGCGCACGGGCGATCTCGACGCGCCGGCGCTCGCCGCCCGACAGACTATCGCCCCGTGCGTCCACAAAGGCACGCAGGCCGAACTCCTCGAGCAGTGCCGGGAGCCGGCGTTCGCGCTCGTCGTGCGGGACGCCGTTCTGTTCCCAGATCAAACGGATATTATCGCCGACCGAAAGCTTACGGAAAATCGAGTTCTCTTGTGCCAGATATCCGATGCCGTTGCGTGCTCGCGTGTACATCGGCGCGCCGGTGAGATCGGTCTCGCGCGGGCCGTCGGCCAATAAGACCGTCCCCCCATCGGGCTTGACGAGCCCGACCACCATGTAGAAGGTCGTCGTCTTCCCGGCTCCGTTGGGGCCGAGCAATCCAACGATCTCGCCGGTTTTGACTTCGGCGGTGACGCCATTGACCACGGTCCGCTCGCCATATCGCTTGACGAGTCCGCGGAGCTTGATTGATGGTGTATGACTCATCGCATTCGCATATGGGTCAGGGATGTATCGGAATCGAAGCTCGAACCCGTCGCCCAAAAACCTCGGCGATCCGTAATAACCACGTTACCGTCTCCGTGCAAAGTCGCGGCAGCGCGCCGGTAGACGAGCCGATCGCAGTGCAGCGTCATCCCCGCAGCGCTGCGGGCGACGACGCCTCCGAGCAGCGTGACCGCGTCCGCCGTCTGGTCAACCACGGCTTCCGGCGCGCTGGCAGTAATTTTCGATCCGCGCGGGTCGCTAAACGTCACCCGTGCATTGCGGAATATGGAACGCATATCGTTCTGGGGGCCCCTGCTCTCATAGGAGCTTGCAAGCAGATCGTAATCGACGCGGTTGTGGACTTGCTGAAAGACGTGAATCGGCCGTTCGCTGGTCCCCCTTCCCGTAACCACGAGCGTAAGCGGGCTTGCGGTGGAGCGGGGACGCGCGCTAGCCCGGGGGGCGGTCGTCGCCTTTGGCGGTTGGGGATTGCAAGCGCAAAGGGCCCAGATAGCCGCCAGCGCCGCGAGTCGAGTCCTCCGCATTAGTCGAGCGCCTGGTCGGCGCTGCCGCGCGCCGCCGCCAGCGCCAGCGCCATCGTGGGCATCCACAGCCCGAAAATTACCACGCTCACCGTATCGATCAGGCCTTGCACGGCGACGCCGACCAGTCCCGCTGCTGCTCCGCAGGCCAGCAATGCCGCCTGTGGCGAGGCAGTCGCCAAGCGCCGGCGCAGTTCGGTCACGAATCGCCAGGTAGTCCACACGACCGCGCAGACGCCTACGATTCCAAACTCTGCAAAGAACGTCAGATAGAGATTGTGCGCGTGGAAGGCCGTCGGATCGCCGTCCGGAGAGCGCACGAGCGCGTAGAGTCGGGAAAAGTTGAACGGCCCGACGCCAAGGAGAGGGAACCGGTCGATGATCTGCGTCGCGGCCTGCCAGATCGAAAGCCGCGTGTAGTCTTCGCTCGGGTCGTGATGAGCGTTGAAAAGCAGCACCACGGCGCAAATGCCGGCACCGACGACTGCGGCTGCGACCGCGGGTCGCCGCGTTCGGACCGCAACCAAGAATGCGGCGGCCGCCGCACATCCCATCCAACCCGCGCGCGAAAACGTAAGAGCAAGTGCGATTAAGCCGATAGCAAGCGCGCTCCAAGCGATCGCGCTTAAGACGCGCGAGCGCGCTACGCACCCAACGGCATAGGCGATTGGCAAGAGCACGATCAGGTAGCCGGCGAGCTCACCCGGCAAGATGAACGTGCCGGTCGCGCGCCCGTGTTGGAGCGCGTAGAGGTTGACGGGAGAACGCAGCGCCACCATTGCAACTGCGATCGCAGCAGCGATCCCGCCGGAGAGCAGAAAGGCTCCGAGAAGCAGCGTCGCTGCGTATCGATCGCCGTAAAAACGCAAGATCGAACAGGCCCATACGATGCCAAGACCGCCGATGATCGTAAAGACCAAGCCGGAACGCGGGTCGAATCCCAAGCAGCCCGCGAGCAGCCCGGCGACAAAGACTGCCAGCAGCGGCGCGAGCAACGGTTGTGAGCCGGCCAGGGGATAACGTGCGAGAATGGCGAGCGCATAAATCGCAAGAATGCAGCAACCCGCAAAGACTGCGACGATCGCCGCTCCCGGCAGCAGGGAAACCCCCGGAAATGCGACGCCGGTGAAGGTAATGAAACTGGGGAAGAGCGGCACGGCCATATAGATCAGTCCCAGCGCGGCGGGCATACAACGGCGCATCAACTCTGCCTTGTCAGCAACGCGACGCGATCCGCGATGCGTCGTGCGGCGCCGCTGGCACCTAGACGTGCACGCCCGGTTTCACTCATCTGCCTCCGGCGCGCCGGATCGTTCAAAATATCGCATACGCCGCACGCGGCCTCGACCGGACTGCCGGCGATCACGGCCAGCGCATCGCCGAGCAGACCCTGTTGCCGGCGGCGGTACCAACGTGCTTTCGTATCGCGCGCGAAAGCCACGACGGGAACGCCGGCTGCGGCTGCGCCTTCGTTCGCCGTTCCGGCTTGGCCGAGAACCAACGTGGCGCCTTTGAGCAACGAAGCCGGGCTCCCCGTCCATGCGCGCACGACCGTGCGCCCCTCCAAAGACAGAGAGAAGGGAATGCGATCGCCCGATTCGCGGGAGACTTGCCAGCCCGCTCGTTGCGCGTCGGCCGCGAAACGGCCGGCATCGAGACCGCGCGCTATCGAAAGCACCGCGCCGACTTGCGGCCGCCACTCGGCGATCGCACGCAGCACCTGCAGCAAGAAGGCGGCATCGTCATACGCGCTCACGCGGCTTCCGGGAAAGAGCGCCAACATCGTCGCGAATCCGGCTATCGCCGTTTCGACGGCCGGATCGTCGTCAGCCGCGAAGAGATCGACGATCACGTTGGCACTGGGCTCGACGGACAAGCCATGCCCGCGCAGCGCCTGCGCCGTCGCCTCGTCGCGCACGAAGCATGCTTTCGCGCGCGCGAGAATTCGTTCTTCAAAAGCACCGTAGCGAGCCACGCTAACGCTCTTGGCGGTACCGACGAAGACGGTGCTCGACCGCGCGCGCAGTGTCATCGCCAGGGCGTAAACGTCGCCGACGGCTACCGCGACATCGTACGATCCGCGAACGCGCCGTAAGAACCGTCTCTGCGACGCAACGAGCGGCAACAGACCGGCCCGCAGGTCTCGCATAAGGTTCGCGATGTTTCCCATTGCGATCAAACCGCCGCTGGGCATCGTGCGGCGCGGACCGACTTCTCGCATCGAATCCGAGATCGGCTCGCCAACCAAGCCCAGATGATCGAGCGCCGCATCCGGCATAATCGCGCGCAGCTCCGCGGCGATGCGATCGGCAATGGCCGCTTCCCCATGACCGTTGGAAACGAAGAGCACACGCTTCACGAAGCATCCAGCAGCGGAACTAGCGCGAAGTCCTCGAGGGAGAAGCGGCGACGGTTCGCGTCATAGTTCAGCTCACTGCGCGAGACGAACTTTCCGTACGGACCCGCATGAACGATCGGAACCTCTCCAACGTATCGCGGGCCAGGCAGCGTATCGTGGCTGTGACCGCCAAGCAGCAAATCGATCCGCGGAACTCGCATCGCTAACTCGCAGTCGAGAGAGAGTCCCAAATGCGAGAGCACGACGAGGGGCTCTTCCTCGGGGACGGCTGCGGCAAAGGGTCCGATGGCCTCCCAAGGATTGAGAAAGCGCCAGCCAAAGACTCGTTCCCAGAAGCTCTGTTCGGGATATTGCATGATAAGCAAACCCAGAACGTTCACGCAGATTGGGCTGCCGTTGGAATCTAACGTCTGCAGACGCAATGCCTGCAAAAAAGGTAAGGGCCGCCCTTTGGTATCTCGCAAATTGGTGCATATCAACGGGTGTCGCATTCGCGAAGCTCGTGCGCGCAGGGCCGCGAAGAGATAATGAAACTCGCGATTTCCAATGCCCTGCGCATCGTAACCGGCCTCGTCGAGCTCCGCAACGATCGGCTCGGTGCGGTAATAGAGCGTCTGACTTCCGCGCAAGGAGTCGCCGCAATCGAAGAGCAAACCGGGGCGCCGTTCGCGCAACGCTTTTAAGCGCCCGGCGAAACCGCGCCGGTCGTGCAGATCGGAGGTGTGATAGATGCGAATCATTGGTCGTGCGAACCGGAGGCTCGCGCCAGCTCGACGGCATACCGCCCGCATCGCTCGAGCGCGTCGGCGGGGCCGAGCGCCTGTCGGAACTCGAGGAACGAATCGTACTGCTGCGCCGGGTCGTTCATCAGTCCTTCGAGCGTCGCCGCCAGCTCTTCGGGGTTTGCGCGACCTTGAAGCAACTCCGGGACTGCCTCCCGGCCCAAGACGAGGTTCGGCAGCGTAATGAAGCGATGTTTGATCATGCGATGACCGTACCAAATCAACGCGGGCGGGATCACGTAGATAGCTACCGCCGGCACGCCGATCAATGCAGTTTCGAGCACCGCGGTTCCCGAGGCGACCCAAGCGCCGTCCGCATTCTCCAAGGCCGCCGTCACACCCGGCACGATTTCCACGCCGGTCAAAGCCTCGCGCGCGATCGCCGCCTCGATCGTTTCCGTTGCGCGTGCATCCGCTGCTCCGACGACGCCGCGAAGACCGGGGCGCCGCTTTTGCAGCGTACGATACGCCGCGGCAAGCACCGGCAAGTGGCGGCGCAACTCGCCGGCGCGACTGCCGGGCAGCATCGCGACGACGCCGGCAGCCGGAGGCGGCGGCGGGCGCAGCGGCCTCATTGCATAACGGCTCGTCAGCGGATGTCCGAAGAACTCGATCCGGCAGCCCATACTTCGGTAGAAATCGTACTGATGCGCAAACGCCGTCACCGGATAAGCGACGGCGCTGACTTGTCGAGCCTTCGCCTCGTTGTCGAGCCACGCGCCAGGCGGAAAGAGGTCCAAGACCGGACCCTCGTACCGCAAGCGACGAAGCGTATTTGCCAAGCGCAGGTTAAAGACTCCGAAATCGACGAGGACGACCAGGTCGGGTTTCGACTCGACGATATGAAATGCGGTGCGAAGCATCGCATAGAGCAGCTTGGGAATACGGGGAATCGCTGCGGCGGGCCCCATGCTTGCCCAACCGGCGTGATCGCGCCATAAAGTAAAACCGGCCGCTCGCATGGCCGTGCTTCCGATGCCTTCAAACTGCGCGTGCGGGTCGTACGAACGGATCGATTGCGCCAATGCAATCCCACTCGCCTCCCCCGACGGCTCACCAGTCGATACAAAGTACTTCATGCCAAACGATGCAGCACGGTGCGGAGGCGCGATGAACTACAAAGCGATTCCAGGATCGCGTCTATGCTATCACTTTAACACGCCACGCTCGGAGGGCGCCTCGAGAAAGGCGATGATTTCCCTCCCGGCGTCGGTCGTAACTTCGGCTTTCATTGCTTCGATTGCTTGCGAGACGTTGAGCTTCGGATCGTAGAGCAGCTTGTAGAAACGTTTGATCTCCTGGCGTTCCTCCACGGGGAAGGCGGCGCGGCGAAGGCCCACGCTATTAAGACCGTAGGGTTGGCACGGATTACCCTCGACGAGGAAGAACGGTGGCACGTCTTTCGTCAGTTTGCTCATCCCGCCGACCATGGCGTGACGGCCGACACGCGTAAATTGATGAATGCCGGTCTGGCCGCCGATCGTCACGTAATCGCCGACGTTCACGTGGCCCGCGAGTTGCGCGAGATTACTCATCGTGACGCCGTTGCCGAGAATGCAGTTATGCGCGATGTGAACGTAGGCCAGCAGGAGGCAGTCGTCGCCCACGGCCGTCAGCTCGTCGCGGCCCGTCGCCCGTTGAATGCTGACGTACTCACGCAGAATCGTGCGGCTTCCAACGCGCGTGAAGGCTCGCTCTCCCGCGTACTTTCGGTCCTGCGAAGCCGCGCCTACGGTCGAAAACGGGTAGAGCTGACAGTCGTCCCCGATCTGCGTCCAGCCGTTGACGACCACGTGGGCCTGAAGTATCGTGCGCGCTCCGATCGACACATGCTCACCAACGATGCAGTACGGTCCGATCTCAGTGTGTTTTCCGATCTCTGCGCCAGGATGAACGATCGCCGTGGGATGTAGCATTACGGCCGGTAACTATAGGTGAAGCACGGAAGAGTCCGCGCCGACAATGCGCGGATTCGAAACGATCGAAAACATGATCTCTGCGGAGCAGGCGAACTGCCCGTCGACCGTCGCCTCGCCGGTCACCCACCCGATGTTGCGCTTATGGCGCAGCATCGTTACCACCATGTCGAGGCGATCGCCCGGAACCACGGGGCGCCGGAACTTCGCTTTGTCGATACCGGCTAAATAGGGAGTCTTACGCGAAAACTCGCCGGGCTCCAGAATCATCGCGCCGCCCAGCTGAGCCAGCGCCTCGATCATGAAGACCCCCGGCAACACGGGATTCCCAGGAAAATGCCCCGCGAAGATCTGCTCGTTATAGGTGATGTTCTTATAGCCTCGCGCTCGCACCATGTGCTCGAACTCGAGAATCCGGTCGACGAGCAGCATCGGATACCGATGCGGCAATATCTCAAATATCTGGCGTATGTCGAGTTCGGCCAAGGCTGCTCTCCTATGCAGAAGGCACGCGTAATCGCGTACGCAATGCGTTCGTTAACGAGGAATGGAGTTGGTGCCCGCTCTTGATGGCGATCAGCTCGCAGCGCGGCCACGCTCCGAGTAATGCGAGATCGCCGATTAAGTCGAGCACTTTGTGGCGCACGGCTTCGTTGGGCCAGCGCAAGGGCTGCAACGGTCCATCGGCGGTAAAGACGAGCGCGTTCTCCAAGCTTCCGCCACGAGCCAAGCCGCGAGCAAGAAGCGCCTGTACCTCATGTAAGTAACCGAACGTTCGCGCGCCGGCGATCTCCTTCACGTAGCGCTCGGAATCGATCTCACTGCAAAAGTATTGCGTTCCGATCGGCGCCGCAAAATCGGCGACGAAACGCACGCTCAGGCTCGGGGCCGGAAAGGCTGCGACGAGCTTGTCGCCGTCGCGGACGATCAAGGACTCCTCGAGTTCTAGGATCTTCCGCTGCGCGGACTGCTCGCGCAAGCCGCACTCCGCGATCGCCGAAGCAAACTCCGACGCACTTCCGTCCCGCACCGGTATCTCGGGGCCGTCGACCACGATATCGGCATTCGCGACGCCCATCGCAAAGAGCGCCGAAAGCAAGTGTTCCGTCGTGGATACGGTTACGCCGTCGCAACCGAGTACCGTTGCACGCGACGTGTCGACAACGTATTCGGCGGTCGCCGGAACGCGGGTGCTTCCGAGCAGAAAACTCAAGCCGGCGTCGGCCGGCGCAGGGCGCACCTCGACCCGGCAATGCGCTCCGGTATGCAGTCCGACCCCCTCAAAGCGAAGGCTCTCGCGCAACGTCGTTTGCATCATCGGGCGTTACTTAGGAGCTGTCGGGCGCGACGACGAGCGCTCCAAAGCCTCGACACGATCGAACAACTTGGGCAGCTTACGAATCATGACCTCTCGGCGAAGCTCGTCGCGGTGATGCTGTGCCGGATTGCCCGAAATTGTCGCACCGTCTTCAACGTTACCCCACACCCCGGATTGGCCGGCAATCGTCACGCCCGACCCAACCGAAACGTGTCCTTTGAAGCCCACCTGGCCCGCAACGCGTACGTAATCGCCGATGACGGTCGAGCCGGCCAACCCCGTCAGGGAGGCGATCACGCAATGCTTTCCGATGCGGCAATTGTGTCCGATCTGGACCAAATTGTCGATCTTTGTGCCGGCGCCGACGATGGTACTCCCCGTCTGGGCGCGGTCGATGCACGTGTTCGCGCCGATTTCTACGTCGTCTTCGAGCACCACATTTCCAACCTGCGGAATTCGTTGCGCGCGTCCGTCCACAAAGGCCCAACCAAACCCGTCGCTGCCGATCACGCAGCCCGGATGCAAGACGACGCGGTCGCCGACGACGCAGCCGGACATAAGGCTCGCGTTCGCCTTGACCCAGACCGAGCGTCCGAGGGAGACGCTTTCGGCAATATATGCACCGGCGCCGACGACCGTGCCGCCTCCGATCGACGCGAGGCTGCCGATGTATGCGTGCGCCTCAACGTACACGTCCTCGGCAACGCGGGCATCCGGCGCGATCACCGCGCTCGGGTGGCGAAAGGGGCCACGCGGTTTTGGTGGACGGAACGCTT
This sequence comes from Candidatus Cybelea septentrionalis, assembly GCA_003158175.1. Classification (GTDB taxonomy): domain Bacteria; phylum Vulcanimicrobiota; class Vulcanimicrobiia; order Vulcanimicrobiales; family Vulcanimicrobiaceae; genus Cybelea; species Cybelea septentrionalis. The sequence continues at coordinate 17,677 of PMHJ01000037.1, forward strand.
CGAGCAGTTCTGCGAGCGCACCGCGCGCGTTACCGACGACTAACAATGGCTTGGGCGCAGATCGACTCGCGAGCGACTCGTCGATCAGCACGGCCGCGGCGTTGCTCGAACACGCAGCGACGAAATAGGCTTCACTCGTTGCGAACGTCAAGGCGTCCTCGCCGGCCTCTTCCACGCTCGCGATCCGAGCGATTGGCACGCTGCCGTCGCCGACTACGCGTCCCCGCACGCGATCGGCCAGCTCTTTCAGCGTCCCCAGCATACGTCTAGGGAACCTAGATGCCCGGCGTCGGAGTGGCCTTTTCCGTGATGTTGAGCGCCTTTTCCACCTGACTGGTGATGTCGACGCCTCCATAGCCGATGCCCTCCCGCGTCAGGACCAGTTTTAGCTGGCTCTGAGAAGCGATCTTGCCGGCGGCGTCGCGAATCTGAGCCGAGAGCTGGTCGGTGACCTTCGAGTATTTGCGCTCCAGCCCCAGCGCGTCGCGTTGCCTGCGAGTCGCACTCTCCCGCCGCGACGAAATCGAGCGTTCTTCGGTAAGAAGCTGGTTTTGATAGCCTTGATATTCCGGCCAGTTGCTGACGATCCGCTGCACGTCGACGAGGCCGATCGAGCTGTGCCCCGCGCAACCTGCGAGCATCGCAGCCGCGCAAATCAGAATGGCTAGCTTGTGGTTTCTCACTCGTGTTGACTTTCAATGTCGCTGATGACTTGGTTGGTCATGTCGTAGCCGCCCGCCGCGGCCCAAATGTTGACGAAAACGATACTCAGGCCGCGGTCCTTCGCGATGCGCGTGGCGTCGCGCTCGATCTGCGCTACGATCTGTTGGTAGAGATCGTCGCGCCGCTTCTGCAGCGAGTCGAGCTCTTTGGCTGCTGCACCCGTAGCGCCCACGTCGGCTCCGTGCAACGCGGCGAATTGCCGATCGAGATCGTTCTTGGTCGCATTGTAGTCGGCAATCGTCTTGCCCGTGTCGGCCGCAAACGCACCGGCGTACTTCCGCTGAATTTGAGCGATCTGCGCCTGAACCTTCGGCGAGAGGTGGGCGGCCGGTGCTACCGGCGCGAGGCTGCGGAGCTGCGTGCCCACTTCGTCGCGTCGTTCCGCAAGCTTCGACCTCGTTTGGGCCGAAATCGCGCCCACTTGCGATCGTATCGCATCGCCCGTCTCGCGATCCAACTGCGCCCGGTATGTCTTCAACGTCGCTGCATCGGCGCTGCGCAGGGCGCCGATCTGCGCGCTTTCCTTGGCGTTGATGCTTGCGATATCGGATTCGGCCTTCTGGCGCGCGGCCGGGTCCATGGCAAGATTCGAGAGACGCATCTTAATCGCTAAACGGGCCCCCGCATCTTGCTGCGTCAGGCGCAGCGTCAAGTCCGTTTCATTCTGCTGCAACTGCTCGGCCTTGGCTCGAAATTTTTGCGCCGCCTGCGTCTGCAGCTGATTGGCGATTGAGTTGGTCGCCGCATTGTCCTGCGCGACGACGCTTTGCTGGTAAGCCTGTAAATCGGCGTTGGCGGCGCTCGCGGCCTGTTGCTCCTGGGCGGTTGACGCGCCGCTCATCTGCGCAGCCGCAAGCGCGCCGGCCCCCTGGATTCCGGCTGCCCTCAGCGCTGCAGCGACGGCCTGCTGTTCGCGCGACGTGTAACTACGCTGTTTTTCGGCCAAGATCTTATTCGCGCGATCTTGCGCGGCGCGCAGCTCGCGATTGAGCTCGGCAGTCTGCGCCGCGATCTGTTGCGCTCCAAGCGGCACCGCAGGAGCCGACGATTTGAGCGTTATGGCGGCGATGGCATCGTTGAGCTGCGAGAGCTGCGAATAGAGCGGATCCCGCTTAACCGCTTCGTCGATGCGAACGTAGCCGGCTCCGCGGACGGCCGCCGAATGCACGTCGACGCCGCACGCCGAAAGCGAACCGGCGGCCGCACAGAGCCCGATTGCCATTCCTAGAAGAGTTCCGGCACTATTTGGCGAGCTCGTTCTGGACATCCGTAGTGATGTCCGTGCCTCCGTAAACGATGTCGGCGCGATCGACGACTAAAATCAAACTCTTGCGGCGCGCGACGTCCGCCGTTGCAGCCTTCGTCTGGTCCACGAGCGGTTTGAGCAGTTGGTCCTGCTTGTCGGAGATCAGCTTGTTGTACTCTGCCAAAATTTGTTGCTTGTCGGTCGGACCTTTCGCTTGTGCCAATCTCGCCGCATAGATCTGTCGCTGCGTGGACTCGTACTGGCTCATCTCCGCGTTGGCGGACTGGACCTTCGGGACCCCGTCGAGCGCGTTCTGGTCGACGAAGCCGATTTCGGACGGAGGCGGCGTGGCGCTCGGCGGCGCGATTGACTGCGGCCCAGCGAAAACCGCTTCAACGTCTTTCGTGATATCCTGGCCGCCATAGATCACGATCCGTTTATCTACGACGACGGAAAGGTTCCGAGTGGCGCTGACGGCCGCGATCGCGAGCTGTTCCCGTTGAAAGATCGGTCCGGCAATCTCACGTTGCTTATCGTTGAGCTGCGTCTGAAACTGCAAGGTGATTCGCTGCTTATCCGCATCGTTACCAGCTCGCTTGACCTGCGCGTTGTACTGCGCGTCGAGTTGCGCCTTATAGGCTGCGAGCTGCCGGTTCACGCTCACGAAGACCGGCAGATTGGCAATGTCCGCCAGATCGACGAACCCAACGTCGCTGATGTCGGCCGCGATGGCACCGGGCGCCAGAGACATCGCCAATAGCGCTGCGGTCGTACAAAGTATCGTCGATCGAATCTTCACTTTAATCATCTCGCGTTTTCGCCTTAGAAGCTTTGACCAATCCCAAAGCTCGTGTGCGTACCATTAACGCCTTTGGCAAAATCGATGCGGACGGTCCGCAGCCCAAGCTGCGGTACGTCGAACCGTATTCCGAAGCCGGCATCGCCGTACAGTGCCCAATCAGCTGGATACCCCGTTATGCGGTTAGTGTACGGATCGAGCAGCGGGTACGCTCCTCGAATTCGATAGTCGAGCTCGTCGACGAACACGGCCAGCGTTATCCGGCGGTCGAGGGCCACCGGCTGGCGCAGTTCGATCTGCCCTAGGTACGCATTGGTCGCGTAGAAGACCTGGTTATAGCCGCGCATCTGCTGATCCGAGAACGTGAAGAGCGAACTGGGCGGAATCACTCCCGTCGAGAAGTAGCCGACGCCGTGAAAGCCGATCGTTGCGTCTCTGAGTACCGGGAAAAACCTCGCCAGATCCACCGTGCTCTGCGTGAACGAGAAGTTCGAGCCCATGGCCGGTGCCGAAAACGTCGTGCTGAGCACCGCCTTGAGCCCCTCGCGCGGATTGAAGGGATCGTCGAGCGTAATCGACTGCAGGCTCAGCCCGCTTGTTACCAAGTTATAAGGAGCGCCGGTGTTGACGTTGGCGATCGACGAAGCTGCGATGCCGAAGGACCCGCCGAAGTTTTGCTGCGAGTTGATCGGGCTCGGCGTCGGTCCGATGAAGATGTTGGGCTGATTACCTTGGAAGTAGTACGGCGACGGCACGGTCGTGTCGTATTTGATTTTCTCGCCGGTGACCGACAGCGACAAGATCGTATAGTCGCTCAGGCGCCGTCCAACGTTCCCCGTGACTCCGTTCGCGCTCGACGTGCTGGTCGCGTAGATGTTCGAGAGCTGCTGCGACGTCGAGCTCGGGTAGAGGGTGACGGGAATGGGTATCGCAGCGTTGCTTGCGACCGAGCTTCCGCTGCCGATGATGCTGTACACCGGGTAGTAATACGTCGAATGGTTCGTAAAGATCGAGCCGCCGGCCGTGTATTTCTCCCCCTGCGGCGTATCGCCGAGATACGGGATCGATCCAGTAATCTGTGCGACTCCCGTTCGCGCGCCTTCCTCGAACTGAATACCGGCGGAGTCGCCGGTACCGTGCAAGTTATTATCGGTAAGACCCAGCGTCGCGTAGAGGCCGAGGCCCGTTATGCCGCCCGAATAGCCGAACCCAACCGAAGCCGAAGCCGTACGCTGTTCGGTAACGTGCCAAACGAGCGTGACGTCTTGCGGTTTCTTCGGATCGGGGCCCGGCCTGACGTCGGGCTCGACCTTAGAAAAGAAGTTGAGCGCGTTGAGACGCTGGTAATCGCGTTTGATTGCGTCGGTGTTGAGCACCATGCCGACGCGCTCGCGCAGCTCCCTGCGGATAACTTTGTCTTTAGTGCGGGTGTTGCCGGTGATTTCCACGACTGCGATCCGTGCGACGTAGATATTATATTTTACGTCGGCCGTTCCGGCCGTAAGATTGATCGACGAGGGAACGATGCCACCCTCAAAGTTACCGAGCTCGAGGTGGAACTTATCTTCGTACAACTTTTGGAGTGCCTTATAATCGGCGTCGCGCACGGCGTCGGAATAGACGCTGCCGACTTTGAGGGTGAGCGACGGAAGGATCAGCGGCGGCGGAAGCAGCGGATCGCCGCCGAGCTCGATCGCCTTTACGATCAAGCCTTCCTGGATCGTGAGCGTTAGGGCTCCGGTTTGAGAGTCCAGGTTGATGTCCTTGACGTGGGTCGGTACCTGCCCGCCGTATCCGATGCGCTCGTAATAGTTGTTGATCTTGAGGACGTCCTGGCGGAACGTGTTCGTATTGAACACTTGGCCAACCGAAAGATCCATGAGGGCCAGCAGGGTGTCGCTGGGGACCTTCTGGTTCCCCGTGAACACGATTTTGGAGATCACCGGATTTTCCACGACACGGTACGTAATCGCTATGCCCCCGGGCCGGGCGCGTACCAGCGGCGGCGCGATATCCGCGAAGTAGCCCAGCGCGTTGATCCGAGCGAGGTCGTCTTGGACCGTCTTCGGGTTATAGGGCTGCCCCGGCCGCGACGCAACGACCGCCATGATCGTCTGTGTCGGAACGCGCAGGTTTCCCGTTACGTCCACCGACACGATCTTCGGCGTCGGCGCGGACAATGCCGGAGCAAGACTCAACCGAGCGACCACGACCAGAAGAAGGATGCCCACGAGCAACTTGCCTGCGCCCAAGCAGCGCCCCGGATCAAAGCTCATGTGAAAAAGTCGTTTCAATATACTTTCAGACTTAGCGGCGGTCCATGAATTGCGCCACGAGCAAGCGAAGCGCGCACGGCTCGGCACGCCCTGTTCCGCCCGGCTTTGCCCGTGTCCTTGCTCGCGGCTGCGGCCCGAACGCTCCTTCTAATCAAAATGCCATCACCAGAAATAATGCTGCAAGGTAAGGCTGAAGCCGGTATTTCCAATTAGGGGCTGGTTCGTCAGATAACTTGCGCTGTAGCCGACCGGAGAGCCGGGCAACTGCAAGAGCTTCGTGGGGCCGCTTTGGTAGAAGAAGTTCAACGACGCGGCAGTCGTGGGGCTTGACTGCACGACCAATCCGAACGATTGGATTTGAGGAAGACCGAATGTGACGGCATAGACGGCGCTAACGGCTTTGCCCAGCAGGCGCGTGGCTGTAAGCCCGACGTTGCCATAATATCCCAGCGTTAGGTTAACGCTGGAGAGTCCGAGGCCTTGTCCGAGCGTCGTTTCCACGGGAGCCAGCAGGCCTGCGGTAAACTGCGCGTTGAGGATGTTGAAGGCTTCCTGCCCCACCGTGATGTTGCTATTTTGCGGCAACGCGACGTTCGGAATCGGCGAGAGCGTTCCCAGCGGCGTTATGTTACCGGGTTGTTGGCGTGCAAGCATCGACTGGCGGCTGAACGATATCCCGCTGAAGAACCCGCCAAAAGGCGCAATTAAGCCGAGAATTTCATCCCGGCTATACCCCGCGGGGCTGGACTGCAGCCCTATTTTGAGCCCCTGGATGGGCCCCTCGACCGTGATCGTTACTTCGGCACTGCCGTAAGGATTTCGGACCCGATCGGGATCCGGGTTAACGACGCTCGTGGTGGCGACCGCCTTCAGCGTCGGTAGCACCCCGTCGGAAGCGTTAAAGTGAACGCTTCCTTGCTGCACCCGGAACGCCCGGTCGAAGTAGGTAAGGGTCCCACCCGTCGATTGGAAGCCGCCCGCCAGCGTCGGAGCGGCGAGCGTCCCGCCGAGCCGAACGAAGCCGGCGGCCCCGATATCGAGGCCGGCGCCATAGCCGCTGCCGCGTACTCGGACGTTCTTTCCTACCGTGGCCGAAACGTCGAAGGCCAGCGGGATCTGCGCAGCCTGAGGGGAGCTCGACTGCGTCGCGGCCTTGATAAATGCGGCGAAAGGCAACGTCGCGTCGCTCAGCGTGGCGTTCCCCGAGAGCATAGCCTCCGTCGAGGGCCGTTTGACGAGGGCAAGCTTCGCATCGAGGGTGCCGCTCCCATAGGCCGGCAGGTCGAGCTGCGCTTTGCGGGCCGTCCCTTGAATCGAAAAAGAGAGCCCGCCCTGGGAGGGCTCGTCGGGAAACTCCACCTTTCCAGCCCCGTTGAGGCTGCCGTTCCCAGCCTTGGCCGAAACTCGATCGATCGAGGCCGAGGCGTGATTGAAGGAAAGGTCTGCGACGATTTGAGTGAGCGGAGTGCGCTCGAGATCGCTCACGTACGAGCCACCCGCAAGCGAGAGGCGTCCTACGACGGCCGGTTGGCGGACGGTTCCCGAAAGACCGATATGACCGTCGAGAAGCCCCTTGAGCTTCGTATTGTTCCCGAGTGCTTCGTCGAAGATGGAGGGGTCTAGGCCGACCACGTCGACGTCAAAGCTCAGAGGCGAGTTGGGTGCGGCGAAACGCAGGGGTGCCGTTGACAAAGGAAGTGCCCCCGCCAGGGTCGCCTCGCCACGCGTGAAGGTCACGCCGGCATCCGAAAGCACCAGCTCGTGTCGCCGCAAGCGTACCTCTCCAAAGAGCGAGGTGATGGGGATGCCATACGCAAGCACGCTCGTAGCGTCGAAGCCGGCCGTAAGGGTGGGCGCTCGATACGTGCCACCAACCGAGAGCGTAGACTCGAAGGATCCCGTAATCGGGACCCTCCGTCGCGACGCATCGTAGACGAGTTGTGCGAGGTGGTTCGTCTCGGCATGGACTTGCAAATCGAGTGGCTGTGCCGCGGAAAGCCCCAGCGAACCAGCGGCCGACGCGGAGAGCTCGGGTGTCGTCAGCTCGGCACGATCGATCACGACTCGCTCACCGGACGCGTGCACTGCAAGGTCGGCGGTGTCGAGGGTGAGGGGCCCCAACGTTCCGCCGATAACGCGAGCATTGCCGCGCACGTCGGTCTGCGGAAATCGGCCATGCACCGTAGCTTCTCCGGACGCTCGCCCGGTGATCGGCAGCGCCTGCATTCCAAGCGCAGGTAACCAAAGCGCGAGATCTAGGTGATCGACATTGGCTACCAGATCGAAGCGTGAATGCTCGAGTGTGGAGAGCCAAGGCCCGGGAGGCGCCAGACCGATCGAGCCGCTTGCGTGAAGCTCGCCTTCGCTTCCTCCGACAGTTAAGGCTCCCTCGACAAGGTTACGCGCACTCGACCAGACGGCGCGCGTGTCGCCTATCGGCAGATTCCGGTAGCGAAAACCTCGTACGTTGATATTGCCGCTCGACGTGATGCGCCCGTTGCGGGAGGCGGCCGCAATTCGAACGCCGCCCTTTCCGGCCAGGGTATCGCCCGTATCGAAAAAGTTATTGAAATCCGAAAGATCGGCGCGCGGTGCGCTGACGTCCATTGCAACGTCGCGAGGCCGGACCACGGCGCCCAAGCGCGCGGCCGTCGTGCCGACAAGCACGGATCCGTCCGATATGCTGACGCCCCGCAGATCGGCTGCGATGGCCGCGCGCCCGTCGATGAAGGGCAGACCGTTGACGTCGCCCGCCGGCACGCCGATCGTCCCAACGATCGTTGGCGAAAGGCTGCGCCCACCGATCAGCAATTGCGCGTTAAAGGAGCCGTCGGTCATGTAGTTTGGAAGACCAAAGGCGCGCAACGCGCGCGCGACCTGGGAGGCCGGCACGTTGGCCCGCAGCGCGTAGCTCGGGGCGCCCGACAGAAGCGCTCCAATAGTGCCGTCGGCTCGAGCATACGTGCCTCCGATCTTTCCAACCATTTGCCGCAGCGCCACGGCATCGCCCGACAAGTCGACGTCTGCTTCGCCGGCGATCGGAAAGTGCGCGATGCGCGCGTTGTTGACGGTAACGCCTCCGGCAAACGCGGGCAGCCGCGCTCCGGCGCGCAGCACACCACTGGCATAAATCGTTCCGCCCTCGAGTGGTAATCCGATTCCGTGTAGTTGTGAGGTCCGCAGCCGGTCTGCGACGAGCGAAAGTGCGTTCGCGCTCGACGCGCCCGCGCTCTTGGATGACAACGAAAGCGTACCCGCCGCGACGACGTCACCCCCGGCCGCGCGCACGTGCGCAGAGTAAACTCGCAAGCGGTCACCTTCCACCGCCAGCGTAACGCTCGCGCGGTCTATCGGAACTCCCCGCAATGTTGCCCCGGGCATCGAAAGATTCGAGGCGACGACGACGATGCGGTTCGCTTCGACCGCTATCGCAACGGTACCGCCTAGTCTGCCATGCCCGCTAATTGCGCTGCCGAGAAAAGGTGCGAGACCCTCGAAACTTCCTCGATAATCTCCGTAGGCAACGAATCGTTGGGTCGAAAATTCGCCACGTCCGCGAAAGGTTCCCCACGGACCTGAGGCGTCGAGCAGATTAATCGGCGCTTGCTGCATCGTCCCCGCCAGCGCCGTATCGAGGCTGGTGAACCGCACTCCGGCGATGCTGGTGTCGGCGCCGCTCACGAAGCCGCCCAAGATAATATGCTTGCCGGAGCCGCCTCCGGCGATCGCGGCGCTGATGACTCCCCCGTCGATCTTCGGCATTTGCGGCAGGTTCAAATTGGGAAACGCCGGATACGCCGGCGCCCGCATGCGCAAACGATTCGAGAGTAGCCAAAAGGCGCTCGTGTTGCGCGGCCGGTCCAGCAGATACGACCCGTCGAGATCGCCGCGAGGGGTGTGCAGCCAAAACGGGTCGACGAGCGCGGTCCCGTCCTCATTCATTTCAAGGAGCGCCGCAACGCGATCGACACCTCGTGCCGAAGCCACGCTGCCGATAACGTGGAAAAGCAGATCGTCGCCCGTCGCGCTCGCATCGATCACGATCGGTTCCTTTCCGAGCATCTCATCGAGATAAGGCAGGCGATCCGCCGAGCCCGCAACGTGAACCGCGAGTTGCGAGCGCAGGTGCTTTCCGATATGCAGCGTGCCGCGCACGCCGAGCGCGACGCCGCCGTACGATGCGCGTAGCGGAGCCAGCGCGACGACGTTTGCGTGATAGACCACGCCCGCAGCGACTCCGTCGAACGGCAGGTTTCGATACAGGGCGTGTGGCGCATTCGCGCGCGCCACGATCACCGGGTCGCCGATCGGTCCGGCGACCAGCACTCCGAGCGTCGTTTCTCCCGAAATCGGCTGGTCGCGCGTGAAGCCGAAGGCGTGGCGGAGGCTGGCGAGATCGCCCACGCCCCGAACCGCGAGACGCAGCTGCGCGCCGCCGGTCACCGCGCCGTTTAAATCGTAAACACCGCCTTGAATATGCAGCGGGATGCCGGCGAGCGTGGCGCGCGCACCGCTGATGAAGAATGCATTGTCGACGACATGAAGCGTTCCGGCAACATTCTCTATCGGCAGCGAGAGCACGCTAAGCGCCAGGCGTCCGCCGTCGATATCGAGACGGAGGCTGACGTGATAGGAGGGCACGACGTTGGGTTGGACGTCGAGTGCATAAAGAACCGCGTCGAAGTTTCGCGCCCCTCCGTGGAGAATGCGCACGTCGGGACTCTGCGCGAAGTAGTTGGCCAGCGCCCGGACGGGGAAGCGTGCCGCCTTCGCATGATGCATCGCGAAACCCGCGATCGCGTCGATCTTGCCGGCAACGGTAAACGGTTCGTCGCGCCGTTCCTCAAAGACGCCGCCGACGCGATATTGCGTTATTGCCGACGTGTCGATCCTGGCATCGACGCCGATGCGATTTATTTGCACGTCGCGAGCGCTCTGGTCGTAAGCCGACGGCTCGCGCAACTCGATCCCAGCTCCCCGAACTCGCAGCCGAAAACGAAGCGGAACGGGGTTGATTCGCTGGGGAGCGGATGGAACCGACGGAGCGGCTGCACCGGGCAAGGGGATATTGAAACTGCCGTCGCGCAAACGGGTGAGCGTCAGCTTGACGCCGCTAACCTCTATATCGGTTAGGCCGAAGCGGTGACTGCTGCCGGGAAGAAGATCGCGCAGCGAGTAGCCGATCGTGATGCGTCGCGCCTGCAAGAGTGGCTCTGAGCCACGCTCGACGCGAACCTCGCGGAGCGTGGCGCCGTCGCGGCCGATTTGAATCTGGGCGATGCGAACGTCGTATCCCGCAAGCGCGGCACCCGCCTGGATGGCGACACGCAGCAACTCGTGGCGCGAAGCCGCCACGAGCCCGACGACGATCGCGGCGGCCAGCAGGCCGATTGCAAAGCGCTTGCGCACGTGAGTCCTCTTGCTTCTATACCCTTTGAGCTGTGGAGGACCCCGCCTACCTAAGGACCCTTTAACGAAGGGAGCCCCTAATTTAACTCAGCTCGTTGTCGCCTCGGGCCTCGATTACCACAGTAAACTTCGGCCCTCGGCTCCTAGGTTTGAGCTAAACTAAGCCTCCATCAAAGTATAGATCCAGCTATAGAGCGAGCTAAAGATCGAGGTTTTTGACGCTCTTCGCATAGTCGAAAATGTATTGCTTACGAGGCTCGACCTTATCGCCCATAAGGTCGGTGAATATCTGCTCGGCTTCGACGGCATCTTCGACCGTAATCTGCTTGAGGCGGCGATGGCCGACTTCCATCGTCGTTTCAGCGAGCTGCTCGGCGTCCATTTCGCCGAGTCCCTTGTACTGTTGAATGGTGAAATCTTTACCGTCTTCGCCGATGACCGCCTTGAGCTCGGCCTCGGTGAAGGCCCACCACTGCCTCTTGCCTTTGCGAATGCCGTAGAGCGGCGGCTGCGCGATGAAGACGTGCCCCTCCACGACCAACGGCTTCATTTGCCGATAGAAGAACGTCAGCAGCAACGTGCGAATGTGCGATCCGTCGACGTCGGCATCGGTCATGATGATGATCTTGTGGTAGCGCAGCTTCTCCACGTTGAACTCGTCGCCGAAACCGGTTCCCAGCGCCGTGATCATCGTGCGAATCTCTTCGTTGGCAAGCACTTTGTCCAAGCGCGCCTTTTCGACGTTGATGATCTTCCCGCGTAACGGGAGGATGGCTTGATTGTTCGGATCGCGGCCGCCTTTGGCGGTGCCCCCGGCCGAGTCGCCCTCAACCAGGAAGAGCTCGCACTCGGCGGCGTTTCCGTTCTTGCAATCCACGAGTTTTCCGGGTAGGCCGGAGCCTTCGAGCGCGTTCTTACGCCGGGAGAGATCGCGGGCTTTCTTCGCAGCGTCGCGTGCGCGTTGGGCCTGCATGCACTTGTCGACGATCGCGCGGGCGTATTTTGGATTCTCTTCGAGAAAGAAATCGAGCCGCTCGGAAACGAGGCCGGCAACGATGCTGCGCACTCTCGCGTTGCCCAGTTTCGTCTTGGTCTGACCTTCGAACTGGGGATCCTGCAGCTTTACGGAAACGACCGCAGTAAGACCCTCGACGATGTCGTCGGTCGAAAGCGAGTTGTCCGATTCTTTGAGCATGCCGCGCTTGCGCGCATAACCGTTAACCGCGTTGGTAACGGCTTGCCGAAAGCCTTGGAGGTGCATCCCGCCTTCGATCGTCGCGATGTTGTTCGCGTACGAAAAGATCTGGTCGGCGTAAGTGTCCGTATACTGCATCGCCACTTCGACGTCCACGCCATCGCGCTCGGCATGAGTCGAAATAATCGGGTGGAGCGCATCCTTTTTTCCATTGAGCCATTCGACGAACGAGACGATCCCGCCGTCGAACTCGTACGTTCGCTCTCGCACCGGTTCGCCGGACCGGACCGGCCGTTCGTCGCGCAGCGTAATCGCGAGCCCGCGGTTCAGGAAGGCAAGCTCTCGCAGGCGTTTTTGTAGAATGTCCCAGTGAAACTCGCTTACCTCGAAGACCTCCGGATCCGGCTTGAACCACTGCCGCGTGCCCGTGCCCGTTGCCTTTCCGATTTTCTTGAGTTTCTGCACGGTGATTCCGCGTTCGAACTTCATCTGCCAGAGAAACCCGTCGCGCTTAACCTCGGTAATCATCCATTCCGAGAGCGCGTTGACGACGGAGATCCCGACGCCGTGAAGGCCGCCGGACACTTTATAGCCGCCCTTCCCGAACTTCGCGCCGGCGTGGAGAATCGTCATCACTACTTCCACGGCAGGCACTCGTTCTTCGGCGTGCATGTCGATCGGAATGCCGCGTCCGTCGTCTTCCACCGAGCACGAGCCGTCGGCCAGCAACACGACCTGTATCGTCCGCGCGTGTCCCGCCATCGCTTCGTCGACGGCGTTGTCTACCGCCTCGTAGACGAGTTGATGGAGACCGCGCTCCGCCGTGTTGCCGATATACATGCCCGGGCGCTTGCGCACCGCTTCCAGCCCGCGCAAAACCTCGATTTGCTCACCAGTATAGTTCGTTGACATCAACCTTTTCGTTCATTTTGTTCGCCCGTGCCGCCCGCCGTTTGTAACGGGGAGTCGCCATAGAGCAGCTCGTGCAGTTCGTCGCCTAAGACATTGCGTACCGTAGCCGGCATGATTTCCTCCGGCGGAAGTTTGCTGCGCAGCAGCACGTACGAGCTTGCCACGAGCCGCTCGCGACCGTCACGCGAAAGACGTCCGGCGACTCGCGCCCGCTCAAGGATCCCCCACCAGCGTTTAAGCAGCCGGCTGCGGATTCGTTCGTACTCCCTTTGATTCAACCCATCTACGAGCTCGGCCGTTCCGGCAAAGCCAAGCCAAGGGGCTTCGAAAAGCAGGCGCGCGGCCGCGAGGGCTCGTCCCTCGCTCCGAGCCGCGCTGCAGGCTGCGCAGCTTGCCTTTTGGGATGGATCGATCAGCGCGCCGCAGCTATCGCATGCCTTCCAGCCGGCGGAGCGCTTTGCCCGCGTAGCGGCTTCGACGTGCCGTGCGAACTGCGCCAGCGCCTCCTGGGCGCTGGCCGACGGAACCGGTTCGCCGGGCAAGCGCACGGGATTGGCGGGAGAATCGGCAGCCCGCGGCGCGTTACGCTTGGGAAGCACCCCTACGCGGAAACGCAGGCGCTCGATGCCGCAGCTGGGCAGCCGCGCCGCAACCGCGCCGAGAACCCGATCCCCAAGAAAGCTCAACTGGTGACTCCATGCGCTCGAGCGGGTGACGACGACGAGGGTGCCGTCTGCAAGCCGCACGGGCGCCGAGTTCGCGGCGACTTCGGCACCGACGATATCTGTCCACCCGGCCGCAAGCAGCGTCAAAGGATCTCGTAGGGCACTCTGCTCCGACGGCGCCCACTCGACGATGGCTTGCGCAAGCTTCAACATGTCGCAAGCGCCTCTACGTGCCCGTGGCGGACGTGCGCCACGTGTGCGCTCGACTGCAACGGGGCCGGCAGATGGGTCGCAGTTACGAAGGACTGCTCGTAGTCGCCGATCTCGGCTAGAAAAGCAGTGGCGCGCCCTTCGTCAAGCTCCGAGAGCACGTCATCCAAGAGCAGCAAGGGCGCCTCACTAGAACGTTCTTTCATTACCGCATATTCGGCTATCTTGAGTGCGAGCACCGCGGTGCGTTGCTGCCCCTGCGAGCCATATGCTGCCAATGAAACGTCGTCGAGCGCAAGGCCAACGTCGTCGCGATGAGGTCCTGCCAGGGCCGTCTTGCGAGCCCGCTCGGCCTCGCGCGTCTGTCGTAACCGTGTTTCGAAGGCAGCTCCGACCGCATCACGGGTCGCCGCCTCAAACGGCACGTTCGGCTCGTACGTGAGCGCCAAACGTTCGTTTCCGCCAAAACGCGCGTGGGCTCTGCGCGCCTCTTGCGCGAGCGCTCTCACGAGATGATCGCGCGCGAGTACAATCTCCGTTCCCGCATCGATCAGCGTACGCTCGTAAATCTCGAGCAGGTCGGCATCGCCGGCCACGGTGCCACGCAAGATCGCGTTCTTTTGCTGCAGCGCCTTGCGATAGCGCGCCAGTTCGTAGTAGTAGCGCGGTTCGCTTTGCGAGAGCGCGACATTTAAGAATGCACGCCGAGCCCCGGGCGTTCCGGCGGCCAGCTGCAAATCCGCCGGTACAAACGTAACGACGCGGATTTTCCCGAGATAGGCCGCGTAGCGTACGGCACCGCCGTTCACCGTGTAGCTCTTGCGGGTACCCCGCCCGTTCTTTTCGATCGCGCAGACCAACTCTACCCGACCGGTTCGCAGCGATGCTTCGCCGCGCACGACCGCTAACTCCACGCCGTTACGCACGGTATCTCCATCTCGAGACGTGCGAAAAGACTTGCCGGTGCCGAGCATTGCGATGCTTTCTAGCAAGTTACTCTTACCCTGCGCGTTGGCCCCGACATAAACGTTCAGTCCGGTAGCCGGCTGGAGATCGAGCTGGGGGTAATTACGAAAATTCGATAGCGCTAGATGCCGGAGGAGCAAATTATTGCCGCAGCGGCATGAGGACGTAGAGTTGCTGGCCGCTCTCGAGCGGCTCGAGCGGACGAATCGCCGCGGGAGAGAGCGGCCCGAGGAACTCCATCACGACCTTCTCGCTCTTAATGTGATTGAGAATCTCGACGAGATACCGTGCGTTGAACGCGATAGCGAGATCCTCGCCGGTTTGCTCAACCTCCAACTCTTCGTAAGCGTTGCCGGAGATATCGGAGCTGGCCGTGACGATGAGCGTCTGATTGGCGACCGAGAGCTTAACCATACTGGCGCGGTCTCCGGCGACCAACTCTGCCCGCCGCAGACTTCCGATGAAGGCGGCGGTGCTTGCGGTCACCGTCCGGTCGAACTTCGCGGGGATGACCTGTTGATAGTTCGGATATTGTCCATCGACGAGGCGAACCGTTATCGAGACGTCGCCGCTCGTCATTTGGAGCTGATTACTTTGCGCGCCAAGCGCGCTCACTGAGATCCGCTCGCCCGCCCCGAGATTACGCGCTACTTCGGCCAGGGCGCGAGACGGCACGATGAACTTTTCGTTGCCGGCCATCCCGTCATCCAAGGTCGTAACGAACTTTGCAAGACGATATCCGTCGGTGGCGACCATCGTTAGCGCGTTGCCCTCCACTTCCAAGAGGGTACCCATCAGCACCGCGCCCCGAGCCTCTTCGCTCGACGCGGCAAAGATCGTTGCGTCGATTCCGTCGCGGAACCGCTTGCCGGCGATCGTGAAATGCGATCCGCGAACGGCGGCGGGCAGCGGGGGATATTCGTCGGCCGGCAGTGCGTGGAAATCGTAGTTGCTGCGGTCGCACTTCACGCTGGCCCGAGTCGGCGTGCCCGTTACCTCGAGCCTGCCCGGAGCGAGGTTTCCGAGGTAGCTCGCAAACAGCTTCGCCGGAACGGTGATGGCGCCGCCCTCCGTCACGTCCGCCGCAAAAGCGTGTTCGAGAGTCAACTCGAGATCCGTCGCTCGAACCGCTATCTTCTCGCCCTCCGCTTGCAGCAACACGTTCGAGAGGATCGGTACCGTTGTGTGTGCGTTGACAACCTTGCTCGCGGCTCCGACCGCCGCGGCGATGTCCTTCGTAGTACAGGCGAATCTCATTGGTTCCACCGTTGGGCGTGCGAGGGCGTTTTCCTAGTAGTATAAAAACAAGAGCAGTAGCAGCAGTAACGCGGTGTATTCTGGGGAGAACTCCGGTTTTGCCTTACGGGGCGCGGGTTTGCGCGTCGGATAAAGGTGTGGACGGGCTGCCATAAACCGTGCACTTTTCCACGTCGCGTAAGCTATGGATGGTTTATCCCTGTGGGCAACCCGAACCTGTGCACGGCTGTCCCCCGCACCCTAGGTCAGGGGTTCTGGCACATCGCGATGAGTTGGCGAATCTTGTTGCGGTAGGCTTCGTCCCGCTGCATCTGGTCCTTAATTTTGTCTCGCGCGTACATCACGGTGGTGTGATCTTTCTTGCCAAAGTCCCGCGCGATCTGCGGCAAGGAATAGTTGGTGAGCTCGGTCGCGATATACATGGCGATCTGCCGTGGCGCCGCGAGACGTTGATCGCGCCGGCCGTTGTCCATCTCCTTGACGGTGAGACCGTGCGCGCTCGAGACCGTCTCCTTAATCTTTGAAATCGTAATCCGGTGCAACGGCGCTTGCGCGACCGCGCTCTTAAGAACGTCGGCGGCCAGGTCGGTGGTGATCGGAGCCTTGGTGAGCGAGGCGTAGGCGATCACGCGAATCAACGCGCCTTCTAGTTCGCGGATGTTGGACGGAATGACCTTGGCGATGAACGACGTTACTTCGTCGGGCACCGGAATGTTCTCACTCCCGGCCTTCTTGCGCAGGATCGCCTCGCGCGTCTCGAGATCGGGCGCCTGGATGTCGGTGAGCAAACCCCATTCGAATCGCGAGCGCAAACGCGCTTCCAGCGTTTGAATTTCTTTGGGAGGACGGTCCGACGAGATAATGAGTTGTCGTCCCGATTCGTGCAGCGCGTTAAAAGTGTGGAAGAACTCTTCTTGCGTCGTCTCCTTGCCGGCCAGGAACTGGATGTCGTCGATAAGCAGCACGTCGACCTGACGGTAACGATTGCGGAACTCCGGCGTCCGGTTGTTCTGCAGCGCGATGATAAACTCGTTCGTGAACTTCTCGCACGTGAGATAGACGACGTTCGAGGCTAAGTTGTCCTGGATGACGCGATGCCCGATTGCGTGCATCAAATGCGTCTTTCCCAAGCCGACGCCGCCGTATAAAAAGAGCGGATTATATGCGTGGGCCGGGGCCCCGGCTACGGCCTGAGCGGCGGCATGGGCAAACCGGTTGGAGTTCCCAACGACGAACTCTTCGAAAGTATAGCGCGCATTAAGGTTGGCGGTGCGGAACTCTTCAAGCGGATGTGACGGGAAAGGGGCGCCGGGCCGGGCGTTTTCGACGGGATCGGCGACGGAAAGACGCAGCTCGACGCTCGTGCCGAATAGCTCGCTCAGCACGCCGATCATCTGATGTCGCAGCTTGCTCCCTATCCAGTCTTGAGCAAACTTGCTGTGTACCGCGAGGTGAAGCTCGTTGCCGTGGAACGAGATAAACCGAATCGGTTTGATCCACATCTCGAAAACCGGCTTCGAAAAGGTCCGTTCCAACGTATCGAGTGCGGACTGCCATAGCTCGTTGGAGATGTCCGAGTTGATCGCTAGCGCCATCCTCTACCCTCTTTACGTCGTTCTGCGCCACCCCCGTGAGGGCGCAAAGGGTTGGCTTAATCAAGCCGCGCTCCTCTGGAATCTATGCACGATGTTATGCACTTATCCACAGATCGCCAGCCACGGTCTTTCCGCGTTTTTTCCAAATTATGAACCGGCAAAGTGACGCACGGCCTGAGGCGGAATAAACCCGATGTCATAAGGCTTCCGCCGGCAGTGAACGACCCCGTGGGAGGGGTTTCTCCACAGCCCTGTCCACAGGTGTGGAGAGGAAGGGTAGTGGTCCCTTTTGGATCGGGGCGGTTGGAGGATGTTTGATGGACCTAGGGTTTAAGGACCGCGGTAACCGAGGGCTCGGGCGATCCGCACGATTAGCTTATCGTTCGCCAGGATAAGCAGCCCGACAGCCCCGAGTGCGAGGGCAACGGGAATCAACCGGAGGGCTAGCCGCTTGCGTGCCTTATCGAACTCCTCAAGGTCTATACCGTCTTCCTCCATGCGACGGCGAAGGCGAACTCGCCATTCTGGAAGAGGCTTGTCAGGCATGGTAGTGACTCAGTTTGAGTTGGGCTAGAGGGAGCAAGGAGTGAACTCTGGGCCAAGCAGGTAGCCGATCCCAAGGATCAGGGCTAATATTAGCAGGGCGACCGTTCCGTTCGCGTACTGGTCGAGTCTGAAGCGGACGAGATAGCCGATCACGAAGGCACCCAGGAGGATTGGTACTGTTGCGAACCAGTAGCCGAGAATCCCAAGAGGATCGGCACCCAGGCCATAAATGGGGTACAGACCGCAGAAGACCGCAATCCCCATCCCAAGAAAAAGGCACAAATGAATACCGCCGCCATCGCTATAGCGATAAAACCGCGCTTCACCGGGCCGCCCCTCACACGCATTTGACTCACCTTCAGGCAGCCATGCAATGATTCTTCCATGCCCAAGCGCTTGCGCAAGCCTCCCTCCGAGTAATGTCGCCAAAACCAAGATTCCGGCGTGTACACCCGCCGAAGACTGCTCGCGATCATTGGGTTTGTGATATCATGGGCCATGCCTAAGCGCTCTCGCAAAACTCCGTCCGATCCGACCGAAGCCGCGCATTCGATCCTGGCCCAGCTGACCGGCGAGGAGCCTCGAAGCGTACCGGATGGTAAGGACCCCGCAGCGGTTGCTCTGGGGCGCAAGGGCGGACTTAAGGGTGGCAAGGCGAGGGCCGATGCACTGACTCCGGAGCAGCGGAAAGTGAGCGCCTTGAAAGCCGCCCATGCCAGATGGTCAAAAAGGACCGCTACCAACCCTTAGTCGCGCAGTTCCAGCCTTGCTTTTTGGGCTCCCTTTGGTACAATGGCCCGGCTATGTTCGAGTTAGATCTTCAGCTTTTCGCCTCGAAAAAGGGCGCCGGCTCGACCCGAAACGGGCGCGACTCCAATGCCCAACGCCTCGGCGTCAAGCGCTTCGGCGGGGAGCAGGTAATCGCCGGAAACATCTTAGTGCGCCAGCGCGGGACGAAGTTCTATCCAGGCGCCAACGTCGGCCTCGGCCGCGACCATACGCTCTTTGCCCTTACTGACGGGATCGTTACGTTCAGCACTAGCCGCAACCGTCAGCACGTCTCGGTGCTGCCGGCCGCCTAGACCCGTCCGCCCGCCGCGCATTGGGGCCGTTAGGCCCCTTTTCTTTTTCCGGCGAAGGTAGGCGCCGTGCAGTTTATCGACGAGGCCGAGATTGAAGTGGCCGCCGGGGACGGCGGCGATGGCATCGTCGCCTGGCGCCGCGAGAAATACGTGCCGAAGGGCGGCCCAGCGGGCGGGGACGGCGGTCACGGCGGCACCATCTACCTCGAAGCGACCCCCGAGATATCCACCCTCGTAGAGTTCCGGTTCAGACGCAGCTTCTCGGCCGAAGCCGGCAAGGCCGGCGGAACCTCGAAGAAGTCCGGCCGAAGCGGGGTCGATTTGACGATCGCCGTTCCCGTTGGAACGCTGGTCTACCGGCGACTCGGCGAGTCACCCGAAGCCCTGCTCACCGATTTGGCGGAGCCCGGCGCTCGCATCGTGGTGGCAAAAGGCGGTCGGGGCGGCCTGGGCAATCAACATTTCGCCACCAGCGTTCGTCAGGCGCCGCGCTTTGCCGAACACGGCGAACCCGGCGAGCGCGCGCATCTGCGCCTCGAGCTGCGACTGCTCGCCGATTGCGGCATCATTGGCGTCCCCAATGCCGGCAAGTCCACGCTGCTCTCGGTCGTCTCGTCGGCGCGCCCAAAAATTGCGGATTATCCGTTTACGACGCTCGAACCTCAGCTCGGCGTCGTCCGCGTCTCCGATGAAGAATCGTTCGTAATGGTGGACGTCCCGGGTTTGGTAGAAGGCGCACACCATGGCACGGGCCTCGGCGATCTCTTCCTCAAACACGTCGAGCGAACGCGTATTTTACTGCACTTGCTCGACGGATCGAAACCGCTCCCCGAGATTCTTGCCGACAAGCAAATCATCGAACGAGAGCTAGCCGCGTGGAATCCTCGATTGGCTGACAAGCCGACGCTGGTCGTGCTCAATAAACTCGATCTACCGAACGCGCGCGACTCTTTGCCGGAGCTGCGCGCACTCTTTCCGGAACTGCGGGCGATCAGCGCTGCGACGCACGCGGGCGTGCGAGAGCTCGTGCTCGATACATGGCGCGCGATCGAATCGGCGCCGTTGCCGGAGATCGTCGCGCAAGAGCCGGTTCGAATCGAGCTGCGCGATCCCGATGCGTTTTCGATCGAGCGTGGTGCCGACGGCGAGTTCGTCATCACCGGCGAGCGCGTCGAACGTCTTGCGGCGATAACGGACTTCGACTCCGATGAAGGTATGGCGCGCTTCGAGCGAGCGTTGGGAAAGATGGGTGTGGAGAAGCGGCTGGCAGAACTCGGCGCCGTGCCGGGAGACACGGTCCGGATCGGATCGTACGAGTTCACGTATTCATGAGAATCGGGGTCTTCGGTGGAACGTTCGATCCAGTTCACAACGCGCATCTCTTCGTCGCCGAGTCGGCGCGGATTCTGGAGCGACTGGATCGCGTGCTGTTCGTCCCAACGAGCAATCATCACTACCGCGACGAACCCCAAGCCGATGCGGCGCACCGTTGCGCAATGGTCTTGGGCGCAATAGCGAGCAATGCGGGCTTTGCGCTCGAAGACGCCGATTTGCGCGAGAGCGCCACCGGTTACACTGCGGATCTGCTGCCGCGCTTGCATGCGAAATACCCCCAGGCCAAGCTAACGTTTATTATCGGAGCCGATTCGCTGGTGAACGCGCCTTGGATGCGCTTCGACGAAGTGCTGCGGTCCTTAGAGCGGTTCGTCATCGCGCCGCGGCCCGGCGTTCGAGCCGATGCGCTCGCGCGCGTCATCGCCGCAGTCCCCGCCCCGCTGCGCGAGCGCTTCAGCAGCTTGAACATTCCCGAGATTCCGGAGTCGGCAACCTTGGTCCGGACGTTGATTTCTCAGGGCCGCAGCATCCGTTATCTCGTGCCCGAACCCGTTTGGCATTACATCGTGGCACACCGACTGTATGGATTCGATGCCGGTGGGTAGCAGTCGCGCGATCCTCGTCGCGCTTATCGGCGCGTCGCTCGGCGCTTGCGCGGGTTCGCAAGCTCCGGACGATGCAGCCGTCTGCGCGGCATTTTCCGCCCAACGCTCCGGCGTTGAAGTCGTGGCGCGGGGGAGGGTCACTCGCGTCCTAGGAGTGCAAGCTGGACGTAGCAGTCCGCACGAGGGCTTTCTGTTGCGGCTCGATTCCGGCTGCGCCCTCGTCGTGCGCGTAGAGGTCAACACCGACTTTACCGGTACGATTCCGCTCTCGATCGGCAGCGTCGTCCTAGTCAAAGGCGACTACGAGTACTATTCGCGCGGCGGCGTCATCCACTGGACGCACCGCGATCCGCGTGGCCGCCATGAAAACGGATACGTCGACGTAAACGGGACGATGTACTATTAGTAGTTCTAGGCTCAAACGTAGCGATTGGATTTAGCGTGCGTCTCTCTCGGATCGTCCTCGCCAGCCAATCTCCCCGACGGCTGGAACTGCTGCGTTCACTCGGTTTCATCGTCGATGTGGCGGCAAGCGGCTACGCGGAAATGCCGCTGCCCGGCGTTTCGCCAGCCGATCTCGCCTCGTATCACGCGAGGGAAAAACTTCGCGCAACGCTCGCGACGCATGGCCGGCCGTTCGACGTCCCGGTTCTCGCCGCCGATACCGTAGTAGATCTCGACGGCGCGCCGCTGGGCAAACCGTCCGATTTGGCGGACGCCGCGCGAATGCTGGAATCGCTGTCGGGCCGGGAACACGTCGTCCACACGGCGTTTGCGCTGGCGGTCCCGAGCAGCGCGACTTGGACCGAAGAGCGCTCGTCCACCCGCGTGAGCTTTTATCCGCTGGAGGCCGGCGAGATCGCCGAATACCTGGCTACCGGCGAGTCGCTGGACAAAGCGGGTGCCTACGGCATCCAAGGGCGCGCCGCGTCGTTGGTGAAGGCGATTGAGGGCGACTTCTACACCGTCATGGGTTTGCCGCTCGGCCGCCTCGTGCGAACGCTGCGGGTGTTGGGATTTACGCTTCCAATCGCGAAATAGCCGTCGCCACAACTTGGTCGGAGAGCGGAGCGGTCATCTTCACGTATAGAGACGAACGAAAACTTTTCGCGCTGATTAGCATCATCATCGTCGCGGGGCTGCTCGCCCTGCTTCAGATCGGAGCGCAGCGCGCGGGCGCCGCTAGCCCGATCTCGACGGTCGCGAACTCAGTCTTTGGCGTTGCCGAAAGCGCGATCGCGGCGGCCGTCGGGGGTGTTCGCGGTTTAGCTGCGGCAATCGTCGCGCTGCCTGGCCTCGAAACCGATGTGACGCGTCTGCGGGCGCGCAACGAGCGCCTGATCGAAGAGAACGACCGGCTTCACGAGCTCGCTTCGACATATGCCGCACAAAGTGGGCTTCGCTCAATCGTGGACCTCTATCGCGGCGTCGAGGCGCGTGTGATCGGGTTTCCGCCCGAGAACGAGTCTCGCGCCGTGACGATCGACAAGGGCTCCCTGGCCGGAGTTCGCGCCGATGAAGGGGTGCTCGCGGCCGGCGGCGTGGTTGGCCGTGTCGTTGCAGTGGGTCCGTTGTCGAGTACGGTCGTGCTCGTTACCGATTACACCAGCCGCATCCCCGCGGTAGTGCGACGGGGCCGCTGGTGGGGAATTGCGCGCGGAAATCTCACGAGCGTCGTCGTCGACTACATCGAGCAGGACGCGCCGTTGCGTGTCGGCGACGTCGTGGTGACGGGCGAAGGTCGATCGTTCCATTCCGGCCTTCCAATCGGCACCGTGATCCAAATCGAGCGTGGTAATGCGACGCTCTCTCAAACCGTCGTGTTGCGGCCTTCCATCGATCTCGGTGCCCTCGATCGCGTTGTCGTCGTTCCGAAGTAAGCCTCACGTAGCGCCGTTTGCCGGACCGCGGTGGTACGTGGCGGCAGCGTGGCTTTCGTTAGCAATCATCGCTCAAGCCACGCTCGTGCACGCTCTTGCAATTCGCAGCGTCGTGCCGAGCTTCGTCTTGGTGGTCGTCGTCTGGTACGCAATCCGGGTGGACGCGCGCCGCGCAGCAGTCTACGGTCTGGTCGCGGGGCTCTGCGAAGACGCGCTCTCGGCCGGAACGGGAGCTGCGTGGATGATTTCGACATGCAGCAGCGCCATCGTCGCGAGTATGCTGTCGCGGGGTTTTTTTTCCGATTCCATTCCGCTAGTCAGCGCGATCACCGTGCTCGTCACGCTGTTGCGCGCACTGATTTTTTGGGCCGCGATGGCATTGGGCGGATATCCCCCGGGCCTTGGGTCGATGCATCTGCGTGAAGCGCTCTTTGAGTCTTTGCTCAACGGCGCGGTCGTCGTCGCCGCCATGCTAACCGTTCGCCGTTTCGACGCACTGCGGCGATGATGCAGCGGCGCGACTTACGGGTAACGGCGTGGCGTCTTCCAGCGTGGCGACTGACGGCCTTCGCGGCGACCGTCGTGATCGCGCTCGCCGCCCTGACAGCTCGACTCGTCCAAATACAGCTCTTTGAGGGCGGTTCGTATCGCGCGCAGGCCCTGGCAAACCAGATCCGTCTCATTCCCGTCGCCGCGCCGCGCGGAATAATTGTCGATCGCCGCGGCACCATTCTCGCGCGCAGCCGCCCTTCGTTCGTCGTTGCGCTGATTCCATCGGAGGTTAACGACCTCGAGAGCGAGCTTACGTCACTCGCGGGAATCATCCATGTGAGTAAGGCGTCGCTCACGCGCCGGTTGTTGCATCACCGGGGTATTGATTACCCGAGCTTTGCGGCGGTCGCAGCGAACGAACCCTACGGCCCGGTGGTGCTTGCAACAAATTTGCCGGTACCGACCGTGGCCCGCCTATCGGAGGTTCTCACGGACCTTCCCGGCGTCGACCTCGAAGTTCAGCCAATTCGCGATTATCCGGAAGGCGCGCTGGGTTCGCATCTGATCGGTTACGTCGGAGCGATTACTCAGGACGAGTTCGAGCGCCGCAAGTTCGAAGGATACTCGCCCAACGACGTGATCGGCAAGGACGGCCTGGAGATCACCTACGATGACTATCTGCGCGGCAGGCCCGGTGGCGAACGTGTCGTCGTCGACGCGACGGGCGCCGTCGTTTCGAACGTTAGGCTCGGAGCGAGACCCGCGGTGCCGGGCGACACGCTGATCACCAACGTCGATTGGAGGCTTCAGCGCATCGTCGAAGTGGCACTTGCGGATGGGTTGCGCGCGGCCGGGCGGGGGCACAGGCTTTCCGGCGCGGTCGTGGCGGAGGATCCTTGGACCGGCGGGATTCTCGCACTTGCAAGCTATCCAAACTACAATCCAAACGACTTCGCCGGCGATCGCTGGAAGCGGGTAAGCTTCGACCTGACCGATTCGTCGCAGCCACTTTTCGATCGCGCGATCGCCGCCGCAACTCCGACCGGTTCCACGTTCAAAATGGTCACGGGATCCGCAGCGCTGACCGAAGGCGTCGTGAAGGTCGATCAGATCATCGACGACACCGGGGGCTGGAACTGCGGCGGTTACTACGCGCGCGACATTGCCGCGGGAGGCCTCGGAGATACGACCTTCGTTCCGGCGCTTGCGGCGTCGAGCGACGGTTATTTCTTTCGTTTGGCGTGGTGGCTGGGTAACGCCCGTTTACGTAAATATGCGCTGGCTTTCGGGCTCGACGCGAAGAGCGGGATCGACCTTCCCGGCGAGAACGAAGGGAACTGGCCGACGAACGCTTGGGAGCTCCGTGCCTTCGGGGTTCCGATGGAGCCCAGCGAAGCTTGTTTCTTGGGTATTGGGCAAGGCGCGATGCAAGCCACGCCGTTGCAGATGGTCAACATCGCCTCGGCGGTTATTAATGGAGGCACCCTCTACCGGCCGCAACTCGTTCGCGAGATACGCGATCCAAACGGCGGGCTCATCATTCGGTTCGCTCCGCGAGTCATTCGCCACGTTCCCGTCACCCCGTCGGCTCTCGGCGCGGTGCGCGAGGGAATGGCGAAGGTAACCGACCCAGGTGGAACTGCGTACGGGTTGGCGATCGACGGTTTACCGTATTCCGGTAAGACCGGGACGGTCGAAACCGCCGGAGGGAACGGTCCCAACACGACGTGGTTCGTCGCGTGGGCGCCCACGACTCACCCGCAATTCGCGCTGGCCGTCTTTGTCGATCGCAGCGGGGGCTACGGCGCCACGGTCGCGGCGCCGATCGCGCGTGAGATCTTGGTGAAGTACTTCAACAAGAAACCGTAAGCGGCGCGATTATGCGAGCAGCTCGAGGCTTGCCGTGATACTGTCGGCGCGGCCGCCCGGGTGTTCCGAAAGGAAACGTTCGAGCGGTGCGGTTCGTCCGGCCGTGGTTAGCGCGTGAGCTGCAGCCAAAGCAACGGGTTCGCACGGGTCGTCGAGCGCGCGCTCGAGCAAACGCAGCGAGGAGGGATCGTCGAGCGTCGCAATTGCAAAAATGAACTCGCAACGTTCGGCATTGGAAAGATTACCGAATTCGTCGATCAGCCGATCGGCATCGCTTTTGCGCCGCGGCCGAGCGAGCGCGTATGCTACCGAGACCGCTGCGATCAGAAGCACGAGAACCAGCGTAACGGCGAGCATCGGGAGCCTAGTGCCCACTAGGCCATCGAGTGCAGGGAAGCGGCCATTGCCTCGAGTGCGGCATCGAGCCGCGAATCGTCGCGATGCTGCAGTGCATCGATGAACGCGTTGGAGTCGGAATCCTCGAAGCCGTCTAAGGCCTCGAGCAGCAGCGCGCGGTAATTCGCACAGGCGGACGTTTCGTCGGGCAAAAGCCGCGCGAGCGCTGCCCAAGGAAGCGCCGTGGCTAGCTGCGCCTGCGCAAATCGCTCGCCGAGATCTCGCAACTCCGTAGGATCGAAACTGCCTCGCAGCGTGAGTGCGGCGGTCGGAGCCTCCGCCGGCACGCCGCGCGCGGCACCGGCCTCCTGCACGAGGCGTTCGAGCGTGGAACGCAGCGACGGCGTTTCGACGTCGCGCGCCGTAAGAACGTAAAGCGGCAGCCGAAGCTTGATGAAAAGCCGATCGAGCTCTTCGCGAAGCAGTTCGCGCGTCGCCCCCAGCGCGCTGCAGCGGCCGTCGCCGACGCCTTCTGGAAGAAAGCCGCGCACTGCAAACAAATGCGTGATCAAGCCGCGAAAGCGCGCCTCGCGCAAGAGACGTAACGTGCGGCCGAGACGATCGGGTGTAAACGCGACGATCGTTCCCGTCGCGTCGGTCGTCTCGAAAACCTCGGGTCGTACCTCTTCGACGTCGCCGTCGGGTGCGGCCGAGAGTTGCGCGAGGGGGTGAGAACCATTGCTGTCTGCAACCGGAGTTGCCGGCGGGAGCTGCAGGAACCGGTCCTCCGAAAGCGCTCGGGGATGTGCGGCCAGAGCCGGCCCGAGCACTCCGTCGAGTCCGAAGGGCAAACCCGGAATGGCATTCGCGAAGATCGGCGTCGCGCGGATGCGTAGCTGCGCGGAAGCGATTTCGTCGTCGCGTTCGCCGTCGTAGCGAATATGCGCCACGTGCGCGATCGACGTGCCGGCGGGCAATGCATTGTGAACGACGCTCCGCCAGCGAATCGTCGCTTCGACGCCGGGATCGACGTCGTTGAGTACGATGCCCCGCGCACCGGAAAACGGCGGAAGCGCTCCCGAATCGCGTATCGGCACGTCGTTGACCGTCGTCGAGTTGGGAACGTAGATGAGCGATTCCGGCGCGACGATTGCGATCTGCGCGATGCGAGCCGTGCCGTCCCCACCATTGCGAACGTGCAGTAACCATTCGACGGTTTCGCCGGGATCGACGGTGTCGGCCGGTTCGCTTTGGAAGCTGCCGGTCGAGAAATCCGGCTCGGCGCTCGTGGCGATGGTCAAAGGTTCCAGCGGCACCGGCAGCATTCCGTCCGCAGTAAGCAAAGCATCGACGGTAACGGGCCAATCCTTGGCTAGTCCGCGCAATAGGCGCAATCCCAACCGGGCTCGTGCATGTGCGGCCGGAGCGAGTTCTCCGAAGAGAAGCGACGATTTCTCGCGCGTTGCTCCATCGACGCTTTCGAGCCGCGCCTCCGGCGAGATGTAGCAGCGTAAGGAGACGTTGTGCGCTGTGTCCGTGCCGATATTGGTCACGATGACGTCGACGTCGGCGAGTTGATTCGGGCGCAACACGGATTGGGCGCCAAGCTCCAGTCGCGACGTTTCACGTTCAAAGGCCGGATGAGAGTCGACGCGCCAGAGCGCGTTCGGCAGCTGAGTCTCGCCGAGCTCGCGCGTGTGCAGGCTGGCACCAATGCGCAGCTCGCGTGCGTTGGCAAACGGTGAAGGCGCACGGGCGCGAATCGTCAGACGGCGCACTTCATATGCTTCGAGGATGCCCAGCTCGACGGTGTCGGGCGAATCGGCGGAGCGGCCCTCGAGCGCAAGCCGGCGGCCACTTTCGAAAACGGCCACGTCGTCAAGCGCCGGCTCAATATGGAGGTGGAGCACGCCGTCGTTTGCGTCGGCGCTACCGTCGTTTTCGAGCACGATGGCAGCTTCGAGCGCGCCCCCTGGAACGACGATCGCACTACCCACGCGCGTCAACCCGTTGCGCCGTGGCGAAAAGGCCGGTTTCGAACGCACTTGGATGCTGCACTCCAGGCGTCGCGACGAGGCCGGGGGGTCGTCCCAATCGAGCACTGCCGCTACACTCACCACGCTCTTATCGACGAGGGGAGAAGTGAGAACGCCGTCGACGCAGAGCGTCACGCATTGTTCTGCGTCGATCGAGCCGAGTTGGAATCGAAGCGGATCCTTGCGCCGCTCGCGGACCGGGCGCCCATCGATCGTCGCGCCGCCGCGCACGAAGAAGAGATGGTCGGGAAGCTCGAGGCGCGCGCTCACACGCTGCGCCGCGGCACTTCCGGCGTTAAATGCGGTTAGCGTAAGCCGTATGCGTTGACCCGGGCGAACGCCCTGCGCCGGGTCGGCCGAGAACGAGGTTCGATCGTCGTCGAAGCCCGGAGCCGATACTACGGTCAGCGATGCAGGATCGAGCGAAAAGGCCGCCGTCTCTTGCGATGCCGCCTCGGCTCTCGCGACGATCTGAGTCCCGCCCGGCAAGGGCGCGTCGATCGCCACCCGGTAGACCAGCGTCGCCGATGCGCGGGCGGGAAGAGAGCGCAGGACAACCGGCGCATACGTGCGGTCGAAGGATGCGCCAAGCTCGCGCTCGATCTCGCGCCCGTTGACCCGTGCCGACCCGGCAACGTAGGCGGTGTATTCGGGGATCGGAGAGACCACGACGACGTCGCGTGCGGTCGACTCACCCGCGTTGTGAATGCGAATCGTTACCTGTGCCTGCGAGCCGGGAACGGCGTCGCGCGCCGCCTCGATCGAGATACAGGTCAGCGCGTTTGCCAGCTGCGGTTTGCTGCGCGCAACCAACCGCACGACGTTGGAGCCGACGCACGGCAGCTCGAAGGAGGCAACCGCCGCCTGCAACTCGACCGTCGTCCCGTTTTCGATTGCTCCGGCGACGCTGTATGCGATCTCGATTCGCCGCTCTTCATCCGGAAGCACGTCTCCGACGAGAGCTCCGCCGCGCGAAAGCAGGGGGGAGTTGCCGAGTTCGTCGTCGAGCTCGTTGCCGTCGAGCAGGCCACTACCGACAAGATAAACCAGTCCGTCGGGAACGTTGAAGCGAATCTGGACGCCGGTTGCCGGCGCGCCGCCATGATTGCGAAAAGTGAACGCGGCTCGCACCGTCATCCCAGGTTCCAACTCGCGCTCGGGCGAAACGACGAGCGTCCTGAGCCGCTCCGGCAACGTCGGCGCTCCCGGCGCAAAAACCTCGGAGAGAGGTCGCATGACGCGGGGACGTTTCGCCGCCGCGCACGAGGCTCCCGCGCTCGCGTGCACGGACGTTTTCGAAGCCGACTTTTTAAGAAAGAATGAGGATTGGTATGCTCGCAGTTCACGAAGACCGACTCGCCGCCGCCGTTGCGCGGTTGGGCTCGGAAAATGCCTTCGAAATCTTAGCCCGCGCGCGTGAGCTCGAGGCCGCCGGCCGGCGAGTCGTTCACATGGAGATTGGGGAGCCCGACTTCGATACGCCCGACGGGATCAAGAAGGCAGCCGTTGACGCGCTCTACGACAACCACACGCATTACACGCCGTCGGGCGGCCTGCTGTCGTTGCGCGAATCGATCGCCGAGTAC
Organism: Candidatus Cybelea septentrionalis; assembly: GCA_003158175.1. Lineage (GTDB taxonomy): Bacteria > Vulcanimicrobiota > Vulcanimicrobiia > Vulcanimicrobiales > Vulcanimicrobiaceae > Cybelea > Cybelea septentrionalis. The sequence continues at coordinate 46,697 of PMHJ01000037.1, forward strand.
GCGAGCCGCTTTCGCAGAATCACGCCGGCGTGGAACGCGCACAATGTCGTCGTCAGCCCGGGTGCAAAGCCAATCATTTGGAATACCTTGAGCGCGCTGCTCGATCCGGGCGACGATTTTATCTATTTCGACCCCGCGTATCCGGCCTACGCATCCTGCGCCACGTATCTGCAGGCGAACGTCCATGCCATTCCGCTTCGAGAGTCGCGCAACTGGCGGATGGATCTCGACGAGCTGGCACGCATCGTCTCGGAGAAAACCAAAGTTATCGTCATCAACTCGCCCCATAATCCAACGGGCGGCGTCCTGACCAAGAGCGACTTGGAGTTCATCGCCGAACTGGCCGAGCGCTACGATTTCCTGGTTCTCACCGACGAAATCTACAGCCGGAACTTTTACCTGGATGCCGAGTACCTGTCGATTGCATCGCTACCCGGAATGCGGGAGCGGACGATCGTCGTCGACGGTTTTTCGAAGGCCTACGCGATGACCGGCTGGCGCCTGGGTTATGCGATCTTGCCGGAGCGTCTTGCCAAGACGGTGACGCTCTTCAACAACAACACTTTTAGCTGCGTCGCGACCTTCGTGCAGATGGCCGGCATCGCCGCGCTGACCGGCCCCGACGAACCCGTGCTGCGCATGAACGAGATCTTTCGTCAGCGCCGGGATCGGCTCGTCGAAGGACTCAACGATATTTCGGGCATCTCGTGTCTGCTCCCCGAAGGCGCGTTCTATGCCTTCCCGAACGTCGCCGCGATTACGCAGGACGACCGCGCGCTGGCGAAGTTCCTTTTGGAGGAGGGCGGCGTGGCGTGCGGGGGCGGCTCGTCGTTCGGGGCCGCCGGCAAAGGCTATCTGCGCTTTTCCTACGCAGCCTCGCTCGAAGACATCGACTGGGCATTGGACTCCATCGCGAAGACAATCCCTAAGTTCAAGGAATAAGCCGCATCGCGCGCTTGACGTCGCGCAACGTCGCCGCGGCGATCTCCCGCGTCGCGGCCGTGCCTTCGGCGATGATCCGACGCAGCATTTGGGGATCGCGGCAGTACTGCGTGTAGCGCTCCCGCACGGGGCGGAGATACGCGTTGAGCTGCTCGGCGAAGTCGTTCTTATCTTGCACGCAGCCCAGCGCTCCCGAACGGCACTCCGTTGCGATGGCGTCGAGCCGCAGCGGATTGACGAATCGCCAGAGGGCGAAGACGGGACAAATCTCCGGGCGCCCGGGATCGCCGCGGCGGACCTTGAGCGGATCCGTGATCATCGCCCGCACCTTTTTCGTTGTCGTATCTTCGTCGTCAGAGATAAGAATGGCGTTGCCGTACGACTTGCTCATCTTGCGGCCGTCGATACCTGGAACATCGGGAAACTCCGAGAGCGTCGGTTGCGGCTCGACGAGAATTTCGCGCCCCTCCCCGTAGAGGTGATTGAAACGGCGCACGATCTCGCGCCCAAGCTCTAAGTGCGCGACTTGGTCGCGCCCGACGGGCACGTACTGGCCGCGCACGACCGCGATATCGCAGAGCTGCAGTAACGGATAGCCGAGAAAACCGTAGGTCGCGATGTTCGCGCCGAGCGCATCGATCTGTCCTTTGTAGGTCGGCGCGCGCTCGAGCCACGAAACGGGAGTTATCATTGCAAGCAGCGCTTGCAGTTCGGCGATCTCTGGGACCCCCGACTGCAGAAAAATCGTCGAACGCTGCGGGTCGACTCCGGCCGCCAACCAGACTGCCACCATCGCTTCGCGCGCGTCACGCACCATCGAGGGATTTGCAAACTCGGTCGTATACGCGTGCAGATCTGCGATCTCAAAAAAGGCATCGTCGTTTTCACAGTAGTCGACCCACTGCGTCAGCACGCCGACGAGGTGTCCGAGGTGAAGGTCGCCCGTGGGCCGCATGCCCGACATCACGCGCCGTTTGGTCAAGCTCATCCGCCCGTCAATGTTACGTTCGGGCATCAATGCCTTGCGATCTCTGCACGTACGAAGGCGCGGGCCGCTCGCACCGCCCCCGGCAACGGCCTGCCCGAAGCCAGTTCGCAGGCGAGCGCCATTGCCAGCGTGCAACCCGTGCCGTGCATTGCCCCGGCGATCCTGGCTTCGCTAAACATTTCTACTCCGTCACTCGTGGCAAGAGCATCCGCCGGGTCGCCCTCGAGGTGACCCCCCGTTAGCAGGACGGCTGCGGCTCCGCGCGCACGCAGTTGAGTCGCCGCTTCGCCGAGATTACTTCGCTCGATCGCGTCGACGTGCAGCAGCGCTGCGGCTTCGAGGAGGTTCGGCGTCAAAACGACGCTCGAGAGCGTTGCAAGCTCCTCTTCAAGCGCGTTGCGCGCCGCACCATCAGCGAGTTCGCCGCCGCGACTGGCTGCAAATACCGGATCGACGACGGCCGGCAGCCAGGGACGTGCCCGCAGGGCGGCGGCGACGGCGCGCACGGCGGCCGACGTTGGGAGCGCGCCGACGCGAACGGCCCCAGCGCTCTCCCAGGGCAATGCGGCGAGCTGAACCGCGAAGAGTTCCTGTGCAACGGGACCCAGCGCGATCACGCCGGTTGAGTCTTGCGCGCTGACGGCCGCGACGGCGGTGAAGACCCGGCATTCCTTGGCGCAACCGACGACGAGATCGCGTCCCACCCCCGCGACGTTCCACGGATGAGTCGTGCCGATCGAGAGAACGATGACTGCCATTGGCGGTGGCCGGCTACCCGGCAGCGCTCCACCCCGAGACGAGCTGCTGTGTGGCCGTGCCGGGCTGCACGGCGGAGGTCACCGCCGAAATAACAGCCGCCATAGCGACTCCGCTGTGGCGTATCTCCTCGAGGCGAGCGATGGTGATCCCGCCGATTGCGGCCACCGGAAGGCTCGTGCGCCTCACGAGGGTGCGCAGGCCGTCGATGCCCAGCGGCGGTCCGGCGTCCGATTTCGAGCTCGTCTCGAAAACCGGGCCGATTCCTAAATAATCGATGTCGCTGTCGCCGGCGTCGCGTATCTCATCTGCGGTACCGCACGAGAGACCGATCAGCCGCTCCTGCATTAAGCCGCGCAGCTGCGCTACCGCTGCGAATCCGTCGTCGTCCGGTCCAAGATGAACGCCGTCACAATCGTGCGCAAGCGCCGCCCGCCAGTCGTCGTTGAGTATCAAAAGCGCATCGCGTTCCCGGGTGAGCGCGCGTAACGCGCGCGCGCATTCCGGGCGGACTCCGTTCTTTGCACGGTATTGAACGATGCGAACTCCCGCATCGAGAACCGCACGCGCTAGGTCGAGCGTCTGCATTTCATCGTTGAGAATCGCGTAGATTCCATGCAAGAGTTCGGCCCGCGCCGCGCGCGTCACGCGCGCGGGCGCATGCGTTGCCATAGAATCACGTTTGCAGCGAGATAGGCGATGAAAACGACCGCCGTAAAGACGGCCAGTCCGATCTTGTGGGCCGCCAGCGACAGCGGCACCAGTATGCCGAAGCAAAGCACGCCTGCCATGACGATTGCGATCACTCGCGAAACCGGTACGAACACGAAGACGAAGTCCTATCGTTCTTTTTGCAAGAGAAGGTCGCCCAGGCGTAACAGTTCGTCGTCGTTTTGGAAGCGGAACTCGACCCGGCCCCCGCGCCGGTAGCGGACGAGCGCGACGTGAGTCCCAAAGCGCTCGCGCAGCCGTCTTTCGAAATCGTGCTCGTCAGATGTTAGTGCGCGCGAGGTGGAGGCTTTGGGATGCGCGCCGACTCCCGCGGCAGCCAACCGCTCCAGTGCGCGAACCGTTAAGCCTTGGCTCGCGGCGCGCTCGGCCAGCGGAACGCGCGCGGACTCGGGCGCGGCGAGCAGCGCTCGCGCGTGACCTGCGGAGAGCCGAGCGTCGGCGAGCATCGCCTTGATCGAATCGGGCAGTGCGAGTAGGCGCAGCGTATTGGCGATCGCGGGCCGGCTCTTGCCGAGGCGGCGTGCAACCTCTTCTTGCGTCAGGCCGTGTTCGTCGATGAGATATTGAAAGCCGGCGGCTTCTTCGAGTGCATTCAAATCCTCGCGCTGCAGGTTCTCGACGATCGCGAACTCGAGCGTTTGACGGTCGTCGCTGGATCGAACGATGGCCGGAATCGACGGTCGCTGCAAGGCGGCACTCGCGCGCCAACGCCGTTCACCCGCAATCAGCTCGTATCCATTGCCGCGCCGCCGCACGATAACCGGCACCAAGATACCGTATTCGGCAATGGAGGCCTTCAGCTCGTCGAGCGCGGCGCCGTCGAAGGTCTTTCGAGGCTGAAACGGATTGGGTGTGATCTCGGTCAACGGAATCTCTCGCACGATGTCTTGAGAGCTCGAAATCGGCACGACGCTCTCGCCAAGCAACGCCGCCAGTCCTCTGCCCAAACCTCGCTTCGGCGCGCTCATGCCGAGGCTCGGGCCGGTTCGAGCATCTCGCGCGCGACGGCGAGATAGGCTTGCGCTCCGCGGCTCTTGAGATCGAAGAGCAGCACCGGCTTGCCATACGAGGGCGCCTCGGAGATCCGCACGTTCCGAGGAATCTGCGTTTTAAAAATTTGCTCCGGAAAGTACTTCTCGAGTTCGCGAATCACTTCGAGTGCCAAACGCGTACGGCCGTCGAACATCGTGACCAGAACGCCGCTGACATGGAGCGTCGGATTGAGTGCGTCGCGCACGCGCCAAATCACGCTGGTTAGCTGCGCCAGTCCCTCCAGAGCGTAGAACTCCGCCTGCACGGGAATCAGACAGTCATCCGCGGCGGTCAGCGCATTGATCGTCAATAAGCCCAGCGATGGCGGTGAATCGATCAGAACGAAATCGTACGCGCTCGCGACCGGCGCGAGCGCTTGACGAAGCCGCGTCTCTCGCGAAAGCGCGGCCACGAGTTCGACGTCCGCGCCCGCGAGATTGATCGTTGCGGGAGCGAGCATCAGATTTTCGATCTCGGTTCGCACGATGACGCTCTCGAGCGGAGTCTCTTGCATGAGCGCGTGATAGATGTCGTGCGACAACCGTCCTTTGTCGATGCCTAAGCCGGTCGTCGTGTTTCCCTGTGGATCGCTGTCGATGACGAGCACGCGACTGCCGAGCATCGCCAATGCCGCGCCGAGATTAACGGCCGTCGTGCTTTTCCCAACGCCGCCTTTTTGGTTGACCAGCGCAATGATGCGACCCAGAGGGTTTCTCTCCGTGCTGTCTATGGAGTGCCGACGCGATCGAGATACTGCTCGAGGTTTTGCAGCAGCAACGTCCGCTCGTTACGTTCGGGCTCGTCGGTGACCTGCTCGAAGAGCCAGCGCAACGCGGCGCCGACGCGCTCGTCGCCTGCAAATCCAGGCGATACTTCCTCTCGGCGCAGGAGCGCCGCGATGACGTCGTCGCCGTTGACGGCCAGATCGGCGACGGAGAAGGCCGGTTTCTTGGCAAGCTCGGCGTGGACGCGCGCCTCGAAGCGTTCGTTGCTGTCGTCGCGTTTCGGCAGGCCGCTGCCCCGAACGTCCGCCTGCCGCAATGCGAACAAACGTTCGATATTTTCGGGTCGAACTCGCCGGATGAAACGGCGCAGCGCCGCGTCCGTAAGCTGCGGATCCCCATTGTACATGTGATGGCGCACCAAGTGTCCGGTCGCGTTGACGACCCCGTTGGGGAACCGAAAACGCTCGAGCATCGCTTCGGCCATCTCGGCACCTACGATCTCATGACGGTAAAAATGCGGACCGTCCTTGGTTCGCGGCTTGCCCACATCGTGAAGCAAGGCTGCCAAGCGGATGGTGAGATCCCCGAGCGGAGAGGCGTCGAGGGTTGCGAGCAAATGGGTCCAGACATCGTAGGCGTGCCACTCGTTCTGCTCGATGCCGACCCCTTCGAGCAGCTCCGGCCAAAGGAAGGTCAAGACGCCGGTCTCCCGGAGCAGTTCCAAACCGATCGATGGTTTGCGTGCCTTTACAAAAAGCTTCGCCAGTTCGTCGTGGATTCGCTCGGCCGAAACGCTCGTCACGAGCGGCGCGGACTCGGTCATTGCCGCACGAAGATTTGCGCTGGTCGAGTATTCGAAACGAGCGGCGAACTGAGCGGCGCGCAGCATCCGCAGCGGGTCTTCACGGAAGCTTTCCGGCGCGAGGATGTCGATGCGGCGTTCCCGGATGTCGTCCCGACCACCGTACGGGTCGATCAAGAGACCGGACGGAAGCGCCCGCGCGAGCATGTTCATGCGGAAATCGCGGCGGCCGAGGTCCTCTTCGAGCGTGACGCTCGGGCCCGCCTCAACCTGGAACTCGCGGTGTCCAACGCCAACCGAACGCTCCCGCCGAGGCAGCGCCACGTCGACGGTTTGGGAACCAACGGAGAGTTTAACGACCGAGAACGAGGCGCCCACCACGTCGATCCGTCCCAGCGGCCCCAGCGCGCCAACGAGGCTCTCCAGCGGCATCCCGGTCACGACATAGTCTAAGTCTTTACTTGTGACCGGCGCCGATTCGAACTTCGCCCGCAACTCGTCGCGCACTCTTCCGCCCACGGCATAGAGGCTTCCGTCAGGCAGAGCCCCCGCAAGCAGAGCATCGATCGAATGGGCAAACTGCATTACCGCTATCTTCTACGGAGCCGGCCGGATTCAATCGCCGTTATTGTGCGCGCCCTGGCTATCGTCGCCGGGCGACGATTCCGATGATTAGCGCGACGCCAGCAATGGCTGCGAGGACGTATCTCCCGTACCCGTATCGCCAGAACGCCTGGATGAGGTACGGGAATGCGCCGCCTAGCCCGAAAAACAGGACCATAAACAATCCCGAGGCCACGACCAGCGCGCCGGCAACGTAGAGGGCCCAGAGGAATCCGCCCCGCACCATGCCCCTTGCTTTGCTGCCCTGTCGCACGCTACCCTACCAAGCGGGCGCCGTGTGCGTCTCGCGCCTTTGGGGATAAGCGCGGAAACGTTTCACGGGAAACAATCCGGAAAACGCTGACTACTCGCAGAGCGGGCGTTTCTGCGCCCAGGTGCGGCGAGGAAATCGGGTGGGGGTCGCCCGCTGCTTGCGCAGGAGAACGATGCGGCGATTGCCGCCGACCTCGTCCTCGCATTCAACGGAAGCTCCCAACATCAACGACGCGTCCTCGAGGGCGCTGCGTTCCCGTTGATCGATGCTGCCGCGCTGCAAAACCGCTGCCCCGCCGAGCCCAATTAAGGGCAGAAGGAGTTCCGCGACCGCTGGAGCGCTAGCTACGGCTCGGCAGGTTCCGGTCGCGAAGTGCTCCCGCAGCTCAGGCCGATGGCCGGCGGATTCGGCCCGTTCGGCGATGACGACCCCTTGGAGCTCGAGCCGCTCCAAGAGCAACTCGAGCAGGCGCGCCTTCTTCTGCGTGGCCTCGATCAACATGAGCGGCATTCCGGTCACGATTCCGACCGGAATCGCCGGGAAGCCGGCGCCCGATCCGACGTCCACGTACGGCTCCTTCACGTAGGGAACGACCGAGAGGCTGTCGGCGATATGGCGCGCGATCTCCTCTGGCGTGCGGGCTCCCGTCACGTTGAAGTGCCGATTGGCTTCGAGAACGAGCCGCCCATAGAGCGCCAGGGCCGCGACGTCGCGTGGTCCGAGCCCCTGCGCAGCCAAAAGCTCTTCGAGGGCCATCAACGGTCAGGCGCTGGGAACGGAGATGCCTTCGCGACGTCCCTTATGGACGAAGAGGCCGACGATAGCGACGTCCGAGGGCGTGATTCCAGGAATTCGCCCCGCCGTCCCAAGCGTTCGGGGTCGTTGCGAAGTAAATTTCTCGCGTGCCTCCGCAGAGAGCGCGGCAATCGATCGGTAGTCGAAATCGGCCGGTATCATCGCGTTTTCGGTCTTCGAGGCCTTCTCGATCGCGAGCTCCTGGCGCCGCACGTAACCCGCGCATTTGAGCTCGATTGCCAGGCGTTCGCCGATCTCGTCATCGAGTGCCGGGTTAAAGCGGCCGGCGACGTCGCCGAACTCGAGGCTCGGCCGGCGCAGGGCGTCCGCAATCGTACTCCCGGCGTCGAAGCGTTCCTCGCCGATGCGCCCGTCTGAGATGCGAGTCTTCTCGGCTTGGATGTGCGCGAGTTGGAGCGCTTCGCGCCGCCGCTGGAAGCCCTCCCAGGCCGGATCGTCGATGAGCCCCATCTCGCGCCCGACTGACGTCAGGCGCAGATCCGCGTTATCATGCCGCAGCAGGACCCGATGTTCGGCGCGTGACGTGAGCATACGATAGGGCTCGTCGACGCCTTTGGTCACCAAGTCGTCGATCAGCACCCCGATGTAGGCCTGGGCCCGGCTCAGCCGAAGCGCTTCCTCGCCGCGGGCCGCCCGCGCGGCGTTGATGCCGGCCACGAGTCCTTGCGCGGCGGCTTCCTCATAGCCGGAGGTCCCGTTGAGCTGTCCGCAGTGGTAGAGTCCAGCGATCCGGCGGGTCTCCAGTGTCTCGTGGAGCTCCGTGGGAGGCACCATGTCGTATTCCACGGCGTAGCCGGCTCGAAGCATGCTGCACGCCTCCAAGCCGGGCAGCGTGTGAAGCATCTCGAGCTGGATCTCGGCCGGCAGCGACGTCGAAAAGCCGCCCACGTACAGCGTGGGCTCGTCCCAGCCTTCCGGTTCGATAAAAATTTGATGCGCTGGATTATGCGCGAACTTTACAACTTTGTCTTCGATCGACGGACAATATCGCGGGCCGATTCCTCGAATCAAATCGAGTCCGTAGAGCGGCGACCTGCCAAGATTCTGTCGCACCAACGCATGCGTGCGCGCGTTGGTTTGTGTGAGATAACACGGCAGTTGGGGGCCTGCGAACCTTCTTTCGCTCGCGTAGGAAAACAGCAACGGATGCGAGCTCGCCGGCTGCAGCGTCATCGCATCATAGTTCACGGTGCGCCGGTCAATGCGCGGCGGCGTCCCGGTCTTCAGTCGCGCCGTCGGAAAACCCAGGCGGCGCAACGCAACGGCCAGCCCGCGTGCCGGGGCCTCGCCAAAGCGTCCCTCGGCGCGCACGACGCTCCCGCAAAAGGACTTTCCACCAAGAAACGTGCCGGTCGCAAGGATAATCCTTCTAGCCCGATAGCGCGCGCCGCCGGCACAGATAACGCCTCGAACCGCGCCGCCCTCGACGATTAGTTCTTCGACGAGCCCCTGGACGATCGTCAGGTTCGTCTGCGAGTGCAGCAGCGCCGTCGCGAGCTTGCCGTATGCGGGCTTATCCATCTGTTGGCGCAGGGCTCGCACCGCTGGCCCCTTGCTCTCGTTGAGAAAGCGAGCGTGAACGCTGCAGCGGTCCGCGATGCTGCCCATCGCCCCGCCGAGCGCGTCGATTTCGCGAACCAACTGGCCTTTAGCACTCCCGCCGATCGACGGGTTGCAGGGCAACGTGCAGATTCTCTGCGGATCGCCCGTCACGAGCATGGTTGGAACGCCAAGTCGCGCCGCCGCTAATGCCGCCTCGACACCGGCATGGCCGCCGCCCACGACGATCGTGCCCGCGTCGTCGAACATGGAGGTCAGCGCGTCGACTCGACCGTTGAAGCGGCGGCGTGCCCGCGCAAACGGAGTGAAAAAGCGATCATCAAAATCCCGAAAACGATCGCGTACGCGCTGATCAGCCAAACGAGCGCCAGTGCGCCGGCGAGTGGATACCAAATCATCAAAACGCCGAACAGAATCGAAGCGATACCTCCGACGATGAGCCAGAACTCATTGGTTAAGTGCGGACGTAAATGAATTGCCGCCACGATCTCTAGAACTCCGGTAATGAAGGCCCACGCTGCAATCGTGAAATAGAGCGCGAACAACGTGATCCGGACATCCCAAAACGTTATCGCAGCGATGAGGATTCCCACGATGCCTTCGAGCAAGAGCGGCCACCAGCGCCGATGCGTCTCTGCGGCGCGTATCGTCGCAACGATCGCTAAGATGCCGTCAACGAGCGCGTAGGCGCCAAAGAGAAGCCCGATCACGACGAGCGTGTCGCCGGGCCAGCGAAGTGCGAGCACGCCGAAGAGAATCGCAACGATCCCGCGGATCAACCATAACCACCAGTTTCGCGCAATACCGCCGACCATTTCGATCGAGTGCATGAGTTATTGCAACGCTTTCTCGTTAGCGAGAATAACGCGCTGCGCCGCGCACAGCTTAACATCGGCTGCAGAGATAAGCCCAATTAGAAGAATACGTTGCATACCGATCTCCTTGGCGTCGTCCGTCACTTTCCGATGCAAAAACGGGAGAAGATGCCGGTGACGATCTCTTCGGCGGCAACCTGCTCGCTTACATGCCCGAGTTGAGAAAACGCGTGTGCCAACTCGGTCGCCACGAAATCGATCGGCTCGGACGCGTCAAGCGCGCCGCTTGCGCGCCCGAGCGCCGCGATCGCGGCGTAGGCGGCCTCGAACTCGTGAAGCCCTGCCAGGTGAGGCCGAGTCGGGTCAAAGCGTTCGCCGTTCCAGCCGGTCGTGGCGATCGCGTCTCGAACCCGCTCCAGCGTCTCCGGATCGCGTACGCTTCCAACGATTGCGTCCGGCCACGCTTTCACAAAGTCCGGGTCCGTTCCCAAGTCGGCCTTGTTCAGAAAAAGTATCCGCGGCCGGTCTCGGGTGCGTTCGAGCAGCCGGCTTGCGGCCGAGTCCGGCGGCTGAGAGCCGTCGGCGACGACGAGCACGATGGTAGCCGAGTCGAGGGCGCGCTCCGTGCGGGCGATGCCGTGCGCCTCCAGACGGTCCGCGTGAGACCGAATGCCTGCCGTATCGATCAGCCGCACCGGTACCCCATCGACTACGACGCTTTCCTCGATCGTATCGCGAGTGGTTCCTGGGATGTCGGATACGATCGCGCGTTCGGTACCCAGCAGCGCGTTGAGCAGCGACGACTTTCCGGCGTTCGGTGGGCCTACGATTGCGACGCCGAGACCCTCTCGTACGAGGCGCCCGAGCTCGCCGTCATGCGTAAGACGTTCCAAACGCGCGCGAATCGGCGCCAGCCGCTCCTGGAGTCCGCCACGGCTGGGCTCGGGAACCTCGTCCGGAAAGTCGATCGCGCCCTCGAGCTCTTGGAGGATCGTCGCTACGGCGCTGCGCACCGCGCGAATCTCCTGCGCCAGGCCGCTCTCAAAGTTCGCGAGCGCCGCCCGCGCCGCGCAACGCGTCTGCGCGTCGATGATGTCTGCAACCGCGGCCGCAGCATGCAGGGCCATCTTTCCGTTGAGGAATGCGCGACGCGTGAACTCGCCCGGCTCGGCTAGCCGAGCGCCACACGCGAGCATTGCGCGAACGACTTCGCGGCCGAGCACCGGAGAGCCGTGAATGTGAAGCTCGAGCAAGTCCTCGCCGGTGTAGCTGTGCGGCGCTTCGAAAAAAATTGCCAGCCCGCGGTCGAGCCGTTCGCCGTTCTCGTCAACAATTGTCGCGTACGTCGCAACACGGCGTCGCAAGCGAGATTTCGTTCGAACTAAGCGGCGGACGAGTTCGGGGACGGACGGACCGCTGGCTCGGACGATAGCGATCGCGCCCTTTCCCGGAGGCGTCGCGACGGCGACGATGGTCGTCGAAGACCCGTCGAGCATTCGCTCAAGGGCTCAACGGGGAAAGATGACGACTCGGCGTTCGGGCTCCTCCCCCTCCGATTCCGTGCGCACCGATTCCGAATCGGCGAGTGCGAGATGCACGATCTTCCGTTCGGACGGCAGCATCGGCTCCAGCTTCTGCGGCAAGCGGTCGCGCACGCAGCGCTCGAGCGTTGCAAGCGCGAGATGTTTTAGCTGGTCGGCACGGCCCGCGCGGTAACCCTCGGCGTCGATCGTATAGTATCGGCGGTTGTTTCGAACGCCTGCGTTGAGCACGTTGTTGAACACGAGATTGAGCGCTTCCAACGTGTTGCCGTGGCGACCGATCAACATGCCGAGGTTCGGTCCCGTTACTTCGAGATACTCGCCCTCGGGGCGCGCGATATACTCGATCTCGATCGGCCCGGCGCCCATTCGCTCGAGTAACTCGGCAAGAAAGTCGTGTGCCGGTTTTGCCTCGTCAGGGAGCTCTTGCCGATTGCGCGGCGCGCTCTGGCTGGGGCGCGGGTCGCGGCGCTCGCGCCGAACTCCGCCGCCATTTCTTCCGCCTCCCGACTTGCCCGGAATTGGGCGGTCGCGCACGTCGGCCGGCTGTTCTTCGAACTCGAAATCATCTTCGTAGAGCATGTTAGTTACCTTTTTTGTTTTTTCGCTTCGATCGCGAGGAGCGCGCCGCCCGAGGCTGGCTCGACTGTGCGGCGCCGTTGCTGCTCGGCAAAGCCTTTCCGGAGCCTGCCTTGCCGGTCGCGTTGCCGCCTGAAACGCTTTCGGTGATGACGTGCTCGCTGTCGATCAACGCCAGCGGCTGATGATAGCGGCGCAGCAGATAGAACTGCTGTCCCATCGTGAAAATGTTGTAGAAGCACCAGTAGAGGACCATCGCCGACGGCCAGTGATAGCGCCAGCCGAGAAAGCCGAGCATCAGCGGTGAGAAGACCGCCATCGACCGCTGCATCTGAGCCTGCTGCGGATCGGTTGCCGGCATGCTCACGTAGCGAACGCTTAGATACATCGACAGTGCATAGACCAGGATGAGGATGAGATCGGGCAACGAGAGATTCGCGGCGAGGATCGGCCATCCAAACAACGCCGGCACCCAAGAAGCGAACGGCAGGGGCGGCGAATTTGGTGGGGCGTGCGGAAGCGCGTGCATGATGACGCCCGGTATCCACAACCACGATTGATTTTCGAAGACCGCTTTGTGATTGAGTACGACGTAGTAGACGCTGATGATGACGGGGTACTGTACGAGCATCGGCCAGCAGCCGGCGAGGGGATTAACGCCCTGCTCTTTATAGAGCGCCATCGTTTCCTGTTGCTGTTTTTGTTTATCGTCCTTGTAGCGCTCTTGGACGCGTTTGAGCATCGGCGCAATCTTCTGCATCTTCAAGAACGCCTTGAACTGCGCCGTATTGAGCGGCCAAAAGACAAGCCTGATTAGAGCCGCCAGAATGATCATGCTCCAGCCGAGGTTTCCGATCGGCTTGTTGATCGCGAGCACGACCCACCAAATGAAGCTTACGAAGGGGTCGAGCCACGACGTGGCCAGCAAAAGGTGCACCCGCTACCTCGATTCCAAGTGGCGCGCGCCGGTCGGCGTCGCGGCGGGCACGAAATCGACACCGCCGGGGTGCCACGGATGGCACCGGGCAAGGCGAGAGAGGGCTAGCCAGCCACCTCTGGCGATCCCGTGCTCTCTCACCGCGGTCGCGGCATAGGCAGAGCAGCTCGGATAGAAACGGCATGCCGGAGGAAGCAGCGGGGAAATGACGAGCTGGTAAAGGTGGATGAGTCCCAAGACGACGGCTCGCATGCGATCTACTACGCGGGTCCCAGAGCCGAAGTTACTTCGGCTCGTAAATCGGAAAACTGTGCGTCGGCAGCCACGGGTCGGGCGACGAGGAGCAGCCGCACCGCGGCACGCGACGCGAGCGCTTCCCGAACGATTGCCGACAAGCGCCGGCGCAGCTTGTTGCGGACCACGGCCTTTCCAATCGATTTGCTGACGGTGATCCCCACGAGGGACCCATCATCCCCGGCCGGCGCATCGCTACGGTAAATGGTCAGACTCTTGGTCGAAACGCGACGGCCCTGACGGCGCAGCCGGGCAAAATCTACTTGCCGGCGCAGGCTTGCCACCCGGCGCATCAGACCGTGAGACGATGGCGCCCCTTCTTCCGGCGGCGCGCCAGCACCTTACGCCCGGCCTTGGTGCTCATTCGCTCTAAAAATCCATGCACGCGCTTGCGGCGGCGATTGTGCGGCTGAAAAGTCCGCTTCATAACGTCCCTTCGGTGATCGAGTAGTGCCCCACACCCCTATGCGGCAGACAGCCCCTGATTATATCCGGCGGGCGGGGTCAGCGCAAGGCGGAGCTCGGCGAAAGGCAGGGGGAACCACCCCAACGCCGCCGTAACTTGCTGAAGTTTTGAGCCCCTCCAGAATGCAGCCGCCTGCCCGCCGACGAGTCGTCGTCACGGGTCTGGGGGCGGTTACTCCGGTTGGTAACACGCGTGAGGACTTTTGGAGGCGCCTCATAGCGGGCGAATCTGGAATCGCTCCAATCACCGCTTTTGACGCCAGCCTCTTCGATACGCGCTTCGCGGGCGAGGTAAAAGACTGGAATCCCGAGCAGCTCATCGGGCGCAAAGAGGCGCGCCGCATGGATCGCTTCACGCAGTTCGCGTTCGTCGCCGCGCGGGAAGCGATTGAGGATGCCAAACTGCCCGAGGATCCCGAGTTCAAGCAGCAAGTCGGCGGCATCGTCGGCACCGGCATCGGCGGTATCATCACCTTCTGGCTCAACTCCGACAAAGCCAACGAAAACGGAACCTGGTCGAAGGTAACGCCCTTCTTCATTCCGATGCTCATGGCCAACGCGGCGACGGCGCACATCTCGATGGCCTACGGCTTTCAAGGACCGTTCTTCGCAGCGGCCAGCGCTTGCGCGAGCGGCAACGATGCCATCGCCACCGCATTCAATGCCATCGCGAACGGCGATGCCATCGCCATGATTGCCGGAGGCAGCGAGGCGACGGTATCGCCGCTGGCAATCGGCGGCTTTTGCTCGATGCGAGCGATGTCGACCCGTAACGACGATCCGGCCAGAGCGAGCCGCCCGTTCGATCGCGAGCGCGACGGATTCGTCCTCGCCGAGGGCGCCGGCATCCTCGTGCTCGAGGAGTACGAACACGCGCTGGCTCGCGGAGCCAAGATCTATTGCGAGCTGTTCGGCTACGGGCAATCGGCCGATGCTTACGATCTCGTCGCGCCGGATCCCGAGGGCAGGGGCGTCCGCTTGGCCTTCGCTCGCGCCTTGGCAAGCGCCGGCATCGCTCCAGAGGACGTGGATTACATCAACGCCCATGGAACGTCGACGCCAATGGGCGATCCTGCCGAATCGAGTGCGATTGAAAAAACCTTTGGCGAGCATGCCGCCAGAATCGGAGTAAGTTCGACCAAGTCGATGCACGGGCACGCGCTCGGCGCCGCAGGCGGCATCGAAGGCGTCGCGACGGCGCTGTCCGTGTACTACGACATCATGCCTCCGACGATCAACTACGAGTTCCCCGATCCAGAGTGCAGGCTCGACTACGTACCCAACGTCGCGCGCCATGCTCCGATCCGAGTTGCGCTCTCGAACTCGTTCGGCTTCGGCGGCCACAACAGCGTCATCGTCCTCGGCAAGGTTCGTTCCGGACCCTAGGAGGCTGTAGGGCTATGGCGCATTCCGTATTCGTGCCGTCTTTTGTCCGAATACTTCGTTGCTCTTCGGTCACGAAGCTACGGCTTCGCTCCCTCATCGCGCCTCGTCTTCGAACAAAATTCGGCGACGAATCCGAAAACGGCCATAGCCCTACAGCCTCCTAGCGTGAGCGGCGAAGCGTACCGGCGGCGATTGCGCGCCCTTCTCCGTCTTGCAGGCATTCGCAAGCGCGACGAATTAAGCGTATTCGAGATGGCGTTCGTTCATCAGAGCTATGCAAAAGAGCGCGGCGGCAGCTCGAACGACCGAATGGAGTTTCTTGGCGACTCCGTGCTCGGTTGCATCACGGCGGGGTGGCTCTTCGAGCAGTTCTCCGGCGAGTCCGAGGGATTGCTGACGTTGCGCAAAGCCGCTATCGTCAACGACGCGCAGCTCGCCCGTACGGCGCGTCGGTTACGTTTCTCGGAACTCACGCTGCTCGGGACCGGAATGCGGGCCGCGGGCGGGAGCGATAATACGTCGGTGCTGGCCGACGCCTTCGAAGCTTTTGTCGGCGCACTCTACCTCAGTTACGGGCTCGAAAAGGCCCGTGCGTTCGTCGTTAAATATCACGTCGAACCCTTGGATCACTCCGCGGATGCGTTGCTCGACGCCAAGACGCGCTTGCAGCACTACGCGCAGGAATATTTGGCGGCTACTCCCGTCTATCGGGAGACCAGTCGCGGCACACCACAACGCCCGGCCTTCCATTCGAGGGTCACCGTCAAGGGCAAACTCCTGGGCAAGGGGCACGGTCCCTCGAAAAAGACCGCGCAACAAGCGGCGGCCGAGGCCGCACTGCTCTCGCTCACTCCGGCGAGCGACGAAGGCTTGGCCCGCGCGGTAGGCACGTGAAACTCAAGAAGGTTCGAACGTTCGGCTTCAAAACGTTTGCCGAACCGACGGCGCTGGAGTTCGGCGACGGCGTTACGGCGATCGTCGGTCCGAACGGTTCCGGAAAGTCCAACCTCGTCGATGCGTTTCGATGGGTGCTGGGTGAGACGTCGACCAAGAGTATACGATCGGGACGGTTGGAAGACGTCATCTTCGCCGGCAACGAAAGCCGCAAGCCGCTCGGTCTCGCCGAAGTCTCGATTCTGTTCGACAACTCCGACGGCGCGTTGCCGATCGACTTCAACGAAGTCGAAATAACCCGGCGCGCCTATCGAGTGGGTGAGAGCGAATACTTCATCAACCGCAGCCAGGTACGTTTACGCGACGTGCTCGACTTGGTCATGGGCACCGGCCTCGGACCCGGTTCTTATGCCATCGTTTCGCAAGGACAAATCGATGCAATCCTCGTCAGCAAGCCGGCGGAGCGGCGCTCGCTTTTCGAAGAGACCGCGGGCATCGGCAAGTTTCTTGCGCGCAAACACGAATCGATGCGCCGCCTGGAACGCACCGAGCAGAACGCCATCCGCATCAGCGACCTTATTTCGGAGCTGGAACGGCGAATTCCGGAGTTGGAGAGTCAGCTTCGCCGGGCCAAGCGCTACCGGCGCGTCAGCGCGCGTCTTCGCGATCTGGAGATCCTCGGTTACCTGCGAGCCGGCGCGTCGCGTCGCGCCGAAAGGCTCTCGTTACGCGACGAGCTAGAGCGAGGCGAGGAGCAGCGCGCGGCGGCCGCCGCGAAGGCTGCAACGCTAGGCGCGGAACTTACGAGCCTGCGAACGCAGCTCTACCGATGCGAACTGCAGCTCGAAGAGTTGCGCTCGAAGTCACAGAGCGAGCGTAACGACGTCGCACGTGTCGAAGCAGAGTACGCAGCCGCGCTCGCGCGTCGTGAGGCGCTCGAGCGGCAATCGACGCAAACCTCGGAGGACGCCGCACGGGTGCTTGGAGAGCGCGCGTTGCTCGTTACGGCGATGGATCAGCTGGAAGCACGCCTCGCACCGGTATCGCAAGCGTTGGAAGAAGCGCGGGAGCGCGAACTCGAGGCGCAAGCGACGCTCTCGCGGGCGCGCGCGCAACTCGAAAAAGTTTTTACCGAGCTGCGCGAGGTCGAAGCCGGCGCGACGGAGCTGGCAACCCGCAAGGCGGAGCGGCGGGTTCAAGCCCAAACGCGTCGCACTGAGGTCGAGCGTCTCGAACGAGAGGAGCAGACCGCCCGCGAGCGCGCAGAGCAACTCGAGATTGCCGCGGGCGGGGCGTCACACCGTCACGGCGAAGGGCGGCGCCACATCGCAGCGCTTGAAGCAGAGCTGCTCGATGCGCGGGGTCGCGCGGAGAACGCGGAGCTCCAGGCCGCTGCCGCCCAAGAGGAAGTCGTGGCGGCGCAGGGCGCTCATCGCGATCAAACCGGCGACGTCGCAGCGGCGCAATCGCGTCTGCACACGATCGAAGAGCTGGAAAATTCGCTCGAGGGGCACGTTCCCGGAACGCGAGCAGTCGTCGAAGCGCGGCAACGCGGCGAGCTGCGCGGGATCGAGGACATCGTTTCGAATCTCATCACGACGCAAGAACGGTACGCCCGCGCGATGGACGTTGCTTTCGGCGCTCGGCTTTCCAACGTCGTCACGACGACCTCGGAAGATGCCGAACGTTGCGTCGAATTTCTCAATCGCAAAGAGGCCGGCCGCGCAACTTTTCTACCGCTCGATACCCTTTCCGATCGCCAAGGCCGAAGTCTCGAAGCTGGGCTGGCCGCGGTCCCCGGAGTACTCGGCTACGCGCACACGCTGCTACAGACGGCGCCGCGCTACGCGAGCATCGTCAACTTCTTGGTTGGCAACGTTTTGATCGTCGATCGGCTCGAGACCGGCATCGAGCTCGTCCGCGAGCGAGGCGTGCGAGACACGATCGTGACGCTGAGCGGCGAGCAAATCACCGGAGGCGGTGCGATTACCGGCGGCCGGTTTGCGCGCGAGCGCTCGATCCTTTCCCGGCGATTTCTGGCTGCTAGTCTTCGCGAAGCGTTGGCGGACATGCGGCTGCGACTCGACGATTCCGAGCAGGCCCTGCGAGGAGCTCAGGCTCGCGCCCACGCTGCCATTGGAGAGCGCGATGCCGCGCGGGAGCGTCAGGCGCGCGCGGAGTCGCAGCTCGTCGGCTTGCGCGCGCAAACCGCGGCTCTTACCGAAGAAGTCGAGCGCACGCAGGCCGAGCTCAACACTGCGCGCGCCGCGACGGCTTCCCTTCACGAACAGGTTTTGCGCTCTCGAGAGCTGCAGCGCGAGTACGAGCGCAGCGACCCCGAAGCCCAAAAAAGCGACGACGAACGGCTGCGCCTGGAAGCCGAGCTCGCACGCGTCCGTGAGGAGATTGCCGCCGCGCAAACGACGCAGACCGCGGCGAGCGCGCATGCCGCCGATTTGCGCGAGCGAGCCGGCGGGCTCGCCGCCGAACGCGACGCGTCCAACGCGAGGCTGGGAATGCTCGATCAGGATCGCGCGCGCGCCGGGTCGGCACGGGAGCGGATGCTGGCCGAGATCGCTCTGCTGATGGAAGAAACCCGCAGCGCGCACCTTCATCTCGAAGGTCTGTGGCGCGGCGTCGTTTCGCTCGACGCGCGGCTCGAGCAATCGCGCAAAGAGCGTGAAGAACTCGTAACGGGACAGGCTCGCGTCGAATCGGAGCTGCGGTTGGCCGAACAGGAAGAGCGCGAGGCCGCGGCCGGCGGCGAGCGTCACCGCACGCGATTGGCGCAGATCGAAGCCGAACTGGGAATGCTGGTCTCTCAGTTCGCGCAACATCCAGCCACGAATGAAGAATGCGCTGACGTGGAGAGCCGGTATCGGGACGAAGCCGATGCGGTCGTCGAAGAGCTTCCACGACTGCGCGACGACCTCGCGCGTTTGGAGTCGAACGTCAACCTCAACGCGGAGGCCGAGCGCGATGACGTCGCGCAGCGCGAGGAGTTCCTTCGGGTGCAGCTCGACGATCTCGCAAAGGCGCGGGCGACGCTGCTCGAGTCAATTCAGGAGATCGAACGGGAGAGTCAAGCGCAGTTCAACGCGACGTTCGAGCGAGTTGCCGCGGCGTTCTCGACAACCTACGGACGGCTTTTTGCGGGCGGTCAGGCGAAGATGTGGCAGACGGAGCCCGCCAATCTCGCGGAAACCGGCATTGAAATCGCGGTACAGCCGCCGGGCAAAAAACAGATGCCGCTGGCCGCGCTCTCGGGCGGCGAGCGCGCGATGACCGCCGCGGCTCTAATTTTTGCGCTCATCGAGATCAAGCCCGCGCCGTTCTACCTGCTCGACGAGGTGGACGCCGCACTTGACGATGCGAACATCGAGCGGTTCTGTCAGATGGTGCGAGAGTTCGCCGCAAAGTCTCAAATGCTTATCGTCACGCACAATAAGAAGACGATGGAGAGCGCGGATCGTCTATACGGCGTAACGACCAAAGAAGCCGGCGTCAGCGCGATTGTTTCCGCAGAGCTCGCCGCGCAGGCGGAGATGTCGGTTGCCTGACGCCCCGGCGGCAACGAGACGCGCGGCACTCATCTCTGTTTTCGACAAGACCGGTTCGGCGGAGTTGGCCCACGCACTCGAGCGGCGCGGCATCGAAATTTACGCCACGGGTGGAACGCGAGCATTCTTAGCGCAGCAGGGCGTACGGGCCAGAGACGTTGAGGACGTCACCGGTTTTCCCGCGCTCTTCGGCGGCCGCGTCAAGACTCTGCATCCCAAGATCTTCGGCGCGATACTCTACGATCGAACCGATCGCGAGCACACGTCGCAAGCGTTGAAATACGCGATTGCCGAGATCTGCGCGGTCGTCGTAAACCTCTATCCTTTTGAATCGACGGTAGCGCGTCCCGGTACGTCGGAAGAAGAAGCGATCGAGCAGATCGATATCGGGGGCGTGGCGTTGTTGAGAGCTGCGGCCAAAAACTTCGAGCACGTCACCGTCCTAACGCATCCTTCGCAGTATGCGGAGTATCGAGCCGCAATCGAGTCGGGTGACGTGCCACCGGCGCTGCGCCGCAAGTATGCAATCGCGGCCTACGAACGCACCGCGGAGTATGACGTTGCGATCTCGCACTACCTCGCCGCAGCGGGGGAAGTCTTGCCCAGCGAGCTTCCCGGCGCTCTGGCACTGACGTTGCCCCTTGCCAAACGTTTGCGGTACGGCACGAATCCGCAGGAGCGCGCGGCATTCTACCTCGACCGATCCGAGCGTCTGCCCGAGCAGCTCCATGGTAAGGCGCTCTCCTATAATAATTTGCTCGATCTCGATGCGACGCTGCGGCTGCTCTCCCGCGCCCCGCTCGGCGCCGAGTTTGGAAGCGATCGCGAACGCTTCATTCGCGCGGCGGTGGTAAAGCATACGGTCCCCTGCGGTGTCGCCCAACGTTCGCGCGTCGGCCTGGCCGTTCGAGAAGCGCTCGAGGCCGATCCGGTTTCGGCATTCGGGGGAATCGTCGCAGCCGATGCTCCGATCGACGCCGCCGCTGCGCAAGCGCTCGGCCGGTACTTTCTCGAGATCGTGGCCGCGCCGGATTTCGATTCGGATGCGCTCGACCTCCTCAAGAAAAAAAAGAATCTTCGAATTATGCGCTTTGGGAAAGCGCTTCCCGACGAGTTGGCGCACGAGTTGCGCCTCCGAAGCGCGCTCGGCGGCGTTCTCGCGGAAAACGACGATCCGGCCGCGCCGGCGGAGGAGTGGCGCGTCGTCAGCCGGCGACAACCAAGCCCGCAGCAATGGCACGATCTGGCGTTTGCTTGGGATGTCGTCCGGCACGTAAAAAGCAACGGCATCGTGATCGTTAACGGCGGAACGACCCGTGGAATCTGCGCGGGGCAGACAAACCGGGTGAGCGCGGTGCAGATCGCGTCGCAGCGCGCCGGCGACCATGCCAAGGGCGCCGCGTGCGCCAGCGACGGGTTCTTTCCGTTTGCCGACGGTTTGGAGGCCGCCGTTGCCGGTGGATGCGCGGCGATTATCGCGCCCGGCGGATCGGTTCGAGACGGTGAAGTCGTCGCGGCGGCGGATCGCCTCGACGTCGCGCTGGTTTTTTCGAGCTATCGCTATTTTCTGCATTAGGAGGAGCCTCGTATGCCGCGTTTTCTTCACACGTCGATCTTTGTCAACGACATGAACGAGTCGATCGATTTTTACACCGAGAAGCTTGGATTGCGCCTGCTCGACGGCCCCTTTCACTATCCCGGTAACGCCGACATGGCCTTCGTGGGAAATGATTGGAACTCGTACATCGAGCTCGTCTACGACTTGGAAGAGCATCCTCCGTATGCGTTGGGTAACCGCTACGAACACCTGGCTCTCGAAGCCGACGGCGACCTTCGCGAGTACGTCGATGCACTCCGAGCCGAAGGCGTGAGGATTCTCAAAGATGTCTACAAATCTCCCGGCGGTACCCGCGCGATTGCCTTCGTAGAAGATCCAAACGGCATCCCGGTCGAGCTCTTAGAACCTCGTTAGCGATACTCGTCAGCGGTAGATGAAAGGATCGGCCGGCGGCGCGATGCGTTGTGCGCTGCCGGCAACCAGGCGAAGGTTGCCGCCGATGCTCTCGATGCGTCCGTCCACCCGCAGCCAGCTCCCCGCCGCGAAGCGGGGTGTGCGGTCGAGACGGACGACGACGGGAGCCGCATCGGCGCGACAGCACGTGATCGCGTAGCGCACCAAAGCGCTCTCGGCCCCGCTGCGCGCAAGCGTTCCCGTGAACGTCAAATGCTCTCCCGCAAAGAGATCGGCGAGCGTCGTTTCGGTGGCGTGGTACTGCGGCGGCGGAGCGCCGATCATCGCGCCGGCGAGCATCAAAACCGGCGCGCATCGCCGCGTTGGGCTTTGCTCGCGTCGATACGCGATCGCGCAGATCAGTGCCGCGCCGGCGCACGCCGCCATCAGGGGTGCGATCGCGGGATGAACGAGTGCGTCTCCGCGCCGCGATGCGACGATTGCAAATGCTACGGCCAAGAGCGCGTAGGCGAGCGCATCGTGGCCTTTTTCCGAATGCGTCGGTCGCCGAAGAGCGCGCAGATCGATGATTCCGGCCACGCAGAGAAAGGCCGCCGCGGCGATTGGAGCTTGGACGCGCAATGCGCCGGCGACGGCAACGGCCCCAAGCCCACAGGGCGCCGTCATAAAGCCGAGCATCGCGCCTGCCGCGGCACCGAGGATCGGTGGAAGCTTTGCGGGGTCAACCGCGGCCGCGAACTGCGTCGCGGCACCGGTGAGGATTGCCGGCGGAAGAAGTGCGGCAAACTCAGCGAGCAGGTCCGGCGGTTGCGGGCAGCCGGGACGGCGATCTCCGCGGTGGAGCAAACGCGCGACCGCGAAGGCGGCCCCCAAGCGCGCGGCGGCGACGACCGGACCGAAGAGTAGCCACGTCGCCGCGGCCGCCGGAAGTGAGCGCGCCGATGGTCCGGCCGTGCAACCGCAACCGAGATAGGCCATGGCATTGGAATGGCGCAGGAGGCGTCCGGCAATGATGCCGGCGAGCAAGAATGGCGCGGCTTCAAAAAGAGCGCTCGCCGACGTTGCCAGCGCGCAGCGCAGGGCGTCCGGCGTGGAGAGCGTCGCGAGGGCGAGTAGTGCGCCTGCATAGAGTGCGATACGCACCCGCAACCATCACGCATGCCGCCGCAATGGCTAGTCAATCGGCCCGGCGAACCGGTCGGCCGAACATGGCGGAGAACTTTCGCGCCCCACGCGGCACCCAGGACTTCGTTCCTCCCGAATCCGGGCGCTTGAACGAGCTCGAAGCACGGATACACGTGCTCGCGGCGCGTTTCGGCTACCGCGAGATTCGCACGCCGGTCTTCGAGTCGACCGAACTCTTCGTCCGCGGCGTCGGCGCGCAGACCGACATCGTGGAAAAAGAGATGTACACGTTCGCCGACCGCTCCGGCCGTAGCTTGACGCTGCGCCCCGAATGGACGGCGCCGGTGGTCCGTGCCGCGCTCGAACACCATCTCTTTGCGCTCGGGCCGCTTCGACTCTATTACATCGGACCGATTTTCCGCTACGAGCGTCCGCAGAAGGGCCGCTATCGCCAATCGCATCAGTTCGGCGTCGAGTGTTTTGGCTTTCCGGGTCCCGAAGCGGACTTGGAAGTGATCTCGCTCGCGTGGGAGCTGGTACGCGGATACGGGATCGACGATGCGGTGCTCAACCTTAACTCGATCGGCGACGAGCGTTGCCGGCCGGCTTATCGCGACGCGTTGATCGCGCACTTCAGTCCGCATCTGGCCGAGATGAGCGAAGAGTCGCGTTTGCGGATCGAGCGGAATCCGCTGCGCTTGCTCGACAGCAAGGATCCGGTCGACGTTCCGTACGTGCAGAGCGCGCCCGCATTGGAATCGTTTCTTTGCGCGCCGTGCCGGGAGCACTTTGACGCGCTCAAATCGTATCTCGATTTGGCCGGCATTCCGTTTACCATCAACCCGCGGATCGTTCGCGGACTCGATTACTACGGAAGAACCGTTTTCGAGATCACGTCGAGCGTCCTCGGCGCGCAGAGCAGCGTTTGCGGCGGCGGCCGGTACGACGGATTGGTGCAATCGCTTGGCGGCCCGGATGTGCCTGCAGTCGGCTTCGCTCTTGGCATGGAGCGCTTTCTCATGATGCTGCAAGCCCGCGACTCGCAAGCCCAAGCTCCGCGACGCGGCCTCCAAGCCATCGCGCTGGGAGCACAAGCGCGCACCGTCCTGGCACCGATCGTCGCGGAGCTGCGCCGCACGCTTGAGGCGCCAACCTTTGCCGACTATCTCGAGCGTAAGCTGCTGGCTCAGTTGAAGATCGCTGACGGTAACCGGGCGCGCTATGCGTTGATTCTCGGCAGCGACGAGCTCGCCGCGGGTGAGGCGGTATTGCGGGACCTGGAGCACCGAAGCGATCGCCGAGTGCCGTTAGGTTCGATAAGAGTCCTTGTCGAGCTTCTCGTAGAAGCGGGACTGTAATGGACGAGCGCTATGCCGAAGAGACGCAAACGTTACGCGAGCTGCTGGCGCTCATGCACGAGCACGACCTCGACACGATTAAGGTAAAACTGGGCGACGCAGTCTACGAGCTCTCACGCGCGAACTCCGAGCAGGCGCCGCAGGCTGACGGCTTCTCCTCCGCATCGGCCGGCGAAAGCGTGCCGGAGGCGGGTGCGAACGTTACGAAGGTGCTGGCGCCGTTGACCGGCGTGTTCTATCTTGCATCGTCACCCGATGCCGCGCCGTATGCCGACGTCGGCGACCGGGTCGAGGCCGGCGACGTCCTGTGCGTGCTCGAAGCGATGAAGCTCTTCAACGAAATTCAGAGCGATTATTCGGGTACGATCGTGCGCATCGTGCCAGGCAACGGCGAGCTGGTATCGCAGGGTGAAGAACTTTTCTGGATCGAGCAGTGAACGATAAGATGGCGCGGTACCACGGACGCCGTGGTTTCGACGAGTTGCTCGCCGACCGGCGCGTGCTTCTCGATCTGCCGCAGTATCGCGAGCAAGTCGAAGCCATCGTCGATGCGGTCGTTGCGGCTCTTCGGGCGCGCAAGAAAGTCCTGTGGTGCGGAAACGGGGGCAGCGCGGCGGAAGCACAGCACATGGCTGCCGAACTTTCCGGGCGTTACTTGCGCGAACGGCCGGGTCTGAACAGCGAAGCCCTTTCTGTTAACTCGTCGACCCTGACGTGTGTGGGCAACGATTACGGATACGACTTCGTCTTCTCTCGCCAGGTGGAAGCGTTTGCGCAACCGGGCGACGTCGTGATCGGCATGACGACCAGCGGCAGCTCCCGAAACGTCGTGCTCGCGCTGCAGGCCGCGAAGCGGCGCGGTGCGGTGACGGTTGCGTTTACCGGCAACGGCGGCGGCGAAGTTCTCGAATATTCCGATCTTGCACTGCTCGGCCCCGATGGATACGCAGCGATCGTCCAAGAAGTGCATCAGGTCATGGCGCACATCGTCTGCGATTTAGTAGAGCAGCGCTTGATTTTCGAAGGCGGCTTACCGTGACCTCGCTGATGGCGCCCGACGCGCGGACGCTCTTCGAGCGTGCGAAGGGACGGCGGATTCTCGTCATCGGCGACCTGATGATCGACGAATGGATTTGGGGTACGGTCACGCGCATCTCGCCCGAGGCGCCGGTTCCCGTCGTCGCGGTCGCCGACCATTCGTTCACGCTCGGCGGAGCCGGTAACGTTGCCAGCAATTTGCGGGCTTTACGCGCCGGCGTCGTGTTTGCGGGAACGATCGGCGACGATGCGTTCGGCGTGCTGGTTCGCAGCCTGCTGCAAGAACAGCAAGTGGACGATTCGGGAATCTTCACGTTGGCCGATCGGCCAACCACGCGCAAGACGCGAGTCGTGGCACACAATCAGCAAGTCGTGCGCGCGGATTGGGAGTCGACCACGCCGCCTCCCGACGACGACCGCGGACGGATTGCCGCGTTCGTTCGCCGGCGGGCGGCGGATTGCGACGCCGTAATTTTGAGCGACTACGCGAAAGGGCTGCTCTGTAGGGAAATCGTCGAAGCGACGTCGATCTGTCCCCTCGTACTGGCGGATCCCAAACCGCAGAATGTCGACTTGTTGCGCGGCGTCACGTGCGTCGCGCCGAATGTGGGCGAGGCATCCACGATGACGGGCATCTCCATCGTCGACGATGCGAGCCTCGAACGGGCCGGAGTGCGCCTGCTCGAGATGCTCGATTGCCGGTACGCGGTCATTACGCGCGGCGAACATGGCATGGCGCTCTTCGGACGCGACGGCCAGCGTTTGAGAATTCCCTCGGTCGCGCGGACCGTTTACGACGTGAGCGGTGCGGGCGATACGGTTATTGCCGTGCTCGCGCTGGCGCTGGCGGCCGGCGCGGTCATCGAGCAGGCGATGCAGCTCGCCAACTTTGCCGCCGGAGTCGTCGTCGAGAAGCTCGGAACCGCAACCGCATCGCCCGAAGAGATCGTGGCGCTCGTCGAGCCGGCGACGGCATCGGGATGAACGCGGCGCTCTTCTTTGGCTGGCTGCTGCGCACGCAGGAGGCGGTGGACTGGCGGGAAGATCTGCGCGCCAAGGGCCGCAGCGTCGTCTTTACCAACGGTTGCTTCGACGTGCTGCATGCAGGTCACGTCGAGTATCTTGCATGGGCGCGCGCGCAGGGTGACGCACTGATCGTCGGTTTGAATGAAGACGATTCGGTGCGCCAAATCAAAGGCCGGGCCCGGCCGATCGTGCCGTTCCGGGACCGCGCCGAACTCTTGCTGGCGTTGCGCAGCGTAGACGCGGTCGTGGGATTTTCGGAGCGCACGCCCGAGGTCTTACTCGATCGCATTCGGCCCGACGTCCACGTCAAGAGCGACCAGTATCGTGAAGAAGAGCTTCCGGAACGAAGCGTAGTGCTTGCGTACGGCGGCCGAATCGCGCTCGCCCCGCACGCGGCCGGAAAGAGCACGACGGAGACGATCGCCCGCATCCTCGATGCGTATAGCCGTCACGGCTAACGGTCCCGGTGAGGTTGCCGGGTGGCTGCGGCCACTGCTGCGCGCTCTCTACCGGCGGCAATCGGATTTGGAGGCGCTGGTCTTTCTCGTGCCCGACGATTATGCCACTGGCTTCGAAGCGAAGATCGTGCGCGACTCGTTTCCGGCGGCACGCGTCTTCACTCCAAGAGAGTACTTAAAGTTCGCCTTAGGCGCGCGTCTGGAGGGTCTGCCGGGTCGCGCGGACGTGGTGCAGTACATCGGAGGTGATCTCTTGCACGCCGCGCGGATTCACGCGCGGTTGAAGGGTCGCGCCGCAACCTATAAGTTTTCACGCCGATCGTATCGTTCGCTCTTCGATCGTGCCTTCGCGGTGGACGCACGCAACGTCGAACAGCTTGCAGCATGGGGAACTCCGTCGCAGCGAATCGAGAGAGTCGGAAACTTGGCGATCGACGGCGCGCTCTTCGAGGCCGGTTTGGAACGAGAACCGGGAACGCCGTCCGACGGAGTGCTGATCATGCCCGGCTCTCGATCCTACGAGATCGAAAATCTCGTTCCGTTTTACTTTGCGGTGGCGCTGCGCATGCTGCGGGAGCGTCCCGAGCTGCGGATTGCCTTTGCCCTTTCGCCGTTTACGTCGCGCGCGCAGGTGGCGGCGGCGATCGAAGGCGGCGGCCATCCGCGAATGTTCGGTCGAAGCGGACGGCTTGTGACGGAGGCCGGACGCGACTTTCTCGCGACGGACTCCGACGACGTGCGCATTCCTCTGCTCGCCAACGCTCTGGCGGCAGCCCGCAGTGCGCGTTTGGTCTTGACGATTCCCGGGACGAAAACGATCGAGTTGGCGGTGCTCGGTAAGCCGGTGATCGCGATCACGCCGCTCAACGCGCCGGAGCTCGTTGCCATCAACGGCCCGCTCACGTACCTCAACCGCATTCCGCTCGTCGGAGTCCCGCTCAAACGCGCGGCAGCGGTCGCCGTCGCTCGCCGCTTTGCCTTTCACACGCAGCCGAACATCGATGCAGGTTGCGCGCTCGTGCGCGAAGTGCACGGAACGGTCACGCCGGGTCGAATCGCGCGGATCGCACTCGACTCATACGACGACCAGGCTTGGATTCGCGCATCCGGCGCCGCGTTGGAGGCGCTCTATCGCGATCATATCGGGGCGGCAGATCGAATGGCGGATTCGCTGCTCCGCTTGGCGGCGTAGAAAAGAAATGGACTTTTCGGTTGTGATAGCGACGAAAGACCGGCAAGAGTATCTCCGGCGCACGCTGGAGTCGCTCGAGGGTCAAGCGTACGCGCCGTCGTTCGAGGTGATCGTCGTCGACAACGGCTCCGTCGACGAGACGAAAAGCGTCGTGCAACGCTGCGCGGGGCGCTCCATTCCGGTGCATTACCTCGCCGAGCCGCAGCCCAATCGCGGCAAGGCTCGCAATCGCGGCGTGCAAGTTGCAGCGGGCCGGTATGTCCTGTTCTGCGACGACGACGTCTGGCTGCCGCCGGCTTGGGTCGCCGCGCACGCGGCGGCGCAAAAGGGAGACGACGAGGTCGTCAACGGGCCGATCCTC
The DNA here is from genome assembly GCA_003158175.1 of Candidatus Cybelea septentrionalis. Classification (GTDB taxonomy): domain Bacteria; phylum Vulcanimicrobiota; class Vulcanimicrobiia; order Vulcanimicrobiales; family Vulcanimicrobiaceae; genus Cybelea; species Cybelea septentrionalis. The sequence goes on from PMHJ01000037.1 coordinate 74,928, forward strand.
AACGTGCCGTCATACGATGCGAGACCGTTGCCGACGCTCGCCAACTATTCGCGCGCATTTCTCTGCACGTGCAATGCGTCGCTCTCGAGGGAGGCGTTTCTTCGCTCCGGCGGGTTCGACGAAACCTTCGATCTCTACGGCTGGGAAGATACCGAGCTTGGCGTGCGCCTGCGCCAAGCAAAGTGCCGCTGGAGGTTTGCTTGGGATGCGTTTCTCTGGCACGTCAAGCCGCCCGCTGAGAACACACTCGAAATCGAAATCCAAAAAGCGATTGAAAAGGCGCGCATGGGGGCCCGCTTTCTCGCCAAGCATCCTTCACGTCGGGCGCGCTTGGCGACCGGCGCACATGCGCTCAATTTACTTCGGGCTCGCTACTTTTTGCCCGACCCCCTTCTCGCGCTCTATGCGGGTCTCTCCACAGGTGATGCACCGGGCTGGCTGCGGCGCGCAAGCCGCGGGCAACTCTTAGACGGGCTCTACACCCGAGAGCTCGTTCGCACGCTCGATGCCGGCGATGTGCGCTGAGCGAGCCTTGCTCTATTGCGCCGGCGGCGGCATCGGTGACTCGCTCGTTGCATCGGTCGTTGCTCGCGCGCTGCACCAAAGGTTCGCAAAGGTCGACGCGCTCACGCTGCCATCGCATCGCGAGCTGCTCGAACGGGTGCCGGACGTCGATCGCGTTTTGGTCGATGAGGGCGAGGAAGACGCGGTCGCGACGGAACTCGCGCGCCGCGGATACAAAGCCTGCGTCGTCACGTGGGCGACTTCCAGAGCGGCACGAGTTGCGCAGCGTGCGGGCATTCCCGTTCGAGTCGGCCAGGCGCGCCGCTTATACTCGTTTCGCTTCACCAACCGGGTCGTGGTTCGAAGCGAACGAGGCGACGTTACCTCTCACTGGTCCGACGTGCTGCTCGATTTCGCGCGCGCGATCGGCTGCGACACCGGAGACCATCGCTATCGTTTCGAGCCGACGGCGCAAGATGAGCGCGAGGCTACAGAACTTCTCGCCGGCTCCGAACGCTTCATCACCCTCAATCCGTGCAACGCGATTGCATCGCAACGCAGCTTCTGGCCGCTCGAGGCCTGGGCGGCACTGGCCCGCGCGCTTCACGAGCGTTACGACGCGCGCGTGCTCGTGAGCGGTTCGCCGGCGGACGCGCACTCGACGGAAGGCATCGTTCGTCTTCTCGATGGCCGAGAAGGAATCAATTCGATCGCGGGGCGCACGAGCGTTGGCGCGTTCGGCGCGCTCGCACGGCACGCGCGCGCGTTTGTGGGAATAACTACTGGCTCGATGCACGTTGCCGCCGCCGTCGGCTGCCCGACGGTGGGCATCTTTCCTTTTCAGTCCGATTTCCCAGAACGATGGGCACCCCTGGGCGAGCGAACGGCGGTCGTGCGGGCCTCGTATCCCTGCCACTCCGGCGATACGAAGGAACGCTGCTGCGACTACGCTTGCATCGCGAACCTCGATCATACCCGAATCCTCGCCACCCTCGACTCGTTGATCGCATGATAGCGACGACGATACAGCTATGTACCTACAACCGTGCGACGCTGCTCGAGCGGGTGCTGGAGGCCGCGTTCGATCAGACGGCCTCCGACGATGCGTATGAAGTCGTGGTGGTCGACGACGGCTCGAGCGACGAAACCCCGTCGGTCATCGAGCGAGCGCGTTCGCGCGCGACGTGTCCGTTTACGGTCGTACGCCAAGCCAACCGCGGACTCGCCGCCGCCCGGAACGCCGGAATCGCGCGAGCGTCCGGCGAGCGCATCATTTTTATCGACGACGACGTGCTCGCGCTTCCCAACTTCGTGCAGGAGCATATGCGCAGCGCTGCGGCGCGTCCCGACGCAATCGTGCGGGGGGGCGCCATCGAGGTCGAATCGCTCGACGAGTTACCGCCGCCCGTCTGGGGCATCAAAAACTACAGCGGCAACTACTTTTGGACGACGAACGTCTCCGTACCGCTCGCGACGATACGCGGGATCGGCGGATTCGACGAATCGTTCTCGGAGTATGGCTGGGAGGATATCGACGTCGGCTTGCGCCTGCGCGCCGCAGGAGTTAAGGCAGTCTTCAATCCGCGCGCCCTCGTCTATCATTTCAAGCCGCGCCTTCGCGTAAGCAGCATCGAAGCAATGATGCGACAGGCAAGGGCCAAGGCGCGTACCGCCGTCGCGCTCGCGCGCCTTCATCCTCACTGGCGCGCGTATCTTGCGACCGGAATCAATCCGGCACAACGGCGATTTGCGGCGTGGCGACGCCGGCTGGGATTGGCCGATCGCCTGCGCGGCCGGCTCGCAGGCCTTAGCGAGCGAGAACTCACGTCGCGCGAAGTACGACTCTCGCGGGCACTCGCGAACGAAGCCTATTTTGAAGAGCTGGAGCGCGCGCTGCGAGTCGCGAGTTCGTGAGGATTCTGCTGTCTCGAACCGATCGCATCGGGGACTTAGTGCTCTCAACGCCTGCGATCGCCACGGTCCGGGCCTCGTTCCCCGACGCGCACCTCGCCATTGTGACCAGCGAATACAACCGCGTGGTCGTCGAGCGCGACGGCGACATCGACGAGCTCATCGTCCTGCCGCGCGGCGCAAAGGCCCGCTCGTTCGGCGCGACCTTGACCGGGTACGACGTCGCGGTTGCGCTTGCACCGCGCTTCGTCGATCTGCAGATCGTGGGAGCAACGCGCGCACCCCTTCGAATCGGCTATACGTACGAGCGCCGCTGGTTTGCGCGGCTGACGGCCGGTCTCTTCCTCAATAGCATCATGGTTTCCGAAGCGGACCCCGACCTGTGCGATCGCGAGCCGAACCGCACCGTGCGCCATGAGGTCTTGCAGCTGCTCGATCTCGTCGCGCTCGCCGGCGCGCACCGGCGCGTCACGTCGCTGCGGCTCGACTTAGTCGATGCGGATCGAACGATCGCGCGAACGCTTCCCGAGAGTCCCATCGTGCTGCACCTTGCTCCGAGATGGTTTACCGGCGGCAGCACGCTGGCGGGAACGCTCGCGATGGTGAAGGAACTGGCCTCGCTTGCCCCAGTTGTTATCACGTGTGCGCGCGAATGCGAACCGCAGGCTGCGGCTTTTGAAGCCAGCGGCAACATCACTCACTGTCTGCGCGGCTTGCCCTTCCATCAATGGGCCGCCGTGCTGGAACGCGCTCGAGTGGTGGTAACCGTCGACACGGGCGCTACGCACGTTGCAAGCGCCGTCCATCGGCCAACGCTGGTCGCCTTCGAGCACGCATACTTCCGCCTGAACTCTCAAGAGTGGTCGCCATATGGCGTGCCTCACGTCTTGGTGCGCAAACCGCCACGCGCAGATCCTGAGCTGCTCGAGCGATTTCGCCACGAAATCACCGCCGGCGTCGCCGCTCTGATGCATGCCTGATATCTCGGTCGTCATTCCGACCTACAATCGTCTCGACACGCTCTCGCGCGTGTTGCCGACGCTCCTCGGTCAAGACCTCGAGCCTTCGCAGTACGAGTTGCTCGTCTGCGATTCGAACTCGACCGACGGTACGGCCGAGTTTCTTGCCGGGATCGCTCAGACGCATGGGAATATCCGTCACCTGGCGGGGCCGTATAGCGGCCGGGCAGCGGCTCGTAACGCGGGCATCGCGCAGGCGCGCTCCGGCATCGTCCTTTTCAACGACGCCGACATCTTCGCGTCGCGCGATCTTCTCTCGACGCATCTGCGGCGTCATAGGACACGAACCGGCATTGCCGTCGTCGGATTGGAGGTTCAAGTTCGCGATTTCGAAGAGTACGAGTACAAGCGAGATCATCCAGACGCGCGCGGGCATCTGCATCCGCCGTCGCGAAGAAAACTTTCGTGGCTTTATTTTCTTACCGGCAACGCATCCGTGAGACGCGAGGATCTGCTGCGCGCCGGCTGCTTCGACGAGAGTTTTACCGGCTACGGCCACGAGGACCTGGAGCTCGGGTACCGCTTGCAAAGCCTCGGCATCGAGATCGTGTACGAACCGCTTGCGGTGAATTACCATTGTCAGGACGTTGCGTATGGAGATCAAAAGGAAAAAATGCGCCTGGCCGGACGTTCGACTGCGCGCTTCTATCGCAAGCACCCGCACGCACGTGTGATGTTCAATCTGGGCATGACTCCTTTATCGCTTTGGGCGCACTCCGCGCTTACACGGATGCCGCTTCTGCTAGGCGCCATCGCGCGCAGCGCGGAACGCTCGCGGCTAGCGCGCGAGCTTTTGCTGCAGTACCACTACGTCTCCGGGATAAAGGAAGCTCGTGACGAGAGATAAGTTTTCGTGCGGCGCGCTACGCGCCGCCGATGCGGACAAGATGGTCGAGCTTTGCGGCTGGATCAATCGCCGGCGCGATCACGGCGGTCTGATATTCGTCGACCTCCGCGACCACGAAGGCGTGACGCAGATCGTTTTTGATCCGGGGCATCCGAGCTTTGCCCAGGCCGAGCATCTGCGCAACGAAGACGTCCTGCGCGTTCGCGGTACGGTTCGCACCCGGCCGGCGGGAACGGAGAATCCGCGACTCGCAACGGGCGACGTCGAAGTGGCGATCGACGAGCTGGAAATTCTCAATCGCTCGCTCGTTCCGCCATTTCAAGTCAACGCCGACGAGGATGTGGACGAGAACCTTCGCCTCGAGTATCGTTACCTCGATCTGCGACGTCCGCGGATGCAGGAGAACATTCGCTTGCGCCACCGCATCATCAAAGCGATGCGGGACTTCTGCGACGAACGCGGGTTTGTCGAAATCGAGACGCCGATGCTCATCAAGTCGACGCCTGAAGGAGCGCGCGACTACCTCGTTCCCAGCCGCCTTTACCCTGGGTCGTTCTACGCGCTGCCGCAGTCGCCGCAGATGCTCAAACAAATCTCGATGATCGCGGGCTTCGGCCGCTACATGCAAATTGCACGCTGCATGCGCGACGAAGACCAGCGCGCCGATCGTCAGCCCGAGTTCACGCAGCTGGACCTCGAGATGTCGTTCTGCACGCAAGAGGAAGTTCTGGAGACGATGGAATCGTGCATGCGTTACGTCTGGCAAACGGTGCTCGGCATCGAGCTGCCGCCGTTCGCGCGGCTGACGCATCAAGAAGCGATCGCGAAATACGGGCTCGACAAGCCAGACCTGCGCTTCGGTCTGGAGTTGGCCAATGTCGAGGCGGTCTTTGCCGGCACCGAGTTCGTCGTCTTTAAATCGGCGATCGCGGGCGGCGGCTCGATCGTGGCGTTGCGTTATCCTGGGGGCGCGGCGCTCTCGCGGCGCGACTTCGACAACTTGACCGAGATGGCCAAACAGTTCGGCGGCAAGGGGATGGTCTGGATCTCGCTCGCGCCCGAAGGAATGAAATCCTCAGCCGCAAAGTTTCTCACGGACGCCGACGTTGCCGCCGTGTCAACCGCGGTCGGAGCCGAGCCCGGCGACGCGATCCTGCTCTTTGCCGACACGACTGCGCTCGCGCATGCGGTCGCCGGGAAGATGCGTAACGAGGTCGGCGAGCGATGCCGTTTGCGCGACCCGCAGTGCTTTGCTTTCGGTTGGGTGACCGGCTTTCCGTATCTGGAAATCGACGAGGAGAGCGGAAAGCCGGCGCCAGCGCATCATGCGTTCACGGCGCCGGCGCCGGGCGATTGGGCACTGATCGATCGAGCTCCGATGGAGATGCGCGCCCAGCATTACGACCTCGTGCTCAACGGATGGGAGCTCGGTTCGGGCTCGATCCGAATCCACAAGCCCGAGGAGCAGCGCAGAATTTTCGAAATGTTGGGCTTGAGCGCGGATCAGATCGAGGAGCGTTTCGGATTCTTCGTGCGCGCACTCGAATATGGGGCGCCGCCCCATGGCGGCATGGCGCTGGGCATCGATCGCATCGTGATGATCGCGTGCGGCGAGGAGAACATTCGCGAGGTTATCGCGTTCCCGAAGAATCAAGGCGCTCGGGATTTGATGATGGATGCGCCGAGCCCGGTACCGGATCAGCTGATCGCGGATCTGCATCTTCGCCGCGCGCCAGAATCTCCTTCGCGCGGGTAAAAATCGCGTCGAACATCCCAACGGTCAGCTTACCCGTGTTCGTATTCTGCCGGCTCGGATGAAAAGAGGCGATCGCGGAAATCGTTCGCCGGCCGTTGCGGGCGACGTACTGTGCGCCATGCGAGAAGACCGGCTTGGGCGTCTCGAACGCAAAGCGGCGCCGGTCGAGCACGCGAGCAACGGCGTTGAAACCGATCGCACCGAGCCCGACCATGACCACTATCCGATCGAGGGCGTCGAACTCTTCGAGTAAGTAAGGGAAGCAGTTCTTTAGCTCTACGGGAGTCGGCTTGTTCCCAGGCGGCGCGCAACGCGCCGCAGCGGTAATGTAGCAGTCGGCGAGCACCAGGCCGTCGTTGCGATCGCGTGCGACCGGGGCGGAGGCAAAACCCGCGCGATAGAGCGCGGGAAAGAGAAAGTCGCCCGATGCGTCACCGGTAAAGGGGCGCCCGGTGCGATTGCTGCCATGAGCTCCGGGAGCGAGCCCAACCAAAACCATGCGGGCGAGCGTGTCGCCGAAGCCCGGTACGGGCTTCCCCCAGTAGCTGCAGTCGCGATGCGCGCGCTTCTTTTCGCGCGCGACCTGCGCGGTGTACGCCCGGAGTTCCGGGCAGCGCCGGCAGCGCACGACGGCAGCCGAAATCGCGGCGATGTCTCGCACGCCTTAGAGCGCGCCGGCCAGCACGTCGGCGAATTCGACGCCCACCGGCGCCACAACGTAGGCGATGCCGTCGTTGCGTTGCCAAATTCGCTCGATTGCCGCGCGCGGATAGACGACGCGCACGTTTGGAGCGGCTGGGTCGTTCATCGCGCAGTCGCCACCGCGCGTAAATCCGCAAAGCACGGCGAGATGGCCGTCGGAATGAGGTAACGGCGCGCCGGGCAGCTCTCCAGGGACCCACGAGTATGAAATGGCCAACGGGAGATTGCGCTCGATCAAACGCTGGGCGTGGTCGAGATTACGCAGATGCGCTACGATGGCTCGAAAGCCGAGCCTGCCGCTGTAGGCCACGTTGAAGGCCCAGTTTCCCGTTCCATTGTAGGCGCGATCGAAAACCGCGAGCGCGGCCTGCTCGAGGGGGAGATCGATACCGTGATAGGCGTGAATCATGCAAAGGCTGGCTGGGCTGCACCATCCGCGTTCCTCCTTCGTTGGTTTCGTCGAAGGGTATTGCGAGCGCGCGGGTACGTCGAGAATAAACGCGTCTCGCGCGTAAGGGAACGACGGGCTCGAATGCACGGGAGCGGAGAATGCGAGCAGCTCGAATCGGACGCCGGGCGCGCGCACTTCGATCCCGTCGAAGGGCTGCAGAGCGGAGATGACGTCGACTTCCACGTTCGTGCCGGCATGCGCGGGGCTCAATGACGTAGCGGCATCGCTTTGCCACTCCGAATGATCGAGCCAATCGCCGTCGGTTTGGTGCGCGCGCAGCAGACGAAACGCAATCCGTCCTTTCGGTGCGAGGGTGTTCCAGCTCAACACCCCGGTGCGCGTCGGTTCGAAGAAGAGCGTCGCGCTGCCCTGCGCCCCTAGCGTCTGCGCGAAAGCGGGAGCGTTCAAATTCGCCACTGCCACGCGTTCCACGTGTCGCCGATGAACGCCGCCGGAACGTAGTTGTTCAGATCGTCGTTGATCGCCGTGTAATCGGTCTCCCAGCTAAAAAAGACCGCCGGCACCAGTTCCCGGATGCGCTCCTCTTCGCGCTGGTAGAGCCGCTTACGCGCCGCGAGGTCGAACGTGCTCGCCGCCGCCAGGCTCGTCGCGTTCACGAGGGGATCGTCGAGCCACGACGTGTTCGCGCCGTGCGGAGGAATGAAGGCGCCGTCCCAGCTCCCGGAGTTATCCGGATCCGGTCCGTTCGTTTCGACGGACCACTCGAGATCGTACTTTCCCGTGTACAGGGGCCCGTCCATCGCAAAGAGATAGCTTCCGGGATAGTTACGAACCTCGACGTCGATGCCGACGGCGCGCAGCATCGATTGGATCAGCACCTGCGATTCGGTGTTCTCTTGATGGCCGGTCGTTGCGTAGATGCTCAGATGCATCGCGAGCGCGCCTTTGTGGAGAGTGCCGTCGGCGTCCGGCCTCCATCCGGCCGTCGCGAGCAGACGCTTTGCGTCGGCTGGATCGTAGCGGTACGGCGGTAACGTTGGCGCGGCCCAAAGTTCGGGGTAGATGTCCGAGACCGCGAGTGAGTCCAACCCGTGATACACCGTCGCTTCGATGCGTCTCCAATCGATTGCCTCGGCAATTGCGCGGCGTACTCGCGCGTCGGCCAGCTGTGGACGGCTCAGGTTGAGTCCGAGGTGTCGCCAGTTCGCGATCGTCCGGCGCTTCACGGTGATGCCGGAGATGCTTTGCAGACGGGCGATATCGTTCACGTTAACGGTCGGATAGACGTCAACTTCGTGCGTTGCGAGCTCGTTAAAGAGAGTGTTGACGTCGGGAACGACCTTCCACACGACCTCTTTGAGGTGCGGCGGCCCGCGAAAATAGCGGCGGTTTGGAACGAAGGTTAACGAGCTTCCGTGGTTCCACCGCTCGAGCACGAACGGTCCGCTGGAGAGCGGACTTTCGTTGAAGCTTGACTGGCGCAGGTTGCCGGCCTTTGCAAGCAGATGCGCAGGCATCGGCGGATACGCGGCGCCGCCGATTGCGAGAATTCCTAGGACTGCCACGTTCGGCCGTTTGAGCGCGATGACGATCGTGTAGGGATTCGGTGCGCTCGCCGAGGCGATGTCGTCCCATCCGTACGTCGTCTTGGCGGCGTTGAGCGGATTTCGGACGGCGCTATAGGTGAAGAGCCAATCGGCCGCCGTTAGCGGCGCGCCGTCTGCCCAGACGACGCCTTTGCGCAGATGCACGAGGATCGTCTTACCGTCGCGGCTGATCCCGCCGTTGCGCAGCGTCGGTACCTGAGTCGCCAGATCGGGGATGTAGTTACCTTGCGCATCGTAACGAAGGATGAACGAAAAGAGCAGGCCGACGATCGCGTCGCTGGCGGCGCTGTGCGCGTACATTAGGTTGAGGCTATCGGGCTCTTCGTCTTCACCGATGCGCAGAACGCCGGGAATCGTCCACGAGTTCCGTTCGCCCTTCGGCGGTGCCGCCGCTTTCGAGCAACCCGAAACTGCGACGAGCAGCGCCAGCGCAGCCGCCGCGATACGGCCGGAGTTCACGGTTGGGATGGCGCGCCCAACGGCGGCCGTTTGACGATGTGTGCAGAGATCTGCGAATAGAAGTCATCCGCACCGAAGCGGACGACGTCGTCGGCGGGCAGTTGTGTTTCGTCGCGCGCCCGCGCGATTTCGGCGCGAGCTCGCGCCTCGCTTAAGCCGCGGGTGTTCAGGGCGATGCCGACGACGGGTGCGGCCTTGACGGTTTCGAGCAACGCCTCGTGAACGGCGATCAGGTCTTTGTAGCCGAGAACCGGCGTTGCATAGGATTCGATGTGAGTGCGGCTTGGATCGCAGACGAGAACCAACGCGTCCGGCCCGCACCCGGTCATCAACGCGAGCGTCACCGGTGCATAGGCCGGGTGGTTGATCGCGCCCTGCCCCTCGACGACGATGAGATCGGCGCCTTCGTGCGCCGCGTAGAGCACGAGTTGTTCGGCGGCGCCGGCCGCGAAATCGGCAATGACGCGATCGACCGAAATTCCCCATCCTGCTATGACGATACCGGTCTGACCGGTCGGGACAAATCGAGCCCTTTTTCCCGCCGCACACGCGGCCGCAACGAGTTCGAGCGCGACCGTCATTTTGCCGACCGCGCAATCGTTGCCGACGGTGAGAAGAACCGGCGCCTGCACCCGATACGCGTCGCCGGAAAAGAGCGGAACCTCGGGAGGTTCCCGCACGTCCCAGATCGGTGAGCCTGCGGCGCGCGCGGCGCTTCGAAACTCGCGGTCGATTCCGAGTATCTCGTGCAGGCCGCTGACGATCTCGAGCTTCGCGCCGATTGCTTGCACGACGGCGGCGCGCCAATCGGGTGGAAGGCCGCCGCCCTTCGGCGCCGTTCCGATGAGCAGCGACGTCGGAGCGTACTCCAGCGCCTGCGCGACGCTGCCGACGATGGGTGCGTCGCTGTCGAGGTACGCAAGCACGTCGCGCACGCGCCGCCCAGCGTGCGTCGGGTCGATTACCGCCACCACCTCGTCAGTACCATAGCGAATCACGCCGTGCGCGGTCTTCGCATCGTGCTCGAAGCGATCCGGAGCGAGAATCGCGTAACGTCGCCTCACAGCAACGTGCCTTCGCGGACACCCAGCCCGGGTGCTTGCGGAATCAACACTTTGCCCGCCTCGTAGCGCACTCCGATAAATGGGTCGCGTGATATCAAGAGCGGCCCGTCGAGATCCGCCCAATCCGCCAGCGGCGAGACGTGTGCGGCGGCCGTCGCGGCGATTGCGCTCTCCACCATGCAGCCGATCATGACCTTCAATCCCATCGCTCGCGCGGTGTGGATCATCGCCAGCGCGCCACGAATACCTCCGGCCTTGGCGAGCTTGACGTTGACGCCGTCGATGCAGCCATATAACGGCGGAAGATCGCTAGCAACGAGGCAATCTTCATCGGCGACGATAGGTATGGAAACGCGGTCGCGAATCGCTCGCAGCCACTGCGGATTGCCCGCGGCGACGGGCTGTTCGCAAAACTCGATCTCGTAGCGTTGCAGCTCGCGCAAAATCATAATCGCCTCGTCCACGTTCCAACCTTCGTTGGCGTCGAGACGAAGCGCGCCGCCGTACCGTCCCCGGATCGCGGCGACGACCTCGACCTGTTCGGAGAGCGTGCCGATTCCGAGCTTGACTTTGAGAATCGGATAGTGCGCGGCCTCATCGACCTTGCGCAGCGTCATTTGCGGGTCGGCGATGCCGATCGTGAACGAAGTCAACGGCGCGCGCGATGGATCGAGACCCAACAGCGCGTAAAGCGGTTTGCCGAGCTCTTTGCCGATCAGATCGTGGAGCGCGAGGTCGAGCCCCGCGCGCGCCGCTGCGGGGATCTCCGCGCGCAACAGCGATTCGAGGCGGAAGGGATCGTCGCAAGCGAGCGGATGCGCTCGGAGATACGCAATGACGCTCTCCACGGACTCCCCATAGCGCTCGATCGGCGTGGCCTCGCCGATACCCTCGAGCTCCGCGGCTCGAACGCGGACGACTGCGGTGCGCGCGATTGCTTCTTCTCCGCGCGCAATCTTGAAGACGTGCACGAGCGGGAGCTCCATCGCGCTGACCGAGATCGAGAGCGGAGACATCGGCCTCGCACTTCGTGGGCGCACCGGTTTCTACCGGCTTGCCCTTCGGAGGCGCAGGCACTTGACTCACGGTGGTACGGTAGAGGGGCTCGACTGCGCTTAGCGCGCAGCGAACGTAGGTACCGAACCGACTTATACTACCTAGGGAGCATCAGCTCCGGATACGACGGAGCGGCGGGCTCGAGATGCCTGCCCCAAACCGGCGCCCGGGCCGCACCCACCTGCGAGAATGCAGGTTCGTACCGCGTACGCAAGACGCTATTTGTGGTTGAGTTCTTCGTATTGGGCGCAAAGCGCTTGGCGCCATGTCGCGATCGCGGCCGCAAGCCGCTCCGTCGTTGCCGCGCCCAACGCCTCATCGATGGCAACATATCCGCGAAAAGCTGCGAAAGCACGGGTCGCTGCGGCGACCGTCTGCTCTGTTTGTTTGCACAGTCCGCTCCACAGTAAGACGGTGTTGGGTGCAAGCGCTTGTGCGTCGCTGGCGGCGTCGAGCTCCTGCGGATCGGGTCCGTATCGCAGCCAGGCGGAGTCGGTCTCTTTGACGACGCGCTTGCAATCTTGAGTCCCGGCGGCAAACGTGTTCGGGGCGTTACGCAAAGCCAGCGTGACGTTGAGACGCTTTGCCAGCGACGTGGCCAAGGCGAGCCGCTCTAACTGTTCGCTCCACGAGCATTCGGTCTGGAGTGCGAGCGAGGCCGCAAGCACCGGCGCGCCCAGGGAGGCCGCATCGCTAAGCACCTTCGTCACGTGCTCCGCCTCCGAGCAAAAGAAGCTCGAGTCGCTCAGCGCTGCAATCGAGAGCCCCCAGTCGGTCGCCATCTTCTTGATCTGCGCGAGGTAGTCGTCGTCCGCTCGCGGGAAATGCCGCACGTCTAAGACGACGCCGTCGCAACCCAACTCGCGCGCGCACAGGTCCAAGAACTCGAGTTGCGTGAGCTCGCCGCTCTCGATCTCGCGGTGGAGGGCACTGCTCGCGCAGGCAAGCTTCATCGGCCTCGGATTTTCGACCGCTCGCCGTTGCTCACCCTCATCGCTAGAAACCGAAGGTCACCGGGCCGCAAATCCCCAAAGACCTTTGGTAGTGGACATTTTAACGCCGAATCGCATCGAAGGGGGCGACCCCGAAGTCTTTGCCGCCATTGCAGGCGAAGAGCGCCGGCAAAGAGAGAACCTCGAGCTCATCGCTTCGGAGAACTACACGAGCCGCGCGGTGCGCGAAGCAAACGCCTGCGTGATGACCAACAAATACGCGGAAGGTTATCCCGGCAAGCGGTATTACGGTGGCTGTCAGTGGGTCGACGTCGCCGAAACGCTTGCGCTGGAGCGGCTGAAACAAATCTTCGGCGCAGATCATGCCAACGTCCAGCCGCACTCCGGCGCCCAAGCGAACATGGCAGTCTTCATGGCCCTGTTGCAGCCCGGCGATACGGTTCTCGGAATGTCGCTCGCCCATGGCGGCCATCTGACTCATGGAACCAAGGTCAGTTTCTCGGGAAAGCTCTACAATGCAATCGCCTACGGGGTCCGTAAAGACACCGAGCTAATCGATTTCGACCAAGTTCGAGCGCTCGCTCGCGAACATAAGCCGAAGCTGATCGTTGCCGGCGCGAGCGCGTATCCCCGCGTGATGGAGTACGAGCCGTTTCGCGAGATCGCATCGGAGATCGGCGCGGCGCTCCTCGTCGATTTTGCGCACATCGCGGGGCTCGTCGCGGTTGGGCTCCATCCTTCGCCGATTCCGCTGGCGGACTTCGTCTCGTCCACGACGCACAAAACGCTGCGCGGTCCGCGCGGTGGCTTCGTCCTATGTACGCAGAACTGGGCCGCACCCTTGGACAAGAGCGTTTTTCCAGGAATTCAGGGCGGCCCTCTGATGCATACGATTGCCGCGAAAGCGGTGGCCTTCGGTGAGGCGCTGCGTCCCGATTTTAAGACGTACCAAGAACGGGTCGTGGAAAATGCTCGCGTTATGGCCGAAGAGTTTATGCGCGCCGGACTGCGTTTGGTCGGGGGAGGAACCGACACGCATCTCATGCTCGTCGACGTTTCGGTTAAGGGTCTGACCGGAAAGGCGGTCGAGGCCTACCTCGATGAGATCAACGTCACGGTCAACAAGAACGCGATTCCCTTCGATACGCAGAAGCCCATGGTTGCCAGCGGCATTCGAATCGGCACGCCGGCTATCACGACGCGGGGTTTTGACGCGCAAGATTGTCGCGAAGTGGCCCGTATCATTTGCGACGCGCTCGGCGACATCGAAGAGCGTCGCGAGATTGCGCGGCTTGGGGGACGGGTTCGCGAATTGACCTCGCGCTACGACGTTCCATAATCGGTCCTAACGCCGTGCGCCCCGGTTGGGACGAGTATTTCATGCAAATCGCGCATACGGTAAGCACGCGTGCGACCTGTCCGCGAGCCTCGGTTGGTTGCGTTTTGATGCGCGCGCACCGCATCTTGACGACGGGCTACAACGGGGCGCCACGCGGCGTCGCTCACTGCACGGAGGTCGGCTGCACGCTAATCGGCGAGCATTGCCTCCGGGCGACGCACGCCGAAGCCAACGCGGTGGTGCAGGGAGCGCTGCACGGCGTCAGCCTGCAAGATGCCACGGCCTACTGCACGCACCAGCCGTGCGTGAGCTGTTCGAAACTGCTCATTAGCGCGGGCGTGACGAGAATCGTTTACGAGCAGCCGTACCCCGACACGGTCGCCAGTCAGTTGCTGGCGGAAGCCGGAGTAGCGCTGGTCGCGTTTTCCACGCTCGAGGGACTCCGCGGTTGAGCCGACACTTGCTCACCGCGGGCACGATCTATGCCACGACCTTTGCCATTGCGGCCATGGTCAGCTTGCTGGCAACGCCGCTGGTCATGCGGCTCGCCAACCGTCTCGGGATCGTCGACCGGGACGACGGCGAGCGGCGAATGCACGACACGCCAAAGCCGCGGGTGGGCGGAATTGCGGTCTTCTTCGGCTTCTCCTTCGCTCTCTTCGCCGTTCTGGGCGTGTCGATGACGTCGCCGGTGCGGTTGCTGCCCGAGGCCGATCAGTTCGATGCGGTTCACCGGCTCGTGGGGCTGCTCTTTGGAAGCTTGTTGATCGTCGGCGTCGGCGTCTGGGACGACGTGATGCAGATGCGTCCTCGGAACAAGCTCGTCGCTCAGATCGTCGTGGCGTTGATCTCGATGTTGTACGGCTTCATCATTCCGGGCATCACCAATCCGTTCGACCACAATCCCGGAACCAACTGGATCGATTTTCCGTGGTGGGTCGGCGTTCCGGTGACGCTGATCTGGTACGTCGGCATGATGAACGCAATCAACTTTCTCGACGGCCTCGACGGCCTGCTGGCGGGGGTCGCCGCAATCTCGAGCGTCTTTCTCTTCGTCATCGCGGTGCTGCACGCAAACCCCGTCGTCGCGCTGGTCGTGATCGCGTTGGCCGGCGCGGCGCTCGGCTTTCTGCCCTATAACTTCAACCCCGCACGAATCATTCTCGGCGATTCGGGCTCGCTCTTCATCGGTTACGTGTTCGGCACCGTTTCGATCATCGGCGCCAGCAAAACCGCGATTGCGATCAGCGTCGTGGTGCCGTTGCTCGTGCTGGCGCTCCCGGTGCTCGATACGGCAGCGGTGATCGTGCGTCGCGCCAGGAGCGGCAAACGCATCACCGAAGCGGATCGCGGCCATTTTCACCATCAGCTGATTTTCCGCTTCGGTCTCAACGTTCGCCAGGCGGTGCTCGTCCTCTATGCCGTCTGCTTGGCATTGGGCGCGGTCGCGCTCTTCTTCTCGGGCGAGTTCACGCACGTCTTTCGGCACGCAACGTAGCCAATGACGAACGCGTTACGTGTGATGAGCGTGTTCGGGACGCGCCCGGATACGATCAAGATGGCCCCAGTCGTTCGCGCTTTGCAATCCCATCCGGATATCGTTGCGCGCGTTTGCGTCACCGCCCAGCACCGGCAAATGCTCGACGATCTGCTCGAGTTCTTCGCGATCGCACCCGACTACGATCTCAACGTGATGACCGAGGATCAAAGCCTCACTGAGATCACGACGCGCGTGCTGATCGGTATGGAACCGGTGTTGCGCGAGGCGCGTCCCGATGTCGTTTTGGTTCACGGCGATACGACGACGAGCACGGCCGCGGCGCTCGCAGCCTTCTATCAACAGATACCGGTGGGCCACGTCGAGGCCGGATTGCGCACGAGCAATCGCTGGCAGCCCTATCCCGAAGAGATGAATCGTCGTCTGACGGCGACGCTTGCGACCTACCATTTCGCCCCGACGCTCTTGGCTCGGGAACATCTTCTCGCAGAGAACGTCGCGGCCGGCGACGTCGTCGTGACCGGGAACACGGTCATCGACGCGTTTCTCGAGACGGCGGCACGCGACGATCTTTCCCTCCCTCCCCGCTGGAGCGAGCTCGATTCGAGAGCGCCGGCGATTGTCGTGACCGCGCACCGACGCGAGAACCACGACCATATGCGGGAGATCTGCGAGGCGCTGCGCGCGATTGCCGAGCTGCCGTCGAAGCCCCAGCTCTACTGGCCGGTGCACCCGTCGCCCCGTGTCGCGCCCATCGCCCGCGAAATCCTTGGGGGGATGCCGGGAGTGATGCTGGTCGATCCGATCGATTACGGCGAGATGGTGGCCGCGGTGAGAGGATCGGCCTTTGTTCTTACCGATTCGGGCGGTCTGCAAGAGGAGGCGCCGTGCATCGGCAAACCGGTGCTCGTTATGCGCGAGGAGACCGAACGCCCAGAGGGTCTGGCCGCGGGAACGCTTGCTCTCGTCGGTCACGACCGCGAACGCATCGTCGGTGCGGCGCGCCTGTTGCTCGAGGACCGCGCAGCCTATGCGGCGATGGCCCACGCGCGCAATCCGTACGGAGACGGCCAGGCGGCCTCGCGAATCGTGCGGTGGCTCGCGGCGCGTCTGCGAGGCGGGGAGTACCCCGAGCCCTTCGAAGCGCAAGCGACCGCCGCGCAAGGCTCGTGAGGGTTTTTCTGCCGGTGCTCTTCGCCGGCGGAAGTTTTACCGGCGCTGCGATACTCGGGCTCCTGGCGGGGATCGTGGCGGCTCAGCGGCTGAGCGCACCTTTGCTTGTTCCTGCCGGCTTGACGCTTGGGTTGATCGTTGGAGGCTACACCGCGCTCCGGCTACTGGCGAAGTCCATGGAATGATACCCACGACGGGCGGTGGGGAGGATATGGCTCTCGCGGCTTACTACCGTCTCAAATGGCGCGTGGCCGCCGGATCGTTCGCGGTCGCTGCGGTCCTCGCGCTGTTGCTGGTTCCGTTCGTTTGGTATGCCGGTCTCGCGCTCTTGATCGGGACCACGTGCGGGATTGCCAACATGCTTGCCATAATGCGGGGGAGCGAGCGACTGGTGGAAACGCGCAGCGCCCTCGTCTTTGGGTTAAGTAGTTTACCGCGGCTGGCCGCCTTTAGTATAGTAGCCGCGGCGTTAGCGGCCCGCGGACCGTGGTGGTCGCTCGGGCCATTTCTTGCCGGTTTCTTTATTCCGCTCGCTGCGTACGCCTGGAGTGCGCTGCGAGTCTTCCGACCGAAGCCTTAACGGACCAAACATCAGTGCACGAACAGATCGGCGAACATCACCTTTGGCAGCTTCCGGTGCTCGGGCCGGTGCATGCCGACACCATTGTGACGACCTGGCTCGTCATGATCGTTGCTTTGGTTTTCTTCGGATGGATCGGCGCCAGCTATCGGTCGCCATACGTCACGAAACGCCAAGCCGTTTTGGAAGCCGTTTTCAACTACATGGCCGACCTGGTCACGAGCGTTCTCGGAGAGGGCGGAGAGCCGTTCGTTCCGTTTTTCGTCGCACTCTTTCTCTTCATTTTCTTGCTCAATCAGTTCGGCATCGTGCCGCTCAAGGAGTTCGGCCTGCCGTTCGGAGGCTCGCCGACCGCCGATCTCAACACCGTCGTTCCGATGGCGCTCTTAATTTTTTGCATGATTCAAATTGCGGCGTTTCGCAAGAAGGGGCTGGGATATCTCGGTCACGTTTTTAAGCCGTTCCCCATCCTTTTCCCGATCAACGTTCTGGACGAGATTCTTCGCCCGGTAACGCTGGCCGCGCGACTCTTCTTCAACATCTTCGTCGGAGAGTTGCTCTTCATCATCGTATCCTCGATCATCCTCGCGCGGATCAGCATTGGAGCCTTCAATCTCTCATTCGGCGTGGCAGTCGTACCTTTCCTGATCCAGTTTTTCAACTTTTTCGTTGGAACGATCCAAGCTTTCGTTTTTACGCTGCTGGCAATCGTCTATCTTTCGCTGGCGCTTGCCGACGAACATTAGAAAGGAACGTCCTTGAATCCAGAAGCATTAATCGCAGCCGCAGCACTGATCTGTTTCGGCATCATCATTTCAGGCGTGGCATTTGGGTCGGCCGTGGGTGACGGAACCGTCGCCGCAAAAGCCGTCGAAGCGATCTCTCGCCAGCCCGAAGCGCGGCCCAACATCTTTCTGTTCATGTTCCTGGGCGTCGGAGTGCTGGAGGCCGTACCGTTTATCGCGATTGCCCTCTCCTTTTACATTCTGCTCGTGGTCGCGAAGGTTCCGGCAATCATTACCGCGTTGGTTAAATAACCTCAAATGTCGTTTTTGTCGATTTGGCCCCCAGGGACCATGGTCGTACAGCTAATCAACTTCGTGATTTTTTTCGCGATTTTGAATGTAGTTTTCTTACGGCCGGTCTCGTCGGCGATTCGGCGGAGACGTCAGTATATCAATGGCCTCGTCTCGGATTACGACGAGCACCAAGCGGAGGCGCGGAGTCTACGCGAGCAGGCCGAGGCAGTTCGAGCTTCGGCTCGGCTCAAAGCGGAGCAGCGCGTCGGGGCGGCGCGGGCTCAAGCGTCCAACGAGGCGGCGGAGTTGGCAACCCGCTACTCGCAACGGGTCCAAAGCGTCGTCGGGGAGGCGCAGCAAACCGCGCAACGCGAGTTCGATGAAGCCCAAGGCGGCGAATCGGAGGCGGCGCGGAGAGTGGCGAACTTCATGCTCGATCGAGTTATTCCGGAGGCGTCGGGATGAACGAAGAACGGCTTTATCTCGAGATCTCGATCTGGAGTCAGGTCGTCTCGTCGATTCTCTTTCTCGGCGCGCTCGTTTTCATTTGGAACAAGTGGATACAGCCGGTCGTTATGGCCGCACAGGAGCGCAGCAACGCGCAGATTGCGGAATCGGAACGCCATCGCGACGAGGCTAGAGGCGCCCTTAACGCTTTGCGCGAGGAGATCGATAGCGCGCGACGGGATGCCGAACTGATCGAGCAGCGAGCGGAGCTTCACGCTCAGCGCGAGCGCGAGACGATCCTCAAAGAGGCAACCGAAGCCGGCGAACGCGCCTTGCGCGATGCCGGCGGCGAGTTGGAGCGCGCGCGCGCGGCGGCGCGCCTGCGGCTTCGCGACGAACTCTTGGAGCGGGCGCTGCAAATCGCGCGTCGCGACGCCGTGCGCCGCGTCGACCCCGCGCTCGATTCGCGCCTGGTCGAACGCTTCGTCGGCTCGCTGGAGGAGATCGCCGGTGGTTAACCGCACGCTAGCGCGCCGCTACGCAATTGCCGCGCTCGCCGTAGGCCGGGAACGCGGCGTCGTCAAGCGCGTCGGCGTCGATTTGGCGACCGTCGCGGACGCGATAGGCCGGCGCGGATTAGTCCACGATTTTTTCGTCGCGCCGGTGATCGACCGTCGCGTGAAGGAGCGCGTTCTTTCGCAGGCCTTCGAAGAGAGAATCGACCCGGTCGCGCTCCACACGCTCTTACTCTTGGTGCGCAAACGTCGCGAGGCTTTGCTCGGCACGATCGTCGAGGAGTACCTTGCGTTGGAGCGAGCCGCTCGCGGCGCCGAGACCCTGGCCTTGGAATCCGCAAGAGCGCTCGACGCTGCCGAATATCGAGAATTGATTGAGAGACTCGAGCGCCTCTACGGTAAAAAGTTCGAAGTCACGCAACGGGTTAACGCCGATCTCATCGGCGGCCTGCGCCTCCTGATGGGAGATCGCTTAATCGACGCGACCGTCGCCGGACGCCTCGATGCTCTCGCGCGCCAACTCCACACAACGGCCTAAGAAAGTTGATGAATGATAAACGCTGACGAAATCGCCAGTATCCTCAAAACGCAGATCGAGCAGTTCAAGACCGAGATTCAAGAAGATGAGATTGGGACGGTCATTTCCGTCGGCGCGAACCTCGCTCGCGTTTATGGATTGCGCGGCGTACGATCCTCGGAGCTGGTCGAGTTTGCCAACGGGCTGCAGGGCGTCGCGCTGAACCTCGAAGAGGACAATGTCGGCGTCGTGATCATGGGCTCCGATTCCGAGATCAAAGAGGGCGATAGCGTGCGGCGGACAGGCCGCATCGCTTCCGTGCCGGTCGGCGATGCTCTGCTCGGCCGGATTGTCAATCCACTGGGCCAACCTATCGACGGCAAGGGCGAGATTGCAACGACGCGTTTCCGTACGATCGAGAACGTCGCGCCCACCGTCGTGCAGCGGCAGCCCGTCAAGCAGCCGTTGCAGACCGGAATCCGCGTGATCGATGCCCTCATTCCCATTGGAAAGGGACAGCGCGAGCTCATTATCGGGGATCGTTCGACCGGAAAGACCGCCATGGCGATCGATGCGATCATCAATCAGAAAGGGCGCGACGTATGCTGCGTTTACGTCGCGATCGGACAGAAGAATTCGACGGTCGCCGCGCTCGCCCAGATTCTCGAACAGAAAGGTGCGATGGCCTACACGACCATCGTCGCGGTCAGCCCGTCCGAAGCGGCGGCGCTTCGCTGGCTGGCGCCGTTTGCCGGTTGTGCGATGGCCGAGGAATTTATGTATGCCGGCAAAGACGTTCTGATCGTCTACGACGACCTCACCAAGCACGCTCAATCGTACCGCGAGATGTCGCTGTTGCTGCGCCGGCCGCCGGGACGTGAGGCGTACCCGGGCGACGTCTTTTATTTGCATTCACGGCTGCTGGAGCGCGCCGCGAAGCTCTCCGACGAGATGGGAGGCGGCTCGATGACGGCGCTTCCGGTGATCGAGACGCAGGCCGGCGACTTTTCCGCGTACATTCCAACCAACGTCATCTCCATTACCGACGGCCAAATCTACCTGACGCCGCAGCTGTTTTTCCAAGGAATTCGGCCGGCGGTCGATATCGGTCTCTCCGTCTCGCGAGTCGGTGGGGCGGCGCAGACGAAGGCGATGAAATCCGTGGCTGGTCAGCTGAAACTCGAGCTGGCGCAATATCGCGACCTCGCCGCGTTTGCCAAGCTCTCGAGCGATCTCGACAAGGCGACGCAAAAACAGCTCGCGCGCGGCGAGAAGCTCACCGAACTGCTCAAGCAACCGCAGTATCAACCGCAGGCGACCGAAGAGCAGGTCGTGATTATCTATGCCGCGACCAATGGATTCGCCGGCGACGTTCCGACCGTTCGGCTCGCCGCCTGGGCCGCGGGGCTGATCGACTTCTTGCGCGCGGATCATTCGCAGATTCTCACATCGATCGCAGAGAGCGGCGCGCTGTCGGACGACACTCGCAAGCAGCTCGACGCGGCCCTGGCAGAGTTCAACAAGAGCTTCTAGGAAATGCCGTCGGTACGAGATCTGCGCGACCGCATCCGGTCGCTCAAGAATACTCAACAGATCACCAAAGCGATGAAACAGGTCGCCGCTGCAAAGATTCGCCGCGCCGAAGAGGCCCGCAAGCGCGCTCGTCCTTACGCCGACGCACTCGCGGAGATGCTTGCGGACTTGATGGCGGCGGTTTCGTCCGTCGATCACCCATTCATGAAACCGGGGAACGCGAGCGCCCCCGCGGGCATCGTTCTCATGAGCGCCGATAAGGGGCTCGCCGGCGCCTTCAACTCCAACGTCATTCACGCAGGCGAGACGTTCGCCCGCGGCCGCAGCGGCGTTCGTTACTACACGGTGGGCCTCAAGGCGCGTAACGCCGTGCGACGGATGGGCGTCTCGGAGCATCCAACCTGGCCGCTCGGCGCGTCAAAGATCGCCACCGCGCGCGAGATTGCGAGTCGGACGGCTGACGACTTCGTGCACGGCACCATCTCCGAGATCGTATTGGTCTCGCAGAAACTCGTATCGATGATGTCGCAGCGCCCCGAAACGCGTAAGCTCGTGCCCGTGCTCGCAGAAGATCTAAAGGCCTTCGCCGCTACCGGCGGCGAGGAGCAGACTCGCGCCGCTCGCGGCGCCGTAGAGTTTTCCCCTTCGCCGGAGTTCGTGCTCTCGCGATTGCTTCCGAAGTATCTCGAGTTCACGATCTATTCCGCGATGCTCGAAACCGAGGCGGCGTTCTTTGCAGCGCAGCTCGTTGCGATGACCAACGCCACCGACAACGCATCGAAACTGATCGACGAGCTAACGATCGCGATGAACAACGCCCGCCAAGCCGCAATCACAAAGGAACTGCTAGAGATCGTCGGCGGCGCGGAAGCTTTGGGCGTAGAGTGAGCTCTTGAAGCGAGAGACACGCCGGCGCTCCGGGGCGTACGAGGGAGGAGCGAAGCCAGGATGGCGAGAGCGACGACGAGTCGAGCAGCTTTTTCGCTGGATGCGAAAAAGCGAGCGTCCCCGGAGCGCCGGCGTGTCTCTCGCTTCAAGAGCTCACTCTACGCGCGCTCACCTCGACGTAGTCTCTAGAAGACGTACTATCTTAGCAAGGAACGTGTAACAAGAATGGCTGATACCGGAAAAATCTCGCAAGTGCTCGGCAACGTCGTTGACGTCGAGTTTACGGCGGAGACGCTGCCCAACATTCGCGACGCCCTGGTGGTCGTGGTAAACGACGACTCGCGCAATGCGAGCAACGGAGCGGCGGCGGCGCGCGAGCTGACGCTCGAGGTGCAGGACGAACTCGGTGACAACCAGGTGCGGTGTCTGGCGCTGGGTTCGACCGACGGTCTCGTGCGGGGAGCGCCGGTGCGCAGTACGGGCGGACCGATTCTCGTCCCCGTCGGTGAAGGCACGCTCGGGCGTCTGTTCAACGTGCTCGGCAAAACGATCGACAGCGACGCTCCGGTCAAAGCGGCGGCATATTGGCCGATCCACCGCCCCGCGCCCGAGCTCAAATACCAGGAGCCGACGGCCCGCATCTTCGAGACCGGCATCAAAGTCGTGGACCTGATGGCGCCCTACACGCGAGGCGGAAAAGTTGGCCTCTTCGGCGGCGCGGGAGTCGGCAAGACGGTGCTGATTCAGGAGCTGATTCGTAATATCGCGCACGTTCATAAGGGCTTTTCGGTATTCACCGGCGTCGGCGAGCGAACGCGCGAGGGCAACGACCTATGGCTCGAGATGAAAGAGTCCGGAGTCCTCGAACAAACCACGCTGGTCTTCGGACAGATGGACGAGCCGCCCGGCGTGCGCTTTCGTGTGGCGCAGACCGGCGTAACGATGGCGGAGTACTTTCGCGACGAGCTCGGCGCAGACGTGTTGCTCTTTATCGACAATATCTTTCGTTATATGCAGGCGGGTTCGGAAGTCTCGGCGCTCATGGGACGCATGCCCTCTGCGGTCGGATATCAGCCCACCCTCGGCACCGACATGGGCATACTCGAAGAGCGCATCACGTCGACGCGCAAAGGTTCGATTACATCCGTTCAGGCGGTCTACGTGCCGGCCGACGATTACACCGATCCCGCGGTCGCCACGACCTTCGCGCACCTCGATGCAACGACCGCGCTTTCGCGTCCGATCTCGGAGCTGGGCATCTATCCGGCAGTGGATCCGTTGGCGTCGACGTCGCGCATCTTGGATCCGCAGATCATCGGCGACGAGCACTACGAAGTCGCTCGCGGCGTGCAGGAAGTTCTTCAGCGCTATAAAGACCTGCAGGACATCATTGCGATTCTCGGCGTCGAAGAGCTTTCGGAGGACGACAAGATCACGGTAGCGCGGGCGCGACGCATTCAGCGTTTCTTCTCACAGCCGTTTTTCGTTGCCGAGCAGTTTACCGGGCGCTCCGGGAAATACGTAAAACTCCCCGAGACGATCGCGTCGTTCAAGGAAATCCTCGAAGGGAAGGTCGACGATCTGCCCGAGGGTGCGTTCTTCTATGCCGGCACGATCGACGAGGTCAGAGAGAACGCGCAGCGCATGGCTCATGGCTGACGGCATCGCGTTCAAACTCGTGACGCCGGCTCGAGTCGTCTTCGACGGCGAAGCGACGCTGGTTATCGCGGTGACGACCGAAGGTGAGGAGGGCATCCTTCCCAAGCACGCGCCATTCCTCGCAGCGTTAAAGCCGGGGATCTTGCGAGCAAACCTTCTCAAGAATGGCGCGAGCTCGCGTCTCGAACTCGCCACGAGCGAGGGGTTCATGCAGGCGCTGCCCGATCGGGTAACCGTTTTGGTCGACGAGGCGCTGGCGTTCGACGACGTCGTCGTCGCGGAGGCGCGCGATCGGCTGGCCGCGGCGACGGAGCGACAAAAGGGTGCCGCCGCCGGCAGCGATGCTTATGCGCGCGAGCAGGCGGCCATTGATTTTGCAAGCGCGCAACTGCGATTGACGGGCCATCGGTAGGCGAGTTAGCAGGCTACGCGAACGGTAGTTTCGATATGCTCGATCGCCTCGAAACGACGCTCAGAGTACGGGGCGGCGCGCGCCTGGAAGGTTCGGTTGCAACGCACGGCGCGAAGAATGCCGCGCTGCCGATTATGGCCGCGGCTCTGCTGGCGCGAGGCACGGTAACGCTCCACCGCGTGCCGCACATCACCGACGTCTCGGTGATGTGGTCGTTACTGGAGGCTTTGGGCGCCCGCATTCGCTACGAAGACAAGAACACGGTGACGATCGACGCAAGCAACGTCGCATCCTATCGCGCACCGTACGCGCTCGTGCGCAAGCTCGCCGCTTCGTTCGACATCGTCGGCGCGCTCCTGGGGCGCTTTGGGCGAGCCGAGGTTCCGCTTCCCGGCGGTTGCGTGTTGGGTACGCGCGCGACGGACATGCACGAGCAAGCCTTCGTGGCTCTGGGATGCGACGTGCATAACGCACACGGCTATCTCATCGCCGCATCGCGGGGTCCAAAGTTATCCGGAGCCCCGATCGAGTTCCGTATCCCAAGCGTGGGTGCCACCAAGAACGCAATGCTTGCTGCGGTGCTGGCCAAGGGAACGACGACGTTAAAAAACGTTGCGATGGAACCCGAGGTCGTGGACCTCGCGAACTTTCTTGTCGCGATGGGTGCGCGGATTGCAGGTCAGGGAACCGACACGATCGCCATTGAGGGGGTCCGCGAGCTGCACGGCGTCGAGTACGAGATCATCGCGGACCGCGTCGTGACCGGCACGCTTTTGCTGGCAGGCTCGGTAACTCGCGGCGACGTGACGGTGACCGGCTGCCGGCCGGATCACTTGCAAGCCCTAACCGATAAGCTGGTGGAATGCGGAGTCGTTACCGTTACGGGCGACGACTGGATCAGGGTGAAGGCCGATGGCATTACCGGTGGGACGGACATTCTTACCGCTCCATATCCGGGTTTCCCGACCGATCTCCAACCGCAAATGGTTGGCTTTCTCTGTACCTGCCCGGGCACCAGCGTCGTCGAAGAGTCAATCTTCAACGCTCGCTTTTCGTACGTCAACGAGTTGGCCCGCATGGGAGCCGAGGTCAAAGTGACGATGGAAAGTAATGCTGCCATCATCAAAGGTCCCAAGCAGCTTTCCGGGGCACCGGTGGAAGCACCGGACATTCGCGCCGGCGCGGGTCTCGTAATCGCCGCCCTCGCAGCCGCGGGCGAAACCGAAATCATTGGGCTGGAATACATCGATCGCGGCTACGACCGTTTGGAAGAGATGCTTTCGGAGCTGGGCGGCCAGGTGCAGCGCAGCAGCGGCGTGACGCCGCTCGTCGAGCCGGCGGGATTCTTTGAAACGAGCGAATATCCGCGAGTTTCGGCGAGCTAGCGCTTTCTTAGAGTAGGAGTCAGTTTTTGGAAATCGGCATCGACCTCGGTACGGCTAACGTTTTGGTTTACGTCAAGGGAAAGGGCATTGTCTTGCGTGAGCCCTCCGTCGTTGCCAAAGACATGAACACGGGCAGGGTATTGGCCGTCGGCGAGGAGGCGCGCCAGATGCTCGGCAGGACGCCCGCGCATATCATGGCGATTCGGCCGTTACGCGACGGCGTCATCGCAGATTTCGAAGTGACCGAAGCGATGCTTTCGTACTTCATCAAGAAAGTCATGAAGGGCCGTTCGTGGTGGTCGTCGATCGTCAAACCAAAACCCCACGTCACGATCTGCGTACCTGCGGAGATTACGAGCGTCGAGGAACGCGCGGTCAAGGATGCTGCGAAGCTGGCGGGCGCGCGCGATGTTGACATTATCGAAGAGCCGATGGCTGCCGCCGTTGGAGCGGGTCTTCCAATCGATGGGCCTTCCGGCAGCATGGTCCTCGATATCGGCGGCGGAACGACCGACGTCGCCGTGATTTCGCTCGGCGGCATCGTCGTATCGCAGTCGCTTCGCGTGGCCGGCAATAAGATGGACGAAGGCATCGTTCGGTTTATTCGCCGCGTCTACAACCTAATGATCGGGGAGCGCACGGCCGAGGAGATCAAAATCAAGATCGGCTCCGCCTACAAGCTCGAGCAAGAGCTGGCGATGGAGATTCGCGGCCGCGACCTCATCAACGGCCTGCCGAAGACCGTGAAGATCACAAGCGAAGAGGTACGCGACGCGCTCTCCGAGCCCATCGCCGCCATCGTAGAAGCGGTCAAATCGGTGCTGGAGAAAACGCCTCCGGAACTTGCCTCGGATATCATCGATCGCGGCATCATCTTGACGGGGGGTGGAGCGCTCTTGCGCGGCTTGGACAAGCTGCTCTCCGACGTGACGGGAGTGCCGGCCATTGTCGCAGACGATCCGCTTTCGTGCGTTGCCATCGGCACGGGCGCGCGAGTGCGCGTTTAGGCGCCCGGGGACCCGTGGCACAGCGAAGACTCGGGTCGACGAGGAATGATGAGGAAATGGCTCTGGAATGCGTGGGGCGCGTCATCGATGCATCGACCACGCGGATTGAGGACGTTGCCGAAGAGGTTGCGCGTGTGGTCTTCTCCGGCGGAACGGTCATCTTACCCAACGACACGAGTTATTTCATCGGCTGCGATCCCTACGATTCGGCCGCCATCGATCGCGTTTACGCGGCCAAAGGGCGACCGGACAGCCGGCCGCTGACGATGCACGTGGCGTCGACACAAGAGTTTCTCGAATATGCATTTGAGAATCCGTTGGCGGCGACCGTCGCCAAACGGCTGCTTCCCGGTCCGGTGATCGTACTGATTCGCAAACCGGCCTTTATCAGCGACGAGCTGGCTGCAGGCTTGCACACGCTCGCTTTCCGTGTGCCGGACGAGCCCTTCGCGCGCGCGTTACTCGAACGTTGCGGGCCGATTGCCGGCACCACCGCAGTCCGTCCGGGAGGCCCCCCATATCTCGGGGACGACGATGGCTCGATGCTTCCGCCCGCGGATCTGCTCGTCGCGCACGGGCCGGTTCCATACGCCGTCGAATCCTCCATCATCGATATTTCGGGCGCGCGTCCTCGGCTGCTGCGCGAAGGTGCCGTTTCGGAGAGTCGTTTCGCAGCGCTTCTTGGGCCGATTGAGCGTCCTTCGGTAAAGGTACGTACGCAACTTTTATGATTCGCCTTCTTGCGCTGTTCGTTGGCACACTGGCTCTCGTTGCCCTCGCCAAGCCTTCTTCCGCACCCTCGCAACAGCCGAGCGTCTTTCCATCGCAGCAGCCGAGCGGCTCGCCATCGCTGCCGTCGAGCATTTCACCATCGCCGCTGAAGGGGTCCCGGAGGTCGCCGAATGCAAGCCCTTCGCCGGGCTCTGCCCCTGCAGCATTCGATCTCGGCGTTTGGACGGTTCACGCCAGCTCGCTCGACGCAAACTTCAAGACGGGCGATTTCAGTACGCCCGCCAAGGTCGTCATGACCCGCGTCGGCGGCGACGTTACCGCAGATCGCGCCAACGGCAACTACAAAAAACAAGTGCTCTATCTCAACGGCCACGTGGTGATGCACGATTCGCAAGGCGCCGCCGGAAGTCTGACGGAGAGTGGCGGCGGGTCTCATCAGTCGAGCCCATCGACGCTTACTGCCGATAAAGCGCAGATCGACGGAGCGGCGAAACTATACAGGGCCATCGGAAACGTTCATTACGTGCAAGCCGATACCAACGTTACCGCGGACAACGGCACGTTGGACGACCAAGCACATACCTTGCTTCTGCAAGGCGCCGTGCATATTGTTGCAGGGACGCGAAAGATGAGCGCTGGCAAAGTATTGTACAACACGCAAACCGGAGATGCTCACGCCGAGAAAGACGTTACGATGCAGTTTCCCAGCGAGTTTCATCGGAAATTGGCGACTCCGAAGCCGCTCAAGGTGCCCGCCCCACCGTAAAGGCGGGGACATGCTCTTCGATTTTCAGCCAATCGTCATGCCGTTAGCCGCGCGAATGCGGCCTCGCACGCTCGACGAGTTCGTTGGACAGCGAGAGTTGCTGGGGGCTGGACGCGCGCTGCGCGCTGCGATCGAACGCGACGCCGTCCCGTCGATGATTTTGTGGGGCCCGCCGGGCAGCGGCAAGACGACGCTGGCCGAAATCATCGCGGGTCGTACCGGCGCCCATTTCGAGCGAATGTCGGCCGTAAGTGCGGGCGTGAGCGACCTGCGGCGCGTTCTGGGCGACGCGAGAGTTCGGCGCCGCTCCGGAAAACCGACGATCCTCTTCATCGACGAGATTCATCGCTTCAACAAGGCGCAACAGGACGTCGTATTGCCCTTCGTCGAGGATGGTACGGTCACGCTGATCGGCGCCACGACGGAAAACCCGTCGTTTGAGGTCAACTCGGCGTTGCTCTCACGAGCTCGAGTCTTTGTGCTTGACGCGCTCTCCGATGAGGAGGTTGGAACGATCGTCGATGGCGCGTTGCGCGACGCAGAGCGCGGCCTGGGCGCGAAGGAGCTTCACGTCGATGAGGAGGCTCGAGCGCTGTTGGTTGGCCTTGCAAATGGCGACGCGCGCGCGGCTCTGAGCTCGCTCGAGCTAGCCGCCGCTTCTGCGCGCGGGGAGCCGCCGCGCATCGACGTCGAGGTAGTGCGTGAAGCGATGCAGCGCCGCAACGCCCGGTACGACAAGGGCGGCGAGATGCACTACGATACGATCAGCGCGTTGATCAAATCCGTTCGTGCAAGCGATCCGGACGCGTCGCTGTACTGGCTTGCGCGTCTGATCGAGGGCGGCGAAGACCCGCTTTTTATCGCGCGACGATTGGTCATTTTTGCGTCGGAAGACATTGGGCTTGCGGATTCCACCGCGCTGCAAGTGGCCGTCGCGGCGCAGCAGGCGGTGCACTTTGTCGGAATGCCCGAGGGCTTCTTTCCGTTGGCTCACGCGACGCTCTATCTTGCGACGGCCCCAAAAAGCAACAGTGTCGGCTCGAGCTACGGCGCCGCTATGGCCGACGTTTTGGAGACGCGCAACGATCCAGTGCCTTTGCATCTGCGGAACGCGCCGACCCGGTTGATGCGTCAGCTCAACTACGGTCAGGGTTACCACTACGCGCACGACGACTACGACGTCGAGCAGCTCAACCTGCCGCCGAGTCTGGCCGAACGGAAGTACTACGTTCCGAGGAAGCAGGGGGCCGAACTGATCATCGCGGAGCGCGAGGCAGAAAGAAGAAGGCGGTCCGAGTGATACTCGAACCGCCAGTTTCCCGTTGCTACTTCTCGGAGTTGTGCGTTGGAGCTTCGCACAAGTCAATGATAGTGCAGCATACTTGGAGCATTCTGTGAATTCAATTCGAATTTATTTGGACCACGCAGCCACGACACCGGTGCGCGACGAGGTCGCGAATGCGGTGCGCGAGGCCGCCGACCAATGTAATTTTAATCCAAGCTCCCTGCATTTTGAGGGACGGCGGGCGCGCGCGGCGCTGGACACCGCGCGCGATTGCGTGGCCGCAGCTATCGGCGCGACCCGCGCCGAGATCCTGTTCACATCGGGCGGAACCGAAGCGAATAATTTGGCCTTGCTCGGCGCGACGCGAGGGCTCGGCCGCCGGGGGCACGTTGTCGCCTCGGCGATCGAGCACCACGCCGTACTCGCGGCCGTGGACCGGCTGCGTGAAGATGGATTCGAAGCGAGCTTGGTGCCGGTCGACCGCCAGGGGCGGGTCGAGCCGGCGGAGTTCGAGCGATCGCTCCGCACCGGGACCCTCCTGGCCTCAGTCATGTACGCGAACAACGAGGTGGGAGCCGTGCAGCCGATCGCCGAGCTTGCGGAGATCGCCCGCCGCCGAGGCGTCCTCTTTCACACCGATGCGGTCGCGGCTCCGACCTGGCTGCCGATCGACGTGCGGGCACTTGGAGTCGATTTGCTCTCGATCTCGGCGCATAAGTTTTACGGGCCCAAAGGCGTCGGGGTGCTGTACCTGCGTCGAGGAGTTTCCTTGGCCCCGATCATTGTCGGCGGCGGGCAAGAGTCGGGCCGCCGCTCCGGTACGGAGAACGTGCCGGGCATCGTGGGCATGGCGCGAGCGCTCGAGCTGGCCGTCGCGCAACGCGCCCAGGCTGCCGGAGATGTCGCGCCCCTGCGCGATCGCTTGGAAGCTGGGATCCGCTCGCGGGTGGCCGGTGTCAGCGTCAACGGCGGCGATGCCCCAAGGCTCGCCAACTGCAGCAACCTTAGTTTCGCCGGGGTCGACCCGGCGGCGCTCATCATCGCGCTCGACCTTGCGGGAGTCTCCGCCTCGGCCGGAAGCGCTTGCACGTCCGGCACGCTCGAGCCCAGCCACGTCTTAGCGGCCATGGCTTGGGAGGGGGCGGGCCCTGCGAGCGGCGTTCGGCTCTCTCTCGGCACGGCGACGACGGCGGCGGAGATCGAGCGCGTTCTCAACATCCTCCCCGCAGTGGTGGCGGATATAAGGGCTTCGGGCGGCCCCGTCACAATCGCGGGGGGAATGGGTAGACTCGAAACGAACCGCGCGCGGCTGGAGGCAG
The DNA here is from genome assembly GCA_003158175.1 of Candidatus Cybelea septentrionalis. GTDB lineage: Bacteria > Vulcanimicrobiota > Vulcanimicrobiia > Vulcanimicrobiales > Vulcanimicrobiaceae > Cybelea > Cybelea septentrionalis. The sequence goes on from PMHJ01000037.1 coordinate 105,292, forward strand.
GAGCTTGAACGGAACGCAGTATGGTCCACTCATCCTTGACGTCCTCGCGGGCGTGGGCATCCTGCTGGTCGGCGTTGGGATTTTTGTCGCTGCACTGGCGCTTGCTAAAACGCTGGGCCGACTACGGACGACGCTGGACGAGGTGGACAAGCAACTCGAAAACATCGGCACGCCCGTCGGCAACACGCTGGCGCACGTTGACGAAGTGACGAGATCGATCGAGGAGACGGTAGGTACTCTTTCGCGCACTGCCGACCTTACCAAAAGCGCCGTTACGCCCGCCATCGTTAACATAGGCGCGGCAATTGGCGGCATCAGTGCCGGTTTACGACGCTTTGTTACGGGAAAGACTAAATAGCTAGGGAGTAATTCAATTATGGGCAAAGGCAATGGCGGAGGTCGATTCTTCGCCGGTTTTCTGATCGGTGCAGTCGCTGGTGTGGCGGCGGCCACATTTTTGACCCAAGAGGAGGCACGCGATCGCCTCGCCGGCAAGGCCCGCGAGGCGGGGAATTTTGCGATGGACGCGACCGGCGACCTTCGCGAGAAGGTTGGCGACGTTACCTCGCAATGGCAGTCGAGTGTATCGGATTTGTACGAACGGGGCAGGCAAGTCGTCGAGAGCGCCCGCTCCAATTTAGATGCCGCCGTTGCCGAGGGGCAGACGACGGCACAAGAGACTCGCGACGAACTCCAACGCAAGGCGGAGGGATAGCGATTTGGACATCAAGGTGAACGTGCGGGAGGCTCCCGGCGATTGTTACGTGGTCGACCTTAGCGGCGAAATCGACGTCTACACGTCACCGAAGGTGAAAGACGCAATCGGGGAGCTGATCGACCGAGGCGTCTACTTCCTCGTCATCAATCTGGAGAAAGTACGTTATATCGATTCCACGGGTCTGGGCGTCTTGATCGGTGGACTCAAACGCGTGCGCGAGCACGGCGGATCGGTAAATCTCGTATGCACCAATCCGCAGATTAAGAAGATCTTCGACATAACGGGCTTGGTCAAGATCTTCGGTATCTTTGAAAGTGAAGACGCGGCGATGAAAGCGTTGGTATGAATCCGGCCGTCGAGCATTCGCATACCGAGCTCGTCGAATTGCGTATTCCTTCTCGACCCGAATGGGTCGCACTAGCGCGCCTCGCCGCCGCGACCGTTGCCAACCGCGTTCGCTTTTCAATCGAGGAGATCGAAGACGTGAAGCTGGCCGTCGCGGAGGCGTGCACGGCCGTTATTCAGCATGACGGACACGGCGAATTCATCGACGTAACCTGCGAAGCGCTCTCCGACCTGCTACGCATTCGCGTGCGCGACAGCGGACGTCAGGGCGGCGCGCGCGCGCAAGCGCAGAACATGAACTTCGATGAAGCCCGCATCGCCGGGCTGGGGGTTTTTCTCATTCGGACGTTGATGGACGAAGTTAGCTACGACGTCAGTCCGCAAGGGACGGATCTGCAAATGGTCAAGAGGCTGACCGGCGCGACGGACCACTAGGCCAATAGTGCAAGAACGGGACCAAGCGCGACGCGACCGCGAGCGGACCCGCGCCCTCTTCGAGCGCTTCATCGAGCGGCGCGAGCGGCACTCGCAACACGATCAGACCCCAGATTCGCAATACGAGGGACTGCGCGAGGAACTCGCCGTCGTTCATCTCAATCTCGTGCGGTTTCTTGCAGTGAGATTTGCCAATCGTGGAGAGCCGCTCGACGACTTGGTGCAAGTCGGAACCGTCGGACTGCTCAAGGCGATCGACCGTTTCGACCTCGAACGCGGCGTCGAGTTCACGACGTACGCGACGCCGACGATCGTCGGCGAGATCAAGCGATACTTTCGCGATAAGGGCTGGGCGGTGAAGGTACCTCGCCGTCTGCAAGAGCTCAATCTCGCCGTCAACCGCGCGACCGATAAGCTCTCGATATCGCTCGGTCGCAGCCCGACGGTAACCGAGTTGGCGGAGCACCTCCGAGCAGGCGAAGACGAGATTTTGGAGGCCCAGGAACTAGGTCAGGCTTATAACCTCCTCTCACTCGACAGCGAGATCTCGGGCGAAACCGATAAAAAGTCGCAGACGCTCGCGGACACCGTCGGCATCGCCGACGCCGGCCTCGAGCTCCTCGAAGACCGCGCGAATCTCGAACGGGCCTTTCGGGTCCTCACCGGCCGGGAGCGGGTGATCATCTACCTTCGCTTTTACGAGTCGGTCTCGCAGACGGAGATCGCCAAGCGGCTCAACGTCTCGCAGATGCACGTCTCGCGCCTGCAGGCAAAGGCCCTGGACAAGCTCCGCTCGGTTCTCGCCGAATAGCGGCCGCTGCAGGAGCGGTCAGGGTCGCACGCACCCGTGCCGCGGGGACGCTCGCTTTTTCGCGTCCTGCGAAAAAGCTGCTCGCTTCGTCGTCGCTCCCGGCATCCTGCCTCCGCTCCTCCTTCAGACGCCCCGCCGCACGGGTGCGGGCGACCCTGACCGCTCCTGCAGCGGCCGCTACGTGGTCCCTGCTATAATTCAACGGTGAAGAGCCAGGAGCTTAGGCAGGCGTGGATTGATTTCTGGGTTGGCAAGCAGCATAAGCGGCTTCCGCCGGCGAGTCTGGTCCCGCACGAGATGTCGACGACGCTCTTTACGATCGCCGGGATGGAGCAGTTCGTGCCCGTCTTTCTCGGCGAACAGCCCGCTCCCGCTCCGCGCGTCGTGACGGTGCAGCGCTGTCTTCGGGTTGCGGGTGCGAAGAGCGATATCGAGAGCGTCGGGAGGACGGGGCGGCACGGCACTTTTTTGGAGATGCTCGGCAACTTCAGCTTTGGCGACTATTACAAGCGCGAAGCGATCGGGTGGGCGTGGGAGTTCGTCACGCAGGTGCTTGCGCTCGATCCCGCGCGCTTGTACGTTACCGTGCACACGGATGACGATGAAGCGGCGCGAATTTGGAGCGGGGAAGTTGGCCTCGATCCGGCGCGCATCACGCGGTTTGATGAAGATAACTTCTGGACGATGGGTGCGACTGGTCCGTGCGGGCCGTGTACCGAGATCTTTTACGATACGGGCGTGGAGCACGCGAGCGGCGCCGACGACACGGGGCCAAATCGCGGGAACCGGTACGTCGAGATCTGGAACGTCGTCTTTCAACAGTACAATCGAACGTCCGACGGTAAGCTCGAAGATTTGCCGCGTAAGTCCATCGACACGGGCGCCGGTTTCGAACGGATGCTCGCCGTCTGCAACGGCTTTGCCTCGATGTATCAGACCGACCTCTTCACCGATTTGGTCGCGGCGCAGCCGCCGATAGGTCACACGACGCTCGAGCCGCGCGAGCAGCGGGCGCGCCAGAATATCATCGCGGATCATCTTCGCTCGGCGACGTTCTTGATCAATGACGGCGTCTATCCATCGAACACCGACCGAGGGTTCGTGCTGCGTTTTCTGATTCGCCGCGCGATTCGCAATGGAAGACTGCTCGGCTACCCCGACGGCTTCTTCTCCGAGCTCGTGCCCGCAGCGGTGCTGTCGCTGCGGCCCGGCTATCCGGAGCTTCGCGAAAGTGCCGCGCGGATAACGACGGCGCTGCGTCAAGAAGAGCAGACGTTCGACCGGACCCTGGAGCGGGGCATGACGATGCTGGAGCGCGTCATCGACGACGCAATTGAACGGCGTGGGCGAGTGATCGGTGGAGAGGAAGCGTTCTCGCTGCATGATACGTTCGGCTTCCCTCTCGAGCTAACGCGCGAAATCGCGGGCGAGCGCGGCGCCGTCGTCGATACGGTCGCGTTCGACCGCCTGATGGAAGAGCAGCGCGAACGCGCGCGCCGCGACGCCGCCGCGAAGCGCGACGTGGCGGCGGTAACGGATCTGCCGGCGATCAGCAGCAGCTTTACCGGTTACGATGAGGGCCTCGAAGCCGACGGTGAGGTCGTGGCGGCGCTCAAAGAAGGAAAGTCAGTCGCTTCGCTATCGCAAGGAGACGAAGGTGTGCTGATTTTGGATCGCACGCCGTTCTATGCGGAGCGCGGTGGTCAGATCGGCGATCGCGGACGAATCCTACGCACTTCGACAGGCTCAGTGTCGACAGGCTCGGTGGAGGCGCTCTTCGAGGTGCGCGACACCCAGTATATGGGCGAAGCGATCGCGCACTACGGCAGCGTCATCGAGGGAGAGTTTTCGGCCGGCGATCGGGTCCGCGCCGGCGTTCTTGAATCGTGGCGGCGCGAGATTCGGCGGCACCACACGTCCGCGCACCTTTTGCAACGCGCGCTCAAAGATGTGCTCGGCGACGAGGTGAATCAAGCGGGTTCGTGGGTCGGCATCGACCGCATGCGCTTCGACTTCCGCTGGCCGAAAGGCGCGCTGACGCTCGAACAACGGCGCGCCGTTGCCCATCGCGTCAACGAGATGATCCGCGACGACGCGCATCTGGTCACACGCGTGCTTCCACTCGAGGAAGCAAGAAAGACCGGAGCGATTTGGATGGCCGGGGAAAAGTACGGCGACATGATTCGCGTCGTTGAGGCGGGCCCTTCCGTTGAGTTCTGCGGCGGCACGCATTCGCACTCAACCGGTGAACTCGGGCTCTTCGTGATTTTGTCGGAATCGTCGATCGGCAGCGGCATTCGCAGAATCGAGTCGTGCGTTTCGGCGGCCGCCGAGGATCACGTCAACAAGCAGAGCGACCTCATCGGCACGCTTTCGGCCTCGATGTCGGCGGCGCCTGACGAGTTGCTCGAGCGGCTCGAGCGCATGCAGCGCGACCTCAAAGAGATGCAGACGGCGGTCGGTCAGCTGCGCGCTCGATTTGCGGCGGCCGACGCCGACGCATACGTCGCAAAGGCCGAGCAAAAAGGGGATCGCGCCTTCGTCGGCGCGGTGCTCCATGAAGCCAACGGCGAAGCTCTTCGCCATCTCAACACGGCAATCCGAAATCGCTTTCGCAGCGGTGTCGTGGCGCTGGCGGGTATCGACAACGGCACCGTCAGCCTTTTGGTCAGCGCGAGCGACGATCTGATCGGCGACGGCATTCACGCGGGCAAACTGATGAAGCTGGCGGCCCCGCTGGTCGCGGGTAAAGGCGGCGGTCAGGCGGCACTGGCACAGGGCGGCGGAAGCGACGGCGCCGGCGTCGAGGCGGCCCTCCAAGCGATTCGCGACGCCGTGCTGGCGTGAACCACTTGCGTGCGGTCTCGATGCTTGCATTGGTGGCGTCGGTGGGCGCGAGCGCAGGCCACCTTGACTCGCAATACGTTTTGCAGCGGTACGCTTTGGCACTCGTTGCGGCCTCCGCTCCGAAAGTCGTCGTCTTCTCGTACACCGTCTCGCAAGTCGGACCTAGCAACATCGAGCAACACCATCGAATTTACCGCAGCGGACTCGACGTGCGGGACGATACCCTTTCAGTCGATGGAATAACGTTGCTTCGTAAGGTGGTGCGCATCTCGCGGCATGTGGATCGTTATGCGATCGCGCGCTTTGCGCCGAGCACGGCGTCGTACGAGCTGCTCTTTCTCGGAACCGTCAAAGAGGGCCGGCATTTTGACTACGTCTACGAAGCGACGCCGTTGAATCGTTCTTCCGGCGCACGGATCGACCGGTTGACGATCGATGGCTCGAACTTCCTTCCGCGCGTCGTCCACTTCCAGAGCGGCAACGCCGGCGTCGAAGGCGGTGGCGAGGTCGAGTTCGGGCCTTCCGGCAAGTATTGGATGCCGGTCGTCGCCGATGCCAGCGCGCAAGTCGGCGGCAAACCGGCACGCGAGCGGATTACCTGGAGCGATTATCGTTTCCCGCAGAGTTTACCACCCTCAACATTCCAGGCGCCTCAACCGCTCCCACAGGCGACGCTTCCGACCATTTGACCGCACGAATTCGGCCGGCGTACGTTGCTGCCTTCGTCGCCTTCGTGGTGACGGCGGTCGCATCGCAGCTTCACGCGACGCCGTATAACAACTTCGTGCTGCTGGCGCAGGCCTTTTTAGCGGGTCACACGTGGATCGATTGGCCGGGCTCCTACATCGATGCGCTGCCGTACAACGGCCATTACTTCGTGATCGAAGGCCCGCTGCCGGCGTTGCTGCTGATGCCGCTCGTCGCGCTCTTCGGAGCGCGAACGAACCAGACCGGCTTGGCGGTTGTGCTCGCCGCCGTCGCGATCGGCGCGGCGTGGGAGCTCGGCGAGCGTTTTGGAGTACGCCGCACGAGCATCGCGTGGATCTGTGCCTTCCTCTTGGCGGGAACCGATCTCTTGTGGTGCGCGATGCTCGGCGACGTGTGGTTTACGGCGCACGTTTCCGCGGTCTGCTTTACCTTGCTGGCTTTGGTCGAGCTTGCCGGCAAGCGGCGCGGCTGGCTCGTCGCGATCTTTGCCGCTTGCGCCTTCGAGTCACGCTTTTCGATGATCGTCGCGTTACCCGTTTACGCGTTTCTGCTGGCGACCGGGTCGCCGCGTGCCGTGCAAGTGCGACGGCTCGGCTCGTTCTGTGCAATGCTCGTTCCGGTCGGCATCCTCTGGGTTCTTTACAACGAGGCGCGCTGGGGAACGCTGAGCGACATCGGTTACAGCGCCTGGTACCATCTGGACCAAGTCGGAATGCCGACCGGCTCGCCGTTTCGCTTAGAGTATCTGCCCAATCAGTTGTCGTCGTTTTTCGCGCAGCTGCCGACGCTCTTGCCGAGTTTCCCGTGGCTCCGTCCGGAGTTTTCGGGCGTCGCCCTAACGTGGACGTCCCCCGCGTTACTGCTCGCGTTCTTCGCTCGATCACCCGTTCGTAGGGTGCTCGCACTCTGGATCGCGGCCATCTTGGTCGCGATCCCGAACTTCCTCTATTACGTGAACGGTTTCGCGCAGTTCGGGATGCGGCATGCACTCGACTTCGAACCATTTCTCGTCGCGCTCATGATGCTCGCCGTACGCGAGCGCGTGCCGGCATGGGGGAAAGCCCTCATCGCCTATTCGGTCGTTGTCGGAGTTTGGGGATGCTGGTATTGGCTGCAGTTCGTCCGGTGACTCCGATCAGACCGGTATCGCGTCAAACGCGCCGCGCAGATCTCCGGGCCGCACGACCGGGGCTCCGCAGGTCTGCCCCACGCATAGGTATGCGGCGGGACGGGGTTCGGCGGGCAACGACGCTTCGGCGGCCGCCTTACTCGTTAGCGTCCGGACCGAAACGAACGGTGACGGAAGCCGTAGGGCAGCTTCGCGAAACTCGTCGGTCTGCTTCGCGTCACCGACGATGCGAAGCACGACCTCGGGCGAGAGACACCGGCGCAGCGCGCGCGCATAGGGCGCCGCAAACGAGCCGGCGTTCGCAGCGGTAGCCGCGTAGAGCGCGAGCGTTTGCTTCACGCGATCGCGGTGCGCAGACTGCCCGTTAAGTGCATCCAAACGCAAGAGCGCGTCCGCGAGCAGGCCGTTCTCCACGATCGGACAATCGGGAATTGCGAGATTGCCGAAGGATTCGCGGCCCGCAAGGCGGTCGTAAAATCCGCCTTCCGGCGCTTGGAAAGCCTCGATCGTCGTTTGCGCAAGCGCTCGCGCGCGCTCCAAGAAACGCTCCTCTCCGCTTACTTCGTGCGCATCGAGCAGGGCGCGAAGGTAGGCAGCGTGATCGACGAGCAAACCGCGCACCTCGGGCGCGCCGCCCGGTACGAGCACATGATAGAGTAAGCCGTCCGAATCGACGAGGCGCGACGCCACGTTATCGAGCGTTGTGATCGCTTGCGCGAGCAGCACATCGTCATCGAGCGCTCGCGCAACGTGAAAGAATGCGCCAGCGAGCGCGCACGTCCAGTTGGTGTACGAGCTGCGATCGACGAACGGTGCGACGAGCCGGCGGCGCTCGTCGAGCGGCAGCGCGAAGTACGCTTCGTCGGCATCTTGACTGCCGCCGAAGAACCCTGTCTGCGGGTCGAGCAGGACGTTGCGAACGTAGTTTGTCGCCGACACCAGCGTCGCGTGAAAATCGTCGGTGGGAGCGAAAATCGCGAGCGTCGCGAGAACGCGGAGCAGCCCTGCGTGATCCTCGGCCATCTTCTCAAAATGCGGGACGCTCCAGTCGCGCGTCGTCGAGTATCGGAAGAAACCGCCCTCGACGTGATCGTACATTCCACCCCGTGCCATGCCGCCCATCGTCTTCGAAACCATCGTGTAATAGCGCTGATTGCCCGAAACGCGCCACTCGGATAGCAAAAACTCGAGTACCTCCGGCTGCGGAAACTTCGGCTCGTCGCCGAAACCGCCGAACTCTTCGTCAAAGTTACGTTCGAGATTTTCGAGCAGGCGTGTAATCGGTGCGTCGCCTATCTCGCCGGGAACAACGGGTTCGCGCAGCGCGTCATGCGATCGCGACATCGCTGGAAGCTCGGCGATTTCGTTCTTTTGCTCGTCGTAAAAGCGCGCGATCTGCTCGAGCGCACGCTGCATCTGCGTTGGCGGCAAGTAGGTCGCGCCGGTCAGCGTTCGTCCGTCGGGCGTCAGAAATGCCGTTGTGGGCCAGCCGCCCATGTTATAGCGCGCGTTGATGTCGGGGCGTCTGTCATTGTCGACGCGTACGGGAACGAAGCGGCGGTTGATCGTTTCAATGACGCCGGGGTCGGAGTAGGTCGTCTCGTCCATCACGTGACACCAATGACACCAGACGGCGGAGATCGAGAGCAGGATCGGCCGGTCCTGCGCCTCCGCGCGAGCAAATGTCTGGGCTTCCCAGGGCATCCAAGCGATTTCGTGGGCTCGGTTGGGTCTGGGCGAGAAACGAAAGTCACTCATCGATGTCGGACGCTCCGCGCAGGAACGAGCTAAGGTAGAACACGGAGATGACCGCATACAGCGCAAGTGCGGCGATGCCTGCCGACACCAGTCCCAGCCAGAGGGCTACGCAGAAAAACGCCGCGAACGTTAGACCGATCGCGCCGTAGGCGACGTGCGTCGTACGGTTCATGCCGTAGACTTCCCGTTCGTAATACCCGCCTCGCGAGCGGCTGCGCCGCCACGCGATTGCAGCGATACCCAGCGAAAGCACCAGTCCGGCGGCACTGTAGAACATTCGTTTCTAAGAGTAACGTATGGGTACGTCGAACGCCAACGACGATGGCAAAAAAGAGCGACGCCGTCCGGCCCGGTTCGCTGACGACCTACCGCAAGAAGCGCGATTTCAAGGCGACCCCGGAGCCGAGCGGTCGCAAGGAAAAGGCCGCCAAAACGATGCGCTTCGTCGTGCAGATGCATCGGGCAACGCGACTGCACTACGATTTTCGCCTGGAGGCCGGCGGCGTGCTTGCATCGTGGGCCGTCCCCAAGGGGCCGACCCTGGCCCCGGGTGATCGGCGGCTCGCGATGCACGTCGAGGATCACCCGCTGGATTACCGCGACTTCGAGGGGAACATTCCCGCGGGCCAGTACGGCGCGGGCAGCGTGATCGTTTGGGATCGCGGTACCTACACACTCGCCGAAGGGACGGATCCGGCCGCGGAAATCGGCGCGGGAAAGATCAAGTTCGTCCTGCACGGCAAGAAGCTCAACGGTGAGTTCACGCTCGTCAAAATTAAGGCGCGTGAAGACGAGCACGGCGATCCTTGGCTATTGATCAAGGATCGCGACGAACACGCCGACTCCGATTACGATCCCGCCGAGCACCCCGAGTCGGCCAAGAGTGGCAAGACGCTCGCCGATATCGCTGCCGATCCGCGCGCGCGTACTTGGCAATCGAAACCGTCGGCGCGCCAGGCCGCGGCGCCGCGACGGAGTAGCGCCGTCAAGCGCGACCCTCTGCCGCATCCCAAATCGTTGATGCTGGCAACGCTCGTCGCCGAGCCGTTCGACGATCCTGCGTGGCTTTTTGAAATTAAGTGGGACGGTTATCGCGCGCTCTGCACGGTTGAGGACGGCAAGGTCTCGCTGACGTCGCGCAATGGCCTCGATATGCTCAAGCGCTTTCCGGGCCTCACGGAACTCTCGGGCGCGTTTGCAAGCCTGCCGGTAATGGTGGACGGCGAGATCGTCAGCTTGGATTCGCAGGGCCGTTCGGAGTTTCAGCGCCTGCAAGAGTCGCAGAAAAAGCCGGCCGGCCTTACCTTTGCAGCTTTCGATTTACTCTATGCCGACGGCGAGGATCTGCGGTCGAAACCGCTCGACGAGCGCAAGAAACTCCTGGAACGTTTGATTCGAGATAACCAGCTCGTCCTCTACTCCAAGCACGTTGTCGGCCGCGGCAAGGAGCTCTTCGAAGTCGCGCGCCGGCGTAAGCTCGAAGGTATCATTGGAAAGCGAGGCGACTCGACGTATCAAGAGCGGCGCAGCCGCGACTGGGTCAAGATCAAGACGAGTTACGAGCAAGAGTTCGTCGTCGGCGGCTGGACCGAACCCAAGGGTAGCCGCAAGGGCTTCGGAGCCTTGCTGCTCGGCGTTTACGAAAAGAAGAAACTGCGGTACGTCGGCTCTGTCGGAACGGGCTTTACCGTCGCAAAACTTGCCGAGCTCTACGAACGGCTGCAAAAAATCGAGCGCAAGAGTTCGCCGTTCGTCAACGACGTCGACGCAAACGCTCCGACCCATTGGTGCTCGCCGCAACTCGTCGCCGAGGTGCGTTTTGCCGAATGGACGCGCGATGGTTATCTGCGCCAACCCGCGTACGTCGGTCTCCGCCTGGACAAGCCTGCCGCCGATGTCGTGGCGGAAATCCCGGTGGACGCGTGAGCTCCAAAGAACGTTCGACCGTTAGCGTCGGTGCGCAAATGCTCTCGCTCTCCAATCTCGAGAAGCTGCTGTGGCCGCGCGACGGTTACACAAAAGGCGATCTGATCGCCTATTACCGAAGCGTCGCTCCGCGTGCCATCGCGCACTTGAAGGATCGGCCGCTCACGCTGCAGCGCTATCCCAATGGAATCGACGGCGAAACCTTTTTTGAGAAGCAGATGCCGCGCGGCATGCCGGAGTGGATCGAGCGCGTGACCGTTCCGACGCCCGGAGGATCGCGCAGCGAGGTCACCTTTGCGCTCTGCAACGACGAACCGAGCCTCGTCTATTTTGCAAACCTCGCGGCGATCGTTTTGCACGTCTGGACGTCGCGCGTGCCGGCGCTCGACGAACCCGAGTTCGTGCTCTTCGATCTCGATCCCGGAGAGAAGTGTACGCTGCGGACGCTTGCGACGGTGACGTTGGCAATTCGAACCCTGCTCGCCGAAATCGGATTGAAGCCGTTGGTCAAAACGACCGGCGGTTACGGATTGCACGTGGTCGTTCCACTCGCCGCGGGTTACTCGTACGAGACGGCCAAAGTCTTCGCCGAAATCGTTGCCCGCCACGCGGCCGCCGAGCTCGGCGAGCTCGCGACGCTACAACGCACGATCGCCAAGCGCCCACAAACCGCGGTCTACATCGACTACGTTCAGGTCGGCCTTGGCAAGACGATCGTGGCGCCCTACTCGGTACGCGCGCGCGACGGCGCACCGGTCTCGACGCCGCTCCACTGGGCCGAGGTCGAGGGCTTTGCTCGGCGCTCAGCCCTAGCGCCTGCCGATGAGTTCGCCAAGCACACGATCCGCACGTTGCCGGGGCGCGTGGCGCGTGAAGGGGACCTCTGGGGGCCGAAAGCCTGGAAGAAGCAGAGGCTGGAGGGGCCCAGCGCCAAGGCCGGTCGGCTTTGGACGGAGCGGGGGTAGCAAACAGACCGGCCCCTTGGGTAGAATAGTCGGGCTATGGCACATGCAATCTGGTCGGGAGCCATTAACTTCGGGCTCGTCACGATACCGGTCAAGCTCTTTACGGCGGTAAAGGCCGACGATCTCTCCTTCAATATGCTGCACAAGAAGGATGAGGGGCGCATCAAGTACGAGCGCGTCTGCAGCGTGGACGGAAAACCCGTCCCCTGGGACGAGATCGTCAAGGGGTACGAATACGAAAAGGGTCAGTATGTCTTGCTGACCGACGAGGACTTCGCAAAGGTCAACCCGGAGGCGACTCAATCGGTGGATATCGTCGAGTTCGTCGAGCTCGACAAGATCAGCCCGATGTTTTTCGACAAGCCGTATTATCTCGAGCCGACCAAACAGGGCCGCCATGCCTACGCGCTGCTTCGCGAGGCGCTTGCCGGCAGCAATCGCGTCGCCATCGCGCGGGTCGTCATTCGCACCAAGGAATATATCGCGGCGGTAAAGCCCATTGGGGATGCGCTCGTTCTGGAGTTGATGCATTGGGCGAACGAGATCGTGGCCTCCGATACGCTCGATCTACCGGGGACCGAGAAGCTGCCGGAGAAAGAGATGCAGATGGCTCGCATGCTCATCGACACGATGAGCGTCGACGAGTTCGAGCCGCAGAAGTTCTCCAACAACTATCACGACCAGCTGTTGGCGATGATCGAAGCGCGCGCGGCCGGCAAGGAGTTGCCGAAGGCTAAGAAGGCGCCGGCGCGATCGAAAGTCGTCAATCTCATGGACGTGCTGGCGCAGAGCCTCGAAGCGAGCAAGAAGCGGCGCAGCGACGCAAACGGCAAGCCGGCCGAAGCGAAGCGAAGGAAAAAGACGGCCGCTTAAGACTTCCCGCCGAACATGTCGCGTAGGACTGCACCGGCCACCAGCCCGGCCTGCGTGCTCTGCGTCATCGTCTCTCTGCCACGTGTGGTGCCCGTAAGCTTTGATTTCATGCTGTGGCCTCCGTTTCTATTGCGGCCTCTTCCCCGCGCGCGCTTCGCAAACCCATGACCAACGCGAGGCCGGCGAGCGCCAGCGATTCCACGCCGGCAAAGCCCGGTCCGTACCCCGACAGCAACCCAGTGGAGACCGGGGGCGCGAGAATTCCCGAGAGCGAATCGAGCGACGAGCTCGTGCCCAGCACCATCCCTTGATCGCGATCTGAAGCGGCGTTGCTGATCAGCGCGGTGATGCCCGTGTTCGTGAGCGCCATGCCGAACGCGAAGAGCAGCATCAATGCGGAGAGTATCAGGATGTTGTGAACGAACGGTACGACCGCAAAACCGGCGACTAGTGACGTCAGGCCGACGTTTGACATCCAGCGATCGCCCAGGCGCGCGGAGATGCGCCCGACCATAACGACGTTCATGAAGACGTTGAAGACCGCGAAGATCGAAAAGAGATAATCGGTCTCTGCCAGCGCAAACCCGAGCTGGCGTTGCAGGTAGAGCGCAAAAACCGCGAACCACCCGTAGAGTGCCAGCGCAATCGCGAGCTTTTGCCAGAGAATGCGGCCGAGGCGCGGTTTGCCGAAACTGGCCAAGAGCGTTGCGATCGCGAAGCGATTCTGATCGTGCGTCCGCGCGCGGGATTCCGGAAGCATGACGATCGTGACGATCAAGGTCAGGAACTGCAGCGCGGCGGCGACAAGAAACGGGACGGCGAAACCGTATCGTGAGTAGAGAAGGCCGCCGCCCGCCGGACCGAAGACCATGCCTGCGGCGAACATGGCACCGATCAATCCGAAGGCGCGCGACCGCTCGCGCGGCTCGACGAGGTCGGCAACGTAGGCTTGCGTGATGCTGATATTTCCACCAGACACGCCTTCGAGGGCGCGCGCGACGAAGACGACCGCAATCGGCGCAAGCGAAAGCGCGCCGGCAATATTCGGCGCCAGACCGAGCATCGCCCAACCGATCGTAGCGCCGATTTGACTGATGATGAGGACGCTCTTGCGGCCGATCCGGTCGGAGATGGTTCCCCACAGCGGCGCCGAGACGAACTGGCAGAACGAAAAGGTCGCGACGAGTAGACCCACGACATAGGGCGATGCGCCGAAATGCGTCACGAAGTACGGCAGCATCGGAATCAGCATGCTGAAGCCGACGATGTCGATGAACGTCACGCCGAGAATCGGTAGCAGCTTTCGAATCATGCTCTACCGCTCATTCGCCGGCTACTCGGGGGACTCTACCGGCAAGACGATGCGTGACAGGCGCTCGTTACGTCGCAGCAGCTCTATCCGGTACGGACGGGTGAGGTCGACGCTCGTCAGAACTTTATGCAGCGCGTCGACGCCCAGCAGCGGTTGGGCCTCGAATAGAAGCAGCACGTCGCCGGTTTTCAGCTGGGCGGTATCGGCTGGGCTTCCCGGCTCCACGGAGTCGATTACGATCGCTCGACGATCGGCCAATCCGAGTCGCCGCGCAAACGCCGGTGCGAGCACGATGTCTTGTGCGGCAATGCCGAGGTAACCGCGCCGCACGCGGCCGTCGCGCATCAAGAGGCCGGCGACGTGCTTGGCCGTGTTGACGGCGATTGCGAAACACAGACCTTGGCCCGGAAGCACCGCCGTGTTCACGCCGACGACGTCGCCGCTTGCAGAGACGAGGGGGCCGCCGGAGTTCCCTGGATTGAGTGCCGCGTCGGTTTGAATGATGTTGTCCATGAGGCGTCCCGACTGCGAGCGTAACGTGCGGCCCAGCGCGCTTACGACGCCCGCCGTCACGGTATACGCAAGCCCATACGGATTGCCGACGGCGATGGCGAGTTGACCCGGCCGCAGGAACGCCGAGTCTCCAAGTGAGGCGTGCGCGAGGTCGGGTGCATCCACGCGAAGCACCGCCAAATCCGAATGCGGATCGTCGCCGACGAGCGTCGCCGGGAGCTCACGCCCGTCGAGCAGCGCGACGGTGATGCGTTGCGCCTCGTGCACGACGTGGCTGTTCGTGAGGATGAAGCCGTCCGGCGTGAAGACGAAGCCGCTCCCGTTTCCGCCGTGCCGGCCGTTTCGTACGTCGATGCAGACGACCGCCGGGCTGACCCTTTCTGCCGCTGCCGTGACCGCCCGTGAGTAGGGATCGAGCGCGGACGCATCTTCGACCGCGAGAATTGGAAGAGACATACCGGTCACTCCAAACCGGCCGTCACCCTTGGGGTTTCGATGGAGCGGGGCAGCACGACGACCGTCGCGAATCGAGCTTGACCCGCGCCCAGATGGCGGAATTGGTAGACGCGCTGGTTTCAGGTATCAGTGGTGGCAACATCGTGGGGGTTCGAGTCCCTTTCTGGGCAGTAGAGTTTTGAAGTCCTATTCGGGTTAACGACAGCGCTATTTTCTTAGGCGACCGGATCCCGGCAACGTTGACTATTCAAGGCTCTTTAGGTTGTCGTAGAAGCCGGCGGGGCTATGGCGCGGCTAGCGAGTAACGCCGGCACGACGCCGAGTATCTGAAGAAGCGCCAAACAACGCCACGCAACGTCGAAACCGTACACCTGCGCGAGCGCTCCGAAGAGCGCCGGCGTTACAAAGGCCGCCAGCAGCGTCCACGTCAGCCCGACCCCGAGCGCGCTCCCCGAATGCTCCTCGCCGCCGATCTCCGCAAACCCGATGACGCTCACACCGAGCCACCCTTCCGCCGTAAAACCCAGAGCGGCTGCCAAGAACGCGGCCCACAACGCTGGCGTTCCCGCGGTGATCGAAGCAAATGCCAACGCGATGGCGGCAACGAGCACGCAGACCACGGCGAGCGGCAACGCTCTACTCCCGGTAAAGAGATGGTCGCTCAGCCACCCCCATGAGAGCCTGCCGAAGATAGCCGCCACCTGCGAGAGCGTGAAGAGCGCGAGTGCCAAGCTCAACGGGTAGCCCGCGCGATGCACGAGCGTCAGTGTAAGAAATCCAATCAGAACGAGCTGCCCGGCGATCAAAACCATTGAGGTTAGCGTGAGCAGAATGAGGCGAGATTCTCGAGCGATTTGGAGCATCTCGGCCAACATCGTACGCAGGGATACGCGCTGGCCCTCCAACTCGGAGGGCTCGCGATAGTACTGCGAAGCGATCGTGCTCGCAACGAACGTCAGTATGCCGGCAGCGGCGAGCGCGGCGCGATAGTCGTGGCGCAGCGCGATGGCGGGGAGCAGCAGCGACCCCAAGACGCCTGCGATTGGGACCCCGCATTGCCGAATCCCCATGGCGATGCCGCGGTCCGCTTTTTTGAAAAAGAAGATGATGGCGTGGCTGCCGGCCGGCGTTACGGCGGCGTACCCGATTCCGTAGACGAGCAGCCAGAGCAAGAGCCACGAGAAGCTTGCGACCAGCGAGGCTGCAACTAGCGAAAGGCTCATGAGCACGCCGCTCCAGCGCACGACCGCCTTGTCGCCGAAGCGGTCGGTCAGCAGACCAGCGACCGAAGTCATCGCGACCGATCCGATAAGCTGAATGGAGAGCAGCCATCCGAGTTGCGCCTGATCGAGGTGAAGTGCCGACTTGAAGAAGGGCATGAGGGCGCCCGTCGACATGATGGCCAGTGACGCGCCGATCATCGCGCCGGTAAAGAGCGCGAGCACCTCGTAGCGCGACTCGGGCATCGGATTATGCGGTCTGGCCCGGCGCTTGGGGGAATGCATCTCGAGGAGGGTCTCTTCGGCGCATTGCGGCGAAGTTCTGTTTTTAGTGAATCGTCGGCAGGAGCTGCTCCAACGTTATCTGACGATGCTCGTCCTCACGGCGCCGGCCGCTGCGATCGTGTGGTTTGTCTTTCACGGCGTCTACGAGAGTTTGAGCATCTCCGAAAAAGCCATCGGGTATGTCGATCCGATGACCCAAATGGGAATAACGCTTGGGTATTGGGCGATGATCGGCGGCACGGTTATTTTGGCGGGTATTGCGGGCTGGTCGGCGATTCAGCTGGTTCGTCTTCTGATCGCGCCGCGCCGGTAGCGTGCGCGTTTCGCTCGTCGTCAATCCGCGCTCGCGGCGCGGACGCCGGTTCGGCGCAGCCGTCCGCGCACAACTCACACACATGGGGGTCGAGCCCGTCACGGCGAGTGCGCCGGGCGCCCCGCTCGATGCCATCGTCGTCGCCGGGGGTGACGGCACGTTTGCACGCCAGATCTCGCGCGCAATTGAGCTCGACGTACCGATCGGGCTCGTGTCGCTGGGCACCTTCAACGACCTCGCACGCACGCTGGCGATTCCGTTCGATCTCGCTGCGGCCTGCGCGTTGATCGCGTCGGGTCAGAATCGACGGATCGACGTCGCTCGCGTCAACGGCGTCTATTATGCGACTGAGGCGAGCGTCGGCATCTCGAGCCGCATTACGAGATTGCAGAAATCCTCTGACAAACAGCGTTTTGGATTCGCCGCCATTGCGCTGAGCGCGCTACGCGCGATTCGATTCGCGCGCCCTTTTCACGCCGAAGTCGCCTTCGACAGCGAGCGGGCGAGCTTGAAAACGATCCAGTTAACAGTAGCGAACAGCCAAAGTTTCGGCGGCTTCATAACGGTGGGCGACGCGGCAATCGACGACGGCTGGCTCGATCTCTATGCCGTCGAGGGTGAAGGCTTCCTAACGGCGATGCGAGTTTTCTCGGCGATCGTCTCGCACCAGGGACGATTCGCCAAAGGGGTTCACACCTTCCGTTCGATTGCGTTTTCGGTAAACACCCGCCGCCGGCACCGCATCACCGCCGATGGAGAGCCGGCCGGCACCACGCCGGCTCGCTTCGAAATTCTTCCCGCGGCACTACGTGTCTTTGCGCCATCGGGCTTACCTGCTACAGAACAAAACCGGTTCGTACCGCGGGGCGGACATACTTGAATCCGTCGCTACCGATGGCGTACAGATAGATGTTGGGAATGAGCGGATCACCACTCACGTTGAAGGCGAACTGACCGATAAGCGCCGTGAACGTGCCACCGCGCTGCAACTCGTTCAACAGCGCCGTGCGCGTCGTTGCGTAGCCGCGCTGCGAAGCGGAAATGATGAGCTGGGCGGCCGCATAACCGTAAGCGGAGAAGGTGGTGATTTGCGTGACCTCTCGCTGAAAGTCGGTAACGAGCTGCATCGCGCTGGGAATGCGATCGAGCGGCGGCATGGACGATGCGACGTACGCTCCGTCGAGCGCTTTCGCGTAGGTGGTAATCGTCTCGGTGTTATAGAATCCGTCGGCGGCACCGAAGTCGCCCGTGTACCCAGCGATACGCATCGCTTCGGCAACCGGTCCCAGCTCGGCCGTCTTTCCGGCAAGAAAGACGTATCCGGGACTGCGGTCCATCACCGTTCGCGCCGCTTGCGCGGGATCGGTTTTGTCGATCGGAAAGAGCAGCAAGTCTGAATCGTGATGACTGCTCTTGGCCGCGGTCACGAATCCGCGCGCGACGTCGTAACCGTAGTCGCCGTCGAAGGCGATGGCTATCGTCGGAATGCCTCGCTTATCTTCGAGCGCCGCGCCGGCAAAAAGCCGCCCCGAGCCGCTGTCCTTGGCCGGGAGGCGATACACGTTATGGTAACCGCGCGCGGTGACCGCATCGGCCGTAACGGTCGGCACGATAACGGCGAAACCCGTGTTCGCATAGTGCGAAAGCGCCGCCAGCGTCATTGGCGCGGTGAGGTTGCCGACTACTGCGATCACCGTCGAATCGGCTGCTGCGACGTTGGCGTTGGAGGCGGCAAGGCCCGGGTCGTTGCGGTCGTCTATGCCTCGGAATCCCCAGACGTTAGATATCACCGCGTTAAAGCGATTCTGCTCGTCGACGGCGGCCTGCACGCCTTTGACGACTTCCTGGCCGTACTTTCCCAATGTGCCGGAGAGCGTGACGTTGACGGCGATGGTGAGCTGCTGCAAGAACTGCTGGTTGAGCGGGTTGAGCGGCTGGCCGGGAATGATCTGCGCAGCCGCGTGCGTTGTGCCGGCGGCAACCGCGCCCGCGGCCGCAATGAACGCGCGGCGCTTCATCGGTACGCTCGCACCGTCGTCAGCAAGAAGACGACCGAAAACGTCATGTTCGAAAGAAAGACCCGTTCGTTGATGACGAACAGATTGGCGCCGCTACGAAAGAGATACTCTTCATACAGGATGAGAATCGCCAACGCCGCGATGCCGAGATAGTATGACGGGCCGGCGCCGTCGAGCGTTCCGGCACCCGCTAGCAACGCGAGCGTCCCCAGATGAAGCAGGATCGGCAAGGAGCGTCCGCTGCGCTCCCCAAAGCGAGCCGGCAGCGACGCGATTCCCTGCTCGCGGTCCACGGATAGGTCCATGAGCGCATAGATGATGTCGAATCCCGCGACCCACATCGTGACCGCCGCGAAGAGCACGACCGCAGGGAGCGTGATCCTCCCGGCGATTGCGACGTAGGCTCCCAACGGTGCCAAGCCATCGACCGCGCCCAGCACGAAATGAGTGAGCCACGTGAAGCGTTTGCAGAGCGGATAGATCAGTAAAAGGACGACGGCGATCGGCAAAAGCTTTAGACATAGTGGATTGAGCATCCACGCTGCCCATAAGAGAATGCTGAGTCCCGCGGCCGCGGCCCACAGCATCGTTGAAGCAGGCAGCAAACCGCTCGCCAGCGCTCGCCGCTGCGTGCGCGGATTGCGGGCGTCGATTTCGCGATCGAGAAAGCGATTCGCCGCCATCGCCGCCGTTCGCGCTCCCAGCACGGCTAGCGTTATCCAGCCAAGTTGTGCGAGCGTTGGAATCCCGCGGGCGGCTAGGATGGCGCCGACATAGGCAAAGGGCAGTGCGAAGAGCGTATGCTCGACGCGAATCTCGCGCAAGAAAAGGCTGACGGCTCTCATTTCATCAGCGCGGTGTAGGCGGCCGGTCCCTGTCCCGACCAATCGTTTGCGCAGAGGGCGCGCGCGATGGAATCGAGCCCGTAGTCGCGCCAACGCTCGCTCACCATCCTGCGAGTCTGGGCGTCCATGATCATGTCGGGCGGCCACTCGCGCGTGTAGCCCTCCGATGCATCTTTGCGCGTGGCGTCGATGCCGATCTTCGTGCCGTACGCAATACTATAGGAGCCGTGATCGAGGTCGTCTACCGGACCGGGCATCATCACGATGTCGCGTTCGGGCGCGAGATTGTTGAGAACATACCACGCGACTTCGCGTGCGTTCGCTACGTCGATGTCGGCATCGACGATGACGAGCGCGCGCGTAAGCATCATCATGTGACCCAGTCCCCAAAGCGCGTTCATAACCTTTTTCGCGTGGCCCGGATAGGACTTGCGAATCGAGACGATCGCAAGGTTGTGAAATCCGCCTTCAACCGGCAGATTCATGTCGACGACCTCGGGAAGCATCGCTTGCAGCAGCGGCAAGAAAATGCGCTCCGTCGCTTTGCCGAGCCACGCATCCTCCATCGGCGGCTTGCCGACGACGGTCGCGGCATAAATTGGATTGCGACGATGCGTGATGCACGTTACGTTAAAGGTTGGATAGCGATCCGCTAAGCTGTAGACGCCGGTATGATCGCCGAACGGTCCTTCTAGCCGTAGATCCTCATTGTCGACGTATCCCTCGAGCACGAACTCGGCATCGGCGGGAACCATCAGGTCCACGGTTTTTGCCTGCGTCAGCTCCACCGGCTTGCCTCGCAGGAAACCAGCAAATGCGAACTCATCGAGAAGCGGCGGCAGCGGCGCCGTCGCTGCGTACGTGAGTGCCGGGTCGGTACCGATTGCGACGGCGACCGGAACGGATCTACCCCAGGCGTCCGCGTGCGCCCGCCCGTGTTTGTGACGTTGCCA
This sequence comes from Candidatus Cybelea septentrionalis, assembly GCA_003158175.1. Classification (GTDB taxonomy): domain Bacteria; phylum Vulcanimicrobiota; class Vulcanimicrobiia; order Vulcanimicrobiales; family Vulcanimicrobiaceae; genus Cybelea; species Cybelea septentrionalis. The sequence goes on from PMHJ01000037.1 coordinate 125,722, forward strand.
ATGCATGCCGGTCTGCGTCGCGTTGTAGACCTGCATCCGGTACATCCCGACGTTCGTGCGCCCGCTGCGGGGATCTTTGGTAATTACGAGCGGCAACGTGATGAACGGTCCCGCATCCAGCGGCCACGTCGTTAAGACCGGCAACTTCGTTAGATCGGGCGGATCCATCACCACATCGTGAACGCTACCGTTGCGTACGATCTTTGGAATTGCGTTGGCCAGCGGTGCGAAGTGCAACGCACTCGTGAGTTTTTCTAGGGCCGAGCCCGACGGCGGTTTGAAGTCGAGGAGGGCTCGAATGCGGGCCGCCACGGCATCGAGGCCTTCTGCATCTAAAGCCAGCGCCATCCGTCGATGCGTGCCGAACTGGTTGGTCAGCACCGGGAACTCCGAACCTTGGACGTCGGAAAACAACAAGGCCGGACCGCCGGCCTTGACGACGCGGTTCGTGATTTCGCTAATTTCTAGCCGCGGATCGACGCTCGCCGAAACGACATGGAGTTCGCCGGCTTTGCGCAACGCATCGACAAAGGCGCGAAGCGATCGAAATGGCATGGCGTCGTGCTTATGCGCGCGGTGGGCGGTATCCGCCTAGTGGGCTCCTACGACGGGTAGGGCTTCAGTACTTCCCTAGGACTCGCGCGCAGGAAAGGCTGCGACAAAACGCGCGCCACCGTTGGAGGATCGGTCGATCTCGACCGCGCCGCCGTGGGCGTATGCGATCCAGCGTACGATCGCGAGACCGAGTCCCGTGCCCGAACCGTCGTGCGCGTGGCGATAAAAGCGTTCGAAGACCCGATCGCGCTCGCTTACGGGGATGCCGTCGCCATCGTCTTCTACGACGATTTCGCAGAGCCGGCCCGCTTGGCGCGAGCTAATGCGCACGACCTGTCGGGCGTGACGGATCGCATTATCGAGCAGGTTCACGGAAAGCTCGCGCAGGCGCCGTTCGTCGCCGTCGACGATCGCGCTGTCCGGCGCGACGTCGAGCCGCACGTTGCGAGCATCGGCAACCGGACGCGTAACGCGAGAGGCGAGGGTGACGATCGCCGCCAAGTCGACCGGCTCGCATTGCAGCGCGCGCCGTGCCGGATCGCGGGCCAACGTCAGCAAGTCCGTCACAACGTCCGAAGCTTCGAGCGCGCTGCGAGCGATCGCTTCGAAGTGAGCGCGACTCTGCTCCGGCGCGTCCGCTCGAGCCGCCTGCGCGACGGCTGCAATTGCCGTTAACGGGGAGCGCAACTCGTGCGCGGCATCGGCCGAGAAACGGCGCTCTCGTTCGCGCGCCGCTTCGAGTGGCGCTATCGCGGCGCGTGCCAAGAAGTACGATGCTATGGCGACGACGATGACGAGCGGTGTGTCGATTTCTGCGATCGTGACGGCGACCCGGCGCATCGCCGTCCTCAGCGCCCCGGCTCCTTCGGGCGTGCTCAGCGCGGGTGCGAGCAACGAGGCGTATTCGCGGGCCACGAACTCGTATGCGCCGATACTAAGAGCGGCCAAGACGCAGACGAAAACGCAGAGGTAGAGAGCGGCGGTGCGAGCGATCAAGCTTTTATGCGGTAACCGATTCCCCATACCGTCTCGATGATGCCGCTCGCACCGAGTTTTCCAAGCTTGCGCCGTAACTGGCTGACGTAGACGTCGACGATGTTGCTCGAGCCATCGAAGTCGTAATCCCAGATACGCTCGACGATGTGTGCGCGGGAGAGCGCAATGCCCGCGTTGCGGGCCAGGAACTCCAATAGTCGAAACTCCGTCGCTCCTAACGGAACCGGTTTACCGTCATAGGTTACGTTGCGAGCCGCGAGATCGACGCGCAGCGCTCCGATTTCGAGCACTCCGAGCAGCGGGCGGTCGGCGCGGCGAAGTATCGCGCCGACGCGAGCGACGAGCTCTTCTTCGACGAAAGGTTTGACTAAATAATCGTCGGCGCCGCACTCGAGGCCGGCCACGCGATCTTCCACCGCGTCGCGCGCGGTCAGCATGAGAATCGGCGTCTGAACACCGGCGGCTCGAGCGCTTCGCGCGAGCGTGAAGCCGTCAATTCCAGGCAGCCCGACGTCGACGACCGCGACATCGTAGCTGCGGCTCACCAGATGATCCAGGCCCGTTTTACCGTCGGCGACGACGTTGGTCACATAGCGTCGCGCCTCCAGCATCCGCGCGATGGAGTCGCCGACGGCAGCGTTGTCTTCAACGACGAGAACTCGCATCTTCGGTTCTTAGTCCTTCAATGGCGGGGGAATGGCGATCGTGAAGGCGCCGCTGAGGAACGGGTGCTGGCCCGGCGACTGAACCTCCTGCATCAGGAAGCGGCACGGGGCGATCTGCACGGCCGCGTAGTAGACGAAATCACGAGTGATGTACGGATTGGCATACGCATCGTAGCGGAGGCCGAAATAAGCGTGTGGGATCGGATAATACTTCAACCGCACGTAGCCGCCCTTGGAAGACTGATTGGTCAGAAGCCCGTCGGAATCGTGGTCGTCACCGTACCACTGCTCGGCCTGAAAGTCGAGATTGTCGTACGTGCCGTGCGCGAGCAGGCCGTAGCGTTCGTAAAGGTCTGCGAATGGCAGACGTCCCGTCGGTAAGACGCCGAGCGTTCCGCCCATGGCAGTTCCTCCGACATCGAATTCGCCGTTGCGGCCTTGCACGAGCGTGTCTCTTAGCCATGCGCTAAGTTCGGGCGTGCGCATCCACGTCGTCTCGCCGGTCGGAACGGGCTTGCCGCCATACGCCGCGCCCTGATAGGCTCCGACCGCTGCCACGCCGTCCACCGTCAGGTGTCCAAAGGTCCGTTCGATTTGCAGCCCCCAGCGGTTCGAGGAGAGCGGCAAGTTATTCAAGCCGACGTGTGCGCCGTAATAGCCGTACTGCTGCAGATCGTCGAGGCGTTCACCGGGCGACTGCGCGAGCGGAAGCTCGATCAGCCCGCCGCGAACGAGGGTCTGCGTGTGCGCATCGTAGCCCGCCGCAAAGAGCAAGAACACACCGCCCGGCCCTCCGCCCGCTCCCAAACCGTAGTGGAGAAACGCCGTGATCGGTCCAATGTTCGCGCTGCCCAAAATGATGCCGCCGGGTGTGAACTCGCGCGAGCCGGCAGCCGGCTCCTTGTCGTATTCCAATTGGTAGCGCAACGCGAAGACCGTCGTTCCGTGCTCGGGCAACGGTAGCCGGTAACCGTGCGAGCGAAAATAGCGCCCGAAGGCATTGAGCTCGGGTAGGACGCTGTGGCATTGGCCGCACTTCAAGTGGTAGCGTTGCGCGAAGATCGGAATCGCGCGCGCCGGCGCGCACGCCAGCGCGAGGAAGAGCACCGCAAAACCTGCGGCGGCAACCTTACTGCGCAATGATCGCCCCCCGCATCGGTGCTCCGTAATGGAAGAAGCAGCCAAAGAGGTAAGTGCCGGCCCGGTCGGCCGTAATCGTCTGCGACGACGTGCCCGGCTGCAGGGCGCCACTGGTGAATCCGCCCGAGAGGGTAGCGCCGCTCTGATGCGTCGCACCCTGCCCAAGCGGGGAGCCGGCGGGGAATTGCGTGAATTGGCTTCCGAGATACGACCCCGTGTGCGCGAAGCTATCAGTGTTCGTGAAGTGAAACTGCGAGCCGACAGGCACGGTCGTGATCGCAGGCGTAAAGCCGCCGCTTAAACCATACGGCGTTTGGACTGGCTGACTTAGCGTTAGGTTGATGTCGATGGTCACTCCGCCGGCGCCGCCCGAGGAGGTCGGAATGCCGCCTGCCGTGCATGCGGCGAGCAGCATCAAGGCGAGCGTCGTCCAGCTCTGTCGTGTCATGCGTGGGTGCCCCAGCGTCCGGCACGAAGTCCGTCTAAGATGTCGTCTTGCGTTGCCGTCGAGGCCAGCAGCGTTTGCGCGAGATCGCCGTTGGAGTCCATAGCGTAGACGAAGGTCGTGTGATGGTCGTTGGAGCCGTGCTTTCCTTCAATCGAGATGACGCCGAATGCCCGCATCACGGCGTGTATGTCCGAGCGCGAACCGCCCGCGACGAGCCAGTGGCGCGGATTCGCATCGAATCGTCGCGCTAGCTCGCGCATCGTTTGCGGCGAGTCGTGTTCGGGATCCAACGTAATCGTCAGCAATCTCGCCGCAAGATGCTCGCGTTCGATGCGCTGTGCGGCCGCGGCAAACTGGGCGTTGATCAGAGGGCAGGCATCGGTGCAGTGCGCCGAGACGAACGTCACGATCAATGGCTCTCCGCGAAGGGACGAGAACGTAAAGCGATGTCCGCGTTGGTCGATCAGATGCGGTTCGCTTCGCCTTTGCGCAGGTCGCGCGCTGCGTCGCGCAACCGCGTACCCGCCGGGACCGGGCGATGCCGTCGGCCCGGGCGTCGCGCCGGCGACGACCTGGATGACGTCGCGCATGTTGAATTCGATGTAGTGGTACGCGCAGCCGAGGAGATAGATGCCCGGACTGCTCAGCTTGACTTTGACGCTGCTGCCGGGATTGAGCGAGCCGCTCGCATAGTCCGCGCCGAGGACGCCACTCCCACTTGGGGAGAACGAAAGACTCGGATTCGCCGGCCAGTTCGGCGGCGGGGTGCCGCCTACCGCGATCACGTTGAGCGTGTGCGGAGTCGTCGACGAAAGGTTTGTAATCGTCACCGTCGCGCCGGGCGCGAACGCCATGATTTGCGACGTCTGTTCTTCCGTATATCCGCTGACGGTTCCCCAGACCGGATCGTTTTCGACGCCGATCTTTCCAGTCGGAATGGCGACGCCGATTCCGCCGGAAGGGAGCGGTGAGGGCGTCCCGCCTCCGCCGCTATTGACGCTGCCCAGCCCTCCGCCATTGGTGCACGCCGCGGCCGTGGCGAGCGCAACGATCGCGAGAGCGATCGCAAGTTTTGGAGACTTTATCACGCCGGCAACGTCGCTTCCGATCCCGGCGTTGCGTTCTTATTGACGACGTCGAGGGTGTGAACCGCGGCGAGTCGTTTTGCCATGGAACCTCCAAAAGGCTTGCTTTGTGGTGGCATCCTACCGTGGCCAGATGAAGAAAGTCTTAAGGCCGTTGCTCTATGGAACCGGGATCGAATCGCGAGCCGACGCAGCAATGTTTTGCAGGGCGGGGTCGCCCGCGGCGTCGACCGTCGCTTGTCGGAACTCATTTCTTGCCGCTTCGTGCTCTCCTTCACGTAGCAGAACGACTCCGAGCGCGAATCGCGCGCGTGCGTACGCAGGCGCGAGCGAAAGTGCGGTGCGCAGTTCGCGTTCCGCTGAATCGTAGTGGCCCAGACGCTCTTCGGCCAAAGCGAGATCGTAATGCGCGATGGCATAGGACGCGTTGTTGCGCAGCAGTTTTCCGAAGTCTTCACGAGCGGTGACGGCGTCGCCGCTCCGAAGCGCCACGATGCCGCGAGAGTACAGCGCGCGCGCCGAGTCCGGATCCATTTCGATGTAACGATCGGCGATCTGTCGCGCTTCAGCAAGATCGCCGCGAGAGAGATCGACGGAGACAAGATTAGCCATCGCCGCCAAGAAGGCGGGATCGAGCGCGATGGCGGCGCGCAGCTCGCGAGCCGCGTCGTCATATCGCGCAAGATTCGCATACGCGATCGCCAGATCGTATCGCGCGGTCGAGCCTTTTGGTTCCGGGGGATTTAGCGCGAGGATGCGTTTGAACTCGGCAACCGCAGACGTCCAGTCGCCGCGCGATTCTGCGTCGAGCCCGATTCTAAACCGTTCCTCGATCTCGCGTTGCGTCGCTAAGGCGCGCAGCGCAGGCACGGAGGTCGTGCTTGGAAGCGGCCGTTGCGGCGAGTACGTTTGTGCGGCCGCTCGAGCCGCCACGAGTCCCCAGATGATGGTGACGGCCAGCAGCAGACGCATCGGTCACGGAGTACCGAGGCCGTGAGGCAGTTCGGCCTCATGCCAGCCGGCCGACGCGGCCGACCGCTCCGGCTTGCATTCCCAACCGACGCGGCCGGCCGACGTAATTGGTCCCAGCAGCGCGGGGGCCGCCGAAGGCACGAGCGCCCCGGTGAGCGCATCTTCCAGTGATGCGGCACCGGCCACGGCGAAGCGCCCGCAAATCAACAGAAGGGCGAGCAGCGCTGCGACGAGGACCGGGCGGACGAGGGTTCTTGACACTACTCTCATCATAGCCGAAAGTCTAAAGAATCCGTGAATCGCCCCCTGATGTGCGCGACGGCGCTGCTAATAACGACGCTCGTTGTGCCCCCGGCGCGTGCTCAAGCGCCGCTGGTCGTGGGCGCAGTGCGCGATCAGCGCGGGGTTCCCGTCGCAGGGGCGGCAGTCGTCGGACGCCGGGGTAACCAGGCGCCACTCCGCACCACGACGGACGGGTTAGGCACCTTCGCGCTCGCGGCCTCGGGCGTCATTTCAGTCCTGGTCACCTGCCGATATTGCGGCCCGGCGGTCGTTTCGGTACACGCCGGCGAGCCGGTCGTCGTGATCGTCGAGCGCTACGAGGCCCTAACCTCGGACGCACCCTCCTCGAGCGATCTGGAGAACCTGCCGTACGCCCACGTCGAGTCGGCATTGGCGTTGCGCCCATTTACGCTGCTCGAGCAGAGCGTCGACGCGTATCCCGGTTCCCGTTTGAGCGATCGCGGCCTCGCGCCGAGCGGCTCCCTGCTGGTCGACGACGGGGCCCCCAACTACGACGTCGTCAACGGGAGCTCGCCCTACGAACTCGTGCCGGCGCAATACGAGCGAACGGCGGCCCTGGGCGACGCGAGCGACGCGTATCTCTACGGCGATCAGGCCGCGGGGGGCACCGTGACCGCAAGCCCCTTCGGAGGCGATTCGAACTGGCAGGTCGCAACGCTAGGGAGCGATGCAATCGCGCGCGCGCAGATCGGCTCGGATAACCTTGGGGCCGTCCTCGGCTCGTTTACCAACGATGAAGAGGCGCGCCAGCGCACCGATCTTTCCGCGAACTTCTCCTTGGGGGCAGACCAGTCGCTCGCAGTTGCGGCCGGCAGCGAACAAGGGCGTACGTTTACCTCGGGGACGTCGCAGTATGCCGGGAGCTTTTCCTTCGCCGATGCGACGTATGCCGATCCGCAACTCGCGAACTTATACGTTTCGGCAGTTCTCGATCGCGGCAACTATGTGCTCGGCACGGGTCAAAACACCTCGACCTCGGTCTGGTCGGATTCGGGCCTGAACATCGGCATTCGTTCTCTCGGAGCGGTCTCGGCATTTGCCGATCTCGGCGTTCGTGCTTCGACCGGATTCTACGATCAGCAGACGCCGTACTACTACTATTCTCCGTTGCCCCGCGTCGGCGCGGACCTGACGCAGACGCGCGCCAACGCCGGCGTGAATGCGAGCGGCCGCGATTACGACATTACCGCCGCGGTCGGTACGTTTTGGGTCGATTATGCCGGCGGCACGACCGGAGTCTCTGCGCCTGCGAAGGCCGCGCTGGCGCTCCCGTCGGTTCAAGCGCAACTCTTTCCGAATCAAAGATGGAGCATCGATCTGCAGGACAGCGATTCGTTCACGCTGCCGACCTTCGTCGATCAATACGAATACTCCGGACCCATCGTCAACGCCGTAGAATACGATCGCAACGCACTTCTCGCCGAAGCCCTCAGCTATACCGATCAAGCGCGCTTGCGAGTTTCGCTCGAACAAGCGACGCAGCGTGTTGCCGGCGCATCGTCCGGCACGATTACCTCTGCCGGTATCTCCGCGATCTGGCAGATCGCCCCGTCGATCGCGCTGCACGCATGGACGATGCATGTGACCGACACGGTCCCGGCCTACGCGTTGACGACGGCGTACGACGGAAGCATGGCGCCCACCGTCAACGCGTTTTGGTTAACCTACGACGCCCCCGGCGGCCTGCGGCTCGACGCGATCTACCGGCGAGACTTGCTCGATGGAGCACCGTTCTATCACGTCGACGGCGACCTCTCAGGACCCATCGCGAACCGCCTTCGCTGGTATGCCGGCGTCGAAGACCGGACGCGCCGGACGTTTCTGGACGTGGGTCTACGCTTCGGCGGTCACTGACGCTGCGCCGCTCCTTTGCGCGACGTTACTCGTCGTCTCGCCCGTGCGGGCGTCTACGCCGCCGCATCGGAGGAGCGCCAGGTGCACTCGCCGCCACCGGCGGCCCGGATTCGCGCGGCGGCCCGGATTCGCGCGGCGGCCCGGATTCGCGCGGCGGACCGGATTCGCGCGGCGGACCGGATTCGCGCGGCGGGCGCGTTCCACGCCCCACGAAATCGCCGTTCCCCGAGCCGCCTCCCAAAAGGGCCTTTCGCGACAGATTGATGCGGCCTTGGCCGTCGATCTCCATGACCTTCACCATGACCTCGTCGCCGAGCTTGACCACGTCTTCAACCTTATCGACGCGGGTCGGCGCGAGCTGGCTGATGTGAACCAGCCCTTCCTTACCCGGTAGTATCTGGACGAAGGCGCCGATCGTGATAATGCGCGTCACCTTGCCGAGATAGGTCTCCCCAACGGCGATCTCTTTAGTGAGGTTTTCGACGATCTGCTTGGCCTTGTCGCCTGATGCGCCGTCGAGGGACGTGATGAATACGCTGCCGTCGTCCTCGATATCGATCTTCTCGACGCCCGTGTCGGCGATGATCTTATTGATGACTTTGCCGCCGGGGCCAATGACGTCTTTGATTTTGGCGGGATCGATCTTCATCACGATCATGCGCGGGGCATACTGCGAAAGCTCTTCGCGCGGACCGGGGATTGTCTCGGCAAGTTTATCGATGATAAAGTGCCGGGATTTTCGCGCTTGTTCCATCGCTTCGCGCATGATGCCGATCGTGATGCCCTGCACTTTGATATCCATTTGAATCGCGGTGATGCCCTTCTTGGTGCCCGCGACTTTGAAGTCCATCTCGCCGAGCGCATCTTCGATGCCTTGGATATCGGTGAGCACGGCATACTTATCGCCCTTGAGGATCAAACCCATCGCCACACCGGCGACGTGCTCGCGAATCGGCACTCCCGCATCCATCAGTGCGAGCGTCGAGCCGCAGACCGAGGCCATCGACGAGGAGCCGTTGGACTCGAGCACTTCGCTCATCAGACGCAGCGTGTACGGAAAATCTTCCTTGGCTGGAAGAACGGCTGCTAAAGCACGTTCGGCAAGATAGCCGTGGCCGATTTCGCGGCGGCCTGGGCCGCGCATCGGGCGCGTCTCGCCGACAGAGTAGGGCGGAAAGTTGTAAAAGTGCATGTAGCGCTTGTTTTCCAGCGCCATGATGCCGTCGAGACGCTGCGCGTCGCTGGTCGAGCCCAGCGTCGCGGCGGTGAAGACCTGCGTTTGGCCCCGGGTGAAAATGCCCGAACCGTGGACGCGCGGCACGTAGTGCACTTTGCACCAGATCGGACGGATCTCATCGGGCTTACGTCCGTCGGGACGAATCCGCTCGTCAACGACCATGGTACGAAGCTCCTCTTCTTCCATCGTCTTGACGATCTTGGCAAACTCTTTGCCGGTCGAAGGTGGCTCGAGTAACGCTTTGACGGCCTCGTCTTTCTTGCCGCAACGCTCCCGCGCTTCGTCAACCGAAATCTTTGCGAACGCCGCTTCGCGCTTCTGCTTATCGACGACACGCATCGCGCTGGCAACGTCTTTGCCGAATGCTTTGCGCACCCACTTGTCGAGGGTCGGATCCAGCTTCGCGACGGGATACTCGCGCTTGGCCTTACCGGCTTTTTTCGCGAGCTGGTCGATCGCCTTGACGATCTTTCGAATCTCGGCGTGCGCGAACTCGACGGCGCCCAGGAAGTCTTCCTCGGCGATCTCCTTGCCTTCGCCCTCGACCATCATGACGGCATCGGCCGTGCCGGCGATCACGATGTCCATGCCGCCGGTTTCGTACTGCGGAAGCGTTGGATTGCAGATATAGTTGCCGCTCTCGTCGCGTCCGACGCGCACTGCGGCGACGGTCTTCTCGAAGGGAATATCGCTGAGCGCGAGCGCTGCGCCCGCGGCGCATACGCCGAGCACGTCCGCATCGAGCTCGGGATCGACCGAGAGCACCGTAGCGACAATCTGGATGTCGTTGCGGAAACCATCGGGAAAGAGCGGGCGAATGGGGCGGTCGATCTGTCGCGAGCTGATCACCGCATGCTCTGAGGGACGTCCTTCGCGCTTGATATACCCGCCGGGAATCTTTCCGGCAGCGTACATTTTCTCTTCGAAGTCGCAGGTGAGGGGGAAGAAATCGATCCCTTCGCGGGGCTTTTCGGAAGCGGTTACGGCGCAGAGCACGACGTTTTGGTCGCCATAACGAACCAGCGCGGAGCCGTTTGCTTGCTTCGCAAGTTCGCCAGTTTCGATGACCATCGTGCGCCCGCCGACCGTCAAAGTAACGGATTCGGGCACAGTATCTCCTAATTTTCTGTCTTAATCGTTTTGTTTAACCGCGTCGCATTCGGTTTTTGCCGAGGAACGCCCTGCCCCGCGAGGCTGTACGGTTCATAGGGTCCGGCACACTGCGGCTGGTATAACGGCTCCCATGCATAGCCTTACCGCCGAGAACTTAACCGAGTTGAAACTAAAGGCCAACGACGTCCGCCAGGGCATCATTCGCTCGCTGCTGGCGGCCGGCTCGGGGCATTCGGCCGGACCGTTGGACATGTCGGACGTTTTTACGGCGCTCTATGGGCATTTGATGCGGCACGACCCATCCAATCCCCAGTGGCCCGAGCGCGATCGTCTGCTCCTCTCGTGCGGACATATTGCGCCGGTCCGTTACTCGGCGATGGCTAACTTCGGGTATTTTCCGGTCGAGGAGTTGCTGACGCTGCGTAAGTTCGGCTCGCGTCTGCAAGGGCACCCGGAACGCGTATCGCTTCCGTCGGTCGAGACGACGTCCGGTCCGCTGGGTGAAGGCCTCGCGCAGGGCGTCGGCATGGCACTTGGGGCGAAGATGGATGGCAAGGACTTTCACGTCTGGGTCGTTACGTCGGACGCGGAGCACCAGTGCGGTTTGCATTGGGAAGCCGTGCTGACCGGCGCGAAGTTCAAGCTGAACAACCTCACCGCAATCGTCGACCGCAACTTCATCCAAATCGACGGCAGCACGGAGGACGTGATGCCGCTCGAGCCGTTTGCGCAAAAATACCGTGCATTCAATTGGGAAGTCTTCGAGTGCGACGGCAACGATATTGCGGAGTTCATCGCCACGGCGGAACGCGCGCGGAGTTACAAAGGCAAGCCGCAGGTAATCATAGCCAACACGATTCCCGGGAAGGGCGTATCGTACATGGAGGGCGACTATCTCTGGCACGGCAAGCCGCCCAACGCGGCGCAGGCCGACGAAGCGTTGCGCGAGCTGGCCGCCGAGCGCGAACGGATTCTCGCTCATGAGTAGCGGAACACCGGTCCTTGACGCTGCCGCGCAGAGGATGCATTTGGCCGACTATCGCGCCGCCGACCTCAAGCTGGTCCCGACGCGCAACGGTTTCGGCGAAGGATTGATCGAGGCCGGATCGCGCAGTCGCGACGTGCTCGGCATCTGTGCCGATCTCTCCGAATCGACGCGATTTGAAGGCTTTAAGAAGGCATATCCGGAGCAGTACATCGAGATCGGCGTCTCCGAGCAGATGCTCGTCGCGATGGCGGGCGGACTCGCCGCGGTTGGAAAGATTCCTTGGATCGCGAGTTATGCGATGTTCAATCCCGGGCGTTCGTGGGAGCAAGTGCGTACGATCATGGCGCTCAACGAAACCAACGTCAAGATCGCGGGCGCCCATGCCGGCGTCTCCGTCGGCCCCGACGGCGCGACGCATCAAGCGATCGAAGACATCGCCATCATGCGCGTCATCCCGCACATGACGGTCGTCGTCCCGTGCGACTCCGTCCAAACCAAGAAAGCGGCGATCGCGCTCTCCGAGATGTGGGGGCCGGTTTATCTGCGGTTTGGCCGCGAGAAATCGGCCGTGATCACCACCGACGAAACGCCGTTCGAAATCGGCAAGGCCCAGATTTTAAGGGAAGGAAACGACGTGGCGATTATTGCTTGCGGCATTCTCGTCTACAACTCGCTCGTCGCCGCCGACCGGCTTTCTGCTCAACATGGCATCGAATGCCGGGTGGTCAACAATCACACGGTCAAGCCGATGGACGAAGCCGCCGTCGTCGACGCCGCGCGCAGCTGCGGCTCGATCGTGACGGTCGAGGAGCACCAACGGCAGGCCGGCATGGGCTCGCGCGTGGCCGAGATTCTCGCGCAGCACCATCCGGTGCCGATCGAGTTCATCGGCGTCGACGATCGTTTCGGACAATCCGGCGATCCCTTCGAGCTGGTCGAGTATTACGGGATGGGCGCGGACTCGATCGTCGAAGCCGCCCGTCGCGCGCACTCCCGCAAGAAGTAGCCGCTACGGTCCGATCGCGAGCGCGTGCGGATAGGCTTTCACGCCGGGAATCGTGCGAAGAACGTCGACGCTGCCGGGCGCGTATTCGCTGATCGTGCTGTTGGCCGGGTTAGCAACGTAGAGAATGCCGTTACCATCGAACGTCAGCGCAGTCGGAAAATCGAGGCCCTTGCGAATCGTCCGAACGACTTTCTCGCTACCCGGCGCGAGGACCAGAATCTCTTGGCCGGAGACGACGTAGAGCTCGCCCGACGGTCCCAATACCGGATCGCCGGGACCCTTACCGTGCGTTACCGGCTTAATGCGGCGAAATGGTCGCTGATGACCGGAGCGATAGATGCTGATCGAACCCCAACGCGCTTGGTTGCCGCCGTAAGCGTTTGTGACGTAAAGATCGCCCGCCGCATCGAGTGCCAGTCCGTCAGGATAATTGATGCCTTGCGTGATCTGGTATTTTGGGTCGGAGTTGCCGGGTGCAAAAACCGAAACGTCGCCGGGGAATCCAACGATTGCGGCATAGAGATTTCCTTGAGAGTCAAGGGTGATTGCGCAGGGATTGATTCCCGGGCGCCCGATCGTGCGCGACGGGACTCTCTTCCCTGGAGCGTAGACCGTGATGGGCTCGCCGTTCTGCGGGCACCCACTCGCTACGTAGAGATTCTGCGCGCTGTCGAACGCCAGAGCATAGCCGGCGCCGTGAAGGCCTTTTGTGATCTTCAGCTGCGGTTCTGAGGCTCCGGGCGCATAGACCGTGATGGTTCCGTTCGGATCGCTGCCGCCGCCGTCGCCGTAAGAGTTGGCGACGTAGAGGTTCCCGGCCGCGTCGAACGCGAGTGCCGACGGGCTGACGACGCCGGCGGCGATCGTGCGCAGCACTTTTGTGCGTCCGGAAGCGTAGACGGTTACCGTGGACTCGTAGGCGTTTGCCGCGTAGAGATTTCCGGCTGAATCGAGCGCGATCGCTTCTGGGTCGTCGAGGCCCGTCACGACGAAGATCGTGCGCAGGGGCGTCGAGTGCCCTGGCTCGTACACCGAAATTTGGTTGCGAGCGGGGTTGGCGACATACAGGTCGCCGGCCGCATCGACGGCAAGCGCCGAGGGGTCGTACGTGCCCTTCGTTATCGTATAAGCCGGCGTTTTCGCGCCCGGCCGATAGACCCGCACGCTCCCGCCGTTGTTAACGTACGGCGCTCTCCCCGAATAGAGAGTTCCTGAGTGATCGAAGGAGAGCGTGCCAGAAGCCCCAACAATTTTGCGCAATAGGCGGTCGCTGTGGATCGCGTAGACGCTGATGTCCGCACCAATGTCGACGAAAAGCTCTCCGCGAGGATTAAATTCGGGCCGGCCAGGCGGATCGCCCGTGGTGTGAATCGTTAAAAAGAGTTTTTCATCTTTGGGCCGGTAGACCGTTATCGTGTCGTGCTCGGTCGCATAGATGCAGTCTTGACAGTTGGAGACGTAGAGATAACCGGAAGCGTCGACGGCGAGCTGCGTCGGCGAGAAGATGCCATCGGTAATCGAGCGTTCGATCTTCGTCGCGCCGGCAGCATATTCGTGGACGCCGAATGCGCGGAAGTTGAAGACGAAGACGTCGCCGGCAGGGTCGATCGCCATTCCGGCGAGCTGTTGGATGCCCCTCGTAATGGTGCGAGCGGGCGCGTCCGAGCCCGGTGTGTAGACCGTCACCGAGCCCTTGGGTCGCTTACCGTGTCCCTGGTTGGCGACGTACAAGTTGCCGGAACGGTCCACGGCAACGGTGAGCGGTTGGTCGATGCCGTTCGTGATCTTGCGCACTGGGACGCTGGCGCCCACCTTGTAGACGAAGATCGAGTTGCCCAACTCGTTCGCCACGTATAACAGGCCATCAGCGGCGGACTGCGACCCTTCAGCTTGCAAAGGAGCCTGCGGCGGCAGCGCGGGCGTGCCCGATCGCATGGTGCACGCCGACACCAGAACGACCGTGGCTAGCGCTGGCAGCCGGCGCATCGATAGAGTTTTTAGCGGCGCAGTCCCAGATCCGCAATCAGACTACGATAGCGCTCGAGATTTGTCGCGTGTAGATAGTTCAACAAGCGGCGACGTTGCCCGACCTGTAAGAGCAGGCCGCGCCGGCTGTGATGATCTTTCTTGTGAATCTTGAGGTGCTCGGTGAGTGAGTTGATCGAGGCGGTCAGGACCGCGACTTGCACCTCGGCCGAGCCGGTGTCGTTGGAATCACGGCCATACTTGGCGGCAATCTCCGCCTTGCGTTCTTTGGTGAGCGGCACGAATGAAACTCCTTTGACAGGATAGTCTCGCTCGGGTACAGAGTGCTTACCGTCCCGGCGACCCGGCTTAGGATAGCAAAGGCGCTCGCGCGGCGCAAGGTGAGGGAGGCTCGGCGCAAAAGCGCCATCTATGGATTTGAAGTTACGCGGCCGCGTCGCACTAGTACTGGGCGCCAGCTCGGGGCTCGGGGAGGCGATTGCGCTCTCCCTCGCGAGCGAAGGGGCGACGCTCGGTTTGGCCGCCCGCCGCGCGGACCAGCTTGAGGCGGTCGCGGCCAAGGCGAGGGAGCTGGGCGCTCCGGAGGCGCGGGGATTTGCCCTCGATCTGCGGGATCGGGGCTCGATCCCCGCGATGCACGCGGCTTTCCGCGATGCTCTAGGGGACGCCGACATCGCAATCCTCAACGGGGGCGGCCCCAAGGCGGGGCGATCCACCGAGCTTGCTTTGTCGGATTGGGACGATGCCTACCGCCTGCTGCTGCGTGGGATGTTGGAGCTCCTCGACGCGGTCGTTCCGCCCATGCGTGCCAGGGGCTGGGGGCGGATCGTCGCACTGACGTCCACCTCGGTGAAGCAACCGATTGATTCCCTTGCGCTTTCCAACGTCTTTCGCACTGCGCTGGTGTCCGCGTTGCGGACGCTCGCCGTCGAGGTTGCGCGCGACGGGGTAACGGTCAACTCCATCGCGACCGGACGCGTCGAAACGGCGCGGCTGCGAGCGCTCTACGGCGACGACGAAGCGAAACTGGGCAACGCGTCGAGCGATGTGCCGATGGGGCGCGTCGCCTCGCCGGCGGAGTTCGCGCCGATGGCCGTTTTCTTGTGTGGCGAGCCTGCGAGCTATGTGACTGGTCAAACGATCTCGGTCGATGGCGGCCTCACGCGCGGTCTCTTCGGGTAGGCGAAAACCGAAGGTGGGCTCCTGGGCGGCGCGAATCACGGGGCCGATATGCAGGGAGTGGATGGAAAACGCGTTGCCGCACTGATCGGCGACGGATTTGAAGAGATCGAGCTGGCGGAACCGCGCCGAGCGCTCGAGGAGGCAGGCGCCATTGTGACTATAGTCGGCACCGACGAGCGCGCTCGCCAGCGCGTTCGCGGCAAGCGTGGACTTGACGATGGCCAGAGCTTGAAAGCTGAAGAGCTCGTCGCCGATTGTACCGCCGAAGATTTCGACGCGCTGCTGATCCCGGGAGGGACGTCACCGGACCGGATACGCACCGATCGCGAAGTGCAGCGGGTCGTGCGCGAGTTCGACACGCTCAAGAAACCGATGTTCTCGATCGGCCACGGCGCGCAAGTGCTCATTTCGGCGCAACTGGTTCGCGGGCGGCAGGTCACCGGGGTGCACTCGATCGCCGACGATATCCGCAACGCCGGCGGCCTCTACCGCGATCAGCCGACCGTCACGGATTCGAACTGGGTCTCGACGCGCGGCGCGGAGGATCTGCCGCAGTTCAATCGTGCGATGCTGGAAAAACTTGCGAGCGCAATTCCCGCCCAACCCGTAACCTAGGAGCCTGCAGGCTCCTAAATCGGGTCGAAGCGCGCGAGCGTTTCGCCATACTGGCGAAGCGCGAAGAATGCCACGATAATGCAAAACGCGAGTTCAGCGAGGAACTTGTCCGCTATGACGGCCAGCGCGTAAGCTCCGCCGATCGCTGCGCACGCCAGCAGCACGTAGAGTGCTCGTGTCGCGCCGCGGCGAGTGGTCGCCGAAAGCGCGGTTAGCGTACAGGCGACGACGGCCGGCGGCACGACGACCAGCGTGTCGAGTCCATCGGGCGAACCGCGCGCGAACTGCGTGCACGCGAAAAGTACCGTAGCAAGCAGCGCGGCAATGCACGGAACCAAGGCCTTTGCGCGCGCGAGCTCACGCCCAAAGAGTGGCGCGCTCTGCTCGCAACGATCGAGATGCCGATGGCGTCCGGGAGTCTGATCCAATGCCATAACGATTCCCAGCAGCGAGCAGAGGAAGAGCGGCGTGGTCACGCCGGCGGGCGCCGCCAGGGCGACGAGCACCGCACAACCGCACGAGTACGCAACCAAACGGCGCGAAACATAGAGCCGTGCCTGCAACATGCCGGCAAATGCGCGCCCCGTCATGTAAAGGCCGCGGCGTTTGAAGGCTGCGCGTGCGTAGAAAGCAGCGCGCGCCCTTCGACGGAGCGCAGAATCTGGGCGGCGTAGGCGGGCTGCGGCCGGTCGAGCACGATCAACTGCGGCGACGCGACCAACGCGCCGATCAAGGGATAGGAAAACGCTTCGTGCATCCCTTCGAGACGCTCGCAGAGGAGACGCGCGTCGGCCTGAGCCGCGGTCGCGTCGATATTCCACAGCGCCGCTCGATAGGCGATGTAGCGTGGAAAGTCTCGCTCGTCAAGCTCGAGCGGTTCGTGCGGCACGAAGCCGGCGATCCGCTTGCAGTGGACCGATTGCACGCGCGGATCGTAGTCGCCGATCAGCACGCTGCCGGTCGTGGCCTTTGCGATGCCCGCGGCCATCAGTGCGACGATAGTCGCTTCCTGCGACGACAAAAAGGCCAACGCGACCCGGCCGCCTGGCTCGAGGTCGAGCGTAAGCGGCCCGGCGCGCGCCGTCGCATTGGCAAAGGAAGCATCCCTCATGCGCAAGAGCGCCATCGCAGCAAGAGCATTCCACGCTTTGCGCCAACTCCACTACTCCGTAGTGCTTTCCAACACGTCAGTCGCGCAGAAGCTTCTCGAAATTCGCACGCTCATGGAGCTGGCGGGAGAATCTTTCTATAAGTACACCGCCTACGAAAAGGCGGCCGCTTCGGTCGAGAACGCTCCGCCGCTCGCCGATTTGGTCGCCGCGGGCGAACATCTTAACCTGCCCGGAGTCGGAAAAACGATCGGCGGCGTCATCGAGCAGCTCGTCCGAACCGGAACGGCCGATCAGCTAGAGGAGCTCTTCCGTCGCTTTCCTCCGACGCTGCTCGAAGTGCTCGGCGTCAGCGGGATCGGTACAAAAACGGCCGGCATGCTCTTTTCGGAGTATCGAATTGCGTCGCTGGCCGATCTCGAGGCGGCAATCGCGGAGGGGACGCTGCTCGGGGTCCCGCGCTTGGGAAGTAAGACGATCGAGAACTGGAAACGCGGCATCCTCGCCTATCGCGGACGCCAGCACCGCACGCCGCTTCCCCAGGCTCTCGCAATCGCGAACGTGGCGGTTGCCTATCTGCAGGAAGGGCCGCCGCTCGAACGTCTCTCTTTTGCGGGAAGCCTGCGCCGCTGCGAGGTGACTGTCGGGGATATCGACATCGTCTGCACGTCGCACCACGCCGCCGACGTCGTCGCGCATTTCGCCCGTTGGCCGCGCGCCGAAGCGGTTCTCGCCGAGGGTCCGACCAAGGCCAGCATCTGGCTGAGCGGCGGTCTGCAAATCGATCTGCGCGTCTTGCCCGATCACCTTTACGGAAATCTCTTGCAGCATTTCACGGGATCGCGCGAGCACAACATCAAGCTGCGCGAATACGCGGTCCGCAAGAGTCTGCGCGTCAGCGAGAACGGCGTCTTGAATCTCGAGACCGGCGACGTGACGGTCTGCGGCGACGAGCCGTGCGTCTACGCGGCGTTGGGCATGCAGTACATTCCGCCCGAGCTGCGCAGCGGCCTCGACGAGATCGACCTCGCGCTTGCCAACGCGATTCCGGCGCTGGTCGATAGCAGCGATCTGCGCGGCGACTTTCACATGCACACGAGATACAGTGACGGCGACGATACGCTCGAAGCGATGATCGCGGCCGCCGCGGCGCGTGGGTACGAGTATCACGCGATCAGCGATCATTCGGCCGGCCGTGGACGGCGCTTCGGCATGGATCCCGCCGCCGTGCGCGCTCAACGCCATGAGATCCGCACTTTGAGCCAGCGTTACGGAATCCACACGCTCTGCGGCAGTGAAGTCGACATTTTGCCCGACGGCTCGCTCGACTACGACGACGCCGTGCTCGAGGAGCTCGACATCGTGATCGGTTCGGTGCATACCGCCGTTCGACAGAGTCGCGACGAGATGACTGCGCGTCTCATTCGTGCCTGCGAAAATCCGTACGTCAACATCATCGGACATCCGACCGGGCGGCGCTTTGAAGGTTTCCCCGGTTACGAGTTCGATTACGATGCCGTCTTTGCGGCGGCGGCGCGGACGGGCACGGCGCTGGAAATCGACGGGCAGGCGCCCCGTCTCGATCTCCCTGCGGCGTTGGCACGAAGAGCCAAAACTTTTGGCGCGACCTTTTCGCTCGATAGCGACGCGCACCGTACGGGCGACCTAGGGGCGACGGAGTTCGCCGTCGGGCAGGCGCGACGCGCGGGTCTGGTTACCGCAGACATTCTTAATGCGCGACCGTTGGAAGGCGTTCTTGCGTTCGTTGCTCGAAAACGAATGGCCGCATGATCGAGAGCCTGCGCTTCACTGCGCCCGACGGCGCAAATACCGGAGCGCGTGTCGCTGCGCCGAAAGCCGTACGCTCGACTTCGACGACGCTCGTTTTCGTGCACGGAGTCGGCTCGACCGCCGCGATCTGGGATCGGCAACTCGAAGCGTTTGGGAACGGCGTCGCGTGCGTCGCCATCGAGCTGCGCGGCAACGGTGCGTATAAACCGGATCCCGATCCATCGCGTATTACGCGTGCCGGATTTGCGCAAGACGTTACGACGGTGCTCGACGCGCTGCACATCGAGCGCTTTACGTTGGTTGGCTGCAGCCTTGGCGGCGTCGTGGCGCTCGAGTTGTACGGGCGCGCCGGGCAACGCTTCGACGCAATCGTCACGCTCGGTAGCTTTGCGAGGTATCCTGACGGCGAGCGGGTCGCCGAGGGTATTATCGCGGCAGTCCGCGACGCGGGCAGCATGCCGGCCTTCGCGCAGCGCCGCGCCGCGCAGCTCGGTTTACCGCCGCAGCGGATCAACGAAACCATCGAGCAGATGGCCTGCAAATCGATGCCGTCGTACATTGCGTCTACGAAGGCGACGTGGACGGGCGACTACGCCGGGATGCTTTCGTCGATCGTCGTCCCGGCGCTCGTCTCGTACGGCGAGCGCGACCCGGTAGTACCGCTCGCCCTCTCCGAAGAGCTGGCTGCGGGAATTCCGAGTGCGCAAATGGCTGCCGTCGAAGGTGCCGGGCACGTCGCCAACGCCGATAATCCGGCAGCGTTCAACGCGCTCTTGCGGGGCTTTCTGGAGCGGTTGGGCTTGATGCAATGAGCGCGTGGCGCTCTCTTTGCGCGCTCGCCCTGCTCGTGACGCTCGGGGCGCTCCCCGAACCCCAACCTGGGGGGGTAGCTTGGACCGACGCGCAGATCGCGCGCTTGCACGAAAACGTTGACGCGGCATTTGAAGCACCGGCGTTACGGGGCGCCGACGTCGGGCTGTTTGCAGTCGACACCGTTCGCGGTACCGTGCTCTATTCGCACAATGCCGACGATGAGTTCACGCCGGGTTCGAACTTCAAACTGCTCGTCGGTTCGGCGGCCTTGCAGTATCTCGGTCCGAATTTTCGATTCGTGACGACGCTCTCAAGCGACGTGGCGCGGAAAGACGGCATCGTTTCGGGTGACCTCTACTTGCACGGCGGCGGCGACGCGCATTTGGGCGCCGCCGACCTGCACGCGGCCGCGCTTGCCGCTTTCCGGACCGGCATCCGGCGCGTGAACGGCGCGGTAATCGTAGACGCGTCGCACGACGACGCCCAAGGCTTTGCGCCCGGATGGACGGTGGACGATCTGCCGTATGAATATGCCGCCCTCGTAAGCGCGCTCGAGCTGGAAGATGGCGTAGTGCACGTGTACGTCTCGCCCAGCGCCGTCGTGGGGGCGCCGGTGAAACTACGCGTCGAACCAACGAGCGGCGCTTTCACGGTCGAGAATCGTGCGGTCACCGGAGTCGCGCGCTCCGAAGACACGACCGATGTGGTGCGGCCACTCGACTCGCCGCAAAGGATCGAGATCGTCGGAAGCTATCCGGCGGGAGCGCCCGAATCGGACGATCTCGAGCCGAGTGTGCCGGATCCCGAGATCTACGCGGGCGACGTGCTGCTGCGAGCCTTACGCGATGCGGGAATCACGGTTGCCGGCGGAGTCCGCGACGGCGTTGCCCCGCGCAGTGCTCGCGTTTTCTGGCGACTCGAATCGGCGGCGATGCCGCAGTTGCTCTCGGAGTTTTGGCTGCCGAGCGATAATCTGATGGGCGAGCTCTTCCTGAAAGAACTCGGCGCTCGTGCGGGCGCGCCGGGCAGCTTTGCAAACGGCATCGCCGTCGAGCGCGAGTATCTGCAGTCGATCGGCATCGATCCGTCCACGCTATCGATCACGGATGGCTCCGGTCATTCGGCGTACGATCGCATCACGCCGCGAGATCTCGTGACGATTCTGCAGAGCGATTGGAGCGGAGCGCAACGTTCGATCGTCATCGATGCGCTGCCCGAAGCCGGCGTCCGCGGCACCATGAAGGACGCGTTCACCGGAACGTTGCTTGACGGAAAGGTCTTTGCGAAGACCGGAACTCACCGGCACGCGCGTACGCTCTCGGGATTCCTCCAGACCGACGATCACGGCCCGGTCACCTTTTCGTTGCTCGTCAACGACTGGCTCGGGGACGATCGGCCCGGTGGCTCTGCACAACTACGCGAGGCGCAGGCTGCGCTCTTGTCGGCGTTCCTGCGCGAACCGTTGTAAATCGTTATCGCGTAGGCAGCGCAGTGGGAAGGGAAACCGGAGCCGTATTCGATTGGATCGCGGCGCTGTCCGCGCAGTGCGAAACTGGCGTCGGATCGGAGTTTATTTGTCCCGGGGTGGCATGGAGCGACCAGCAGCTGCCGTTTAGCGAACAGTAACAGAGGTCGAGTCCGACGGCATGCTTGACCAGCGCTCGTAGCGGTACGATAAAAGGCAATGAGATCTTTAGCAGCGTTCTCGATTCGTCCGGATGGAGGGTCGACGACGGCCCGATCGAGCTCATCGTAATCGTGGCGTGGCCGGCCGGTCCGGCTCGGACGGCGGCCTGTGCGCGTAAAAAAATTCCTCGTAACTCAGGATCCCGCGACACCGCTTTAATGTAGTCGTTCCAAGCGTCGACCTTCCGGCCGTCGACGTAGAGTTGAGCCGACCGGACCAATGCGGGACCGACTCCGTCGTTGGTGACTTCGATCGTCTCGCCGCCGGTATCGTAGGTGGTCCCCACGCTCAGGTACGGCCAAATCGTTGCGGCAAACTCGTCCCCGATGACGCGCGTTTGATAGAACAGCGTTCCCGCGGTGAGGGCGCTGATCAGCACGGCCGCGATCGCAATGAAGAAGTCCAGGCGAAAGGCTTTGTCGTTCATGTAATTCTCTCCGGCACGGTGTAGATGTTCGCACGGTTGCCGCGTAAGAATCCGATAAGCGTAACGTTGAACTCGCGGGCCAGGTCGACGGCGAGACTGCTCGGCGCCGAGACTGAAGCCACGATCGGGATCCCCGCCATGATGCTTTTCTGCAGAACCTCGTAGCTCGCGCGGCCGCTGACGAGCAGCACGCATCGCGCGAACGGAAGGCGGCCGCCCAGCAGTCCCCACCCCACGATCTTATCGACCGCGTTGTGGCGGCCGACATCTTCACGGACGACGAGTGCGTCGCCATGCTCGTCGAAGAGTGCGGCCGCGTGCAGCCCGCCAGTCGACGCGAACACGCGCTGCGCTTGCTGCATGCGCGCGGGCAGCTCGTAGAGCAGGCTCGCTAAAACGCGTACCGCATCGTCCAGCGGCCTCACTCCCAAATCGCGCAGCGAGTCGAGCTGCGCGCGCCCGCAGACGCCGCAGGCGCTGCCGATCGTGAAATACCGCTCGAAACGCGCGCGGTCCATAGCAGTTGGGCCGGCCCGGCACTCGACGGTGACGACGTTGTACTGTTGCTGCGGATCGAGGGCGGCGTCGAGGCAATAGCTCATACCGATGATGTCGTCGCGAGATCGCACGATCGCTTCGTCGTAGAGGAAGCCGGCGGCGAGCTCGAAGTCGTTGCCGGGCGTGCGCATCGTGACCGCCAGCGTGCGCGTCGCGCCGCCCTCGCTCAGCGCAAGCTCCAGCGGCTCCTCCGTCACGACCTCGTCACGCTTGCGCGTCCGCAGTTCGCCTTCGAGTGCGACGACGTCGGCTTCGACGCTGCGGCCAGGCCGCACGAGCGGATGCGTCAATCGAGCGTGGTCTGTGCTCACGGCCGCTGAATTCGTGTGATGGTGGACGAGTCCCCACCGTGACGCCGGAGCGCGACCAACGGCCAAAGGAGCCAGCGGGCGCCGAGGGCAACTCCGCTGGACGAAAAGGAGCCGATTAATGGAGTTGTCTGAGGTAACGGTCTATGCGAAGGGCGGCTTCGCGCGCTACGAAGATGCCAAAGTTGGGCTGCTCACGCACGGCCTCCAATACGGCACCGGCTGCTTTGAGGGCATTCGAGGCTATTGGGTGCCTGAAGAGAGCGAGCTCTTTCTGGTCCTGTTGCGCGACCATTACGAGCGCCTCGAACAGTCGGCAAAGATTCTCACGATGTCCCTTCCCAAGAGCGTCGACGAACTGGTCGAGATTACCGTCGAGCTCGCTCTGCGCAACGGCTATAAGACCGACGTTTACATTAGGCCGTTTGCCTACAAGGCGGCCGAAGACGTCGGCGTGCGGCTGCATAACGTGCCGGACGCCTTTGCAATCGTCCCGATTCCTTTTACGCACTATGTCGATCCGAACCGTGGACTCGACGTCTGCGTAAGCTCGTGGCGGCGAATGGATGACACGATGGCTCCGCCGCGCGCGAAAATAACCGGGCTCTACGTCAACTCGGCCCTGGCCAAAAGCGAAGCCGTGCAAAACGGCTTCGACGAGGCGATTCTACTTTCGCATGACGGTCACGTCTCCGAAGGATCGGCGGAAAACATTTTTATCGTCCGGCGCGGCGTGCTCTATACGCCCGATCCGTCGCAAAACGTTCTCGAAGGCGTCACGCGCAGGGCCATCATGGCCATCGCGCATCACGAACTCGGGTTAGAGGTCGTGGAGCGGGCGATCGATCGCGGCGAGCTCTACTGCGCGCAAGAAGTCTTCTTCACTGGGACGGCGGTCGGCGTCGCCTACGTGGCCTCGGTCGACCGTCGCCCCGTGGGTGACGGCGAAATGGGACCGATTACGAAACTGCTAAGCAGCCTCTACGCGCGAATTGTAGTCGGGAAAGAGCCGCGTTATCTCGAGTGGCTGACGCCCGCGTACGCGTCGGCACGGGTTAAGGTGTAGGCGACGGCCCGTCCTGAGCTTGTCGAAGGGCGGGCGTGACCGGCTCGGAGATGCCGGTCCAGTACGTCAGGTCTGGCGAGGCGCTGGTGCCGTCGTGTTCCGAACGCCAGCGCGCAAAGCGCAGCTCGTCGGAATAGGCGAGCCGCGAGATACGATGGATGAACTGCCTTCCGAGATCCTGGGACGGCAACGCCGTCGTCATCACGGCGATCACGTAGGGCGCATCGCTTGCATAAACGATTCCGGCGTCGTTGAGGGTGTCGAAGAAAGAGCCGGTTTTGTGCGCGATCAGAATGTCCGCGGGAAGCGGCTGCGGCAGCAACGTGTTGTATCGATCGGCCTCCAAGATGCCAATCATCTCGTTTGACGACCATTGATCCACCAGCTCACCCTTCGCCATCAGCGAGAGAAGATGAACGAGATCGGCCGGCGAGGTGCGCAGCGTCGCGCGAATCGACCACGCGTCGGTACGCACGTCGCCCAGTAAATGAGTGGTCGCCAAGCCAAGCCCTTCCATATCCGTATTGATTCTGCGGCGCCCTACAAGCCGGATGAGCATGTTTGTGGCGGTGTTGTCGCTCACGTCGATCATCTTATCGATCAGTTCGGAGACGGGATAGGTGCTGCCGTCGCGCGCATCGCAGAGGTCTCCCGATCCGGCATCCTTGTCCTGCGGCTCGAGCGTCACGCGCCGGTTTAGATCGAAGCGGCCCGTTTCGAGTTGTTCGAAGACCGCCACCATGACCGGAAGCTTGATCGTCGAAGCCGCCGGCATGCTCTTGCGAGCATTGAAGCCGGCGCTGTATCCGGTATTGAGGTCTTGCACGTCGAGGGCGGTGGCAGCCGGCAGGTTACGCGCCAAACTACGAACGTCGCGATTGAGGAGGGCGAACGGGGGCGGCAGGTATGCGAGGGCGGGGGCCGCCGAGACGCTCCAGGCAAAGATCGCAAGAGCGCAAAGCATCGCTGCACGGCCTGGCATGGAAATCGATTAGCGCGACGTGCGACGGCATTCCTTCCGGGCCATCGCTACGGGGCTGCGTCGAGGGCATGGTGAAGGGCACGTCGTGAACACGAGTCTTTCTCCCGTGCGCCGAGTGGATATCGTGGGGGTCCCGATGGACCTCGGCGCAAGCCGTCGTGGCGTCGACATGGGTCCTTCGGCGATACGTTATGCCAAACTCCACGAGAAGTTGAGAACGCTCGGCATTTCCGAGATCGTCGATCACGGAAATCTGCAGGTCCCCATTCGAGAATCGGCCGACTCCCAAGACACTGCCGCCAAGTTCTTCGACGTCATCACCGAGGTGTGTGACAATCTCGCGGTATTGGTCAAAGGGGCGATCGACGCCGGCGGATTGCCGATCGTGCTAGGCGGCGATCATTCGATTGCGATGGGGACGCTCGACGGGCTGACGCGAACGTACGGCGAGCCGCCGGGGCTCGTGTGGATCGACGCGCATGCCGACATCAACAGTCCCGACAGCTCCGCGACCGGCAACGTTCACGGCATGCCGCTCTACTTCGCACTGCGTAAGGGGCTCGCGGCACCGGAACGCTCGGTGCAGATCGGTTTGCGCGACGTCGACCCCGATGAGAAGCGCCTGCTGCGCGAGTTTGGCGTCAAGGCGTTCACCATGACCGACGTCGACAAGCTCGGCATGGTGCACGTGATGAACGAGGCACGCAACATTGCGGGGGCGCAGCGCCGCCCGATTCACGTTTCGTTCGACATGGACGCGATCGACCCGAGCGAAGCGCCTGGCACCGGAACGCCGGTCAAAGGCGGCCTAAGCTATCGGGAAGCGCACCTGATCATGGAGATGCTTTACGATAGCGGCCAGCTCGGGTCAATCGAAATGGTGGAGATCAATCCAATCTTCGACGACCGGAATCAAACTGCGTCACTCGCGGTCGATTTGATCTGCTCGGCGCTAGGAAAATCGATTCTGTAATCGATTCCGTAGGGGAGATCTATAATCTAATTGTGGCTTGAGCTTCGCAGGAGACGCCGCCGCCGCAGACGGCAGGGTCCCAGCTCGCATCGGCGAGCAGGGAACGGATGCGGTTTTCGCTTTGCGGATCGAGCGACGGCTGAAAGACCACGTTCGTTGTGTGGCCGTCGTCGCCGACCGTGACGATCAGCGTTACATGAATGCCGAGGCCGTCGAGCTCCTTGCGAACCGCCGGATCGAGAACCGGAACGGGCTGCTCGGCGCCAAACGGGAGATACCCGCCGGCCTGGTGAGCGTCGACGCTCGCGACTGCGCGGGCGGCAGGCGTTGGACTCGACGCCGGCCCGGCATCGCCGTTCGCGTTTGAATCGCCAGCTTCCGCGACGGCCGCGATTGCCGGAGCTGCAGGAGCATTGGTTGCGAGCGGAGCCTTTGTCGCCGGCCGCCGCTGCGTTAGCTTCACAACCACGACGTGGTGCGCGAAGTTCAATGAAGGCGAGACGTGGTAATGCGGCGCCGCCGCGCGGGGGCGCGGGAGCGCCGCTCGCGGTCGAACGATCTGGATCCGGAGAATGTGAGTGAAGCTGACCGTCTCTACCGGCGCCCCGGAGGCGGTCCAAGCCAATGCCGGAATTGAGATCGCGGCGAGCACATGGATCGCCAGCGAGCCGAGCGTCGCCCGCTCCATGCGTATCCGAGCGCCGATTGCCGCAGTCATTTCGTTATCGTCCCTTGCTTCCAACGACCACCGGCCCGTTTCCGTGACTTCTTGCTTCATCCAGCTTACCTACCTCTGCGCCCCAACTGTCCCAGCCTGCAGCGCTGGATCGCGCGAAAAGCTCGATACGCGGGCGATCGCCACACAGCTGCTCGATTCGGTGGCGAAAAATCGCCGGCTTTTCGCTGTGCGCACCTCTTGAGTGAAGAATAACCTGCGGCTGCGCGAGATCCAGGATAGGGAAAGGGCGCCCGGTCGACTTTGTCGTGGCGGCAAGCACGAGCTCAGTAGTCGGCTTTGTGAATGTCGGTGGCACGCCTTGACCGGAGATTATTTCGCCCCGGCGGTTGACCTTTACCCACACGTAGGCCACGCCTCGGTATGTAAGGCCCCACGCTTGGATCAACTTCAGTGCGAAGTCGAGCCGCGGGCAGGTCGCCCACATGAAGACGGCAGCGTTCTTATTTAAGATCCTCCGCACGTCTATGTTTGCGAGTTGATCTACCGTCATCAGTGGATAGTGTTTTCCCGCGGCGGCATCCTTAACAGGGCTGCCATAGTAGTACCAGGGTGGATCCAAATACACGATGTCGTAGCGCGAGTCTGGAAGCGAAGGAAGAATTGCGTGGGGCGTGGCGACCGACCGCCGTGCAAGGCGCCTTAGATGCTCGGCATTCTTGTGTGAAAGTTCTCGAGCGATCACGTCTTAGCAGAGCGCTTTCTTGGCGCCAAAAGGCTGCTTGACGACTGGCGGAAAGCTTGGCATCTGCGAACATTATATACCATTCTTTCGGGACGGATGCCTCGTGACGTTCTCCAATTGCAACACTCCACGTCGCTAAGGATCGATCTTAGGACTTCCGAGGGCTTATCTTCGGCGATGACTCGGATCTTTAGAGATCGAGTTCCATGATCGGCAGCATACGGCCGCCTCCGACGATAGATGGTTCCTCACCGACCTGGATCATACCCAAACGCTTATAGAAGCCTAAAGCGTTGGGGTCACCACCTAGCGTCAACTTCTTCGCAGCGCGATTGCGAGCATAATCGGTGACCTTCGTAAACAGGGCCGTACCGACTCCCTGGCGGAACCGATCCGGTTCTACGAATAAGTCGCGCAAAAAAGCAGAGTCATTATCAACTCGCACGATAGCGTAACCTAGTACTCTGCCAGCTTCCTCCGCGACGATGCCATATTCGTCGCGCAAAAACTCCGGCAGCACAGCCATGTCAGGCAAAACCAACGCCATGAATTTCTCGTCATATCCCCACGCACGCTTTGACCGCAACGCCAATGCCGTCAGCGCCCTGGCCTCCGATGGATCCGCCCTACGAAATAAAAGCACGATCTTCCGGCATTGGCCCTCGGTAGTTCCGGTCCTCGCGGTTCCCGCGAGTCAAGTTTGACCTGAAGACCAACATCGGAACGAATTTAGCATTGCCGAGACGAAACCACCAAGCGTCGAAAAGGCCGTTGCAAACCACGGTCGCTATCGCGTTTGGGATGAACTAATGAGAGCAGAAAGCGCAACAGTCAATCCGCACTTACTTGGGCGTCACACTTACGGCACGTGTAGGCTCTAAGAAACCGAGCAGGTAATCGGTGCCAATTCACAAATGCCACCTAAGGAGGCGCCTGCTAGATTTGGCGCCCCGTCTCCGCTCAAGCCTCAACGGCTGAAAGGGTATCGTGGTGATTATGTTTGCACGTCAAGTCCTTGCTCTCGCATTCGCCGGGGCGCTGCTAGCGGGTTGTGGCGCTAGCTCCGTTCCGGGCGCTAATGCTGCTTCGAGCGCAAATGTAGGATTGGCTTTCCCGTCCGTTTCGCTCAAAGCTCCGACTATTAAAAGCGTGACTCCAATCCAAGCGGAACAGACGCAAAAAATCGTCATAAAAGGTAGAGATTTCGGGAAGATGCACCCATATAACGGCGACTCGTGCTGCATCGAGTTTAGTATTACTAACTATCAATGTGAATACTTCGGCTCTTACGACGTCTGGAACGCCGGTTGGTCGGGAGGTACGCAAGGCCCGAACGAGGTGACATTGAATGTGAAGAAGTGGAGCGATAAGGAAATCGTCGTTACGGGCTTTACCGGCGCTTACGGTTACACTTGCTATACCCTCGAGTCCGGCAACCCGATAACAATCAAGGTTTGGAACGCAAAAAATCAATCGAGCCCCGCCACTTGGAGCGGAACGGTCCAATAATTCTGTCGAGCAGAAGCTCGCTGGTCCGGCCGGATCTTTTTGGGCCCCTTGCAGAATAAGCGTTTTGCAAGGGGCCTACGCTTTCACCGCACGACGAGCGCTGCTGCCACAAGCGCGCCGCAGAGCGTTGCCGTCAAGTTGACGGCGTCGTTTTGAATCCACCGGACGCCTCGCCGCATCGTCGTCGGCGTTCCGCAGTAATGCAGCGGCGTTTCGCATTCGCACGAACAACGTGGGCACCATTGACGGGCCTGAAGGCTTGCGCCTACGATCGAGTCGAGCAACGCGCCCGCGATACCGGCGGCTACGACGGGCAGCAAGGGCGCGACTCGCAGCAGCGATGCGACGAGGGCGACGCAGAGCGCACCGGCGATCATCGCGCAGGTTCCCACGACCGTCACACCGCCGGAGAGTCCCGTTTCGATCGGGCGAAACGTGAGAATCGAAACGGGCCGGCGGCGCGCGAGCGTACCGATCTCCGTGGCCCACGTATCCGCCGATGCGGCCGCAAACGCGCCGGCGAAAGCGGCGTTAAACGGCGCGCTCGCAACCAGGACTGCGACCGCGCACAGCGTCGCAACGCCTCCGTTCGCGACGACTTGCCACGCCGTACGAGGCGCCGGCTCTCGCGTGCCGCGCAGAGAACGCTTTCGCTCGCGTCCCATGCGCGTGAGCAGCGCGGATGGTAGGAAAAACGCCAGCAGAACTGCGGCGCCGCTCCAACCTCCGGCAGCAACCACGATCGTGCCGACCGCAAATGCGGCGATCGCACCGTCGGACGAGAGTGCGCGTGAGCGATACGCCGCCAGTGCGACGCCCGCGGCCAGCGCCGCGCCGACTGCCGGCCGTATCACGTCCTGGCCGCGTAGTGGATCTCGAGCGCGTCGAGCAGGCCGGCCGTCGTGTGAACGGACGCTACGACGTCGATGTTTAATCCGGCTTCCGCGGCGGCGCTCGCGGTGATCGGTCCGATGCACGCGACGCATTTACCGTTCGCCGCCTGCGAAGGTGCGATCCGATCGCCGAGAAGCGTCACGAAGCCGCGAATCGTGCTCGCGCTCGTGAACGTGAGTACGTCGGCCTCGGAGACTTTTTGCGCGAAGTGCGCGTCGGGCGGAATCACCGTGGTATAGGCGGGAACGATGGTGACGGTTAGCCCGGCATCTTGCAGCATCTGGGGCAGAACGTCGCGCGCTTCTTGCGCTCGATAGAGCAGTACGCGGTCTCCCGCACTACTGCATGCGATGACCTCTCGCGCGATTTCCTCGCTGATAAACTCTGCCGGCACGAGATCGGCGATTACGCCGCAGGTTCGCAAGCGCGCCGCGGTGCGGTCGCCGATTGCAGCGACCTTCGCCCTGCCGATCGATCGAGCGTCGCCCCCCCTCGCGGCGAGCCGCGCGAAGAATGCGTCGACCCCATTTTGCGACGTGAAGATCAGCCACGCAAACGACGAAAGCTCCGGGAACGCTCGCTCCGCAGCGCTCGTCTCGTCGACCGGAACGATGGCGATCGTCGGCGCAAGGATCGGCTGCGCGCCCCGTGCGAGCAGCGCGCGTGCGAACTCGGCCGACTGCTCTCCCGCGCGCGTGATCAAGACGCGCTTGCCGAAGAGCGCGCCGGCATCGAACCAACGGAGCTGCGTCCGCAACGCCGCAACGCCTCCGATGACGACGACGGCAGGAGCGCCGATCGCTGCAGCCGCGACGTCATCGGCAATGGCGTCGAGCCGGCCGAGTACCGTTCGTTGGCTCGGGCGGGTCCCGTCCTGCACGACGGCCACCGGCGTCTGCGGCGGTAATCCATGCGCGATCAGCTGGCTTGCGATCTCGCGCAAGTTTGCGGTCGCCATCAACAGGACGAGCGTGCGCGCAGGATCGGCGAGCTTCGCCCAATCCAAGCTCGAAACGGCTTTGCTCGGATCTTCGTGTCCGGTCGCCACCGTGAACGATGCGGCGTACTCGCGATGGGTTATCGGAATTCCCGCATAGGCCGGTGCGGCGTACGAAGAGCTGACTCCCGGGACGATCTCAAACGGCACCCTGGCCGCTACGAGCGCTTGTGCTTCTTCGCCCCCGCGTCCGAAGACGAACGGGTCGCCACCCTTGAGCCGGACGACGCGATATCCGGCTTGCGCTTTCGCGATCATCAGCCGCTCGATTTCGCTTTGGGGCATCGCGTGCTCTCCGGCTCGCTTTCCAACGTAAATTCGCTCGCAGGCAGTCGGCGCGAAGGCGACGATCGCATCGCCGGCAAGCGCGTCGTAGAGCAATACCTCCGTCGACTCGAGCACCTCGGCGGCTCGTAAAGTCAACAGGCCCGGATCGCCCGGGCCTGCGCCGACTAAGAACACGCGTCCTCGGTCGCTAGTGCCCATCGGAGGTCATCGCAAGCAGCGAGTCGGCGACGGTGCCCTCGATATTTAGCTCGAACAGCTCGTCGAGCACCCGCGCGTGCGAGAGTGCCTCGGCACGATCGACGATCGCCTTGTTGCGAATTTTTAGAATTACGGAATGCAGCAACTTCGAAACGATCGTCATGCTCATGCCGGTCACGAGCACGCGCTCCCGCTCGCTCATGTTCGGGCAGCGTGCCAAAAGCCGCTCGACTTCTTTTGCGCGAATCGCTTCCGCCTTTTGCGTCAGCCGCGCGATCACCGGTAAGGTGGCGCGTGAGCGATACCAGCTTTCGAAGCGCTCGACGTGTTCGGCGACGATCTTTTCGACGGCCGGGATCGCCTCGCGCCGGGATTCGAGCCGTTCGTTCACGACCGATTTGAGGCCGTCGACGTCGACGAGTGCAACGTTGTCGACCTGCGCTACGGCCGGATCGACGTCGCGCGGCACGGCGATGTCCACGATAAAGAGCGGACGCTGCGGACGCAGTGTCATCGCGTCGGAGACGCGCTTTTCGTCGAGGACGAAATGCGAGGCGCCGGTGGAGGCGACGACGACGTCGGCAACGGCAAGTGCGTCAGAGAGTTCGGGCATCTCGAGTGCTTCACCGAAGCCGGCCTCCTCGATCAGCTCGCGAGAGCGCGCGAGCGTCCGATTCGTTACGATGACTCGAGCGGCGCCCTCCTGGCGCAATCGTTTTACCGCTGCGCGACCCATCTTGCCCGCGCCGACGACGAGAACGGACTTCCCCTCCAACGTGCCAAGACGAACGCGCGCCGCTTCGACCGCCGCGGTGGCGATTGAGACCGATTCGCTTCCAATGTGCGTCTTCGCGCGAGCGATTTTGCCGGCCGCGATCGCCTCACGGAAGAGACGATGCAGCGTTCTGCCGAGAGAGTCGGCTTGCGTCGCGGCGACGTACGCCTCTTTGACCTGGCCCAGAATTTCGGCTTCGCCGATGAGCATCGAGTCGAGACCGGTGCAGACGCGGAAAAGATGCTCGACGGCCTGGTGACCGAGCCGAGTGTAAAGGTAGGACTCGATATCGTAGCCGGTGGTGCCGTGACGGAAGTTGGTCAAAAACGATTTTATCTGACCGACGCCGCTCTCGTAGTCGGAGAGCTCGGCATAGATCTCTAGCCTTCCGCAGGTCTGCAACATCACAGCTTCGGTAACCGCCTCGTAGTCGCGCAGGGCGACCAAGGCTTCGGCCATCCGCGACGCCGGAAAGGCGTGCCGCTCCCGAACCTCGACGGGGGCCGTGTGATGCGAGAGGCCGATGCAGGTCAGGGGCATGAGGCAATCCTACGGCTCCGACGCGCCGTCCGACAAGTGCATCGCTCGCAGCGGGCGCTCATCGGTCGCCCGCAGCTTCGCCAGCGCCGAGTCCGTGGCCGCAACCGTGCGGTCGATCTCCGCCAGCGTGTGGGCCGCGCAAAGAAAGTTCGACTCAAAGGGCGAGGGTGCGAAGTAGACGCCGCGCTCGAGCATGGCGCCAAAGTACCTTGCAAAGAGGCTCCGGTCGGTGGCTTGGGCTCCCCGCAAGTCGCTTACCCCGTCGCGCGTGAAGAATATCGAAAACATTCCGCCCGCGCAGTTGACGAAGCTGGGAAAGCCATGTCGCTCGAAGCTGGTTTTCAAACCATCAGTCAGCCGGAGAGCTAGCGCTTCAAGGCGTTCGTAGAGCGTGTGGTCTGCTGCGACGACCCCGAGCGTGGCGATGCCGGCGGCCATAGCGACCGGGTTGCCCGAGAGCGTTCCTGCTTGGTAGACGGGTCCGTCTGGGGCGAGTTGGGCCATGATCTCGGCTCGGCCGCCAAACGCCGCGACCGGCAAACCGCCGCCGATCGCCTTGCCAAGCGTTGTCAGGTCGGGCCGGACGCCTTCGCGTGCTTGAGCGCCGCCACGAGCGACGCGAAAGCCGGTCATCACTTCGTCGAAAATCAGCACCGCGCCGTGCTGAGTGCAGAGCTCGCGAAGCTCGAGCAGATACCCCGGCCGCGGAAAAATCAGCCCCATATTGCCGGGATACGGCTCGACGATCAGCGCCGCGATCGCCCCCGCATTCGTTTCGAACGCCTCTTCGACGGCCACCAGGTCGTTAAACGGCAACACGATCGTATCCACAGCGACGCCTTCGGTGACGCCCGGCGAGTCGGGCACGCCTGCGGTTAGCGCACCGGATCCGGCGGCAATCAGGAACGAGTCGCCGTGACCGTGATAGCAACCCGCAAACTTCACGATCTTCGAACGCCCGGTGTAGCCGCGGGCTAGCCGAACGGCGCTCAATGTCGCCTCGGTTCCGCTGGAAACGAATCGAATTCGTTCGATTGACGGCATCATCGAGATGATCAGCTCCGCGAGCTGACTCTCCGACTCGGTCGGCGTTCCGAACGAGGTACCCCGCGAAGCGGCGTTGACGATCGCCCGCGTAACGGCAGGATGAGCGTGGCCAAGGAGCAAGGCGCCCCACGACATGAGGTAATCGAGATACTCGTGACCGTCGACATCGTAGAGCATCGCCCCCGCGCCGCTTTTCATGAAGATGGGAGAAAGGCCGACCGAACCGAGCGCGCGGACGGGTGAGTTCACGCCGCCGGCAATGACGTTGCGGGCGCGCGCAAATTCGGCGATCGAACGTTCCAGCTTCACGCTCTGTCCATTCTGCGTTCGAGGTCGGAACGCATATTCACGTTGTGAAAGTAGCGGCTCTCCGTCGGCACGAAGCGAGTTGCGACGGCAGCGATCAGATCGCGCATCGCGCTACGGCCTGCGCGGCGCAGTCGAAGGCCTTCGCGGAGAAGCGCGAACCTGTCGTAGAGAGCTGCGAGCGGTTCGACGCCGCCGTCATGCTGGGGAACGGCGGCTTCGTCGCCCGGCATCCACGCAGCAGCCAAACGTTCGAGCACGCTGGGCTCGAGATGCGGCTGATCCGCGGCGACGGCAAAGATGCGATCGGCCGTAATGAATGGGCAAGCGGAGAGCAACGCATGCAGCGGACCGCGCGGGAACCAGCGATCGATCAGCAACGGCGCGCAAAGTGCCGCGTCGACCGCCGGCGCAAAGCTTGCCTTGCCGGCTACATATACCGGCCATGGGCCTTGCGCCAGGTTCGCAAAGACTCTCACGATCAAGGGTTGGCCATCGATGTCATGCTCGAGTTTTCCTGGAAAGCGCGTCGCAGAGCCACCGGCCAGGAGCAGGATCGCATCAGCCATGACGCCGTGCGTAGGTTTTGGCGAAATACGTGATGACGATGTCGGCGCCGGCTCGTACGAACGACGTCAAGATTTCGTCGATGGCGCGGTCGCCATCGAGCCAGCCGTTGGCGATTGCAGCTTGAAGCATCGCGTACTCGCCGCTGACGTTGTAAACGGCAATCGGCACGTCAAACCGGTCGCGCGCGGCGCGAACGACGTCGAGATAGGGCAGCCCCGGCTTGATCATCACGATGTCCGCGCCCTGCGCGATGTCCAGCGCGATTTCACGCAATGCTTCGCGAGAGTTGGGCGCGTCCATCTGATAGCCGCGGCGATCTCCTTGCTGCGGTGCCGAACCTGCCGCATCTCGAAACGGTCCGTAGAACGCCGATGCGTACTTCGCGCTGTATGCCATGATGGCCACGCTCGTGCGGCCGTGGCCGTCCAGCGCCGAACGAATCGCCTGCACGCGGCCGTCCATCATATCGGAGGGAGCGACGACATCGGCTCCCGCATCCGCATAGGTCCGAGCGATGCGGCAGAGCAGTTCCAACGTCGCATCGTTGTCGACCTCTCCCTCCGAATCGAGGATTCCGCAGTGGCCGTGGTCGGTATATTCGCAGCCGCAGAGGTCGGCCATCACAAGCATCTCCGGCAGCTCCCCTTTGATGGCGCGAATCGCTCGCTGGACGATTCCGTTGCTCTCGTAACTGCTCGAGGCAACGGCGTCTTTGTGTGCCGGAATGCCGAACAGAAGCACGCTCTGGATGCCTAGCGTAAAAAGCTCACGCGCTTCGGCTATCGTGGCGTCGAGCGTGAGGCGCGAGATTCCCGGCATCGACTCGATCGGGCCCGCGTCTTCATCGCGTTCCACAACGAAAAGCGGTTGGACGAGATGCTCGATCCCGATACGATGCTCTGCAACGAGCTCGCGCATGACCTGGCTGCGGCGAAGGCGCCGGGGCCGCACTGCAATCACGGTCGGCTCACGTTGCGGCGACACTGCGCTCGGCCAGTTCGGCGGCGAGCGTGCTTCCCAGGGCCTGCGCCTCTTGCAACGTCGCTACGGAGCGTTCGATCCGATGACGAAGAATGACGCCAGGCTCGGCTTCCACCGCGGCGTCAACCACCATGCCCGCCGCGCCTACACGCGCGTGGATTCCGATCGGTGCGCTGCAGCCCGCGTGCATCGCCGCAAGCGCCGCGCGTTCGCAGACGACGCAGAGTTCGCTGACGCAATCGTTTGCAGCCGATCGGAGGGCGTTCGTCAGCCAATCCTCTCCGGCGCGAGTCTCCACGGCGAGCGCGCCTTGACCGACGGCGGGAACGACGCGGTCGACTGCAAACGGCACGAGGTGCGTGGCCCGTTCACCCAATCGATTTAAGCCCGCCATCGCCAGCACGATGGCATCGTAGCGGCCATCGCGTAACTTCGCAAGTCGAGTGCCGACGTTGCCGCGCAGCGTCTCGTATCGCAGATCGGGACGAAGTGCCGCCAGCTGTGCGCGCCGCCTCGGGCTGGACGTTCCGACGACCGATCCTCGCGGGAGGCTTTCGAAGTCGCTATAGCGCTCGCTGCAAAAAGCGTCGCGCGCGTCTTGCCGTTGGGAGATGGCCGCGATCTGCAAATCATCGGGAAGCGTGCTGGGCAGATCCTTGCAGGAATGAACGGCATAATCGGCACGCCGTTCGCGCAGCGCGCTCTCCAGCTCCGTGATAAAGACGTTGACCGTGCCAAGGCGATCGATAGGGTGCTCTTTATCACGATCCCCGCTCGTCGTGATGCCCAGCATAGTCGTGGCGATCCCGCGTTCGGCCAAACGTCCCGCGATCGTGCGGCTTTGAATCATCGCGAGCGGGCTGCGCCGGGAAGCGCAGACGACGGCCACGTCCGGCATTGCGGCGAGCTCGGCGATCGGCCGCTCCGCGAGCGTGCGTAAAATGGCAGCGCCTTCCTCTGTGGGGAAGGTGTCTTTGATATGAGCGCGCATCCGCCGCAGCACCTGTAGCGCCTCGCCGTACTCCGATCCGAACTGCTCGGAGAGCTCGCGCACGATGCGCTTTGAAAAAGCCGGCGAGCTTCCCGCGGAGTCGGCGCTAATCGTCAGATCTCCGACGCGAAACGTTGCCGGCATCGTAAAGTCTCCTCGATCCGGACTGGATGCATCGCAAACGAGTATGCGCGCCTCGCGGGCGTCGGCAACGACGCGGGCGTTGATTGCATCGTCGTCGGTCGCAGCGATGACGAGCGCCGCTCCGGCGAGGTCGCCGCGCTCGTAACCGCGTTGCGTGCAGATTCCCGCATTTGCGCGTAAAAAATCGCGCAACCGATCGCCGATCCGATCCGCTACGACCGAAATTCGAAAACCGGCCTCGGCAAGCGATTCGGCCTTTCGAGCCGCGACGATTCCTCCGCCGATTATCACCGCTCGGCGGCCGTTCGGCCGCAATGAGATGGTTAACATGGAAACATAAAAGGCTTCAGCGTCCGGCAGCCAAAAACCGCCTTTCGTCATGAAGAGAACCGCGGACGGAGCCGTTCGTGCCGCCGCCGTGGGTGCGGGCGTTGCAGCCCTCATAACCCTCCCGGGTTTGGGTGTCGGCACTCTCTGGGACAACAGCGAGACGGCATACGGCGAGGTTGCCAAAGAAATTCTTCTCACGCATGACTGGGTGGTCATGCACCTCAATAGCGTGCCGTATTTCGTCCAGCCGCCGTTGTATTTTTGGTTAGGCGCCCTTTTCTCGCTGCTGGCAGGCCCAACGCCGCTGGCGCTGCGACTTCCATCGGCGCTGGCGACGGTCGTCCTCTCCGCCTTCACCGGCTACGCCGTCGCGCGGCAGGCGGGAGCCCGCGTCGGCATCTATGCCGCCGTCATTCTTTCGACGTGCTTGATGCAGGCAGTGATCGGCCGGCTGGCGATCATGGACGCGCTTCTCGACCTAACGGTCGCAATGACGATCCTCTGGTGGTTTCGCGGTCTCGAGAGCGGGCGCGACCGGTACACGATTTTTGGCTGGATCGCCGCGGGCTTCGGATTCTTGGCCAAAGGACTCGTTGCGCCGGTCGTTGCGCTGCTGGTCGTCGTGCCGCTCTTCTTTTGGAATCGGCGTTTCGAACCGACATACGCGCCGTCGGCGCGAGCCTGGTGCGTTGGACTTCTCGCTTTCTTTGCGATCGCTGCTCCGTGGCCGGTCGCCCTGGTGCTGCACTATCATTTCTTTCCGCTTCAAAAACTCATTGGAGAGTACACGATCGGCCGTTACACCGCCGTTGTCGAGAATCAAGCCGGGCCGTTCTGGTATTACGTGCCGGTCATTATTCTTGGCTTCTTTCCGTGGATTGCATTCCTCCCGATGGCCGTGGCCTATGGTGTTCGAAGGCTGCGCGCCGGTGCGTTACAAGATCCGGGATCTTCGCGTCTCGTGCGGCTCGCATTTGCCTGGATCGTCATGCCGCTGCTCTTTTTCAGCTTCGCTCGCACGAAGCTTCCGAACTATATCGCGCTCGAGTTTCCCGCCCTCGCGTTGATTACGGCGCTGTATTTCGAAGCAGTGGTGCGCCGCGGCGGCACGCGTTCGGCGGTCTTCTCTGCGGCCACGGTGCCGGTGACGATCGGGGCATTGGCGATTGCGATCGCCCTCTTCACGCGCAACAATCGCCTGACGGCCGAAATAGCGATCGCGGTGCCTCCGTTGCTGGCGATGGCGGCGGCCATCTTCGCCGGCTCGTTGTTGACCGCGCTGCTGGTCGCGCGGCGCAGTAGCGTGGGCGCGGCTCCGTACGCGCTGGCATTCGCGGCGATCGTCGCGACCGACGTGCTCGCGGTGACGGTCTTACCGCACGCCGAAGCATTCAAGCCGGTGCCGCGATTGGCCGCCGTCATCGAGCGAGAGCAGCGCCCGGGTGATGTCGTGGCCATCCAAAACGTCTCTGGCGGCAATGCACTGCTTTTTTATACGCATCCGGTCGTTCGCGTGCTGGCATCGCCGAGTGATGGAGATCCGGGAACCGACGGCGTCGACCCTCGCACGATTCTCTGTGCGGCATCGCGCGCATGGGTGATCGTTCCGGCCACGAGCGTGCCGACGGATCCCGCGTACGGTCGCGTGCGCCGCCTCATTACCGTCGACCGCAAAGCGGCACTGTTACTCTACGAAGGCGGCCCTTGTCGCTAGGGAGGCCCCGATTTAGCCCATGGCGTTGTCGCGGCGAGCCTCATTTACCACAGTAAACTTCGGTACCATAGTAAACTTCGGCTCGCCGCTCCTAGCCCTGGACTAAATCAGAGCCTCCCTGTCACGTTATTCTAGGGCTTATAACCTGCTACTTGAGCTTGCGTTACGGGCGATGAGTGATTGCTTCCAAGGCTGCCGCGAATGTAGGTTATGACGTCGGCGATGTCGTTATTCGAAAGCTGACCTTTCCACGCAGGCATCTGCCCGTTGTAACTCATTCCTGATACGGATATCTGTCCGTGAAGGCCGCCCGTCACGATTCCGACGACCTTATTCGGATCGCCGGTGACGACCGGATTGTTGGCAAGTGGCGGAAATGCGCCGGGCATCCCCTGCCCCTGCGCTCCGTGGCAGCTCGCGCAGTTGGCAGTAAAGATTTTTGCACCATTGGCGTTCGTAGCTCCGCCGGTGGCGCCCACGTTCGACGCCGAAGCGGCTCCCGGCGCGACGCTGGTTGAAGTCGTCGCAGCCTCCGATGCGCTCAACACCATTGACTCCGGCGGCGAGGGCGGCGCTGCGGCCTGTTTGGCCATCGTCGTGACTTGGGCGTAGATCGACAATCCGACGATGGTGCAAACGACGATCGTGGTCGTCCACAATATGCCCGAACGCGCGGCGAAACTCCGCGTCCGGCTGCGGTCCAGCCACGGAAGCAGGAGAACCACTACCAGGAAGAGCGTCGGCACGACGATCGTCGCGATTAACTCCGTGCCGATGGTCAGCGGACCAAAATGCAGCTCGGGCGGTACGAGT
The DNA here is from genome assembly GCA_003158175.1 of Candidatus Cybelea septentrionalis. Classification (GTDB taxonomy): domain Bacteria; phylum Vulcanimicrobiota; class Vulcanimicrobiia; order Vulcanimicrobiales; family Vulcanimicrobiaceae; genus Cybelea; species Cybelea septentrionalis. The sequence continues at coordinate 165,099 of PMHJ01000037.1, forward strand.
GCGAGCAGGCCGAAGAGCGATAAGAAATACCAGGCGGGATAGGGCACGAAGAACTTGGTCGGATCGGCCTTCGCGTCCAGATATGGCGGAAACGCAAACGCGAGAAAGCAGATGATGACGAAGACGATGAACGAGAACGCGCCGTCCATAAACATCTGATCCGGCCAAAACCGACCCACCTTGAGCGTACGCGGATCTTCGACGACCGGTCCGGCCGAGCCATTATGGCGGAAGATCGCTAAATGCGCGCCGACGAGCAACACGAGTACGGCCGGCATCAACCAGACGTGTAGCCCGAAGAAGCGGTTGATCGTGGCAGTGCCCATTGCGCCGCCGCCCTGCGCGATATGCTGGATGACGGGGCCAAGTCCCGGAGCGAGGCCGGTTATGTTGAGCGAGACTTGCGAGGCAAAGTATGCATCCATGTCCCACGGCAATAGATAGCCCGTGAGGCCGAGTACCAAGGTGACGAGGAGCAAGAGCACGCCGACGACCCATTGCAGTTCGCGCGGCGATTTGTAGGCGCCCCAAACGAGCACTTGCAGAAGATGCAAGAAAACCAGGGCGATCATCGCCGAGGAGCCCCAATAGTGGACGGAGAGCAAAAAGTGCGTGTATGGGTTGAGATAAATTGCCCGCGTCGATTCCCATGCGGTCGCTGCGGACGGCGCGTAGAAGAAGGTTAAAAAGATGCCGGTCGTGATCTGTACGATCATCGCGAAGAGCGTCGCGCTTCCGAAGACGTACCAATAGCTCGCTCCGCCGGGTACGTCCTCGGTGAGAAAATCCTTCGTCATCGAGACGAAGCCGGTTCGTTTTTCGATCCAGTTCAGCATCAGCGATTCCCTATGCCTGATAGGAGACGACGATACGTTGCGGTGTGTTGGACTGATAGACGATCCACGTTACCTCGGCCGCGCCGCTTTGTTCGCGAAACGGCAATGGGTCCAAGCCGCGCGGCGCGGGGCCGGCGATGTGCGTTCCGTCGAAGGTATATTGCGATCCGTGGCAGGGGCACATAAACCGGTTCTGCGCGTCGCTCCAGTTGTAGTAGCAACCCAAATGCGGGCAGATCGGGCTGAAGATCACGAAGCCCATGGTGACGGCGTCGTACGACACGTCCGCGGCTCCGCCCGGACCGTCGAAAATGTCGGGGCGCGCGGCTCTAAATTTTGCCGGATCAATCTTAATGCCCCAAACGTATTCGGGGGCGCTCTGCTCGGGCAGGTAGCCGTCTTTGTATTTGAGCGTGAAGGTGAGCTTGACCGGCTTATCGGTCGCTTTCTGCAGGGCGTCAAGCTCCTGCGTGCTCAGGGGCGACCAGCTTCCGCTCGAGGCGTTCTTGGGCGGTAACAGCGACCCCACGATCGGTACCGCCAGTACGACCCCGACGATTCCGCCGATGGTCAGCGTCGCATTGGCCATGAAGGTCCGGCGGCTGACTTCGTCGTCGCTTTGGGCCGCAGCGTCGCTCGCCGCGCCGGCATTCAAGTCAGACAAAGTAGCTTCTCCCCAAGGGCGTAAGTACCGGTGGCAGCCTCATTTGGCCACATTGTAACCTCTGCCTGCAGCAGGCCGCCAGGACTTCAATCACACCTTGTAGCTGTGCAATCCCGATATCCAGATGTTCACCCCAAGATAGCAGAAAATGATCGAAGCGAAGCCGATGACGCTGACCCAGTTCGTGCGCAGCCCCCGCCACGCGTGGCGAGTGTGCAGATGCATGTATGCGAGATAGACGATCCAGGAAAACAAGGCTGCCGTCTCCTTGGGATCCCACTGCCAATATGCGCCCCACGCCTCGTGCGCCCACATCGCGCCGGTAATGATTCCGATGGAGATCAGCGGCAGACCGATCGCGACGGCGCGGTAGACGATCGCATCGAGCTGCGGGAGGCTCGGAAAAGTCGCCAGCCAGCGTGCGGTCGAGCCAGTGCCGGAGCGCGCCGCGTAGTACTTCAACAGATAGATGCACGAGAAGACGAAGGCGACCAGAAACGCGGCATACGACGAAACGACGATCGGCACGTGAATCTTGGCCCAGTAGGATTGCAGCGATGGAACCGGCGGCATCGTTCCCTCGTACCACGTGACTCCGTAGGCGAGAAATATCGCAGCGAGCGCGAGCACGAACCCGCCCGCGAACCAAAGCCGGTACCGAAACGCAAACCCGATAAAGATCGCCACCGACATTGCCGAGAAGAGCGACAGCGATCCGTATAGGTTGAGCAACGGCCAGACATGAGTCGTTTCGAAGCGCACCGCGAGCTGGACGAACTGCGCGACGCATCCGAGAATTGCCAGCGGAACGCCGGCTTTGCGGAACACCTCGTCTTGCGAAAAGAAATAGATCACCAGCGCGAGCGCGCCCAGCGTGTAAGCGCCCAACGCGACGCCGATGAGGATTTCGTCCCAGGGAAGGTTCATGAGTTATCCGCCTTCAACGCTACCACCAGTCGGGCAAACTCGCTCTCGAAAACGTCGTAGCCCTTCACGGTGGTCGCCGCCAGACCGACGCTTGAACGGTTCGCGCCGGCGTCGTCGACGCGTACGTACAACCGGGCCGGGACGAAGTAGAAGGAGATAATCAGGCCAGTCAGCAGTACGAACGCGCCGATCCCGACGAGCGGTACCCCGGGATCGTGGCGATACTGAAATCCACTGTACATCACGTACTTCTGCGGCTCGAGTCCCCAGCCGCCCCCGAGATCGATCCGGGAGCCAAGCGGTACGAGGGCCTCGCCCAGAGGGGCGCCGCTTTGCGAGACTCCCAGCACTACCGCGGGATTGTTGACGCGGGGGTCCGCCGTCGGCATGCCGGTTTGCTTGTCGACGGTCGGAGCGAAACGCTCGTACAGAACGCTGCGCTGCGTTCCCGGAAGATCCAAGGAATCGCCCTCCAACAGCGTACGGCCGGAGAGCGCCGCATCGCGCCGTCCGCCGTGCGTTACCGAAAAACGCATGCCGAAACCGTAGCTCGCCTGGTAGTAGAGCGTGTCGTCGATATCGATCGGATGGTTGACACGCACCGTCATGCGCGCAGGAATTCCGTTCTTGCCGCTTGCCGTAACGTGCGAAACGTAATCGATGGGCTGGTAGACCATACCGCTCTTGGTTTGCGTCGGCGCGATGCGATAAGCGAAATCGTCGAGCCGGATGACGGCGCCGGTATTGGGGATTTGCGAGGTTTGACCGTCGAGGAGCGCGATCTCGCCCGAAAAGCCGCGGGCCCAGTAGAGCGTCGTGCCTGCCGCGAGAATCACAAAGCCCGCATGCGCGATTAGTACGCCTCGCCGCGCCCAATTATGTTTATCGGCAAAGCTCCACTCGATGCCGCCAAAGATTCGCTCCCGAATGCGCCAGCCTCGAGAGGCGAAGAATTCGGCGAGGCGGCTTCGCACGGTATCGGCATCGCCGGCGGCTTCGAAGCACGCGTGGAGCGGAATGCTCTCAATCTTGACGGGGCGCAACGCGGGGAGCCGCGCCGGAACGACTCGCTTGAACGTACAGACCGCCAAGGATGTGAGGATCAGGCCGATGATGCCGACGTACCACGGCGAGTGGTAGACGTTGTCGAGATTGAGGCGCAAGATCGCACGCGCGATAGGTGCCGCGTACGATTCAAAATAAACGTTCGTATCTCGCCCCTGGTCGATGACGACACCGAGCAGCGTGAGCACTCCCCAAACGACGAATAGCGAAACGGCGAAGAGTACGTTTCCAAAGGTTCGTACGAAATCGGCGTAGAGCCCGCGCACTGCAGCCGTCACTTTGTCATCCTGAGCCTGTCGAAGGACGCCAGCGTCGTTCGAGCGGTACGATCACCCAGATCGAGAGCTCGTAGAGGACGTACATCGGTATGGCCAGCAGCGCCATCGTAACCGGATTGCCGTCGGGCGCGGCCAGTCCGCCGGCGACGAAGAATCCAAAAATCGCGTGCCGGCGGTAATGCATGAGCGACGCGGCGCTCACGATGCCCAGACGCGCCAGCCCGATAAGAATGATCGGCGTTTGAAAGATGATTGCGAAAAGCGCCAGCAGGACGATGACGAAGTTGAGCGTCGAAGAAACGCCAAAGGTTGGCGTCGCCACGGCATCGGTGATTTGCAATAGTGCCGCAATGACCCGCGGAATCACGACAAAGTGCGCGAACGCGAGGCCAAGCGCGGCCAGCAACACCGATGGCACGACGAATGAATAGACCATGCGGCGGGTGCGCGGATGGACCGCCGGCACGACGAACAGCCAGAGCTGCGTCAGCAGCACCGGCAGGCCGACGACGATTCCTCCCACGACCGAGAACTTAAGCTCGGTAAAAATGACGTCGGCCGGCCCAAACGCGTGGAGCTCCAATCCTCCGAAATAGTGCCGCATCATCGCGCGAATCACGAACTGCGACGGCCAGAAGAGCACGACGCCGATGGCGCCGACGGTTGCAATCGAGATCAAGAGACGATTACGGAGCTCCCGTAGGTGCTCCGTAATCGGCATCTCCTTCTGATCCCACATCGTGCCCTCGTCCTTCGACAAGCTCAGGATGACATTTCCTTCGACAAGCTCAGGATGACATTTCCTTCGAGCGGGTCAGGATGACAGCGTCGGGTATCTTGCCTTGGCTACGAACTGGGGGTGCCTTTGCCGGGCGTCGGCGGCGGAATGCCTTCGCCGGAGAACGAGCCGGCCTCGACATTATCCATGATGTCGGCGTGCGCGCTCTCACTCCGTAAGCGCGCCTCCTCACGAGCCTTCGCCGCCGCCTCGTCGGCCTCGACTTGGCCCATCAGGAACTCTTTCTTTGCCTGCCCAGCACTTCGCGCGAGCTTCGGAAGCTTATCCGCTCCAAAAAGAAGCGCTCCGATGACGAGGATGCCGATGATGATCGGCGCGTCGATTATAGCGAGTAGCGGATGTAAACTCATGTCGATGATCCTTTTCGCACTTAGTATAGAAGGGCGTCGGTAAGCTGTGCCAGTTCTCTTTTCGCCGGACTCGGTGCCATCGGCTCCAACGCCTGCTTGGCGCGCTCGACGAAGAGAGCGATCTGCGAGCGAGTCGCGCGCAGGCCGCCTTCGCGTTCGATCCCGAGCACGACCGAGGGAATGGCCTCGTTCCCGCCTTCCTCGTAGAAGCTTGCCATCTGTGCGCGAAAATCGCCGTCGCCCGATGCCAACGCGGCGATGAGCGGAATCGTCGTCTTTCGTTCGACCAGATCGTTCGCGACAGGCTTGCCGAGTGATCGTTCGTCTGCCGTCACGTCGAGAAGGTCGTCCTTCATTTGGAACGCGATGCCGAGCGCTTCGCCAAATTTGCGCAGCGCCTCGATGTCGGTCGCGCTGCCGCCGCCCATGATCGCTCCACACTGGGCGGAAGCGGCAAAGAGCGAAGCGGTCTTTTTACGCGCGATCTCGACGTAGGTTTCGAGCGGAAGGTCGAGATTCCCCAGCGCCTGCAGCTGCAGCACCTCGCCGTCGCAGATTTCGGCCAGCGTTGCGGAGAGCACGTGTGGCACGGGGTGAGGATAGTTGAGGGTCACGTTCTTGAAAATCCACGCGAAGAGATAATCTCCGGCCAATACGCTCACGCGATTGCCGTAATCCACCGCCGTGGCGTTGACTCCGCGCCTGGTTTGCGCGTTGTCCACAACGTCGTCGTGAATTAGCGTCGCAACGTGAATGAGTTCCATGTACGCCGCCAGGTGAAGGTGTTCGACCGGCTTCCCGCCGCAGGCAGCCGCCGCCAGCAGCGTGACGCGGGGACGCAGTCGCTTTCCGCCTGCGCAGAGCATTCGTTTGACCGCTTCGGTGATGATTGGGTTGTCGGTTGAGAACCGCTCGCGAAAGAAACGCTCGACGAGCGCTTCCAAATCTCCGTCGGAGCTCGTCGAAGAGTGGGCGAGATTCATGGCCGTCGCCCGTAGTGAATCGCGATCGTGCCTCCCACGAGTGGCAAATATCCGGCGTCCGCGAAGCCGGCACGCGTAAACCGGTCGCGCAGCTCCGGTGCGTTGGGATGGTGAATCAAAGAGTTTGGAAGATAACGATACGCCTCACGAGAGCCGCCGATGATTCCGCCCAGGACCGGCACGACGCCGTAGAAGTAGAGATCGAAAAACTGCTTGAATCGCTTGTTCGGCGCTTTGCTGACGTCGAGGTTGACGAAGCTCGCGCCCGGCCGCAGAACCCGAAAAATCTCCCGAAGCGTCGCGTCGACGTCCACAACGTTGCGCAGCGAAAAGCCCATGGTCGCGCCATCGAACGCTTGGTCGGGGAAGGACATTGCCATGACGTCGCCTTCGATGAATCGGGCGTTTCCTCGAGAGATTCGCTTGGCGCGCGCCTGCGCACGATCCAGCATCGGGCGGCAGAAGTCGATTCCAGTGACGTCCAGCGTCGGTTCGCTGCGCAGCAGCCCGAAGACCAAATCGCCCGTCCCACAGCAGAGATCGAGGATTCGCGCATGCGAGTGCGGCGCGAGCAGCTTGATGGCCCGGCGGCGCCAGCGCTCGTCGAGACCTCCGGTCATCATTCGATTCGCGAGATCGTAGCGCGGCGCGATTCGAGCGAACATTTCGCGAACGAAGGCACCCTTCGACTCCGCTCCGCTACGCTCGGCGTCGCTGGGGGCAAGCTCCTTGGTCGTGAAGTTCATTGCAGATACGGCTGCTTCCAAGTGATGCGCCGCTCTCCCCCTGAGGGACTAGTTACAGGCCACTAGCTATCGTCCGCCTGCGTCGTGATGGCGTGCGCCATGGCGGAATTGAGTTCGACGGCGCAAGTTTGCCGGGCACTATGCGACGCCCAGCGGATCGATCTTCAGGCATATACGGTGTGGGGTCCGGTCTTGAAGGCCCTTAGAGCGGCGGCGCAGCGCGGGGCCGAGGTGACCGTTGCGCTCGAGGGCCAGCCATTCAACAGCCCCCATTTGGCGAAGGAAAACCGGAGCGTCGCCGCCCAGCTTCGCGCTGCCGGCGCCACGGTGACGCTCGGGCACCCGCTTCATGCGAAGGTGCTCGCCGTGGACGGCACGCTCTATCTGGACGATAAGAACTGGCATCCCGACGATCTCGTATTGAAGGTCGACGACCCGGGCGAGGCCGCGAACATTCCGATGATCAAGCACGAGGCGCTCGCATGCGAAGGCCGTCTGGTCGACGGCGCGACCGGCGCCGACCGCGTGATCCTCGAAAGCGAGTCGTTCGGCTGTTGCAACAAAGTTTATAGCGAACTTCGCAAAGCCGCCGTCGCCGGTGCTGCTCCACGGCTGCTTGTGTCGGCGCGCGACCTGTCCGGAAATGCGCGCGAACGCCAGGTCATCGAATCGCTGATTCGAGATGGCGTTACGGTGCGCATCTGCGACGACTCGGAGAAACTTGCCGTCGCCGGAACTGCCGCGTGGTTAGGCTCGGCCAACGCAACAATTGCGGCACCCGGTTCGGATAGCACCGATTGGGGCCTTCGCACGCGTAACGCGGAGATCGTTGCGGCGGTTCGCGCCCGGCTCGAAGAAACGTGGCAGACGGCCAAACCCTTCAAATGCCAAAAAGCTTGAACGCGTTGGCGTCGGTTGCGCAGACGACTTCGTCGAGCGGGACTGCAAGGAGCTCCGCGAGTTTGGCGGCGGTATGCGTCACGTATGCCGGCTCGTTGCGTTTGCCGCGCTTGGGTACCGGTGCCAAATAGGGGCAATCGGTTTCGAGGACGAGCGCGCCGATGCCGACGTCGCGCACCGCGTCGCGTACGGACTCCGCTTTTGGAAACGTCAGGACGCCGCCGATGCCTAGAAAGAGGCCGAACTCGTCGCAAAGGACTCGGGCTTGAGCGGGCGTGCCCGTAAAACAGTGCACGACGCCGCGCATCGCCGGCTTCCATTCTTCGCGTAAGATCCGCGTGAACTCGTCGAACGCATCGCGCTGGTGAAATATCGCGGGGCTCGCGCTGTCGCGCGCGATGCGAAGCTGTTCGCGAAAGACCCTGACTTGAACGTCGCGAGGGCTATGATCGTAGTAATAATCCAGGCCGATCTCGCCGAGCGCAACGGCGCCATCCTCTCGCAAGAGCGGGCTCAGCTCGCCGGCGATGTCCTGCGGGGCGTTCGCTGCTTCGTGCGGATGAATCCCTACCGCCGCGACGATGCCGTAGCGGCGCGCGACCTCAACCGCCGCGCGGCTGTCGGCCAAGTCCTCTCCAACGGTAAGCATCGCGCGAACCCCAGCGTCGCGGGCACGCTCGACGACTTCCGCGCGATCGTCTTCGAAGACGCGATCCTGCAAGTGACAATGGGTATCGATCACGCTGGTGCCGGCAGCTCGACGCGCGGGAAGAGGGGCGCGGCCAATGCCGTCTGCGCGATCGGCAAGAAGCCACCCCACGCGCGCAGGGACGACGACCAATCCTCGTCGATCTTGCCGGGGCTGCCGAGCTGTTGCCACATCTCGCTCATGCGCTCGGGCATAAAAGGATAGAGCAGGATTGCAATCCAGCGCAGTCCCTCACAGAGATCGTAGAGCACGGCGTCGAGCTCGCCGGTCCGTGCCTCCTTATGGAGCGTCCACGGCTTGCGCTCGTCGATCGTGCGGTTCAGCGCCGTAACCAGCTCCCAAGTCCCCTCGAGCGCCTCGCGAAAGTGCAGATCGAGAATACGTTCGCGAACGACCATCGGTAACGGCGCGAAGCGGCGCGCGAGCTCTGCGTCCGAGCCGCCGGCCGGATCCGGCACGATGCCGTCTCGATAGCGTTGCAGCATCGACAGCGTGCGCTGCAAGAGATTGCCGAGATCGTTGGCGAGATCGCTGTTGTGCCGTTGCACGATCTTCTCTTCCGAATACGAAAAATCGCTGCCGAAGGGCGCCTCTCGTAAAAGGAAATAGCGGAGCGAATCGGCGCCGAAACGCTGCGCCAGCGCAAAGGGATCGACCGCATTTCCGACGCTCTTGCCCATCTTCTGGCCGTCGACCGTAATCCAACCGTGTGCGAAGACGAGGTTGGGAGCGCTTTCCCCCAGAGCCCACAAGATCGCCGGCCAGATGATCGTGTGAAAGCGGGCGATCTCTTTGCCGACCAGCTGCGTCTGTGCGGGCCACCAGGTATTGAAACGCGCGTCGTCCTCACTCCAGCCGATCGCCGTGATGTAGTTGAGCAAAGCGTCCAGCCAGACATATATCACACCGCCGCCGTCGATCGGAACTCCCCAATCGAAACTCGTTCGCGAGATCGACAGATCGTCGAGGCCCTCGTTGAGGATCGACATCATTTCGTTATAGACGCTGCGCGGCTGGACCCACTGCGGGTGCGCGAGGAAGTGCTCCAGCAAACGATCTCGATAGGCGGAGAGCCGAAAGAACCAATCGTCTTCCGATATCCACTGCACCTCGCGGCCGCACGTGGGGCAGCGACCGTCGACCAGTTTCGATTCGAGCCAGAAGGTCTCGTCGTTGACGCAGTACCAGCCTTCGTACTTACCGAGATACACGTCGCCGCTCGTCCGCAATCGTTCGAAGACGCGCCGAACTTTTTCGACGTGGCGGGATTCCGTCGTTCGAATGAAATCGTCGTAGCGCACGTGGTATGCGGCAAAGAGCTCTTTCCAGCGCGGCACCAGTTCGTCGCACCATTCCTGCGGCGTCTTGCCGGCAGCCGCCGCAGCGTTGGCGACTTTCTGGCCATGCTCGTCGGTCCCCGTTAAGAAGAACGTCGGACGAAACGTGCGCGCGGTGCGCGCCAATACGTCGGCGACGATCGTCGTGTAAGCGTGGCCGATATGCGGGCTTCCGCTGATGTAGTAGATCGGCGTCGTGACGTAATAGGTGCGTTCCATAGGCTTCATTGCTGTTTTTGCGGCGCTTTCTGGGCGGCCTTCCGCGCCGCGGCGGCCGCGTAGAGTTGGCGCCGGTCCCCGAAGCCGTGCGCCGCCAGCTCCTTTGCCACGTCGCCGACTCGTCGGCCGCTTTCGAGCAGGGCGTCGATGGCATCGCCTACCTCTTCGTCCCGGTCGCGCACGACGGCCGCAATCTGATATGGTGCGATCGCAAAGGCCACCTCACCACGCGGCGGATACGGGATCTGTGCGGCGACGGATTCGGGAGTTCCCCAATAATGCTGTTCGTGAAGTTTGGTATATTCCCGGACGACGAAAACCTGCGCATCGGCGGCTACTGCGGCGAGATCGGCGAGAGTAGCGCGAATCCGTTGCGGGGATTCGTACCAGATGGAAGTTGCGTTCGACTGCAATGCGGAAGCAAACCGCGCGCGTCGCGCCGAGGCGGCGCGCGGTGGAAATCCCTCAAACGCGAAACGGCGCAGCGAAAAACCCGACAAGAGTGCGACGCTCGTGGCGGCGGAGGGCCCCGGCAGGACGTCGATCGGTACGCCGGCGAGACGCGCCGCAGCGACGAGATCGCTTCCGGGATCCGAGATTCCCGGCATCCCGGCATCGGTAGTGACGGCGACGATTCCGGTGCGCGCTCGTTCGAGAATTCCCGGCGTCACGCGCGCGGCGTTCTGTTCGCGATAGCTCCAAAGCGCTCGGACGTCGATCTCCAAGGCTCGCAGCAACCTGCGCGCGACGCGCGTATCTTCGGCGACGACAATCTCCGCCTGCCGCAAAACGTCGATTGCTCTCAGCGTGACGTCTCGCAGGTTCCCCAGTGGTGTCGGTACGAAGATCAGCGGCATGGCATTGCAGTTCGACGCAGAGCACCTTCCTCCGGGCGCGAAGCTGGAGCTTTATATTTCTCCGAGTTGTCCGTATTGCAAGAGCGCCATGGCCTACTACGATTCACACGGAACCTCATACGAGCGCTACGACGCCCAAAACGACCGCAAAGCCCGCGAGCGAATGTTGGCCTACAGCGCCGGCGATCCCACGGTGCCCGTCATCGTTGTCGATGGCGCGTATTTGCAATCCGGGTGGGGCTCGCCGCCGCGAGGTTGAACGGTGCATTGACGTGCCGGTCGGCACGATCGCTTCTTCGAACGTTGCTACGAATGGAGAGTTTCAAGCATGAACGATAACTCGGCTGCGGCTACCAGTTTCATCGCGGCGATGATTATGGTGTACGCCATCGTCATCGTTGCGCTCATCGTCTTCACGATCTGGATCTACTGGCGAATCTTCGCCAAAGCGGGATTCAACGGGGCCCTGTCGCTGCTCAACTTAGTTCCCGGAGTCGGCCAGCTCATCTGCATGGTGATCTTGGCGTTCGGGCGTTGGCCGATTGAAGACGAGCTGGCGGCCTTGCGAAGAGCACCGTCTACGGGCCCCGTGCCGCCGCCGGGTACATCGGTCATGCCGGCGCCATAGGAGCCCATCGGCCCAAGTCCGACGGACTCCTAGCGAGCTAGCCAGGCTTCGACTTCTTCGGCTTTCGAGGGCAATGCGGCGGAGAGATTTTCGGCGCCGTCGCTCGTGACGGCGATGTCGTCTTCGATACGGATCCCAATGCCGCGGAAGCGCTCCGGAACGGTCCCGTCATCGGGCTGAAAATAGAGTCCGGGCTCGACGGTGAGCACCATGCCCTCGCGCAAACGCCCGTAACGATACGCTTCTTCTCGGGCCTTCGCGCAATCGTGAACGTCGAGTCCGAGCATGTGGCTGACGCCGTGAAGCGTGTAGCGCCGGTGCAGCAGCCGATCGGGATCGAGCGCTTCATCGAGCGAGACCTTGAGAATGCCGAGATCGATCAGGCCTTGCGCCAGTATGCGCGCCGCGCGCCGGCCGGGTTCGAGAAAGTCGTTCCCCGGCGCAACGGCTTCGATGCCTGCACGCTGCGCTTCCCACACGAGATCGTAGATCGCGCGCTGCTCGGGCGAGAATCGTCCCGAGATCGGAAGCGTGCGCGTGACGTCGGCGGTATAGAGCGAATCGCACTCCACGCCGGCATCGAGCAGAAGCAGCTCGCCAGGCGACAACCGGCCGTCGTTGTGAGTCCAGTGCAGCGTGCACGCGTGATCGCCGGCGGCGGCGATGGTCAAATACCCGACGTCATTGCCTTCGATGCGCGCTCGGCTCCAAAACGCGGCTTCGATCGCGCGTTCGCTCGTTGCCGTCCGCATCGCTCGCGCCGCATCCTCGAACGCGAGCTTCGTAATGGCACACGCTTTGCGAAGCTCCGCCAGCTCGTACTCGTCCTTGATTAGCCGCGTCTCAGACAGAGCCTCGGCCAGTTCGGCATCTCCATCGCTGCGCTCGAAAACTCGATCGATCTCTTCGTCGTGGCCACGCATGACGCGCAGCGGATACTTCGCGTCGCGCAGCTCGTGAAGATAGCCCGCGAGCCGTTTTAGCGAACGGCAATCGTCAACCCCGTAATAGTTCCGGCTCTCCGCGACTCCTCGGTGACGCCCGACCCACAGCTCTCCAACTTCCCGATCGGTGAAGAACTCGGGCGTTCCGCGATTGTGATCGAGAACGAAGAGCAGGCTGCGATGCCGAGCCCCATCGGGCTCGAGCACCAGAACGGCGCCGGGTTCGCCGTTGCCGACGAGGTATGCGAAGTCGCTGGAAGCGCGAAATCGAAAGAACGTGTCGTTTGCGCGGACTCGCTCGCGGCCGGCCGGAACGACCACGTAGATCCCCCGGTTGGCTTGCGAAAGCGCCGCCCGCCGCTGCGCGAATCGCTGCGCTTGGGGGTGCGGCTGCGCGATGGATGGTCGATCGATCCAGTCGGTCGCCATGAATTCGACCAGCGCCGCAGGAGGTATGAAGGCTTGATTCGGCTGGGCCGCTTCGGCGGGCAACGGGCTGTTTTGTTCGGCAGACATGGTTCGAACGGATTTCGCCTAACGCCGCAGGGGTCATGCCGGAGAACGAGCGGGAGAGCCCTACGGCGGTCGGCGTGCGCGCCACCGACGCCTTGGCCAACGAGCGAACCTATTTGGCCTACGTACGGACGGCGCTCGCCTTCATTGCCTTCGGATTCGTCATCGCAAGATTCTCGCTCTTCGCACGCGAGTTCGCGGTGCTCGTTCACGAAAAGGGCGAGGAGCCCGGAGTTTCGACGGGCTTCGGAACGGCAATGGCGATTTTCGGGATCTTCGTGGCACTATTAGGCGCAAGGCGTTATTCGGTTACGGATCGCGGCCTGCGCGAAGGGCGAGTCGCTGCGCTCTCGAGCCTGACCGGCTACATCGTTTCGCTTTTCGTCGCCGCCATTGGGGCGATCGTGGCCTTCGCTCTCTTACTCTTCCACTAGTCTGTCCGAGTTTCGATCTCCAAGGAGAGATCGAGCGCGGGAGCACTGTGAGTGAGCCATCCGACGCTAATGATGTCGACGCCGCTTGCCGCGATCTCGACGACGTTCTCTTTCGTCACGCCGCCGCTTGCCTCGGTGAGCACTCGCCCCCCGACGATGGCGACCGCGTCGGCAAGCTGCGCCGGCGTCATGTTATCGAGGAGCACCGCATCGATCGGCTCGGCCATCGCTTCACGCAGTTGCTCCAGCGTATCGACCTCGACCTCGATTTTCACCATGTGCCCCACGCGAGCGCGCGTCGCCGCCACGGCCGCGCGAATCGAACCCGCCAGCGCGAGATGATTGTCTTTGATCAGCACGCCGTCGTCGAGACCGAAACGGTGATTGGCACCGTCTCCCCGCCATACCGCGTAGCGTTCGAGGGCGCGCAGGCCTGGCGTGGTTTTCCGGGTGTCGGCTATTCGGGCCGAAGTTCCGCGGACGAGCTCCACGAGCGTGCGAGTCGCGGTCGCTACCCCGGAAAGCCGGCCGAGCAGATTCAGCGCGGTGCGTTCGCCGGTGAGTATCGCGCGCGCGCGGCCTTCGATCTCCGCGACGATCGCGCCGGCCTCGAAGCGATCGCCCTCCTCCGCGCGCCTCACGATCTCGATCTGTTCGTCGAGCAGTCGAAAGGCAATCGCAGCGAAGTTGAGGCCGGCCAGAGTGCCGCCGCGCCGCGCGATTATTCGAGCGCGCGCACGACGCTCCGGCTCGACGATGGCGTCGGTCGTCAGATCTCCGCCCCGGCCGATATCTTCGAGCAGCGCCGCCCGCACCACCGGTGCGGCGACGAGCTCAAGCGACGCTGCGCAACCGGCTGAAGGAACGCTTTGCGAGGGCTTCATCGGTCTTCGGGTAGTCGCTTCGATAGTGACTGCCGCGGCTTTCATGCCGTGCCAACGCGGCTTCTGCGATCAATCGTCCCGCGACGAGCAGATTGCGCAGCGGGCCTTCCTCTCCGGCGGCGGCTTCGAGCTCCGCGATGCGCGCGAGCGCTTCGCGCAGTCCGCCGGCATTGCGCACCAACCCGACGTTTGCGTACATGACGTTGCGTAGATCGTTAATCGCTTGGGCCTGGGCGGCCCCCGTGCGTGCAACTGGGGTCGAACGCGCTCGGACCGGCGGAGTATAACCCGACGGCTTCCAGGGCCGAACGTTGGCGACGTCGGTGGCAACGCGCGATCCATAGACGAGCGCTTCGAGCAGCGAGTTGCTCGCGAGCCGATTTGCACCGTGGACGCCCGTCGCGCTCGTCTCTCCGCAGGCCCACAGGTTTTCGAGCGACGTGCGCCCCCACTCGTCGACGGCAACGCCGCCCATAAGGTAGTGCGCGGCCGGCGCGACCGGAATGTTCTGCACGCGTGGATCGATGCCGGCGTCGATGCAAAACCGAAAAACCGTCGGAAAGGCTTTCGGGAAACGCGCGCCTATGGCGGAGCGGGCGTCGAGTCCGACGGTGCGGCCGCGTTGCTGTTGCTCGAAAATTGCCCGCGCGACGACGTCGCGGGGCGCAAGTTCGGCATCCGGGTGGATCGCCGTCATGAAGCGCTCCCCGAGGTCGTTGACCAGCGTTGCACCCTCTCCGCGGACGGCCTCGGTTACCAGTGGCATTGGATCGCGCCCGATCGCGAGCGCCGTCGGATGGAACTGAACGAACTCCATGTCGGCGAGCAGCGCCCCCGCGCGGGCCGCCATGGCGATGCCGTCGGCGGTCGCCTCTACCGGATTGGTAGTGTATCGATAGAGGCGTCCCACGCCTCCCGTGGCCAGAACGGTGGCGCGAGCGCGGAGTTCCATCCGGTCGCCGGTTGCATTGTCGCGCGCCACGACGCCAAGGACGCGGCTTCCGTCGACGATCAGATCTTCGGCCGAGACGTTCTCGACGATCTCGATTGAGGATCGGGCGCTAACCGCTTCGATCAGCGTCTTGAGAATCTCGTGGCCGGTCGCATCTCCGCCGGCTTTGACGATGCGGCGGCGTTGATGTGCGGCCTCGCGTCCCAGAGCGAGCTCTCCGGCGTCGGTGCGATCGAACGCAGCCCCCAGCTCGAGGAGTTCTTCGACGCGCGCTGGCGCATCTTGCGTGAGGATTTCGACGATCTTCGTGTCGCTGATGCCGGCGCCGGCACGCTGGGTGTCGATGGCATGCAGGCGCGGCGAGTCGTCCGCGCCCATTGCGGCGGCAATCCCGCCTTGCGCCCAATCCGTCGCCGAGCCCTTACCCAGGCGAGTCTTGCACAAGACCGTGACCTTGGCGGGTTGAAGTTTGAGCGCCGCAACCAATCCGGCGATGCCGGCACCGATGACGAGCGCATCGCTGCGCGAGCTTTCCACTAATCTCGCGGTTGACGGCTGAAGTCGAGCATTCGTTCGACCGCGCGACGAGCACGCTGCGCCACCTCGGGAGCTACCGTCACCTCGTATTCCATCGCCTCGAGGGAGTGGAGCACTTTGGGCAGCGTGTTGCGTTTCATATGCGGACAGAGATTACAGGGCCGCACGAACTCTACGTTTGAATAGCGCGCCGCTACGTTGTCCGCCATCGAGCACTCGGTCATGAGGAGCACGCGCGCGCCGCCCGTCTCGCTGAGGCGACCGACATACTCGGTCATTCCCTGGGTCGAGCCTACGTAGTCGGCCTCCGCGAGCACGTCGGGAGGGCACTCCGGATGGGCCAGCACGGTCAGCGTCGGATCGCCTTCGCGAAACCGTCGAACCTCGGCCCCGCTGAAGCGCTCGTGCACTTCGCAGTGGCCCTTCCAGGCGATGATCTCGACGTTGGTCTGCGAGGCGACGTACTTGGCAAGGTACTCGTCTGGGAGAAAGATGACTCGCGGCGCTTGGAGCGCTTCAACGATTTGCACCGCGTTGCCGCTGGTCACGCAAACGTCTGATTCGGCTTTGACCTCAGCCGAGGTATTGACGTACGTAACGATCGGCGTGTCGGGGTAGGCCGAACGAAGCAAGCGAACGTCGGCAGCCGTGATTGACTCCGCCAGCGAGCACCCGGCTCGCAGATCGGGAACCAGAACGGTCTTGCTCGGATTGACCAACTTCGCGGTCTCGGCCATGAAATGGACCCCGCACAGGACGATGACGTCGGCGTCGGTCTCCGCGGCCTTCATTGCCAGAGCGAGCGAGTCGCCGACGATATCCGCGACCGTGTAGAAGATTTCCGGGACCTGGTAGTTGTGGGCGAGGATCACCGCGTTGCGTTCGCGCTTGAGGCGATTGATTGCCGCCACGTAGGGAGCGTGCAAGGGCCATTCGACTCGTGGAATTATGCGTTCCACGCGTTCGAAAATCGGATCCGTCTCGGCCGCGATGCTGCCTGGCAGGGCTAAATCGATGACGCCCATCCTTTCATAATACCCATCGGCCCGAAGCTGGTTTGCACGCCCTCCCCAGCCGGGCCTGGCGTTAGAGGCGGTCAGTCCCTGGGTAGGACGCGACGAGAGACCAGAATTTCAGCACCCAGTAAGGAGGGAATCCGCTCATGAAACGTTGGTTCGTCGGCCTTGCGTTCGTCGGAACGTTTGTAGCAAGCGCCACGACGCTCGCCGCGACTGCCCAACCAGTGCCCAGTACCTCGCCGTCGCCGATGGCATCGTCGACGCCGATGTCGACAATGCGGCCCTAAGCGTCCCGTGCGTGTCGATAAACTGTGGGTAACTGCAAGTTGTTGTGGAACCCTTGTGGACGACGCGTCGAACGTATTGCAATCACCTTAGCGTTTTTGCTAGCATGCAAAGGCTTCGCCGAATGACGAAGTGCGGACCGTATCGAGCCGCGATGGGAAGCACGTAGACGAAGCGTCGCGGATACGCGACAAATCCGAGTGAGGCCGATCGAAAACCGGATCGAAACGTCGGTGAGAAATGGGAAACCGCTTCAAACAGGCGAGAATGACCGGAGATACGCAAAGCCCGTAGCGCAAGTTACGGGCTTTGCTCTTTGCTTCGAAAAGGGCCGTGCGCACGCGGCCGCGCAACAGTAAGCGTCGTGAAAGACCGAGTGGAGCTCACCGCGCGCAGCCTGCTCCTGGGCGCCGCCGTGACGCTCGTATTCACGGCTGCAAACGTGTACCTCGGCTTGAAAGTGGGGCTCACGTTTGCGTCCACTATTCCGGCCGCCGTCATTTCGATGGCCGTTTTGCGCGCGTTCAAGAACTCATCCATCTACGAAAACAACATCGTGCAGACGGTGGCGTCGGCTGCGGGGACGCTCTCGGCCGTGATCTTCGTGCTGCCCGGACTGATCATGATCGGGTGGTGGAGCGGCTTTCCCTTTGCACAGTGCTTCGGAGTCTGCGCGATCGGCGGCATCCTGGGCGTGATGTACAGCGTGCCGTTGCGGCGCGCGCTGGTGGCTGAATCGGATCTGCCCTACCCGGAGGGCGTCGCGGCGGCCGAGGTGCTGAAGGTCGGCACCGCGGCTGGCGTCGCCGACGAAGGAAACCGAGCCGGGCTGCTCGCGCTCGTTGGCGGAACGCTTGCCTCCGCCGGCTTTGCCGTAATCGTCGCGACGCGAGTCTTTGCCGGCCAAATTGCCGGCTACTTTCGCATCGGCAGCGCTACTACGGGCCTGGGCTTCTCGCTCTCGCTCGCGCTCGTCGGCGCGGGGCAGCTGATCGGTCTCTCCGTCGGCCTCGCAATGCTAACCGGACTCTTTATCGCGTGGGGCATTGCGACGCCCGTTTTAACCGCGCTGCATCCGGCGGCCGGTCCCCCAGCCGACGTGGCGACCACGGTCTGGTCGCATCAAGTGCGCTTCATCGGCGCCGGTGCTATCGGCATCGCGGCCCTTTGGTCTCTCGGGCGCCTTGCGCGCCCCGTGGCCGCCGGAGTCGCGTCGGCCCTGGCGGCCGCTCGGCGCCGACGCCTCGGAAAGATTCAAGACGAACCGAGAACCGAGCGCGACTTGCCGATCGGAATCGTTGCACTCATCAGCGTCTGCTGTTTGATCCCACTGGCAGTTCTGCTCGCAAACTTTCTCGGCGGCGGCCGGCTAACGCCGATTGCCGGCTGGCTCACGCTGGCTGCCGTGATTTACGTCGTCATCGCGGGATTTTTCGTTGCGGCCGCCTGCGGCTACATGGCAGGCCTGATCGGTTCTTCGAACAGTCCCGTCTCGGGCTTGGCGATTTTGGTGGTGATCGGCGCGTCGCTGATGCTGCTCGGCATCGCTCGGTTCGCGGGCGTTACGGCGCCGTCGGAACTGATCGCGTACGCGCTTTTCGTCACGGCGGTGCTCCTTTGCGTCGCGACGATCTCAAACGACAACTTGCAGGATCTGAAAACCGGACAGCTGGTCGATGCGACGCCCTGGCGACAGCAGGTCGCGCTCGTCTTCGGCGTCGCCGTCGGCGCTTTGGTGATTCCGCCGATTCTGAATTTGCTCAATCGAGGTTACGGGTTTGCGGGCGCGCCAAATCTGCACAATGCGATAGCGCAACCCCTGCCCGCGCCGCAAGCGACGCTGATCTCGGCGCTTGCCAAGGGCGTGATCGGCGGTCAAATCGATTGGTCTCTGATTGCAACGGGCGCTCTCGTGGGTGCGATTGTCGTTGCGGCCGACGAGCTGTTGCGCAGGACCAGACGCGCGGCGCTGCCACCGCTGGCCGTCGGCCTGGGTATTTATTTGCCGGCATCGACGACGGCGCCGGTGGTCGTTGGCGCCGTAATCGGGTGGTTATACAACCGTTGGGCCGCGCGCGCCGGCGACTCTCGCGCCAAACAAATCGGCGTTCTGATCGCGTCGGGCCTAATCGTGGGGGAGAGCCTTTTCGGCGTCCTGCTTGCCGGGCTCATCGTCTCGACCGGCCGCCCCGAACCGTTTGGGCTCGTAGGGGACGCTTTCGCGAAGGCCTCGACGGCGATCGGCGCCGTGGCTTTTGTCTTAGTGCTCTGCGCCCTCTTCAGGTGGGCGGGAACTCTCAGCCGAAGTTGTGCATCGTCGAAGTAGGATATTTGTTTCAAATGAGGTTGACAGCATCTCTCGTAGTGATCGCGCTCCTTTCGTCTGGCTGTGCCGGCGGGCGCCAGCATCGCGGCCACGGTTTCGCATCGCCCGGTCCAGCCGCCGTTTTGGCTTTGACCGCGGCGCCCTCAACAGTCCATCCGACGGTCCAAATCGCGGGCATCATCGCTCCGTATCAAAACGTCGCGATTTCTAGCGCGCTCTCCGAGCCCACCGATTCCGTAGCGGTCGTCGAAGGGGATTACGTCCGGCGCGGACAGGTGCTGGCGGTCCTCGATACGACCGATTTACGGGCGAGTCTCGAGGCCGCGCAACGCAGCGCGGCATCCTCGGACGCTCGCGTCTCACAAACCCAATATCAGGCGCAGCTCAACATCGGGCAGGGCAGCGATCAGGTTCGCAACGCGCAGGCAACGCTGCTGCAAGCGCAGCAGACGCTCAAGCTCGATCAGCTTAACCTGCAACGTTACCAAACGCTGCTCGACAGCGGTTACGTCTCTCAGCAGCAAGTCGACCAGCAGCGCACGACGGTACACAACGATCAACAGCAAGAGCAATCGGCGCAGGCTAGCCTCCAGTCGGCGGCGCTCAACTCGAAGGTCAACGGCAACTACCAGCAAGGGCTTCAGGCCGCCAACGTCGCTTCGGCCCAAGCCGACGCCGCTTCGGCGCACGCGCAAGCTGATCAGATTCAGGCGCAGATCGACAAGGCGCTCATCGTCTCGTCGGTGGACGGCGTCGTGGTGAATCGTAACCTTAATCCCGGTGAGTATCCGGGTTCGCGGACGATCTTCACCGTGCAACAACTCGACCCGGTCTATGCCGAACTCAACGCGTCGTCCGAGGACGTTTTCCGCATCCAACGCGGCGCTGCGATCTCGGTTGCGGTGGCCGGCGTCAACACGTCTCTCTACCGCGGGCGGGTCAACGCCGTCCTGGGCCAGGTTCAACCCGGCTCGACGAACTTCACCGTCGAGGCAATCCTTTCAAACCCCGGATACCGTTTGAAGTCGGGAATGGCGGTGACCGGAACCATCAACCTTCCGGCCGTCACCGGCATCGGAGTTCCCTCGACGGCCTTCCTCGATGATTCGCACCAGAGCGTGATGGTCGTCAATCCAGACGGCACGGCAAAACTCGCGAAGGTCCAAGAACGCGGCAGCGATGGAAAGACCTCCGTCGTCACTGGGATCACCGGCGGCACAAAAGTGATCTCCAACGGGCAGCTTGGGATCACCCCGGGCGAGCAAATCGCGGGTCAAAGCCCCGGGCCTCAAAGCCCCGCGCCCTAGATCGTATGTGGCCGACCCGTCTCTTCGTTTTACGGCCGGCGCTGGTCTTCGTCAGCCTGGCCCTGATCGGCGTTGCCGGCGCCATCTCGTTGATGACGATCGTGCAGCAGCAGTTTCCGAATATCGATTTTCCGACCATTACCGTGCGTGCGAGCTACCCGGGCGGCTCGACGACGGAAATTCGCGATGCCGTGGTGCGCCCGATCGAAGATGCAATCGCCGGCGCGCCCGATCTCGATCACATCAATACGACCGTTCAACAAGGCCAAGCGACGATCTCCGCCGTCTTTTCGCTGAACTCGAACAAGACCACCGATCTCGTTCAGGTGCAGCGTCGCCTTCTCGTGGCACAATCGCAACTTCCCAGCGACATGCCCGCACCGACCGTCGGCACCTTCGATCCCGCGGAAGCGACGATCCTCACGATAGGCCTCAGCTCCCCATCGCTTACGGCCGGCGAGCTTTCGGCAATCGTTACCAACAACATCGTGCCGGACCTCGAGCAAGTCGATGGTGTCTCGAACGTTAACGTTGGAGGTTTGGTGACGCCGGCGATCGAGGTGGCCGTCAATCCCAACTCGCTCGTCGCCTCCGGACTGACGCTCAACGACATCGTAAGCACGATCGCGGAGAACAACGAGCGCGAGCCGGGCGGTATCGCCTATCTTCCGAATCACGAAACGACCATCGACGTGCGCGGCGACGTTAGCAATGCGGCGACGGTCGCGGATTTGCCGGTCTTTGCGTCGTCGCCGTTTACCTCGACCTTCGGAAACGCATCGTATAACGAACCCGCGTTGCCGGGTTCTCCGGGGGCGCCTTCAAGTTCGTCGAGCAGCACCTCGTCGGGCGGCGCCGGCACGATCGCGTTGCCATCTCCGGCGACGCAATCCAGCGCCGTCCCGCCCGCATCGGCAGCGGCGGTCGCGCCGGCGATCGTCGTCACGCCTGCGTCGAGCGCTTCGTCCTCGCCGATGCCGTCGCCCTCGGCCTCCGCCTCGGCGTCCCCGCTTCCGGCAGCGATGCCGAACTTGGCTGCGAGCGCCATCGCGCAGAGCAGCGCGACGGCCGCGCCGACCGCGGCGTCGGCGCAAGCGCAGAGCACGACGAGCGCGGTATCGGCCGGTTCGAGCAGCTACGCCGGACCGGCGCTCTCGAGTTTGAATCCGTGGAGCGCTTCGGCTCGTCTGATCCGTATCGGCGACGTCGCCGCCGTGACCGATTCCTTCGAGCCGCAGAGACAATACAGTTACGTCGGAACGGTGCCGACGATTTCGCTGAGCATTCAGAAAGCGACCGGCGCCAGTGAAGTCACGGCGGCGCAAAACGTCATGAAAGCGTTGCCGGCGATCGAGCGGACGTACCCCGAGATGGACTTTCGAATCCTCAACGATCAAGCGTCCTACACGAAGCAGCAGATCTGGGGAGTCTTTCACACGCTGATCGAAGCAATCGCGATCACGGCCGTGGTGATGCTCTTCTTCTTGCGGTCATGGCGCAACGCCATCGTGGTGCTCATCTCGATTCCGGCCTCGCTGTGCGTGACGCTCGCCGCGATGAAGATCGTGAATTTCACGATCGACACCGTTTCGTTGCTGGCGATGACGCTGATTATCGGAATTCTGGTTGACGATTCGATCGTAGTGCTCGAAAACGTGGAGCGGCATCACGAAAACGGCGAAGCGCCAAAAGAAGCGGCCATCAAAGGCCGTACGCAGATCGGCCCGGCGGCGGTCGTCATCACGCTCGTCGACGTCGTGGTCTTTCTCCCGATTGCGTTCCTGCCGGGAACCGTCGGGAAGTTCTTGTCGGAGTTCGCGCTGGTCGTCGTGGTCGCGACCTTGACGTCGCTCTGCATTTCTTTCACGGTGACGCCGGCGCTTGCGGGAAACTGGTCGCTGCTCTCGCGCTGGAAGGCGCCGAAGCCGATCGCGCGGTTCGCAGCGGGCTTCGAGAGCTTGCGCCAATGGTATGCACACCGCGCGCTTCCCTGGGCGCTGCGACGCCCGGTGCCGGTGGTCGTGGTCTCCGGCTTAGCGGTGATCTTTGCCGTGCTCCTCGTGCCGCTGGGTGCGGTTGGCTTTGAGTTCATGCCGCCGGTCGATCGCGGTGAGATCTTCGTGCAAGCCACCTATCCGATCGGGACGCCGCTTTCAACCGTCAATGCGGGAATTGCGGCACTAGCCGCGCGGTTCTCCAAGATTTCTGACATCCAATCGCAGACGGCGCTGGCGGGCGGGACGCAGTCGAACTTCGGCGGATTGCTGGTCCAGGGGTCCGTCGGGCAGATTCACGTCTTCCTAAAAACAAATCGCCACCATTCTACGGATTATTGGGCGCCGTTGCTGGGACGCATCGCGCGGCAAGTCGCACCGACCGCGAAAGTCGTCTCTATTCCGGCGACGGGCACGGGCGGGGGCAACGCTCAGCCGATCGACTATCTCATTACGTCGACGGACGACCACCCTGAGGCGTACGAGGCAAAAATTGCGCAAGCTTTGCGGGAGACCCCGGGAACCGCCAACGTCAACAGTTCCGCCGAGCAACTGGCACCTCAGATCGACATTCATTTCGATCGTGACCAAGCGCGCGTGCTGGGCATCAACATTGGACAGGCGGCCGGCGCAATTCGAGCGGCATTCGGCGGTACGCTGGCCACACAGTTCACGACCTCGCGTGGTACGAAGTACGTTCAGGTCCTCTACCCGCGGTCGTTTCAGACGAGCCTGGGCACGGTTAGCCGAATACCGGTGCGCACGTTGGGCGGGACGCTCGCGTATGTCGGCGACGTTGCCCGTTACGTGGAGGATCCGTCGGAGCCGCTGATGACGCGCACGAATCGCGAGACGGTGGTTCACGTACAGTCGAACCTCGCGCCGGGCGCGGTGCAGTCCATCGTCCAGCGAAACTTCACGCGACGACTGGCGGCGCTCGATTTGCCGTCGAGCGTCGCGGTGCGGCCAAACGTCGCAGGTCAGCAGCAGAACCTTTCGGATACCGTTCGAGGCATGGGCACGTCGCTGCTGCTCTCGTTCTTGCTGGTCTATTTGTTGATGGTCGCACTCTACGACAGCTACCGTCTGCCCTTCATCATTATGTTCGCGGTGCCGGTTGCCGCCGTAGGGGCGTTGACGTCGCTTGCGATAACCCATCAGCAGCTCAACCTTTTTTCGCTGATCGGAACGGTGCTGCTCGTCGGGCTGGCTTCGAAAAACGGTATTCTGCTGGTAGATTTTGCCAACCATATGGTCGAGCGAGGAATGGACCGCACCGCCGCGATGATCGAGGCCGCGCGCGAACGATTCCGCCCGATCGTCATGACGACGTGCGCCATGATCGCCGGTATGACGCCGATAGCGCTCGCGCTCGATCCCGGGGCCGCTCAGCGCCAAGCCTTGGGCATCGTCGTTATCGGAGGTCTAATTAGCTCGCTCTTGCTGACGCTGGTGCTGGTGCCGGTGATGTTCATGTGGCTGGGGCCAAAGCCGCGCGGCACGACCGACCCGGCCTCGGCGCCGATGCGGTATTCTCCGGTGGCGGGCGCTTAGCCATGTGGCTAACTCGGCTTTTCGTCCGCAGGCCGACGCTGGTCACGGTCTTCCTATCGCTCGTGCTGCTCGCGGGTTCGATTGCCGGATTCAATCTCGTCAAACAGCAGCTCCCAAACTACGACGTTCCATCCATTCAAGTGCTGCTCACGTATTCGGGCGCTTCGACGACGGAGATGCGCGACGCGATCGTGCGCCCGCTCGAGGACCAGATCGCCGGTGCTCCGGACTTGAGCTATATCGAAACCTCGATCCAGCCCGGCCAGGCCTCGATCGTGGCGGTCTTTTCACTGACGTCCGATCAGAACACCGATCTCGTGCAAGTGCAGGGGCGCGTCCAGAACTCGCTGCACCAGCTTCCGAGCGACCTGCCGACGCCGCAGATCTCGATTTATAATCCGAGCGAAGCCGTCGTCGTCTCGTTGAGCGCCTCGTCCTCGACGCTTTCGCTAGGGGACCTCTCGGCAATCGTTACCAATACGGTCGTGCCTGCCATCGAACAAGTCCCCGGCATTTCGTACGTTCAGGAAAACGGCGACGTGACCGCGTCGATTCAGGTCAACGTCAAACCGCTGGCGCTGCAATCTTCGGGATTCACGCTCACCGACGTCATCAACGCCGTCGCGAACAACAACGTCCGCGCGCCGGGCGGCATCGTCTACCAGCCCAATCGCGAAACGAACCTCGACATTCGCGGCGACATCACCGACGTGCCGACGGTCGCACAACTCCTGCTCGGCAACTCCACGACCGCTTCGAGTGCAGCCTCGAGCGGTTCGGTGTATCCCTGGAGCGCATCGGCTCGGCTCTACCGGGTTGGCGACGTCGCCGACGTGCAGGACGCCTACGAGACGCAACGCGTCTACGCGTACACTAAAGGAAAGCCTACGGTCGAGTTGGACGTGCAGAAGGCCGCCGGCGCGAGCGAGGTTACCGCTTCGAATGCGGTTCTTGCGGCGCTGCCGGCGCTGCGCGCGCAGTACCCGGACATCAACTTCTCGGTGCTCAGCGTACAGTCGACCTACACCAAAGAACTGCTATCGGGCGTTACGCGAACGCTAATCGAAGGAATCATCTTCACGGCGATCGTCATGCTCTTCTTCCTGCGCTCGTGGCGCAATGCGATCGTGGTAATGATTTCGGTTCCGGCTTCGTTCCTAGTAACGCTGGCAGCGATGCGTGTGGTCGGATTTACGCTCGATACCGTTTCTTTGCTGGCGATGACCTTGATGATCGGTATTCTCGTCGACGACTCGATCGTGGTACTCGAAAATATCGAACGCCATCACGCCGAAGGGGAAGAGCCCCGCCTCGCCGCGATCAATGGGTTGACTCAAATCGGCGTGGCGACGATCGTGATCACGCTGGTTATCGTGGTCGTCTTTGCACCGATCTCGTTCTTGCCCGGTTCCGTCGGTCTTTTCTTGCGCGAGTTCGGCCTCGTCGTCACGGTCGCGACGCTGACCTCACTCTTCGTTTCGTTTGCCGTCACCCCGGCGCTGGCCGGACGCTGGGCGCTCTACTCTAGATGGAAACCGTGGCGGATCGTCGACCGCTTCGGCCATGGATTCGATCGAGTTCGCGGCTGGTACACGCAGCGCGCGCTCCCGTGGGGCCTGGAGCACCGCGCGCTGGTCGTGTGGATCGCGTTCGGCAGCCTCGTCCTCGCGCTGCTGCTTATTCCGCTCGGAATCGTCGGCTTCGAGTATATGCCGCCGGTCGATCGCGGCGAGATCTTCGTGAACATAGGCTTCCCAACCGGAACGCCTCTGACAGCCACACAGAAAGCCGTCCTCCGAGCGGAGCGGCTCGTCGACCGCGTTGCGGACTTGCAATCGGAAACGTCGATAGCCGGCGCCTACCAGGGGGAAGTGAGCGGTTACATCAACAACGGCGCGATCGCTCAGATTCACCTCTTTCTGAAGGATCGCCGGTCGCACTCCACGGCCTACTGGGTTGCGAACTTGAGATCGCGGATCGGGCGGCTTCTGCCCGGCGCGAACGTCGTCGCGGTGCCGGCAACCGACCCGTCGGGCGGCATAGCGCAACCAATAGCATACGTCGTTTCCAGCTTGACGGCCGATCCAGGGCCGACCGCCGCTCGTGCGTTCGCCGCACTCGCCGGAACGCCGGGAGCGATCGATGCAACGACGTCGCTGACCGACAACGCGCCCCAGGTCGAGGTGGAGTTCGAACGCGGGAATGCGCGCGCACTCGATGCGAGCATCGGTACGGCGTCGACGGCCGTGCGCGCCGCCTTCGGCGGAGACACCGCAACGCAGTTCACCGGTCCTGAAGGCCTCAAAGACGTGCAGGTGATTTATCCCGAGAGCGACTTAATCTCGCTGAGTCAGATCGGCGCGATTCCGATTCGCGCGAATAATGGGTCGATCGTCCGCGTCGGCGACATCACCAAGCTCGTGATGTCGCCTGCCCCGCCGCTGATCATGCGTATCAACCGGCGCAACGTCGTGCTGATCGGAGCCAACGTCGCACCCGGAGCGATTCTGTCGAACGTGCAGCGTAGTTTCGAGCGGCGCCTGCGCGCGCTCGATCTCCCCAAGAACGTCACCGTCGCGCCGGTCGCGGGCGGCAACCAGGAGAACGTTCACGATACCGTCACGGAGATGGGGATCTCGCTGGCGCTCTCGATCCTGCTCGTCTACTTGTTGATGGTCGCTCTGTATAACGGCTACGTGACGCCCTTCATCATCATGTTCACGGTGCCGGTCGCGGTCGTAGGCGCCCTGGGCGCCCTGGCACTGACGCACCAGACGCTGAACCTATTCTCGATGATCGGAGCGATCTTGCTCGTCGGGCTGGTCGCGAAAAATGGAATCCTGCTCGTGGATTTCGCAAATCAACTGCGAGAACGAGGGATGAGCAAGCTGGAAGCGATCGAAGAGAGCGCGCACGCAAGGTTCCGCCCGATCGTGATGACCACCGTCGCGATGATTGCCGGCATGCTGCCGCTCGCGTTGGCGCTCGATCCCGGCTCGCAGGCCGAGCGGCCGTTGGGAATCGTGGTGATCGGCGGCTTATCGAGCTCGTTGATTCTGACGTTGATCTTGATACCGATTATGTATCTGCGCTTCGCTCCGCAACACTTCCGGCCGCCGTCCCTCGACGGCGAGATGGATCCCAACCAGATCGAACTGCCGATCGTGCCTGCGCAATCTTGATGGATCGTTGGCCCGCGCTCACATACGACGAGTGGAAGGACACGCTTGCGACCCTGCATCTCTGGACGCAGATCGTCGGAAAAATCCGACTCAAGCTGGAGCCGCTGGTCAACCATTGGTGGAACGTCGCGCTCTACGTTACGCCGCGCGGCCTGACGACGTCGGCGATGCCGTATTCCGACGGCCGGTGGCTGTCGATCGACTTCGATTTTCTGGAGTCGAGGTTGCAGCTCCACGGTTGTGACGGCGAAAAAGGCGGCTTTACCCTCGAGCCGATGTCCGTTGCGGAGTTTTATCGCCGCATCATGGATGAGCTGCGAGCGCTCGACTTCGACATCCGAATCAACACGATGCCCAACGAAATCGCCGATCCGGTGCGCTTCGACGAAGATACGGTCCACGCATCATACGACAAGGCGTACGTCGAGCGCTTCTTCCGCGCGCTGCTCCAAGCCAACCGGCTCTGCAAGGAGTTTCGCGCGCCGTTTCTCGGGAAAGCGAGTCCGGTGCATTTCTTTTGGGGCAGCTTCGACCTGGCGCTCACGCGTTTCTCCGGACGCCCCGCGCCGCCGCACCCTGGCGGCATTCCGAATCTGCCCGACTGGGTCACGCGCGAAGCCTATTCTCGCGAAGAGCATAGCGTCGGCTTTTGGCCGGGTGGGCGGGGAATCGAGGCGTCGTTTTACGCATACGCTTATCCAGAGCCGCCGGATTTTGCGCAAGCGCACGTTGAGCCGCCCGGATACTGGACGGATCAACTGCGAGAGTTTCTGCTTCCGTACGAGAGCGTGCGCACGTCGCCGGATCCGGATCGCAGGGTGCTCGATTTCTTTAACTCGACCTACGAGGCGGCGGCGAACCTCGCGCACTGGGATCGCGCGTCGTTGGAGCGGGCAGATTAAATTTTCTCCGGCAACATCGTCGAGACTGCGATGCTTGCCCCATCGGTGGTAACCGTCACCGCGCCGTCTTCATCGGTGCGGTAGACGCGTGCGCCGAAGCGTTGCAGGGTCGCGAGCGTTGCCGGCGCAGGATGCCCGAAGAGGTTGTGCCGGCCCACGGAAATGATCGCGTAGCGCGGGGCGACGGCGGCGATGAACCGCGGCGACGAGCCGTAAGCCGAGCCGTGATGTCCCACCTTGAGCACGTCGGCGTGAAGATCGACGCCCTCGTGCAGAAACCGGTCCTCTGACTCGCGGCCGGCATCGCCGGTGAAGAGCATGCGAAATCGTCCGTACTGAAGGACGAACGCGACGGAGTTGCTGTTGATCGCGTTGCCGCCTTCGATGAACGGAAGCGAAGGCCCGATAAAATGTAGCGCTACGCCATCGTCGGTGCGCCACTCCATCCTTGCGCGAGGATAGAGGATCGGCACGCCTTCACGTTGAGCCGTGGCGATCGCGTCCCGATAGGCATGGCCGGCATAGCGCTGACCGCCGTCGTCGAACTGCCCGACGCGCAGATGCCGCAGCACGGGCGCGACGCCGCCGGCGTGGTCACCGTGCGGATGCGACAGGATCAACGCGTCGACCGCATGGATGCCGTGCCGCAAAAGAAATGGCACGACGGTGCGCTCGCCCACGCGTTCGGCGACGGAGTCGTCGCCCTGCGCGCCGCGCTCGAGCCGTCCGCCGGCATCCACGATCAACGCGTGACCGCGCGGCGTTTGGATGACGATCGCATCGGCCTGACCGACGTCGAGCACCGTCACGCGCAATCGTCCGTCGAGCGCGCGCGGCGGCCACAGCACGTACGAGGTCGCCAATACGAGCGCGGCGATCGCAACCGTTTTCGCATTCCGCCGGCATAACGCCGGCGCCGCGAGAAGCGCGGCGTCGTAGGCGGCGACGCACCAGCCCGGAGCCGGCGTCATCGGCAGCACCGCGTAAGGAAGTTGGCTAACGGTTTGCACGACGCCCAGCATCCATGCGAGCAGCCACGAGTTGAGGTTCGCGCAGGCCTGGGCCAAAGGTGCGCACCACGACAACGCGAGGGTCGCCGCGCCCAGCGCCATCGTCAGCGCTACGCACGGAACGATCGCGAAGTTCGCCGCAATCGCGTACGGCGCAAACTGCAAAAAAACGGCTGCGCCGAGCGGCCACGTGCCGAGCTGGGTGGCGAGCGTTAGGGTAAGGGCCTCGCGCACGCGCTGCGGCAGGGCGACTCGTTCTTCGATCCAGCGCTCCAATGGGCCGGCGCACGCAAAGATCGCGCCCACGCACGAAAACGACAGCGCAAACGATGCCGTGGCGACGCTCTGCGGGCGAAGGAATGCGATGACGCCGGCGGCGATTCCGAGTGCGTTCCACGAAAAGGTCGCGCGTCCGCAGGCTCGCGCGGCGAGCACCGCAGTTGCCATCGTCGCGGCGCGCTGCGCGGGCAGCTGCGAACCGCTCCACCAAACGAAGCCCCAGAGAAGCGCGATGGCGATCATACATGTCGACCAGCGCGGCAATCCGAAAAAGAGCAGCACGAGAAGACAGAGCCCCGTCACCGCGCCCATGTGCAAACCTGCGGTGACTAAGATGTGGACCGTGCCGGTTTCCTGGAACTCCGTGCGCAGCGCCGGCGGCAACGACGCGCGTTCTCCCCAAAGCTCACCGGCCAAGACGGAGGCGGCAGGTTCGCCGAGGCGCTCGCGCAGTTGAACGTGCGCCCATTCGTGTGCGCGCGAGAGCGCAATGCGAGCGTTCCAACTCGCTCCACGAACCGAAATGATGGCGGCCGAATCGAGCCGGCCGTCCAGACCGCGCTCGCGCTCCATTTCGCCTTCGCTGGGCTCACCGGGATTTCGCGCTTCGTCGAACGGTTCCAGCCGTCCGCGTACGATCAACCGCGAACCCGCCGGAGGAACCTCGTCGCGAACGCGAGCCTCCACCACCGCTCCGTCATCGAACGCAAGGGTAAGCGACCACGAACCATCGCCCTCATCTACGCGTTCCAAGAGCGTCGCCGCATAGCGCGCCGTACGGCGCTCGACGAGATCCTGCTGATTGCGCTGATGGAATGCGGCGTTGCCCGCCGCGGCGACCAGGGCAAGGAACAGCGCGGCGCGAAATCGCGGCGCTTCGCGGCCGAAAGAAACGTAAACGGCAACCGCGGCGAAACCCAGGATTTCTAAGGGACGAACCTCGGGACCCAACGGCAGAACGGCCAACGTTCCCAGCACGCTAACGCTCGCAAGATAAAGGAGCCCCCACGATGGCATCGGCGCTTCGACTCCGCTCGGCACAAACGTTCCCCTGCGACGACTCGCCGCTGTGGCTAGCTCGCGCAATTTAGAGCACGCGGAATGCGCATCGCCGTAACCGGAGGGGCCGGCTTCATCGGATCGCACGTCATCGACGCCTATCGTGCGGCCGGTCACGACGTGTTGGTGATCGATTCGCTTTGGGAACACGGAGGCGGCCGGCGCGCGAACGTTCCGGAGAACGTCTCGCTCGTCCACATGGACGTGCGAGACGAGGCAATCGGCCGGGTCTTCGCCGATTTCGCGCCGGAGATCGTTAGCCATCATGCCGCGCAGCACTCCGTCGCGATCTCGGCGCGGGATCCGCTCTATGACGCACAGATCAACGTGATCGGGCTGCTCAACGTGCTGGATTTTGCGCAAAAATCGGGCGTAAGAAAGGTCATCTTCGCCTCGAGCGGTGCGACCTTCGGCACTCCCGAACGGCTGCCGATCACGGACGACACGCCGCAGCATCCTAGCTCGCCGTATGGCATCACGAAGATGGTTGGCGAACACTATCTGCGCTTTTACAAGGCCTCTCGCGGGCTCGACTTCACGGCGTTGCGCTACGGAAACGTCTACGGTCCCCGGCAGGATCCCAACGGTGAGGCCGGCGTGATTTCAATTTTCATCGGAAAGTTTCTCGCGCGCGAACCCGTCCGCATCGATTGGGACGGCGACCAGACGCGCGATTACGTGTTCGTGGACGATGTCGCGCGGGCGAACCTCGCCGCACTCGAGCGCGGTTCCGGCGGCTGTTACGTGATCGGCACGGGAATCCGTACGAGCGTCAATCAAATCTATCGCCGCCTCGTGGAAATAACCGGCTTTGAAGCGCCGGTGATTCACGCCCCGCAGCGCTCCGGCGACGCGCGCGACGCACAGTTCGACGCGACGCCGGCTCGTTTGGAGCTCGGGTGGACACCCTCGACCGACCTGCCCGATGGTATCCGCGCAACGTACGAGTATTTCGAGCGTCTGAACGGGCGCGGCGTGTAACCTTCAGACGCCAGAGTGGAGCGGTTTGCTCAGACGGCGCAGCGCATTGCGTCGAATCCAGGAAAACTGGAAAAGGTCGCGGTGCTTGCATCGTATTTTCGCGTGCTCGACGATGCAGACTTGATCGTAGCGGCACGTTTCTTCACCGGAAATCCGTTTGCGGCTCGCGATCGCCGAACGCTGTCGATCGGTGGACGGAGGATCCTCGAGGCCGCTCGACGCGTCTGGGGCTTCGACGATGCCGCGCTGCGCTCGAGCTATCGCTCGACGGGCGATCTCGGGGCGGCGATGGGACCGCTCGTGCGCCCTCCGATCGATGCGATGCTCTTCTCCGATCGTCTTACGCCCGCAACGCTCGACGTATTGTTTGGCGAGATCGCACAGGCATCCGGAAAGCATGCAAACCGGCGGCGCGAGGCAGTGCTCGAGCGCATCCTGCGCGCCTGTGAAGATTCGCTGGTCGCGACCTACGTCATCAAGATCGTAACCGGAGACCTGCGCGTCGGATTGCGCGAGGGGCTCGTGCTCGATGCAATCGCGGCGGCCTTCGACGCCGACGCCGGCGCGGTTCGCCGAGGCCTGATGGCCTCCGGCGACGTTGGTGCCGTGGCGTTGGCGGCAAAGAACGGCTCGCTGGACGAGCTGCGCGTGGAGTACGGCACGCCGATCGGCTTCATGCTGGCCACGCCGGTTTCGTACGGTGAAACCTATGCCGAGGTCGCCGGCGATGCATGGCTCGTCGAGGACAAATTCGACGGCGTCCGCATACAAGCGCACCTGCGCGACGGGCACGTCGCCCTATTTTCTCGCCGGCTCAACGAGGTGACTGCCGCCTATCCCGAAGTGGTCGCGGCACTTGCGACGCTCCCGCGAGATGCGATCTTCGACGGCGAGATTGTCGCGATCCGCGATGAACGCGTGCAGCCCTTTCGCACCCTCCAAGCTCGTCTCCAACGCAAAATCGTCGACGAGTCGCTGCGTGCGGAGGTGCCGGTTGCCTACGTGGTCTTCGACCTCTTGGCACTCGACGGCGATTTGCTGATCGACGAGCCGCTGACCAAGCGCCGCGAGCGGCTCGCGGATCTCTTCGCCACGGGCGCGCACCTCAAGCTATCGCCATTCGACCGCTTTGACGAGTCTACGCCGGCGCAGATCAACGAGCGGTTTGAAGCGGCGCGCGCACGCGGCAACGAGGGGCTGATGCTCAAGCGCGCGGGCGCGTCATATCTTCCCGGACGGCGGGGAAAGTGGTGGCTCAAGCTCAAGCGCGAGCTTTCGACGCTCGACGTCGTCGTGGTCGCGGTAGAATGGGGGCACGGAAAGAGATCGGCGGTGCTCTCGGATTACACGTTCGCGGTACGCGGGAAGCGCGGCGCGCTGCTTACGATCGGTAAGGCGTACTCCGGCCTTACCGACTCGGAGATTGCCGCGCTTACGCCGTGGTTTCTCGATCACCGCCTGCCGCTCGATCGGCAGCGCGCAAAGGCGCGCTCACACGAGATACCGGTCGAGCCGAAGATCGTTCTCGAAGTCGCATTTGACATCATCGCCGAGAGCGATCTGCACGAAAGCGGATTTTCACTGCGCTTTCCGCGCATCGTGCGAATACGCGACGACAAAGCGCCCGAAGATATCGACAGTATCGAGCGCGTCCTCGAAGTCTATCGCGAAATGCTAGAGCGGGAAGGGGCGTAGGGGCCGGTCTAGGAAGGTCGAGCGGACGCACGCCTTCGTTTTTCGAGGCGAAGATAAGGAGCTCGAATATGCCTCTTTCTAAACGGTGCGCCGCCGAACTCATCGGTACGTTTTGGCTCGTTCTGGGCGGCTGCGGCAGCGCCGTCCTTGCCGCGGCCTTCCCTAATCTTGGGATCGGGTTCGCGGGCGTCGCCCTAGCCTTTGGCCTCACGCTGCTCACGATGGCCTTCGCGATCGGAGGCATTTCAGGGTGCCATATCAATCCGGCCGTGACGGTCGGGCTTTGGGCTGCGCGGCGCTTCAACGGGCGCGACGTCATTCCGTATATTGTGGCGCAGGTCGTCGGCGGCATCATCGCCGGCGGCGTTCTCTATATCATTGCGAGCGGCCAAGCGGGCTTCACTACCGCCAACGGTTTTGCGTCCAATGGCTACGGCGAGCACTCTCCCGGGCACTTTTCCTTGCTGGCCTGCGCGGTCTGTGAAGTCGTGATGACGCTGATGTTCATCTTTATCATCGCGGCGTCTACCGACAAGCGCGTCGTGGCCGGCTTCGCGCCGATTCCGATCGGCCTCGCGCTCACGTTGATCCACCTCGTCAGCATTCCGGTTACGAATACGTCGGTGAATCCCGCCCGCTCGACGGGCGTTGCCATCTTCGTCGGCGGATGGGCCGTTGCGCAACTCTGGCTCTTCTGGGTCGCTCCGATCGTCGGCGGCGCCATCGGCGGCAAGCTCTACAACGCGCTCTTCGCCTCAGACGCGTAGGCGTCGCGCGTGCGGACGTGTTCGGGCCGCACGCCGACGCCGATCAAGCGCGCGGGGAGTCGGCGAAGGGGCGGCAACTCGTCGAACAGCCGCATGACCAGCGGCGCTCGGTCGATTTCTTTTCCGCGCAGGATCGGATCGATCGCCCGGTCCTGCACGAAAACTTGAAAAGCTTGCGTCACCTTGGTCGGGAAGCCCCGCCGCTCCGCAACGCGACGGAGTTTCGCGTCGCTCGGCGTCTCGCCCGATGCCAGCGAATCGGCGAGAATGTTCGCCGCGGCGACCGCATCTTGGATTGCAAGATTGATTCCGATGCCACCGATCGGCGACATCGCATGGGCTGCATCGCCGATGCACAGCAGGCCCGCGCGGTGCCAGCATTCGAGCCGGTCGACGCGAACCTCGAGCATCGAGACCTTCGACCAGTCGTCGAGCGCGGCAACGCGATCGTGCAGCGCGGGAACGAGTTCCACGAGGCCTCGCTGCAGTGCCTCGATGCCTTGCGCCTTTAGTTCGTCGAAGGAGCCTTTGCGGATGATGTAGGCGCACTGCCAGTAGTCGCCGCGGTCGATCATCACGAGCATATGTCCGGTTGCGATATTGCCCAATCGCTGCTGGGCTTCTCCCGGATGCTTTTCGATGCGCATCCAGAGCACGTCCATCGGCGCGCCAAGATTTTCGACGGTCAGACCGGCAAGCGCGCGAATCGTGGAATGGCGCCCGTCGGCTGCGACGACGAGCTTTGCTTCGATCTCGATTTGCGCGCCGGAGGTCTTCGCGCGCACTCCCACCGTTGCGCCGCCACTTTCGACCAAACCGATCGCCTCGGTCTCCATCATCAAATGAAAGGTTGGATAGCGACGGCCGCACTCTGCCAGGAAGTTGAGAAAATCCCATTGCGGCATCAACGCGACGAACTTGCAGTGCGTCCGAAGATGAGTAAGGTCGGCAATCTCCACGGTTTCGCCGCCGATGGTGACGCCGATGGATCGAATCTCGTCGTGCGGGAGTGCGAGAAACGCATCGAGCCAGCCAAGCTCAAAAAGCAAATCCAGGGTCGACGGGTGGATCGTGTCGCCGCGAAAGTCGCGATAGAAATCCTTATATTTTTCGAGTACGACGACCTCGATGCCGGCCCGAGCCAACAACACGCCGAGCATCACCCCGCACGGGCCCCCGCCGACGATGCAGACCTGGGTCGCAATCCTTTCCGGATCGCTAATACGCGGATCGCTCATACGACGATGTTGAGCAGCTTATCCGGAACGTAGATCCGTTTCCGCACATCCTTACCGTCGAGGTGGCTGCGAACGTTCGCTTCCTCGAGCGCGAGCGCAAAGGCTCGTTGTTCCTCGACGCCCGGCGCAACGACGATGCGGGCTCGAACTTTGCCGTTGACTTGCACGACCAACGTAATCTCGTCGACCGCGAGCGCGCGATCGTCGGGGTGCACATAAGGCTCGAGGTGCACCGAGGTCGTGTGACCGAATCGTTCCCAGAGCTCCTCTGCGATGTGCGGAGCGAAGGGCGCAATCAGGATCGGTAACGCCCGCACGGCATAGGCTGCTACCGCAGAATCCGCCGCGGCGCCCGACGATACCGTTATCAGGTTTACCAGCTCGTCGAGCTTAGCGATCGTCGTATTGTAATGAAACCGGCGCGATAGCGTCTCGTCGATGGCCGATTTGGCGGCGACGTGTACGGCGCGAAGCAGGGCTTTTTCGGCAGAGTTTCGAGCCGGCGGCAGCTCGCGCCCTTCGCCATCCCGTGGTGCATCGAAGAAGGGTTCGCAGGCGCGCCAGATACGGTTCAGGAGGCGCACGCGCCCGCTAATGCCTTCCTCGGTCCAGTCGCTCGTCTCTTCGGGCGGCGTGACGTAGAGTAAGAAGAGCCGCATCGCGTCGACGCCGGTCTGCTCGGCGGTCTCGTCGATGCCGACGACGTTGCCGCGCGACTTCGACATCTTCTCACCGTCGTGCAGCACGAGGCCCTGGTGGAAGACATTTTCGAAAGGCTCGTCGGGGCCGCGCACCCCGCCGCGATCGTGAAGAAATTTGTAGAAGAAGCGGGAGTAGAGCAGGTGAAGCACCGCGTGTTCGGCGCCCCCGATATACTGGTCGACGTTCATCCACTGTGCGGCGCGCTCCGTCGACCACGGTAGACGGTCGTTGTGCGGATCGAGGTAGCGCAGATAGTACCACGACGACTCGAAGAACGTATCCATCGTGTCGGTCTCGCGGCGCGCTGGGCCGCCGCATTTCGGGCAGGTCGTCTCGACAAACTCCCGGACGGCGGCCAGCGGCGAACCTTCACCACGCAGAGGCACGCCCGGTGGTAACAGAACGGGCAGTTCGTCGTCGGGGACCGGCAGCTCGCCGCAGGCGGCGCAGTAAACGATTGGAATCGGGGTTCCCCAATATCGCTGGCGCGAAATCAGCCAGTCCCGCAGCTTGTAGTTGACGCTCGTCTTCCCGCGGCCAAGCGTAGTCAGGCGCTGCGCGATGACATCGCGAGCGCGCTCGCTCGACATGCCGGTAAAGTCATCACTGGCGATCAAATGTCCGTCTTCCACGTAGGCTCGTTCCGACACGCCGTTGGGCTGCGCTGTCGAGGGAACGACGACCGTGACGACCGGCAGCGCGTACTTTCGAGCAAACTCGAAGTCGCGCTCGTCGTGCGCCGGAACGCCCATCACGGCGCCCGTTCCATACTCCGCAAGGACGTAACTCGTGACCCAGATCGGAATGCGCTCGCGAGAGAGCGGATGGATCGCGTATGCGCCGGTGAAGATTCCGCTCTTCTCCATCAAGCTGGTTCGTTCGAGCTCCGATTTCGATTGTAGGCTCTCCGCAAACGCTGCAATCTGGGCGGTATGCTCGGCGGAGACGATTCGCTCGAGCGATTTGAGAACCGGATGCTCCGCGGCGATGGCAAGAAACGTTACGCCGTAAAGCGTGTCGAGCCGCGTCGTAAAGACGTCGACGTCTGCATCGAGTCCTTCGACGCGAAAAGCAAATGTGGCGCCTTCACTGCGGCCGATCCAGTTGCGCTGCATCGTCCGCGTGCGTTCGGGCCAGCCGGTAAGCCTATCGAGGCCCTCCAACAAGCGGTCGGCATAGGCCGTGATGCGCAGGAACCATTGCGACAGGTTGCGCCGTTCGACGAGATGCTGGCAACGCCAGCAGCGCCCATCGACGACCTGCTCGTTGGCCAGCACGGTTTGGTCGTGCGGACACCAATTTACGGGAGCCTCGCGCTTATAGGCGAGCCCTTCTTCGTACAACCGCAAGAAGAGCCACTGATTCCAACGGTAATACTCGGGCTCGCAGGTCGCGATCTCTCGCGACCAGTCGTAACCGGCACCTAGCAAACGCAGCTGGCGGCGCATGTTCAGAATGTTCTCGGTCGTCCAGGCCGCTGGGTCGGCGCCGCGCGAGATTGCCGCATTCTCGGCCGGCAAACCGAATGCGTCCCAGCCCATTGGATGCAGCACGTTGTAACCGAGCATCCGCATCATCCGTGCCACGGCGTCGCCGATCGTATAGTTCTTTGCGTGCCCGACGTGCAGATCGCCCGAGGGATAGGGCAGCATTTCGAGTGCGTAGTACTTGCGCTTCTCGCTTTCGTTGGGCGCGCGATAGAGCGAGTCGCGCTCCCAGCGTGACTGCCATTTATGCTCGATCGTGCGAAAGTCGTAGCTCCCGGCCATGAAGAGCATGGTACATGCTGGGGCTGCCCTCCGCTACCCTTTGCGACGCGCGCCTCCGGCGTGATGGGAAAGCATGATCGCACGAATCGCTTTGGTCGCCACCGCGACGCTTATCCTTGCCGCCTTCGCGCTGCGGCATCCGGCTCCGAGAGCCGCCGTGCAGTCGGTTTCAGTCGCGACGCTCAGCCCCGATCCCGATCCGGCCGACTCGGGCGCGCCTCACCATCGACGCTTCCATCCCGTTGCGCAGGCCGCCGAGCTCGTCGTTTACGTGGCCGGCGCGGTCGTGCGGCCCGGTCTCTATCACCTCCATCTTGGCGACCGGTACGCTCAAGCCGTCGCTTCGGCCGGCGGGTTGCGAGCATCGGCCGATGCAGCGGGCGTTAATCTCG
Organism: Candidatus Cybelea septentrionalis; assembly: GCA_003158175.1. Classification (GTDB taxonomy): domain Bacteria; phylum Vulcanimicrobiota; class Vulcanimicrobiia; order Vulcanimicrobiales; family Vulcanimicrobiaceae; genus Cybelea; species Cybelea septentrionalis. The sequence continues at coordinate 203,122 of PMHJ01000037.1, forward strand.
CCCAGCGGGCGGCCGACGGCGAAGAGATCTACGTGCCCGTGGCCGGTGAAGCGCCGCACACGCGGGCGCGCGGGACGCGCACCCGCCGCCACCGTGGGACGCCGCCGCCAGACGGCAGCGTCGACGTGAATACGGCCGGCGCCGCCGAACTCGCAGCGGTGCCGGGGATCGGGCGCGCTGTTTCCTCGCGCATCGTTGAGTTGCGAAAGCGCGAGGGCAGCTTCGCATCGCTCGACGAGCTATTGGACGTCGCGGGAATGACGCAGAGCCGTCTCGAGCGAGCTCGCTCCTATCTCCGTGAATTGTGAGCGCATTACCCTGACGCGTTAAAATTCGCTAGGAGAAGGGGTGCCCACCACGCATTGCGCATTGGGAACCTCCTCATGTCGCAGGAGCTTCCGGCGAAAACAACGCTACCGAGCTTGATTCGCGCGATGCTCTCAGAGCCGCGGGAAGAGGCGCTGGTCGAACGCGTTGCGGGTACGTGGACGCCCACATCGACCGCGCGATTGCTCGAACGCGTCGAGAATGTGGCCTGCGCGATTCGCGATGCCGGCCTGGAAGCGAGCGATCGCGTAGCGTTGGTCGCCCACAACTGCATCGACTGGATCGTATGCGACTTTGCCACGATAGTCGCCGGATGCGTTGTCGTGCCGATCTATCCAACGCAAGCGCTCGACCATACCGCTTATATCCTCGGCCACTCGGGCGCGCGATTGATCTTCGTCGACCGCCCGGAGACACTCGAACGCTTACGCGAATCGAACGCGGGGCTTCCGCGCGTCGTCGTCTTGAATTCGACCGCGGAGGACGGCTTGCAGTCGTTCGAAGCACGCGGGGCGGTGCTGCGCGCGTCCAATCCGCAGCTGCCGGCGGCTTATAGCGCGACGCTGCTGCCCGACGATCTGGCGGTCCTCATCTACACTTCCGGGACGACCGGACCCCCTAAGGGCGTCATGCTCTCGCACGACAATCTCGGTTTCGACGCGCAGGTCGCACTCGATTGCGGCTTCGAGGGCATCGAAGGCGGGCGTGACGTGCTCTCGGTGCTGCCGTATTCGCACATTTACGAGCACACGCTGATCTACATCTATCTGCTGGCGAAGGTGCGTTACTTCATCTGTCACGACCCCAGCGAACTTCTCAACGACCTTAAAGACGTGCGTCCGGTCGAGATGACGTCGGTTCCCCGCATCTTCGACAGGGTGCTCGGCGGCGTAAAGGGTCAGGCGCTTGCGGCTGGAGGTCTGAAAGCGCGGCTCGTGCCGTGGGCGCTCGAAGCCGGACGCGAGTACATGCGCACGACGATCCTATCCAAGTCGGCGCCAACGCCGTGGAGATCGTTGCAATACGGCGTTGCGAAAGCCGTCGTGCTGCGCAAGATTCCCCCCGCGCTCGGGCTCGATTGCGTGAGGTTTCTCACCAGCGGAAGCGCTCCGCTTCATATCGATACGGCGATGACGTTCCTTGCCATGGGTATTCCGATCATGCAAGGCTACGGCCTCACGGAGACCTCGCCTGTAACGTCGGTGAGCCGCCTTTCCGCGAACGAGTACGGTGCTGTCGGACGGCCGATAACGGGCGTCCAAGTCGCGATTGCGCAGGACGGCGAAGTGCTCGTGCGCGGCCGCAACGTCATGCAAGGTTATTACCGAGACGGCGAGGCGACGGCTGCCGCGCTTCGCGAGGGGTGGCTGCACACCGGGGACGTAGGAGAAATCGACGGCGCGGGCTTCTTGCATATCACCGATCGCAAAAACGAGATCTTTAAGACCGACACAGGCAAGTGGGTTTCGCCGGCTCGCATCGAGGCCAACATCAAGCGTTCTATCTATGTCGCGCAGGCGTTGGTCGTGGGCAGCGGGCGGCCCTACCCGATCGCGTTGATCTGCCCGAACTGGACGTTGGTGCGGGTGGAGTTGCCGCAACTGCAAGCGGAAGCGACGCCCGAAGCGCTCGCCGTTCGCGACGACGTGCGCAGCTTCTTGACTCGCGAAGTGCACGAGCAAACGCGCGCGTTGGCCGGCTACGAACAAGTGCGCCATATCATCGTGGTGCCAACGGAGTTTAGCATCGAAGGCGGCGAGCTCTCTCCTTCAATGAAAATCAAGCGGCGCGTCGTGGAAAAACTCTACGCAAGTCAAATCGGGCAAGCGTACGGTGGTATGGCCGGCCTAAACCAAACAGGCAGGAGCCCGGAACCATACCGAGCATAATCGGCGTGCACTGGAGGTCCCGATTGCACTTCAAATTACGCGTGTTCTCGCTCACCCTTGCGGCGCTCGCAATCGCTTTGCCGGCGGCCGCCGCCAAGCCACGGATTCCCGCATTGACGCCCGACGCGATCACGCATCACCGTCTCGCGCTCGGCGGCCGGACGTTGGCCTATACCGCGCGCGCCGGTACGATAACTCTGCGCGACGGCGAGGACCAACCGATCGCGCGCGTCTTTTATACCGCGTATACGCTCGACGGTACCGACCCGTCGAAGCGCGCCGTAACGTTTATCTACAACGGCGGGCCCGGCAGTTCTACGATGTGGCTGCGAATGGGGTCCTTCGGGCCGGTTCGGGTGCAGACCGCGGACGGACGACTGACGGGGCCCCCGCCGTACCGGATCGTCGATAATCGCTACTCGCTGTTGGACAAGACCGATATGGTCTTCATCGACATGCCCGGAAGCGGATTCGGCCGGATTATCGGCGCCGGCAAGCCCGGCGATCTCTGGGGCGTCGATGAAGACGCCGCCGCTTTCGGTCAGTTCGTCCAGCGATACATCACGCAGTTCAACCGCTGGAACTCGCCGCGCTTCCTGTTCGGCGAGTCGTACGGCACGACGCGCTCCGCGGTGCTCGCGAAGTACCTGCAAGATAAGGGTATCGGCCTCAACGGCGTCGTGCTGCTTTCGTCGTTTTTGAACTCGAACATCGACTATAACGACGGCGCGCCGATCGGCGGCGGCGATTGGGGATTCATCCTCTACTTGCCGACTGAGGCCGCGACGGCTTGGTACCATCACGCGCTCCCTGACGCACCGGCGCTCCCCGCGCTGCTCTCAGAGGTGGAGAACTTCGCACTTACGGAGTATCTCGACGTGCTCGCTGCGGGGGCGCAGGCCGCGCCGGCTCGTTACAACGACGTCGTTGCCAAGCTGCATCGTTACACCGGCCTTTCGGAACGGTACATTCGCAGCTCGGACCTTCGCATTCCCTACGATCGTTTCGAGAACGAGCTTCTGCGCGAGTCCGGACGCACCGTGGGGCGCATCGATTCGCGGTTCGAAACCTACGTGCTCGACAGGCCGGAGGTCTCGCCCGACTGGGATGCCACGGACGCGGCCATCGACTCGGTCTTCACGTCGATGTCGAACTACTATCTGCGAGCGGTGCTGCACTACAACACGCCGCTGCTCTACCGTGCAAACATCTACGATTTAATTTATGCCGACGGCCAGAGCTGGGACTTCAAGCACGGTCTCAACACTCAGATCCTCAACGTAACGCCCGATCTGGCGCAGACGATGACGTACAATCCGAGCCTAAGGGTTTTTTCCGCGAACGGGTATTTCGATTTCGCCACGCCCTTCTTCGCAACGGTCTACGCGCTCGATCATCTCTATCTCGCGCCGGCAATCCAGCGTAATATTACTTACGGCTTTTACGACTCGGGGCATATGGTCTATCTTCATCCCGAGGCGCTCGCGCGCTTCCACGACGACCTAGAGCGCTGGTACGGGGAGGCGCTGCGAAATGTTTAGCATCGTAACGATGTTGGCCGCCGCCTTGGTCGCGGCTACGGCTGCCGCCGCCGCACCTGCCGCGGGAAGCCCCGATTCGGTAACGCAGCATGTCATCGCACTCGGCGGAAAGAACTACGCCTATACGGCACGCGCCGGGACGATTGCGCTGCAAAACGACAAGGATCAGCCAACGGCGCAGATCTTCTATACGGCGTTCACCCTCGATGGCGCGGACCCGCGGACCAGACCAGTCACGTTTCTTTATAACGGCGGTCCGGGAAGTTCGACGATTTGGCTGCGCATGGGCTCGTTCGGCCCGATGCGAGTGCAAGTCGGCGACGGAGTTCCGACGCCCGGCGCGCCGTTCAATCTCGTTGAGAACCAGTACTCGTTGCTCGATCGCACGGATCTGGTCTTCATCGACGCGCCCGGAACCGGTTTCAGCCGAATCGTCGGCGCGGGAACGCCGAAGGACTTTTATGGCGTCGATCCCGACGTGGCGGCCTTCGGTCAGTTCATCAACCGCTACATTACGACGTTTGGCCGCTGGAACTCGCCGAAGTTTCTCTTTGGCGAATCCTACGGCACACCGCGCTCGGCGATGCTCGTTAACTATCTGGAGCAGCGGCAAGGTATCGGCATTAACGGCGTCGTGCTGCTTTCGTCGGTCCTCGATTTCAGCCTCGACTGGGACGTGAATTTCACGCCCACGGCAATCGGCGGTGGCGATTGGGCGTTTCCGCTCTACCTTCCGACGGAGGCCGCAGCCGCCTGGTACCATCACGCCTTGCCGGGTCCGCAAACGACGTTGGCCGAACTGCTGCCGCGCGTCGAAGCGTTTGCGATGGACGAGTATCTCAACGCGCTGGCGCAGGGCGCGAGCCTTTCGCCGGCAACGTACGACGACGTCGCTTCGAAGTTGCATGAGTATACAGGGCTATCGGTGCGGTATATACGCGACTCGAATCTGCGCATTCCGTACTCGCGCTACGCAACCGAACTCTTCCGCGACAGCGGCGTAATGCTGGGCCGCTACGACGCGCGCTACACATCGTATATGCTCGACCGTTTGCAAGAGCGTCCCGACTTCGATCCCACCGACTCCGCCATCGACGCAGCGTTTGTTGCGACCGGAAACGCCTATCTGCGCCAGGTATTAGGCTATCGAACGAGTTCGATCTATCTTCCGGAGATCAACGTTTTCCGTCAATGGGATTGGAAACACAACGGCGCCCTGCCGACCAATACCGCGCAAGACCTGGCAAGCGCGATGACCTATAATCCAAATCTGCGCGTCTTCTCGGGCAACGGTTACTACGATTTTGCGACGCCGTTCTGGGCGACGGTCTACACGCTCAATCACATGACCCTCTCACCGGAGCTGCAAAGCCACATCAGCTATGGATTCTATGAGTCGGGTCACATGGTCTATCTTCACACGCCGGCGCTGGCGCAGTTTCACGACGATCTCGAGCACTGGTACGCGCAGACGCTCGGCGCGGGCCGGTGAGCTGCTAGGGACTAGGCTCTCACTTCGCGATCGAGTCGAGGCGAGCTGACGTGCGCCGATAGATCGCCGCGAGCCTAGCATAGCCAAGATACATGTCGGGCGTTGGCGCGGCGTCGGCGCTTTCGACGGCGCTTTCCAAATAGTCGAGTGCGTTTTCGAGGAATAAGAAGCTCGCAAAATCGTGCGAATAGACTCCCTCGGAGTCGTCGGGATTTGCCACCGGAGGCTCGCCGGCGATCGGCGCGAGCATCGCTGCCGCACGTCCCTTGGCGAGCTCCCGAGCCTTGGAGCGAGAGGCGGCGACCTGCGCGCGTAAGCTTGCCACGCGCCGTGCTAACTCGTATTGCGCGCGCAGATCCGCATCGGTGGCAGCGATGCGGGGATCGCGCCGCACGAGCGCCGTCTGAGTCAAGGCTCTGCCGTCGACGCTCAGCCGTACGACATAGGCTCCCGGCGGCACGAGCGGCCCGTCCTCACTATCGCGATGGAAGTCCCAAATGAAACGATGGGCGCCCTCGCTCGCGGCCGGTACCGGCTGCACGTCGATCCAGTGCGTCGTGTAGTCGACCGATTTTGGATCGACGGTCTTGGGAGGTTGCGCGCTCGACCAGCGACGAACGATGCTGCCGTCGCTCGCGAGCACGTCGATGACGACCGGCGAATGCGCCGCAGCGGGCAGATAGTAATCGATGTAAACGCCCGGCGTCGGAGTATCCGCCTGCGGCTCGTCTAGGGGCAACGGCGTGCCCTCTTGATTACCGGGCCGCACGCGATACGCCAAGGCTGGGCTGAAGAGATACGCTGCATGCGCCGCGACGGCTGCGGCCATCTGACGCAACGGGGCGATATCGTCCATCACCCAGAACGAGCGGCCGTGCGTCGCTAGGACCAGATCGTCGCCATGCACGGCGACGTCGCGAATCGAGGTGACCGGAAGATTGAGCTGCAACGGCTGCCACGCCCCGCCATCGTCGAACGAAAGGTAGACGCCGCGCTCCGTTCCGGCGTAGAGTAGGCCGCGTCGCTTTGGATCCTCGCGAACGGCGTTGACGAACGAGCCGTATGGTATGCCGTTTGCGATTGCGGTCCAGGACGCCCCGCCGTCGCGCGTCCGGTAAATGTAGGGCGCATAGTCATCGAGCCGGTGACGGTCGACGGCAGCGTAGGCCGTTCCGCGATCGAAATGTGAGGCCTCGATGATTCCAACTTTGCTCCATGGCGTCAGGGCAGACGGCGTTACGTTCTTCCAGTGAAGCTCTGAGGAAGCTCGTCCCGAGCCGCTCGAAGTCGTTACCCAAATGTAGCCGTCGTCCGTTCCGGCCCAAATCAGACCCGCGCCCAGCGGTGAAGGAGCGATCGTATAGACCACGCCGTGGCGCGCAACTGCGTTGTCGTCCGCGAGCGTCGCAGCATCGAGGTTCGACGGAACGCCTTCGTCTTTGCGAGAGAGATCGGGGCTGACGATCTTCCACGACTCGCCGCCGTCGCGCGAGCGAAAGACGTTTTGGTGGGCGAAGTAGAGTGCGGCGGGATCGGCGGCCGAGAATGCCAACGGCAACGTCCACGTGTTGCGCCAGATCTGCGCCGGATGGCTGATGGCCGGGTCGACGTTCTGCTCCCAGCCCGTCACTGGAATCTCTTTTGTGACCGTGGGTCCGCCCTGACCACTGGAGTCGCCGTAGACGAGTCCGGGATGGCGAGGATCGGGCGCGAGATTACCGTTCTCTCCGCCGACGTCGAGGGGCCGAAAGTCCTGTTGGGAGAGCGTGCCGTATTTGCTCGAACTCGCTTGCATGTCGGCTCCCGAGTCTTGTTGGGCGCCGTAGGCGGAATAAGGAAACGAGTTGTCCGTAGCGACGTGATAAAACTGCGCCGTCGGCTGGTTATACCACGAGCTCCACGTCTTCGCATCGTTCATACTAACGATTACGCCTTGATCGCTGCCGAGAATCATGCGTTTGGAATCTGTGGGATCGATCCACAGCGTGTGAAAATCGTCGCCGGTCGGATCGCCGAGAATTGCCTCGAAACTCTTTCCTCCGTCGGTGGAGCGATACGTGGCCGTGTCCATTACGTACACGACGTCGGGGTCGTGAGGATCGGCGGTAATACCGCTAAAATACCAGCCCCGCTGCCAGATTCGCTGTTCGCCGTCTTCGTGCGTCCAGGTCGCGCCGGCGTCGTCGGAGCGGTAGACTCCGCCCAGACCGGCGCTGCTGTCGACGTTCGCATAGACGCGGCGCGGCGCGGCCGGCGAGATCGTCAATCCGATGCGACCCACGTTCGGCGGAAGGCCCTGCGTTAGTTTCGTCCAGCTGCGTCCGCCGTCGGTCGTTTTGTAGAGGCCGCCGCCGGGTCCGTTCGAAGGCGGATAGACGTTCCACGGTGGGCGGCGGGTTTGCCAGAGAGCTGCGTACACAACGTTGGGATCGCCCGGCTCCATCGCGAGCGCGGTTGCGCCGGTGTCGGCGTTTTCATAGAGGACCTTGCTCCAGCTTCGGCCGCCGTCGATCGTCTTGAAGACGCCGCGCTCCGCATTGGGAGCGTATGGATGGCCGAGCGCGGCGATGTAAGCGATGTTAGGGTCGTGCGGATCGACGACGATGGCACCGATTTGCTTGGTATCGGTTAGACCGAGATGCGTCCAACTTCTGCCGCCATCGGTCGATTTATACATCCCATCGCCGTACGCGATGTCGGAGCGCATGTCGGCTTCACCAGAGCCGACATAGACGATTCGCGGATTGCTCGGCGCTACCGCGATCGCGCCGATCGAGCCGATGTCTTGTCCGTCGAAAATCGGCCTCCAGGTTCGCCCGGCGTCGTCGCTCTCCCAAACGCCGCCGTCAACCGCCCCGAAGTAAAAGTGATTCGGTTCGCCGGGAACGCCGGTTACCGCAAGCGCGCGGCCGCCGCGAAACGGCCCGATTAGTCGCCAGTGCAGGCTACCGAAATAGGATGGATTGATGAAAACCGCGGCAAGAACCAATGACAGCAAGCGCACCATAGACGCCTACCATCCGCCACCGCTGTCGCCACCTCCCCCGCTGAAATCGCTGCCGCCGCCCGAATCCCCGAACCCGCCGCCACTCCAGTCGCCGCTGCTCGCCGCGCCGGGGTCGGCCTGTCCTGCATCACTTTGCCAGCCGCCTGAATCGCTACCACCCCAGCCTCCGCCGGCATCGGGCGCGATCTGAGCCGCTTCCGTCGGCGCACCTGCGCCGCCGCCCCGGAAAAGCTCGTTACCGAGCCACGCGCCGCCCAAGCCTCCGAGCAGACCACTCCAGAAGCTGCCGCCGCCGCCGAACCCACCATACCCGTAGCCCGGCCCAGGACCATAGCCGGCTCCAGGCGCGGATCCCGGCGGCACCGCTCCCGGCGGCGCTGCTTGACCGCCGTAATAACGGGAGGCGGCAGCAGCGCGCATCATGGATCGTAAGATCAAAAAGCCGGCAACGGCGATGATGACCCACCAGAACATTGGAACGTGCCCTCCTCGCGACGCTGGAAGTGGTGCCTGGGACGGGGCGCTCGCCAGACCGGATACAGGCTGACGAATACCGCCGGCATGGGCGCGATAGATGCCCAGCAGTGCGCCGACCGCGCCGTTGATTCCCGCATCGTAGTTCGCGCCGCGAAACCGATCTTCCATTGCCACGCGAATCTCGCGCACCACGCTTGGAGCAAACCAGCCGGCCTGGACTCCGGCGCGATCGGGTAGGATGATGTCGCGCCGATCGTCGCGCGCGACGAAGATCAAAACGCCGTTGATTGCCTGCTGTGAAAACGCACTTTGCGCCGCGCTTTGCAGACTCACGCCGCGCAGCGACGGTGTGGTGATAACGACGATCGCCTTACCGGTTGCAGCGTTAAAGTTTGCGATTTGCTCGTTGAGCTGCGCGACCGTTCCCGCGGAGAACATGCCGGCTTGGTCTTGCACGAAGTCGGTCGCGGCAGCCGGCAGCGCGGCCGTTAGTAAGGATGCCACGGTAGCGGCTACAACGATGCCGAGGCGGCCGGAGGGAAATTTCATGACCCGTCCTACCCACGCTCGTACGGCGAAGTTTCGCAGCCGTGGGGGAACTCGCGACCCCGTCGCCGAGCATCGCATTCTATGGATGAGACGGTTGGCGCCTCGAGCTCCTTACGGCCCGGATCGCTAACTTTCGTCGAGGTGCTCGCAACCTCGATCGCTTTGATCGGGCCGAGCATGACGCCGATCTTGATCGCGCCGTACATGTTTGCCAACGCGGGCAATGGGACGTGGCTTGCCTATCTTTTCGGTGCGGGTATGCTCGTTGTGGTCGCCCTCAACTTGAATCAATTCGCTCGCCGTTTCACGGGCGCAGGTTCGATGTACGAGTATGCGGCCGAAAATCTCGGCCCCACCTTGGGTGCCCTTGCCGGATGGAGCCTGCTCTGGGCGTACCTCTTCGTGGCGACGGCCGTCGTCGGTGCGATGTCGCTCTTTGTCGGCTTGCTGCTGCACGATGCGGGCATCCTCGCGGCGTCTACGCCGGCGATATACGTCGCGATCGCCGTCATTCTCGGTGCGGTTTGCTGGCAAGCCGCATACCGCGGCGTGCAGGTTTCGGCGATCGTCATGCTCGTGCTCGAAGCTATCTCGGTATTGATCATCCTGCTGCTCGTTGTAATCGTTCTGCTGCGTCATGGGCCCGCACTCGATCCGAGCCAACTGACGATCAAAGGCGGCGTCCCTAATTGGGGTCTCGCAGTGATGACCGCGGTTTTCAGTCTGGTCGGCTTCGAAAGCGCGACGGCATTCGGTGCCGAAGCCAAGCGGCCGTTGGTCGCGATTCCGCGGGCGGTAATTGCGAGCGTGGTCTTTGCAAGCGCGTTTTTCATCATCGCCACCTACGCCGAAATCGTGGGATTAGAGCACGCGGCAAAACCACTGGACCAGCAAACGTTTCCGCTCGGAACCCTCGTCGATCTCTATAATATCGGCTATTTGCGCGTTCCGATTGCAATCGGCGCCCTCTTTAGCGCGTTCTCGGTTTGTTTGGCATGCATCACGACCGCCGGCCGGATCGCCTATGCCGTTGCGAAGGCCGGGCTCTTCCCGCGGGCACTTGCCGCGATCGAACCCCGGCACAATACGCCCCACGTCGCCGTGACGCTGATTACCGTCGTCGTCGTTTCTATCGCGGGGGCGTCGCTGGCGGCCGGCGCGCTGCCCATCGACGTTTTCAATAACTGTGGAACGCTGAGCGCGTTTGGATTCATCGTCATCTACGCCGCAATCTCGGTTGCCGCGTGCCTGTACGTCAAACGTATCGGTGCGATGCGCTGGATCGACGTCGCGATCTCCGTGCTGGCGGTGCTGCTGCTCGGCGTACCCGCGGTCTCACTCATCTATTCGGTTCCGGCGCCGCCGCAGCGCTGGTTCGGTTACTACTTTGTCGGATTTATGGTCATCGGGTGGCTATGGTTTTCTCGCGCTGCGTCAGTGAGCGCGCGAGGAAGAGATAATGATCAGCCCGCCGGCGACGCTAAGCGCGAAGAAGACGATAAAAATCCAGACGCCTAGACGCTTGAGGAAGTCGCGCCGGGCGCGAGCCGTTTTGGTAAGATGGGTCGGCCGTCGCCGTTTCACGACGCGCTGCTCGCCGCGTTGGGGGACCCCGGCTCTGCCGAGGGGCGCGCAGCGTCAGCGGAGCGCCTGTTAGAATTCTCGGGGCCCCCGGTGCTGCTTGCAGCATTGGGGAGGGACCAGAGTCGTTCCAGGTTGTAAAACTCTCGCTGCTCGGGCGTGAACACGTGGACGATCACGTTACCCAGATCGATAAGGATCCACGATCCGTCGGCATACCCTTCGATGCGTGAAACGCCGTAGCCGCGCAGGCGCGCGGCTTCCGTCACGGCATCTGCGATGGCCCGCGTCTGTATCCTCGATCGTCCGGTTACGATCGCGAAGGTGTCGGCCAAAATGGTTCGGCCGCTCACGTCGAGTGCCGTAAAACCCTCTCCCTTCTTGTCGAGCGCGCTCTCGCGAACGACGTCGATCAACTCGCCGATGCGCGCACCTCCGGCGGGACTCCGTCCGCGACCGTCAGCCCGAAGCTCGCAGCCGCCGCCAGCGTTGCCGGAACGCTCCCGACGCCTTTGCGAGCATTGTGGCGGATCGTCAAAAGGAGCACTGCCCGCATCGCTCCGGCGAGATCGTCCAGTGCGAGCCTCCAAAGATCGGCGCGCTCGGGAAACGAACGGCCCGGTTCGAGCGAATCGGCGAGATAGACGATGCAGTCCAGCGACGACATCTCGCCCGCGGCAGTCGTGTGTTTCTCGATGGCCGATAACACGAGCGGATCGCGTACTCCAAATCGCTCGCTCGCAATCGCGGCACCGAGCTTCGCGTGCAAGAGCATTGGATGCCGGCGCTCGGCGATGTCGATCGGAAGACCGCGGGCTTCGCACTCGGCAACGAGGCGCTCGGGCGAATAGAGCCGGGCGAGATCGTGAAGCAGCCCCGCCAGCCGCGCCTTTCGCGGATCGGCGCCATGGCGTTGGGCGAGGAGGTCGGCACAGCGTGCGACCCGCACACTGTGCGCGTACCGGTGCCCTTGTCCCAACTCTTCTTCAACGCGCCGTACCAGTTGTGCAAACGAGGGCATCAATCCCCTAAGCTCGCGCGTAACGCGCCTAGTCTGTTGCGGTAGAGCTCGCTCTTGAGGCTCCCGGCCCACATGATCAGCGCGCTCTCGTTGTCGTCGCTGTAATATCCGGCGCGCATCGTGACGGTCGTGAAACCATATTTGCGGTAGAGCCGTTGCGCGACCGTGTTGCTTTCGCGAACCTCGAGCGTCATCCACCCGGCTCCGCGGTCGATCGCTTCGTCGATCAACCTCAAGAGCAGCACTTCGCCGAATCGCCGGCCGCGGTAATCCGGATCGACCGCCAGCGTCGTGACGTGCGAGTCCTCTAAGATCACCCAGATGCCGCCATAGGCGACGACGCGCTCTTCGAAACGTCCGATGAAATAATGCGCCAATTTATTCGTGCTTAGCTCGTTGTAAAAAGCGTCATTCGGCCAGACCGTTGAAAAGCAAGCGCGCTCGATGCGAGTGACCGCGGCCACGTCGGGCGTCGTCATCGGTGCGATCGAGAAGCGATCGGGCCGGTGCGCAGGCCCGTGAAGCTCCATCTTCACGCGAGCGGCACCTAGATATTCGGGGCCCTGGCGGCGGGAAGCTCGCCGTAATCGGCGCGCACTTCGTGCAGGCTGGCCGCCGGCGCGCGCGAGCAGGCTGCGAGAGCTGCTGCCGCGGCTGCGGGTGTGACGGCTGGATTGACGGAGCGCACCAGATTACCGCGTTCGGCGAGTGCGTCCAGCACGTCCTTCGACGCGCCCACGACGTCGAGCGATTTGAGTCCAACGTCTGACGGCGGCAACAGCTCGCTGAGCACCTCGGCGATTCTTCCCGAGGCACGCTTAATTTCGTCCCCGCAACGATACCGCGCCGAGATGACGCCTGGCCGGCCGACGACGACGATAAGAGAGCGTTCGAAACGGCTTCCGAACTCGAGCAGATCGAACGACGAGATCGGGACGAGCGCGAGTTGCCAAGCGGCGGCGAGCGCTTTGGCATAGGCGATCGCGATGCGCAACCCCGTAAAGCCGCCGGGCCCGACGCCGATGACGAGACGATCGAGTCTTCCGGCCGGCATCCTGGCTTCGGCCAGGACCTTCTGCACTAGGACGAGACCGCGCTCGAGTGCGACGTTCCCGCTCTCCTGCGCGCTGGCGGTTACTCGGTTTTCGCTAGCGACCGCGGCGGAGAAGCCGCCCAGCGCCCCGTCGAGGGCAAGAACGTTCAATACGGTTCGCGAAGGGAAAGAGTGCGAGGATTGTCGCCGGCGCCTTCCATTTCTATCTCGTAGCGGCGCGGCGGGAGAATATTGGGCGCGTTGCGCCACCATTCGACGAGCACGATCGAGTGGCCGTGGAGCGCTTCTTCAAGGCCCAGCTCGACGACTTCGCGTGGATCGTCGATCCGAAAGAGATCGATGTGGTCGATGAGCGGATCACCGTCGTAACGGTGCCAAAAGGTGAAGGTTGGGCTGAGCGTTTGATCGGAACCATGTAATGTCTGCACGATCGCTCGCACCAGCGTGGTCTTGCCGGAGCCGAGCGGGCCCGAAAGTGCGACGACGTCGCCGGGCTGCAGGCGTCGCGCAAATGCTGCGGCAAATGCGTAGGTCGCCTCTTCGGAGTGAAGAGTTAGAGTGGAGTGGGGCCCGGAGCCGAGTCGAAGGGCATTATTCATGAATACAGGTAAGTATTGAACAACGATACCGTAACGCAGGTCAATGTCGAAGATGAGATGCGAGAGAGCTATCTCTCGTATGCGATGTCGGTCATTGCCTCACGGGCCCTCCCCGACGTTCGCGACGGCCTGAAACCGGTTCAGCGGCGGATTCTCTACGCCATGCGCGAGATAGGGCTCGACCCCAGCAAGCAGCATCGCAAATGCGCCGGCATCATCGGCGAGGTGCTCAAGAGCTATCATCCTCATGGGGACAGCTCCGTTTACGATGCCCTGGTCCGCATGGCGCAGGATTTCACACTGCGGTATCCGCTGGTCGACGGTCACGGAAACTTCGGGTCGATCGACCCCGATCCGCCGGCTGCCTACCGCTATACCGAGGCGCGGTTGGCTCGGACGGCGCTCGACGTCCTCGCCGACATCGACAAAGAGACGGTCCCGTTCGTTGCCAACTTCGACAATCAGGGCGTCGAGCCAAACGTTTTACCGGGGCGTTTGCCGCAGCTCTTGATCAACGGCTCCAGTGGAATCGCGGTCGGTATGGCGACGAATATTCCGCCGCACAACCTCAACGAGATTTCCGATGCGATCGCCGCGTTGATCGACGATCCCGAAACGAGCGACGACGCTCTCTGCGACATCGTCAAAGGGCCGGATTTTCCGACCGGGGGAACGATCTTGGGCCAAGAGGCGATCCGCGAAGCATACAAGACCGGTCGCGGTTCGATTGCGATTCGCGGCAAGGCCGAGATCGTCGAGGAGCGCGGAAAACACAAAATCGTCATCACCGAAATTCCTTACCAAGTCTACAAGAGCCGCATCCTGGAGGCCGTTTCCGAGGCTTATTCGGAAAAGCGGATCGTGGGCATCTCGCGGATGGACGACGAGTCGAATCGCAAAGGCATGCGCGTCGTCATCGAGCTATCGCGGAACGCGACTCCAAAGATCGTACTCAATCAGCTTTTCAAGCATACGCCGCTGCAAGCGAGTTTCGGCTTCAACATGCTGGCTCTCGTTCCGGTCGGTGCGCCTCGCGCCGACGGATCCGTGGCGATCGAGCCGCAGGTGCTCAGCCTCAAGCAGCTCCTCGAACACTTCATCGTGCACCGCAAGGACGTCATCGTCAAGCGGACGGCTTACGACCTTCGCAAGGCTCAAGAGCGCGCGCACCTTCTCGAAGGCTACCGCATCGCGCTCGACAATATCGATGAAGTCATCGAGATCGTTCGCGGAAGCCAAACGACCGACGAGGCCAAGCAGCGGCTATCGGCGCGCTTCGAGCTGGACGAGGTGCAAGCGCAAGCGATCGTCGATATGCGACTGCGGACGCTCGTTGGTCTCGAGCGGCAGAAGATCGAGCAAGAATACGGCGAGCTGATCAAGGCGATCGCGGAACTGGAAGACATCCTCGCTAACCCCCGCCGCGTCGCGCAGATCGTCAAGAGCGAGGCGCTCGACGTAAAGAAACGCTTTGGCGACGAGCGCCGCACCAGCATCGAGCCGGCAGAAGACGAAATCTCGATCGAGCAGATCACTCCGAACATCGACGTGGTCGTGACGTATACGGTCGGCGGTTACATCAAGCGCGTGACTTTGGATACGTTTAGAACGCAGAGCCGCGGCGGACGCGGGGTGACCGGTATCTCGAATCTCAAGCGCGAGGACGTCGTGCGCAACTTTTTCATCACCAAGACGCACGACTACGTCCTCTTCTTTACCAATAAAGGCCGCGTCTATCGTTTGCGGGGGTACGAGATCCCCGACACGACGCGACAGGCTCGCGGCACCGCGCTCGTCAATCTGTTGACGCTTCCACCCGGCGAAGAGGTGACCGCGGCGTTTCCGATCGACCAGTTCGAGGGCGAGCAGTATCTCGTCATGGTTACCAAGCGAGGCGTCATCAAAAAGACGAAGCTCGAAGAGTTCTCAAACGTTCGGCGCAACGGTCTTCTGGCAATCAATCTCGATGCGAGCGACGAGCTCTTGGCGGTCGACCTTTCCAACGGCTCCCGCGATATCATCCTCGCTTCGTCGCGTGGCATGGCCGTGCACTTCAACGAGAAGAACGTGCGGCCGATGGGACGGCCGGCGCGAGGGGTCAAGGCGATGAGCATCGACGAGGGCGACACGATCGTCGCGATGGATGTCGTGGAAGACGAGCGCAGGGAAGTCTTGCTCGTCACGTCGCTCGCCTTTGGCAAACGCACGCCCATCGACGAATATCGTCACACGTCGCGCGGCGGCAAAGGCGTGAAGGCGTTCGCGCGCCAGCGCGACGATATCGGACAGGTCGTCGACCAGATTCTCGTCGCGCCCGACGACCAGGTTCTGATGATCACCTCCGGCAACCAGGTTATTCGCCTCAAGGTTCGCGACATCCGCAAGACGGGGCGCGATGCGAAGGGCGTGCGCCTTCAACGGCTCGGCGGGGGTGAGGAGGTCATCGCCATTACCAACCTTGGAAAACAGGCCGCGCAGATTACCGAGATCACCGGCGAGCCGCAACAGCCCGAGCTCTAGGAGTGTTAAGAGAGACATGAGCGCATTACCAGAGGTTACGCAAACCAACTTTGAGACCGAAGTGCTGCACAGCAGCCAGCCGGTTCTCGTGGATTTTTGGGCACCGTGGTGCGGCCCGTGCCGCATGCTCGGGCCGATCGTTGAAAAAATCGCTGCCGCAAACGCCGGCAAGGCGAAGTTCGTCAAACTCAATACGGACGAGCACCCCTCCATCGCGGGACAGTACCAAGTCTCGGGCATCCCGTGCTTGATTCTCTTCAAGGGTGGTCAGCCGGTCGATCGCATCGTCGGCTACGTCCCTGAAGGCACGGTGACTTCGATGCTCGGCAAGCATGTAGCCTGACGGCAATTACATCGCAGGGTTTTTGATTTGGCGAAATCGGGAACCCGAATTCCCGCGATGCATCGCATTTTGGAAGATGAAAGCATCGCGGGGTACGAGGCGGAGCTAGGACGAGAACGAGTTAGACGCGCGGCCGAAGAGATAATCGGCCGCGCGCGACTTTCTGGTGAGCGACAGGGATACGACGCGATCGTCGCTGCGGTTCGCAAACGGCTGGACGATCTGAGTAGCACGTCGCCGACTGCCGTGATCAATGCCACGGGCATTCTCCTTCACACGAATCTCGGACGCGCGCCATTGAGTCCCGATGCGGTAACGGCAATCGCCGATCTCGGCGGCCGTTACTCAAATCTCGAGTACGATCTAAAAACCGGTGAGCGCGGTTCGCGCAACGCGGTCATTGGGGAGGCGTTGCGCGCGTGTACCGGGGCAGAAGACGCGCTCGTCGTTAACAACTGCGCCGCCGCGGTGTTTCTCGTGCTCGATACGTTTGCGAAGGGCCGCGAGGTTATCGTGGCTCGCAGTCAGCTGGTAGAGATCGGCGGCGGATTTCGCTTGCCTGAAGTGCTGGAACGCACCGGCGTCAAGCTGGTCGAGGTTGGAACGACCAACCGCGTCTACGTTGAAGATTTCGAGCGGGCACTCTCGCCGCGAACGGCTCTGCTGCTCCGCGTGCATCCATCAAACTATCGCATCGAGGGTTTCACGCACGAGCCGAGCGCGCGGGATTTGGCGATGCTCGGGCGGCGTGCCGGAGTCCCCGTTGTCGAGGATCTGGGCAGCGGCGCGCTCTGCGATCTTGCCGAGTACGGTACCGCGCACGAGCGTACGGTGCAAGAGGCGATCGGCGACGGCGTAGCGCTCGTGACGTTCTCGGGGGACAAACTGATCGGCGGTCCGCAAGCCGGTATCGTCGCCGGGCGCGCGAACCTGATTGCCAGGCTTCGCAATAATCCCCTATTGCGCGCGCTGCGCGTCGGGAAGCTGACGATCGCGGCGCTGGGTGCAACGTTGCGGTGCTACCGCGGTCGCGCGGCGCGCGAGCGTTTACCGCTCTATCGAAAGCTCGCCGCGACGCTCGACGAACTGCGCGAGCGAGCCAAGGCGTACGAAAAAGCTCTGCCGAACGCATCGGTCGGCGAGAGCGTCGCGTATGTGGGCGGCGGCGCGCTCCCTCAGGCGAGCATCGCTTCAATGGCGATCGCGGTTCCGTCGGAGCGGCCGCAGCAACTAGCGGCGAGCCTGCGGGCGGGAGAACCGCCCATCGTAACGCGTATCGAGGGCGGCCGGCTGCTCCTCGACCTACGTACGATCGCTCCGGAGGAGGATCATCTCGTCATTGCGAGCCTCCTGAAAATCGGGCGGCTGACGGCGTAATCCGGGGATGACCAAGCCGCAAAGCGAAAGCTAGCTGTTATGCAACTCTCTCATAGAGCCGGCGCTGCGCTGGTCATAGTTTCTTGGCTCCTTTGCGGATGTGCAACGCCGCTCCAAGGTTCCCCGATCGAGAGCTCGGCCGCGCGCCAAGTGCCGGCAATAGATCGAGCCGGCGCTCCAAATATTCCGCAAGGGCGGATCGGTTTCTTAAGATTGCGTCAGCTCGAAATGAGAGGGAAAATTCCACCCGCCTTGGAGCGCCGCATTTTGGAAAGAATGGGCGGTCGTCCTCGAATTCGGGTGGCCTTCGACAGCCACGCAGTGGTAGGTATGTGGGCGATCGTCGCCTCGGCATACACGTACATCTTCGGGGAGAACGCGAAGGGCAATAAGACCGTGACCGCCATCGACGTGGAGAGCAACGGTTGCATGGCACCGGCAAACCTCAAGGTGGATCACGCGGAAAACCTCTGGCTGGCGTGCGGGACCTCTCCATCGGACGCCGGGGTGATCCAAGCATACGCGTCCGGTTCGAAAAAACCGTTGGCCACATTCGCCGATTCGTTCACTTGCGGTGAGGGTTGTAATTTTGATGCCAACGCGAACGACGTAGCAACCGACTCGAGCGGGCACGTCTTTGCTGCGAACCCTTTTTCCGAAACGTGCGACCCCAGCTGCACCGATTGGACGTATCCTTTGGTCTGGTGGAATGCGAACTCCGCCAGCTCACCGGCCACGGGCATAGCCGAGCCCGACATGACGAACGGCGATTACATCGACGTCGATCCTTCGGGAAACCTTTACGTCGAAGGCTACGGCTGCATCGATAGCCAGTGCGGCGCGATGCTCGACGAGATCAGCGATCCGACGACCGCTTCCGCAAAGATTACTCATCTTATCGCACCGTACGCTGGTTCGAGCGTCGGCGCGGTCTATGTGAGCAACAAGGGCCGAGTGCTTAATATCGTCGATTCAGGTTCGCGTACCATGTTGCAGTACGCACTTCCGTGGGTGTCCCGCGAATCGCCCTTCAACGTTTTGGGTCCGACGCCGACGAACTACTACGGGGGCGGCTATCCCATCGCCGGTGGCTTCGACCGCGGCGACAAGCGCGCGGTACTGGGGGACGCCTACGGCTGGCTCGACGTCGGCAACGTTGCCAAGAATCGCTGGTCCGCGGTCACGAATGTCAACCTTTTCACGGGCGTCTACGGTGCCGCTTACGTGCCGTCGGACAAGTAATCTGACCGACGGCGCTTCTAAACTCGGCGATCTGCGAACCAGCCGGACGGCGCCACGTCGAGGTTTACGTTGATCTGCTTGACTTCCGTGTAAGCGTCGTAACCGTAGGTGCCGAGTTCCCGTCCGATCCCCGATTGTTTGTAGCCACCCCAGGGCGCTTCGTTGTAGGTCGGATGATAGGTGTTGATCCACGTGATTCCGGCGCGGAGCTTGCGAATTACCCGGTGTGCCTTAGCGATATCCCCCGTAAAAACTGCTCCCGCCAAACCGTAAACCGTGTCGTTGGCGATGGCGATCGCTTCCGCTTCGTCGTCGAAAGTTTGTATCACGAGCACGGGCCCGAAGATTTCTTCCTTCACGATGCGCATGTTCGGGGACGTACCGTCGAAGATGGTCGGCGCGATGAAGTTACCGGCGGCAAGCGGACCGCCGAGACGCTCTCCGCCGCAGAGCAGCTTCGCTCCCTCTTCAACGCCGGTTGCGATGTAGGCTTCGACTCGCTCGCGATGCAGCGGCGAGATGATCGGTCCCATCTCCGTTTGGGGATCGAACCCGTCGCCGACGCGAATGTTCTGCGCGCGTTCGACGAGTCGCTCGACGAAACGATCGCGTAGGGATCGCTCGACGACTAGCCGCGAACCGGCCGAGCAGACTTGCCCGGCGTTGGCGAAGATCCCAAAGAGCGCATAGTCGACCGCGGTTTCAAAGTCGGCGTCGGCGAAGACGACGTTGGGCGACTTGCCGCCGAGCTCGAGCGAAATCTTCTTGAGGTTCGAAGTGGCGGCTTGCATGATGCTTCGACCGGTTTTCGTGCCGCCGGTGAAAGCGATCTTGTCGACGAGCATGCTCGATGCGAGCGCATGGCCGACCGTGGCGCCGGGTCCCGGCACGACGTTGATCGTGCCGGGCGGGAACTCGAGTTCGTCAAAGATTGTCGCTAAGGCAATCGTCGAGAGCGGCGTCAGCTCCGACGGCTTGAGGATGCAGACGTTGCCTGCAGCCAAGGCCGGCGCAAGCTTCCACGTCGCCATGAGCAGCGGGTAGTTCCAGGGCACGATCTGTCCGCAGACGCCAATCGGCTCGCGAACGGTAAACGTCTGCGATGGCGCCGGCACGTCGAAGGTTTGTCCGTGCGGCTTCGTCGCGAGGCCGGCGTAGTAGCGAAAGCAGTTGGCCGCGTCGATGGCATCATACTGCGTTTCCCGCAGCGGTTTGCCGTTGTTGAGGGTGTCGATGCGCGAGAACTCGTCCCGACGGGCGTCGATTGCGTCGGCAACGCGAAAGAGTAGAGCCGCACGATCCGCGGCGTTCATCGCCGCCCACGGTCCTTCGTCAAAGGCTTTCCTCGCCGCCGCGATTGCCGCTTCGACGTCGGCCTCGGTCGCCTCGGCGATACTCGCAATCGGCTGCCCGTTTGCCGGGTCGTAGAGCTCGCGCGTCGCGCCGCCGGCGGCGAGGCGCCACTCGCCGTCGACGTACATTGGAATGACGCCGCCAATGCGCGGCAGATGTGCGAGGATCTCGCTTGAGCTGTTTGCGGGGCGCGTGGCGATTTGCATGAAGCTAGGCTCCTGTTTGCGCTGGGACGGCCATTGACTTGAGGCTCTCGGAAAGGGCTTGGCACACGTAGTCGGCCTCATCCTCTGCGATCGTTAGCGGCGGTTCAACGCGGATGACGCGCGCGTTGACCAAGGTGCCGGAGACGAGCACTCCGCGATCGAGCATACGCTTTGCCAGCTCGAAGCCGGTCGCGTGATTGCGGAACTCGAGCGCGATCAAAAGCCCCTTGCCGCGCACGTCGGCGACGAGCTCCTCGTGCCCGGCAACGGCGGTGCGAACGCCGCCGAGCAAGCGCTCTCCCAGGCGCGCCGCGCGTTGCGGCAGCTGCTCCTCGATCAACACGTTGATGGTCGCCAGTGCGGCGGCGCAGGCAAGCGGGTTTCCGCCGAAGGTCGACGTGTGGAGAAACGGGTTATCGAAGAGCCGTGAAAAGACTTCACGCCGTCCGACGACCGCGCCGGCGGGCACGACGCCGCCGCCGAAGGCTTTGGCTAGGCACATGAGGTCGGGCGCGACGCCATAATGTTCGCAGCAAAACATCTTGCCGGTGCGCCCCATGCCGGTCTGCACCTCGTCGAGGATGAAGAGCGCGCCAAACTCGTCGCACAGCGCGCGCACGCCCGGCAAATAGTTGTCGTCGGGAATGTTTACGCCGCCTTCGCCTTGGATCGGTTCCAAGAGGACTGCGCCGACGTCCTCGCCGACGGCACGGCACGACGTCATCATGTCGCGCAACGCGAGAAGATCGTTGAAGGGCACGTGCTCGATATTCGGCAGCATCGGCCCAAATGGACGCCGAAACTCGGCTTTGGCGCTTGCGGAAAGCGCACCGTAGCTCTTGCCGTGAAAGCCTTTCGTCGCTGCGACGATCGTCTGTTTAGCGGGATTGAAGGCTCGCGCCAGTTTGAGCGCGCCTTCCACGGCTTCCGTGCCGCTATTGCAAAAGAAGCTGAAGTCCAGCCCTGCGGGCACGAGCATCGACAGCGTCTTCGCGAGCATCGCGCGTAGCGGATCGAGCAGATCTTGGCTGTGCAGCGGCTGCCGCCGCAGTTGATCGCTAACCGCTTTGACGACCTTGGGATGGCGGTGGCCAACGTTAAAGATGCCGAAGCCGCCCAAGCAGTCCAGATAGGTGCGCCCGGCCACATCGCGGTAGGAGTTCGGCCCTGCATCGGACCACTCGACGACCGCGCCGGCCTCGCGTGCATCGGTCGCTTTTCGGTACTCGAGAAATCCGGGATTGACGTGCTCGCGAAAAGCCTCGACCGTTTCGCGCGTGATCCACGATGCTTCCGATGGAGATATGTCGGCCTTCGCGATCAGCGCCAGAATGCGCTCCGTGTACTCGTAGACGGCTCGTTCTCGCTCTCCGCCGGCGATCGTCATTTCGCGAAGACCTGCGCGGTGGCCGCCGCCAGGATCGCCAAGCCTTCGTCGAGCTCGGCGTCGCTGACGACCAACGGAACCAATATCCGAATAACGTCGCGCTTTCCAGCCAGTAAGAGCAGAACTCCGCGCCGGCGGGCCTCTTCGACGATGGCTTCGGCGCCGTGCGAAAGCTCCATCGCCATCATCGCTCCCAGTCCGCGAACGTCCACGATTTCCTCGAATTGCGACTGCATGGCGCGCAGCGCGGCATCGATACGGGCACCGACCGCGCGCGCCCGCGCAAGAAAACCTTCGTCCATGATTTCGAGGATCGCGAGCGCCGCCGCGCAGGCGACCGGGTTGCCGGCAAACGTACCGCCAAGCCCGCCGGGCTCTGGCGCGTCCATGATCTCGGCCCTCCCGACGACGGCCGCCAATGGAAGGCCGCCGCCCAGCGATTTCGCGACCGTGATGATGTCAGGCTCGAGCTCGTAATGCTCGCACGCAAAGAGTCGCCCGGTGCGGCCAAATCCGGTTTGGATCTCATCGGCTACCAGAACGATGCCGCGGTCGCGCGCGATGCGCGCGAGCTCTTTGAGGAACGCGGCGGGCGCGGGCACGAAGCCGCCTTCACCGAGGACCGGTTCGATGATGATTGCGGCGACTCGATCGGGCGAGACCACGCCTTCAAAGAGCTCGTTGAGCGCCGAGAGCGCATCGTCAGTGGAAATTCCGTGCCGTTCGAATGGAAACGGCGCGTGATAGACCTCGCTGCAAAAGGGACCGAAATGCTGCTTATACGGAGCATTCTTGCCGGTCATGGTTAGCGCCAGCAGGGTGCGCCCGTGATAACCGTGCGTGAAGGCCACGACGGCCGGACGGCGCGTATACTCGCGCGCAATCTTGATCGCGTTTTCGGTCGCTTCGGCGCCGGTCGACAGCAGCAGCGTCTTTTTGGGAGCCGTGCCGGGCGCTCGCCGGTTGAGCTCTTCGGCCACGCGAAGGTACGGCTCGTACATCGCGACTTGAAAACACGTGTGAGTGAAACGGGCAGCCTGTGCGGCGATCGCCGCGACGACTTTGGGATGCGTATGGCCGGCGTTGAGCGTGCCGATTCCGCCGACAAAGTCGAGGTAGCGACGGCCATCGCGGTCCCACACCGAAGCACCGGCCGCGCGTTCCACCCAGATCGGATGGGCAGTCGCGACGCCACGCGCGACGTTGTCGTGGCGGCGCTGCTCGAGCGATAACTGCGTAACGGTGTTCAAAGCCTCACGTGTCGTTTCTGGAGGTGGCGAGGAAGTTACATTCGGCGCATGTAAAGGCGCTCTTCTTTAGAGGCCCTGGTTGGCCGTCGAGGAGGCACGTGCTCAAGCGAATCGTTGCGCTCGTCATCCTGGTTGCCATGCCTATCGGAGCGAGAGCCGGAACGACGGGTACCTTGCGTGGCCGGGTGGTCGACGCGGCAACCAGCGCGCCCGTCGCCGGGGCGATCGTCACCGTGGTTTCTCCCTCGCAAACGGCACAATCGGTTTCGGACTCTGCCGGCGCGTTCTCGTTCATATCGCTGCAGCCCGACACGTATACGGTCAACGCGTCGAGGCCTGGCTACGATCCGCAATCCCAGCCGGGTATAACGATCGTGGCCGACCAGTCGGCGACCGTCGCGCTTACGCTGCAGAAAACGCTGAAGACGATCGCGCGAACGACCTCGCGTTCGGTGCAATCGTTGGTGCACTCGGGCGTAACGAGCGACGTCTTTTCGATCAACTCCGCCGGACAGAAGGCGGCCTCGACGCTCTCGGGGTCCGGCTCGTTGACGCAAGCGTACGGCGCGATCGCCAGCGCCCCCGGCGTCAACATTCCCTCGAACCAGCAAGGCTGGTACCAGAGCGTCTACATTCGCGGCGGCGACGTGGATCAAGTCGCGTACGAGTTCGACGGGATATCGACGACGCGCCAGTCAGATCTCGCGCCGATTGCAACGCTGACGTCGCTGGGTAACCAGGAAGTTCAGGTCTATACCGGCGGTACCCCGGCGACCTCAAACTCCTCGGGGCTTGCCGGTTACATCAATCAAGTGATCAAGACGGGAACCTTTCCCGGCTATGCGAGCGTCGACGCCGGGATCGGAGGCCCGGCTTTCTACCACCAAGCCACCGTCGAAGTCGCCGGAGCGACGCCCGATCGCATGTTCTCCTATTACGTGGGGTTGTCGGGGACGAATCAAACGTTTCGCTACGGAGACCAATTCGGCGGTGTCAGCGAGCCGCTCTATTTCTATCCGCTCCAAGTTCCGACCAACAACAACGTGTATAACATCCTGGACGGCTCGGGCGGAAAGGCACCGAACTACGGATTCATCGCGCAGCCGGGATATAGCTACGCGCAAGCCGCGGACTTCGATCGGGAAAACGTAATAAACCTGCACATCGGCATTCCGCACCGCGACTCGTCGCTGCGCGACGACGTGCAGCTGCTGTACGTGACGGGTGGCATCGCCGCGCAGTTTTATAGCTCGGCAAATGACATCGGCTACACGCCGCTCGTCGGCAAAAAGACCGGCATCGGCTATCCGATGCCATATCTGGACTCGCTGTACTATGGCGGCTCGCTGATGCAGACGCCTAACCCAAAGGATGTCGTGACCGGCTTCTTTCCTAGCAGCCCGGCCGGCCGCGCCCCCGGATCGCCCGTCGGCCCCAGCGACCGCGACGGCAACTATAACGGGTATTCGATCGAAAAGCTGCAGTACCAAAAGAACTTCGACTCTC
The DNA here is from genome assembly GCA_003158175.1 of Candidatus Cybelea septentrionalis. Taxonomy (GTDB): domain Bacteria; phylum Vulcanimicrobiota; class Vulcanimicrobiia; order Vulcanimicrobiales; family Vulcanimicrobiaceae; genus Cybelea; species Cybelea septentrionalis. Next base: position 227,843 of record PMHJ01000037.1, read on the forward strand.
ATTCGTACCTGCGCGCGCTCGTCTACGGTGCGTATTCCGACTGGTTCATCAACGGGCCAGACAGCGCGCAACTGGTCTTCGGTTCGGATCCGGCAGATTACGAGGTGCTCGAGCACGGCTACGGCACGACCGCAATCTACTCAAATCAACTCTCCTCGAAACATCTGATCACGGCCGAAGCGTCCTACCTGACGCAAAAGCTCCAAACGTACAACGCGGGATTTTCCTCGACCGATCCCGCTACGACGAGCCTCGCGCCTACCGGACTCGGGACGATTCTTTCGAGCTACGGCACGCCCAACGGCAAGTGCTTTAACTACAAAACGGGACAACCGTGGAGTTGTTTCGATGCGGGGAGCCAGGGCGGATGCTTGTCGCCGGGCGGCTGCTATCCGGGTGAGGGTTCGTACCATTTCAACTTGACGCCCGGGTACGCGCCTCCCGGCTCGCCGGCGGCTCGGGCCGGCGCCCGCTGGATGATGACCGAGAACGGCGAGAGCGCGCAGGTCGACAACGTGACGCCGCGGTTCGGTTCGGCGGCGTTGACGGACGTGTGGGAGCCCAACGATCGAATCGTCGTCAATATTGGCGCGCGCTTCGACCGTTTTGCCTACGATACCAACAACTTGCAGAATGGCTATCCGGCGCGTCAGTTCTGGTTCGACGCCTACAACGACGAGCATTGCGGCGCTCCCGGCCAAGCGCCGCAATGGACTTGGAATCCTAAAGAGGGTGACTTCGGGGGCTGCGCGCCCGGCTTCGAAGCGATGAGCGTTTCAGGCGCCGGTCTCTATAACGTCGGCGCGGGCACGCAGGTTGCCAACGTTTTCGAACCGCGCGGTTCTTTTACGTACACGATCGACCCCGACACGGTCATTCGCGGATCGGCGGGTAAGTACGCGCGCGCCGAAGGCTCGTCGTACTACCAATACAACACCTATCAGCAGAATCTGGCGTCGTTCATCGCGCAGTTCTATCCATACGGGTACCACACGCCCGACCACGACATCTACCCGGATACGTCGGACAACTTCGACGTTTCGCTCGAGAAGCACGTGCGCGGCACGAAACTCTCGTATAAGGTGACGCCCTTCTATCGCGATACGAGCAACCAGCTCCAATTTCAGGCGATCAATCCGGTGGAGGGAACGTTAGCGGGCCTCAACGTGGGGACGCAGCGCTCGTACGGCGCCGAGTTCTCGCTGCAATACGGCGACTTCAGCCGGGACGGCCTTTCGGAGATTCTTTCCTATACCCACACGGAGAACCAAATCCGTTTCAACCCGATCAACGGCGTGAGCGTCATCGACGCGCTCAACGCACAGATCGAGCTCTACAATTCGTACACGTCGGCGTGTGCCGGCGTGACGAAAAACTCGGCGAACTGGGAGGCGTGCGGAGACGGTACCGATTCCGGCAATGCGGCGCCGATTTTGCGCAACACGCAATCCGGTACGAAAAACCAAGGCACGTTAAAAATTCCTAACCCTTACTACCGAAGCGCCCTGCAACCGCTCTTCGACAGCGGCGCTTGGTACACGCCGTACGACGTAATCCCAAGTGCGTTCAATGCCGCCAACGGGTACGAAGTGCCCGACGTCGCGTCGTTGATCGTAAACTATCGGCATGGACGGTACGCGCTTACGCCCTCGCTGCATTATGAGAACGGCTCCAACTACGGATCGCCGCTGGTCTGGCCCGGATACGTGCCGCAATCGTGCTCGTCGCAGCCCGGCAAGACGCCGTTGACGCCGGGAGTAAGTTGTCCGGGGGGCGCGATCGGCGCGATCTTCCTTCCCGACCCCTACAGCGGGCATTTCGACAATCTCGGCGCCTTCATGCAGCCGGCGCAGCTCTCGCTTAATCTGCAGACCAGTTACGATGTGACGCCGAACCTGACGCTGACGCTGCAAGCCGTCAATCTCTACAATCATTGCTTCCAGCACGGCTTCGTTTGGGACAACTCGGTGACGTGCGTCTACTCGAATCTCCCCTCCAATATTCTCGCTCCGTCGGGAAACTTCGTCAAGAATCCACCCGCGCAACTGCGCTATCCCTATGGAACGTTCTACAACATTACCGAGGTCGGCATTTCGTCGGTGCTGCAGCCGTTTGGTTTCTTCGCCGACTTGAACGTCAAGTTGTAGTTGTCATCCTGACCCTTCGACGCGGCCCCTTCGACAAGCTCAGGAGCCTTGCTCAGGACTGCGCTTCGCGCAGGCGCTAAGGAATGTCATCCTGAGCCTGTCGAAGGATGAGAAGTGAGTAATCGGTGAAGCGGCGCGACTTCGTCGTAAAGCTGGGAGTCGCCGCGCTCGGGGCAGCGGCGGTGCCGGAGTTTGCGGCTTGCGGGACTTCCGCGGCGCGCGGCCGGGAGCGCGTCGCGATCGTGGGTGCGGGGATAGCGGGGTTGGTGACGGCGCTTCGTTTACGCGAGGCGGGAATCGACGCCATCGTCTACGAGTCTGCCTCGCGCCTCGGCGGCAGAATGCATTCGGAACGGCGCTACTGGGCACAGGGCCAGCATACCGAGTGGTGCGGAGCGATGGTCGACTCGCTCCATCTCAACATTCGCGGCCTCGCTCGCCGATTCAATCTGCGGCTGCTCGATACATATGCAGCTCGTGCGCCCGGCGCGCGCGATACGTGCTATCTCGACGGGCGCTATTACCCGATGACCGAGGCCGACCGGGACTTCGCCAAGATCTACCCCATATTGCAGGAGCAGCTCGCTCGCGTCGATCCGCTGACGACCTATGCCACGGCAACGCCGACTGCTCGCCGGCTCGATGCGATGAGCATGCGCGAATGGATCGACCAGTACGTTCCAAGCGGTCTAGACGGACAGCTTGGACGGTTGATCGCGCAATCGTATCGCAACGAGTATGGTCGCGAAATCGACGAGCTCAGCGCGCTCAATCTGGTAATGCAGCTTGGCCAGCAACGCTGGTTTGCCCAAAATCACGAGCTCAACGTACTCGGGTACTCCGACCAGCGTTACATTTTAGCCGATGGAAGCCAGGCGCTTCCCGAGGCAATTGCCGCGTCGCTTCCGGCCGGCAGCGTTCGGCTCGATCGCCGCCTTCTCGGGATTCGCCGCACCGGCATTGGATCGTACGAGCTTCGGTTCGATCATCTCGGATCCAACGAAACGGTGACGGCGGACCGGGTCGTGCTGGCGCTTCCGTTCATTGCATTGCGGGCTCTCGACTATTCCGGCGCGAACTTCGATTCTGCGAAGACCAACGCCATAGAGAACCTCGGCTACGGTTATCACACGAAACTGCATTTGCAGTTCGACGCGCGCGCGTGGATGCGGGCCTCGCACCCGTGGCCCGAGCCGACGACGGGACAGATCTGGACGACGCTGCGAGTGCAAAGCGCGCTCGATTTTTCGCTGGGACAGCGCGGCTTCGATGGTTTGATCGAAGCCTTCACCGCAGGGGCGCCGGGAATGCTCGACACCCCGCCCATGGCGTACGCGCGCATCGAGGATTCGGCCGCCGTGGGCCGTCACGCGCGCGAGTTCTTCGAACAACTGGATCGAATCTGGCCCGGTGTCGCTGCGGCCTGGAACGGTAAAGCGACCTTCGGCAATGCGCAAGCCGATCCGAACATCCTCGCAAGCTACTCGTGCTGGCTCGTCGGTCAATGCACGACGATTGCCGGACACGAAGCGCGCCGGCAAGGGCGCGTGCATTTCGCCGGCGAGCATACGTCGGTCGCGTACCAAGGCTTTATGGAAGGCGGCGCGGAGTCTGGTTTCCGCGCGGCCGGCGAGATTTTGGCAGATTACCGCATCCGGGCACGTTACCCGACCGGTTCCTAATGCACGTCGTTGGAACGGCGGGACATGTCGATCACGGAAAATCTGCACTCGTCGAGGCGCTGACCGGAACGAATCCCGATCGCTGGGAGCAAGAGCGAACGCGAGGCATGACGCTCGATCTTGGCTTCGCCCATCTGCGTTTCGACGACGGAGCCGAGGGCGGCATCGTAGACGTGCCGGGGCACGAGCGCTTCCTGCACAATATGCTGGCGGGCGCGGCCGGGATGGAACTTTTGCTGCTGGTCGTGGACGCCGGCGAAGGAGTTATGCCGCAGACGCTCGAGCATCTCGCGATCCTGCAGTTTCTCGACGTGCGGCGCATCATCGTCGTTGCGAGCAAGATCGACCTCATCGAGTCCGCGCAACGGGAGGCTGCATACCGGCGCATCGAACAGCGGCTCCGGGGAACGATTGCAGCCGGCGTGCCAATTTTGCCGGTCTCCGCTCGCAGCGGTGAGAATATCGACTCGCTGCGGCGCCTGTTGCATCGAGAGCTTGCGGAGATGCCGCCGCGCAATTACGCCGCTCCGGTCTATCTGCCGGTCGATCGCGTGTTTGCATTGGCCGGTCTCGGAACCGTCGTGACGGGCACCCTCATGCAAGGCACGATCGAGACCGGCGACGCGCTCAAACTCGAGCCCGGCGGCGCGTTGGCGCAGGTTCGCAGCATCGGCGTTTTTGGATCGGTTCGAAATCGAGTTGAGGCAGGCTCGCGCGTCGCGCTAAATCTTTCGGGCATCGATCGTCGCGGGATCGCTCGAGGTCAGGCCGTCGTCGGCCAAGAGTTCTCGGCGGCCCAACGCTTCGCCGTGCGTTTCACTCCATTGGAAGGCGCTGTTTCGCTGTTACGGCGTCGGACGCCGGTGCGGGCTTACATCGGCTCGGCCGAAGTGCTCGGCACGCTCGTCGCGCAGGAGCCGTTGGAATCCGGCGGCGAGGCACGCGCGACGCTGCAGTTGCGGGAGCCGGTCGTCGCCTTTCCCGGCATTCGGTTTGTCTTGCGGCGTCCGTCGCCGATGACGTTGCTCGGCGGCGGCTACGTCGAAGGCGCGGAGTTGCCGAACACCCGCGAAAAAGAAGATCCCGACGAAGCGGTGGTACTCGGAGTGTTGAACGATCGCGGCCTCGATGCCGTCGAGCCGGCAGAGATTGCGGTTGCCGCTAATCTTCGGGGAGCGGTGACGCTGGGCACGCTCGAGCGACTCGTCGAACGCGGCGACGCCGTCGCGGTTTCTAGACCGCGTGCCTACGTAAGCGCAGCGGTCGCGTCGTCTTTGCTCGTTCGCGCGCTCGCCCAACTCGACAAAGCACATCGCGACGAACCCTGGGCAATGGGAGTGACTTCCATCGCGCTTTCTCGCGCCCTTGGAGTGCCCGAAACGCTGCTCGTGCGGGTCCTCGGACATTTCGTTGAAGAAGGAAGGCTCGTCAACCGCGCCGGCTACTATGCGGTGCTGGACTATCGGCCGTCGCTGACGGCGGAGCAACGTGCTTTTTTGGACAATCTCGTGCCCGTCGACGAAGGGCAGCCGTTCTTGCCGGCTTCCTTCGCAGGTGCGGTGGCTGCCGTCAAGCTCGCCCATCTTTCCGGAATCTCCAAAGCATTCGAGACAATGCTCGCGGGCGAAGGGCTCGTGAAAGTCGGCGAGGACCTCTATCGCGGTTCTCAGATTGGCAGCGTTCGCGCGCGCGTAGAAGCCCACTTGAACGAAAATGGGCGCATGACGGCGGCCGACTTTCGCGATCTTCTCGGAACGTCGCGTAAGTACGCCGTTCCATTGCTCGAATGGCTCGACAGTCACGGCGTTACGATCCGCAATGGCGATTACCGAACGCTGCGAAAGACGGTGCCGTAGAGGATGAAATCGCCGGCTTCTGCTCGACCCAGTGGTACGGTGACGTTTTTGTTCACCGACATCGAAGGAAGCACTGCGCGATGGGAACGCCGGCCCGACGCAATGCGCGCCGCATTAACGCGTCACAATGCTCTGCTGCGCGACGCAATCGAGGCGCGCGGCGGCTACGTCTTCAAGACCATCGGCGATGCGTTTTGCAGCGCGTTTGGGATGGCGACTACTGCCTTGGCGGCAGCACGCGCCGCACAGCAAGCATTGTCCGCAGAAGATTTTTCGAGCGTCGATGGGCTGCTGGTGCGCATGGCGGTGCATACCGGGCACGTGGAAGAACGCGACGGAGACTACCTTGGCTCTGCCGTTAATCGCGCGGCGCGCTTGCTGGCAATCGGTCATGGCGGCCAGGTGCTCGTCTCACACGCAGCGGCTGACCTCGTGCAGGATGCGTTGCCCCCGGAAAGCGATCTGCGCGATCTCGGCGCACACCGGCTCAAGGACCTGACCCGCGCCGAACACGTCTATCAACTCGTTGCGCCCGATCTGATCGAAAGCTTCCCCGCGCTTCGCTCGATCGAGCATATGCCCAATAACCTGCCGCAGCAGATCACCTCTTTTGTCGGCCGTGAGACCGAACTTCTCGAGATCGAAGCCCTGCTGGAGCATCACCGTCTGGTAACGTTGGTCGGAATGGGCGGGTCGGGCAAGACGCGGTGTGCGATCCAAACCGGCGCTGAACTTCTCGACCGTTTTATCGATGGTGTCTGGCTGATCGGCCTGGCGCCGCTTTCCGACCTTTCGCTGGTCGTTGCCGAGATCGCCCAAAGGCTCGGCGTTCGAGAGGTGCCCAATCACCCGCTACTGGAGACCGTGCTAACATTTCTCGAACGGCGGCAGCTCCTTTTGATTCTCGATAACTGCGAGCACGTGATCGACGAGGTGCGCCGCGTCGCCGCCGGCATCTTGCGCGGCGGCGCGGGCGTGAACGTTCTGGCAACCAGTCGCGAAAATTTGAGCATCGCCGGCGAACACGTCTTCCGCCTGCCCGCGTTAAGTCTGCCTGCGGCGATGGCGCTCTTCACGGATCGCGCGCGCGCTTCCGACGCACGCTATGCGCTCGCCGACGAAAACGCACGGTTCGTTTCGGACATCTGCCGCCGGTTGGACGGCCTTCCGCTGGCGATCGAACTCGCCGCGGCACGGGTCAAAGTTCTCTCGCCACAGCAGCTCGCGCAACGGCTCGACGAGCGTTTCCGCGTCCTCACCGGCGGCGACCGTAGCGCGCTGCCGCGTCAGCAGACACTGCGGGCCACGATCGATTGGAGCTTCGATCTGCTCGAAGAGCGGGAGCGTGCACTTTTCAGGCGTCTGTCACTTTTTGCCGGCGGCTGGACGCTGCAGGCCGCGGCCGCGGTCTGCAGCGATGACGACGACACCGACGATTTGGACATGCTCGACTCGCTCTCCGCGCTCGTCGACAAATCGCTCGTCGCAACCGAGGAGCTCGGTGACGACCGGCGCTATCGAATGCTTTTTTCTATACGAGAGTACGCGCTCGAGCGCTTGCGCGAGGAGAGCGAAGCGGACTCGATTGCTGAAAAACACGCGCGATTCTATGCCGGGTTTGTGCGAGAACTTCAGCCGCTCGTCGACGCGCTGGAAGACGCGGAGTGGCGACGGCTGCTCGGCGCCGAAATCGATAACCTCCGCGCCGCGATCGAGTGGACGCTATTTCAAGGGAACGACCGGGCAGGCGGGCTTTCACTGCTGGCCGATATTGAGTGGCCGGAACTCATAACGAATGCGCAGGAAGCGCTTCGCTGGTACGAGTACGCCGCGGAGCTCGTCAACGAGATGCCGGATTCGTTCGTCCACTCCCGCATTCTGCGACATTACGCGGTCCTCGAGTATCAAGTCGGTCGACCGGTTGCCACGTGCGAGCGAACCGCACTTCAGGCCGTCGAGGTTGCGCGCGCGACCAGCGACTCAAACGAGATCGCTCGCGCGTTGGCTACTTTGGGCGCTTGTTACCGATCGGCGGGGCGCTTCGACGAAGCCGAGCGCAAGCTCAGCGAGGCGTATGAAGACCCGGAGTCGCTTTCGCGAATCACGGCCAATACAGTTCTCCGAATATGGGCGGTGACCGATCTCCAGCGAGGCGAAATCGATCTTGCGCGCCGGCGATTCTCGGAGGTCGTACGGTTGGAGCGCCCGGGGAGCGAGGCGCATGCGAGCGCACTGCTAAACCTCGGCGAACTCGAGTTCGCGACCGGACACATCGAGCGTGCCCGCGCGGCCGCGCATCAGGCTGAGAATACGTACGCTCGTCTCAACTCCGTATATCTCGTTCTGGTGTCTTCAAATCTTGCAGCCTACGCCATGGCCGGTGGAGACATCGACGCGGCTCGCGGCCATCTGCGTGACGCTCTTGACCTGCACAAACAATCCCACTCCGGATGGCTGCACATGGCGCTGGAGAATCACGCTCTGCTCGCTGCGCTGCTTGCGGATCACGAGCGCGCGGTCGCGCTAGTCGGCTTCAGCGACGCTGAGTACCGTTCGCGCGGTGAGGTGCGACAATATACGGAACGTTATGGGTACGAGCGGCTGATCGCGCTACTTCGTGAAGTCTACTCCGCCGACGAGCTCGCGTGCCGGATGAGCGAAGGAGCGTGCCTGACGCAAGAGCAGGCCGTCGCCCATGCCGCGGCGATACACGAGCTTACCAGCAATCGGGCGGCGCCGCCGCCGGAAGGAGTAACGTAGCATGTCCGATGCAAAGGCAGACGCAGCCGCCGCTCTCGAAGCGCACAAACGCTCGATCGACGACCTCCATCAGAAGCTTATGGCGATGCCGGGCTGCGACAAGACGCGTCTGTCGCAAGCCGTCGGCAAGTACAAGGCCGCGAATCAGACATTCCATGACGACGCGCTGGGGTGCGTCGGCATCTGACTCGTTAAGCGCCGGTGCCCCCAAGAGCCCGCTCGATGGCGCTGCCGATCGGGACGCCCAATCCGGCGCAGGGATTCCATCCGGCGCCGCTGCGGTATCGATCGTTGCCTCCAACCGTCACGTCGCGAAAGATCGCGGCCCCGGTTGCTCCGTAAAGTAGCGGCGCGAAGAATCCGATTGAATGGCCAAGGCGCTGGTTGAGCCGCGCGGCAAGTGCCGCCCACATCGGCGCGACCGTGCTCGTCCCGCCCATTGCGAACTTCGTGCCTTCAAAGAACACCGCGTAACCAGGCACGACCTGGGCTGCGAAATCGGGAAGGCCTCGGCCCGGCGTGACTTGGTAACCGCCGGCAACCGAAGTTGCCACGCCTTGCCAAGGTGGAACGCCGAAGCGTTCGCTGAACCCGCCGCCCGTTTTGCTCCAGGCGATCTCTGAGCCGGTCGAGATATCCGTCGCGCCGCAGGCATGCGCAAAAGGACTCGACGCTGGAGCGAGGACGTGGGGCTTGCCGTCGTAATCCATCTCGGCCCCGTTGTCGCCCGACGCGCAGAAAATGCTGACGCCGAGCAGCGCCGCAACCGTGAAGAGCTCGTCGAGAATCGCAAGCGCCACCGGCGTCCACAAGAACTCGGGAAATCCGAAACTGATCGAAAGGATCGATGGGCGGTTTTCGTCATCGAACAGCGCAGTGCGGATGGCGTCGAGCACGCCGCGCTCATCGTCCGGTGCCGCATAGATGACGATCTGCGCGGCGGGTGCCAGCGCTCCGACGATCTGCGTGTCGATGGCCGACTCCACGTCCTTCTCTGTCTCGACGTCGTGCGTAAGCTCGGCGTTATCGGTGCGTCTAACGGTCGGGAGCTTGGCGGCCACGCCCTGATCCTGCATGCACTTCGTGAAATCGTCGGGCCTGAAAGCGCCGCGCAGCTGCAAAACGCCGACGGTTTGGCCCGAACCGTCCGCATTGGGAAGCTCGTAGCGGGCTGCTACCTCTTGCGCGGAAAGCGGAGTCACGTCGCCGTGCAGCGTGCCGACCGCATGCGAACGGGGCCACTGGTGGATACCAAAGAGCCCGCGCAGTATAGCGGCGATCTCGGGAGGCGCGTGCAAGGATTCCGTGCGAAGCCGGAACCGCCGGCCGTCCGGAGTCTCATAGATTGCAGTCGTCGCTCCGAAAGCCTCGATGAGTTTGCGTATCGGGCCGCTCAAAACGATCGATCGCCAGTGCGTCGCCACCACTTCGATACCGAACGTCGCGCAATAGCGCTGTAAGACGTCGATATCTTTTGGGTCGCACGTCGTTTGCGCCGCAAGGCCGGCGCGGGTTGCGTACGAGCGCCCCGAAGGCGGAGTTGCGCCGAGCGTGCGCGCGCGCTCGACATCGAGATCGCCTCCGCTGCGCGGACGCAACCATGCAGTGAGCCAAACATCGCCATCGGCCACTTCAGCGGCTGGGGTCGTTCCAGGCCAGACACCCCGATGCGTATCGGGAATCGGAACCCAGGCGTCGGAGCTCACGTTAGCGAGGTTCGCCGCGAATCTGTCGAACCTATCTTGATGACCACGCGCCCTTCGCTTCTTTTGACTCTGCGCGCGTCCATAGTGTCCGGTTGCGTCAGACGATTAACCCGGTTTCGCCGGCGTTCCGGCCTCTGGTTGGCGGCCCGATCGTCATTAGCAATCAGCACGATCGAGTCTACAAAGGTCTGCCTGCGTGATCGAGTCACCGTATTCGACGCAAACCCGCTGGCCTGCATGCCGGTAGGATAACGAACGCTAGAGGTGCAGCAGCGTCAGGATGCCGATCACGACCTCGATCGCGACGAGCGCGACGATCGTTACCTCGAGGAATTGATCGCGGCGGCTGCGCGATTGATCGCTAAAGAAGCGGTACATCTCGCCGACACTCGCGAGCTTGGTGTCGATCTGGCGCTGCCAATCCGATAGGCCTAACCTCGTTGCAGCGGCCCGGTAGATGCGTGCGTAGTACGCGTCTCCGACGACCTTGAGCGCGTTGCTCGAACGATCCGTCAGTTCTAGGACGTCCACGATCAAGTATCGCAGCGTTGCGGCCTGTTCGGCCTCCCGCTGCCCTCGCAGCGAGCGCGGCGGACCACCAGGCTGCATTTTGTAAATGCCGTCGAGCTCCGTGTCGAGCAGCGCATCGTAGGTGCGCAACTCGAGGAGCTGCGAGTTTGCAAACTCCAAGATATCATCGATGGCGCGCGCGCTCTCCTTGCGGTCGTAGACAAACGCGGTATCCCATTGCACGATCGTCAAGTCGTCCTCGTGATAGGAGAAGCGCATTCGCAAGGCCTCTTCGGCCTCGGTCGCCGCGAGCGGTGTGCGCTCGCCGAGCAAGAGGCCCGCGAGTGCGGCGGAATGATCGTCCAAAAGGGTCTCCGCGTCGACGGGTTCCTCGAAGCGATCGATCTCGATGATGAGATAATCCTCAATCAGGGCCGGGTGACGGTCGTCCAAGGCTTGGGCATACTGGTCGCAGATGCGCCCGGCGGTCGATTCGGCGAAACGCGCAATCGACTCGTCGCTGCGTGCGCGCTCGACGGTCGACAGAAGGTCGTTCCACGTTCCGCCGGCCGAAAAGCTCAATCGCAGCGAAACGACGCCATAGTCGTACATCTTCAGCCGTACGGAACAACGTAGCCCGTCGAAATCGGCCTCCGGCAAGTTCGCGACGAGCGGCGGGACCGGAAACTGAAGGTATGGGGGTGCGTGCAAGCGCAGCGGCAATGCGGCAGGCGCGCGGCTCTCGACGCCGAGGGCACTCGTCTTGGCCAGATCGATGGTGTCGGCGACGTCAAACAAGTAATAGGCGCGCACGGCGCCGCTAGCGATGTCGAGCATCCGACCGCCGCCTTACGACTTTGGCCGGCGCGCTCCTTCGGTGCCACCAGGCTCCTGGCGGTCCCTCCTCCAACTACCGTGTCACCTTGCCTTGTCTTATAATCGAAACATGAACGTAGAGAAGATGACGGAGCGCGTCGGCGACGCGCTTAACGCCGCCTATGCGCGTGCTCTGCACGAACGCAACACGCAGACGGCGCCGGAACATATGCTGGCGGCCCTGCTCGAGCAAGAGCGTGGCATTGCCCCCGATATCGTGGCGAAGGCCGGCGCCGATCCCAAGGCGCTTGCGCGTCGGGTCGACGAGGCGATCGGCCAGCTTCCACGGCTGAGCGGTGCGGGCGCCGACTCGGCACAAGTGACGCTGTCGCCGGAGCTGGCGCGGATCATGAGCGCTGCAGAGAACGAGGCCAAAGCGTTGCAAGACGACTACGTCTCGGTCGAGCACGTGCTCTTGGCCATGGCGCAATCCTCCGGCGCGCTGGGTCGTCTCCTGCGAGATGCCGGCTTAACAAAAGATAAACTGCTTCAAGCGCTGCGCGACGTGCGCGGCAACCAGCGAGTGACGACCAAAGATCCAGAAGGCACGTACAAATCGCTCGAGCGCTACGGTCGCGATTTGACGCTTGAAGCGGAGCGCGGCAAACTCGATCCGGTAATTGGCCGCGACGAAGAGATTCGCCGCATCGTTCAAGTGCTCTCGCGCCGCACCAAGAACAACCCGGTGCTCATCGGCGATCCTGGCGTCGGCAAGACGGCCATCGTCGAAGGACTGGCGCAGCGCATCGTGCGCGGCGACGTCCCCGAAGGCCTCAAGAATAAACGGATCGTTTCACTCGACATGGGCGCGCTGATCGCCGGTGCAAAGTATCGTGGAGAGTTCGAGGAGCGGCTCAAGGCCGTACTCAAGGACGTCGCCGGCTCGGAGGGGCGCATTATCCTCTTCGTCGACGAGCTGCATACCGTCGTTGGAGCGGGAAAAGCCGAAGGGGCGATGGACGCCGGCAATCTGCTCAAACCGATGCTCGCCCGTGGTGAACTGCACATGATCGGTGCGACCACGCTGGACGAATACCGAAAGTACATCGAAAAGGATGCGGCGTTAGAGCGGCGCTTCCAGCCCGTATTGGTCGATCAGCCCAGCGTAGAAGACACGATCTCGATTTTGCGTGGGCTCAAGGAGAAGTACGAGGCGCACCACGGCGTTCGTATCAAGGATGCGGCTCTGGTCGCGGCCGCCACGCTGAGCAATCGCTACATCACCGACCGATTCTTACCCGACAAGGCGATCGATCTCGTCGACGAGTCCGCCGCAAAGCTGCGCACGGAGATCGATTCGATGCCGCAAGAGCTCGACGAAGTCTCGCGCCGCGTAATGCAGCTCGAGATCGAACGTGAAGCTTTGCGCAAGGAGGACGACGGCGCGAGCCGCCGGCGTTTGGAGCAGCTCGAAAAAGAGTTGGCGACGCTGCGCGAGGATCAGACAAAGCTTCGCGTGCGTTGGGATGCAGAGAAGAACGCTGCAGTCAAGCTGCGGCAACTTCGCGAGCAGATCGAACTGACAAAGGTCCAGATCGAACAAGCGGAGCGTCAGTACGATCTCAACCGCGTTGCCGAGCTGCGGTACGGCACCCTTACCCAGTTGCAAAAAGAGTTAGCGACCGAGGAAGAGCGACTGGCTCATAAAGATGGAGCGCGCCTTTCCAAAGAAGAGGTCGATGAAGACGACATCGCCGGAGTGATCGCGCGCTGGACGGGCATTCCAGTTACCAAACTGCTGGAAGGCGAGAAACAAAAACTGCTGCATCTCGAAGACGAGTTGCATCAGCGCGTCGTGGGTCAGAACGAGGCGGTCGACGCCGTTGCCGAAGCGGTTTTGCGCTCGCGCTCGGGTCTTGCCGATCCCAATCGCCCGATCGGATCTTTTATCTTCCTAGGACCTACCGGCGTGGGCAAGACGGAACTAGCTCGCGCGCTCGCCGAGTATCTCTTCGACGACGAGCGCGCCTTGATCCGCATCGACATGTCCGAGTACCAGGAAAAACATACCGTCGCGCGATTGCTCGGTGCGCCGCCGGGATATATCGGCTTCGAAGAGGGTGGTCAGCTCACCGAAGCGGTGCGCCGGCGTCCGTACTCGGTGATCTTATTCGACGAAGTCGAGAAGGCGCACCCCGACGTCTTCAACGTCTTTCTACAGATCCTCGACGACGGACGTTTGACGGACGGTCAGGGGCACACGGTCGATTTCAAGAACACGATCGTCATCATGACCTCTAATATCGGCAGCCATCGTATCCTCGATTATCACGGATCCCTCGACGGCGCCGAGTACGCGATCATGCGCGCGACCGTGCTCGACGAGCTGCGCCAGCACTTCCGGCCGGAGTTTCTCAATCGGGTCGACGAGATCATCGTATTCCACGCACTCACCGAAGACGAGCTGTTGACGATCGTCGATCTGCAACTGACGCGTTTGCGCAAGCGCCTGGCGGAGCGCCGGATCACGCTCGTGCTCTCCGACGAGGCGAAACGACACATCGTCAAGGTAGGATACGATCCGCACTACGGCGCGCGCCCGCTCAAACGTACGATTCAGAAGGAGCTCGAAACGCCGCTGGGCCGTAAGATTCTGTCGGGCGAGCTCCAGCCCGGAGCGACGGTCGACGTGGGCTTCGACCAGAATCGCGGCGAGCTGACCTTTTCGCTCGGGGAGCTGGCGGCCGTCACGGCGTAAGAAAACGGCGTGCTAGTCGCCGCTTTTACGCTCGCCCAAGTTCTGAGCTATCCGTTCCCCTCGGCGCCGGTGCGCGACGCAAAGGGAACGGCCATTGCGTACGCCCTCGACACGCAAGGCGTGCGCACGATATGGTTCGCGCGTGCCCCCGATTTCGTTCCGAAGCTGCTCTTCACGTCGGGCGCCGACGACGGCCAAGAGCTCAGCAACCTCGTCATCTCCAACGATGACTCGCGCGTGGTCTACGTGCGCGGCGGCGATCACGACGAGAACTGGTCGGTGCCCTTAGCACCAGGGCCAGCGTCGATGCCGCCGCAGCCGCAGATGCAAGTCTGGTCGGTCTCGACGACCGCNNTCGACGGCACCGTCGCTGCGAAGCGGCTCTTCTTCGATCGTGGAGAGGATTCCGAGCTGCACTGGTCGCCGGATGATTCGGCCCTCGCATTCGTCTCGACCCGAACCGATCACAGCTTCATCGGGATCTATCGCAACGACGCGACGCCGATCGAGTTTCTCGCGCCGACCACGTCGCAAGACTTCATGCCGCGCTGGTCGCCCGACGGCAGAGAAATTGCGTTCATTCGATTGCCCGGCGACGGCGGACCCCCGCAGAACCCATTGAATTGGAATCCTACTCCCTGGCAGATTTGGGTCGGCGACGCCGCGAATGCGAGCGCGCGTCTCGTCTGGTCCAGCGGGAACGAACCGCGCGATTCATTGCCGCAAAGCGGTCACGGGCCGCTGCTCGAGTGGGTTTGGGGAAGTAGCCTGATCTTCCTAAGCGAGCGAGATAATTGGGCGCATCTTTATACGATCCGCGCCTTCCCGGCCGAAGCAGCGCTAAACTCTCATCCGATGGCGACCCTGCTGACGCCCGGAAACTTCATGATCGAGGACGTCTCGATCGCTCCGGATCGGGAGTCGATAGTTTTCTCAGCGAACACCGGCCCCGTTCCCGGCGACGACGATCGGCGCCACCTCTTCAGCCTTAACGCCTCATCGGGCAGCGGCGTCTCGCAGTTCACCTATGGGGCGAGCAGCGAGACTGGCCCCGTCGCGCTGGAAAATGGCGCGGTGGTTTTCAATCGTGCGACGGCGCAACAGCCGTTGATCGTAACGTTAGATTCCAAGAGCGGGCAGCACGTGCTCGATGCAAACCTGTTACCCGCCGATTTCCCTTCAACGCAGCTCGTCACGCCGAAAGAGGCTTCGTTCAAAGCCGCCGACGGCACAAAGGTGTACGGGCAACTCTTCCTACCGAGCGGCGGCGGAAAGCATCCCGGCATTATCTTCGTGCACGGCGGCCCCTTCCGGCAGATGCTGCTCAACTGGCACTACATGGACTATTACTCAAACGCCTATGCGGTCAATCAGTATCTGGCAAGCCGCGGGTTCGTCGTGCTCTCAGTTAACTATCGCTGCGGCATCGGTTACGGCCACGACTTCAACTTTCCGGCGCGTTGGGGACCGACGGGCGCATCCGAATACCAGGACGTCGTCGCGGGAGCGCGATTCTTGCAAAGCGACGCGCGCGTCGATCCTGGACGCATCGGCATCTGGGGCGGCTCGTACGGCGGCTATCTCACGGCGCTGGCACTCGCTCGTAACTCCAGCATCTTCAAAGCCGGCGTCGACTTTCACGGCGTCCACGACTGGTCGCTCGACATTGACAACTCCGTCTGGGGACTGGCACCGCAGCTCAAGCGGTACCAGCAGTTCGACACGCGCGCGATGATGAAGCTGGCGTGGGAATCGTCGCCCGACTCGGCGATCGCGACGTGGAGGTCGCCGGTTCTGCTCATTCAAGGCGACGACGATCGCAACGTCGAGTTCCATCAGATGGTCGATCTCGTGCAACGTCTGCGCCTCGCCGGTGTGCGGTTCGATGAGATCGTCGTTCCCAACGAGATCCACGGTTTTCTCCGCTACGCCTCGTGGCTGCAAGCCGACACCGCGACCGTGGATTATTTTACCCGTCAGCTCAAGCGCTAGGGTACCGTTTCCCGCTTGCGAAGCCGAAGGCGAGCGGTTTCGCCGAGCAGGCGCTTCCGCAATCGGATCGATTCTGGAGTCACTTCGACCAGTTCGTCGTCCTCAATGAACTCGATCGCCCGCTCGAGCGAGAGTTCGTCGGGGGGAGCAAGTTTCACGTTGTCGTCTGAGCCCGCGGCGCGCATATTCGTCATCTTCTTTGCGCGCGCGACGTTGAGCGCGATGTCCTTGTCGTCGTTGGCGCGCCCGACGATCATCCCCTCATAGACGTCGACGCCGGGTCCGACGAAAAATCGCCCGCGCTGGTCGACGCCCGCCAGTGCGTAGGCGGTCGTTCGTCCCGTTTCGCTGGCAACTAACGCGCCGACGTTTCGCTCCGGCAGCTCTCCTTGCCACGGCTGATGATCGTAATAAGTGTGCGAAAGAACCGCGGTGCCTCGCGTCAGGGTGAGGAGTTCGCCGCGCAGCCCGAAAATGGCGCGCGTCGGCATCGTGTACTCCAGACGTTGGGCGTCGCCGACAGGCAGCATGTTGGACATTACCGCCTTGCGCCGCCCGAGCGCTTCGATCACGGCGCCGGCATATTCTTCGGGGACGTCGACGACGACGTACTCGACCGGTTCCCAGCGTTTTCCGTCGCGCTCCGTTATAATCACTTGCGGCTTTGAAACCGCCAACTCGTAGCCTTCGCGCCGCATCGTTTCGATGAGAATTGCCAGGTGCAGTTCGCCGCGTCCGCGCACTTCGAACGTGTCGGCAGAAGCGGTCTCGGTAACCCGCAGCGCGACGTTCGATTCGAGTTCGCGCATCAACCGGTCGCGTATCTGGCGCGACGTCAGAAAGCGTCCCTCTCTTCCGGCGAACGGCGAGTTGTTGACGCTGAAGAACATCGAGACCGTGGGCTCGTCGACCGCGACGGCGTGAATGCTCTCGGGCATGGAGGCATCGGCGAGCGTGTCGCCGATGTTCAAGTCGTCGATTCCGGAGATGCAGACGATGTCGCCCGCACTGGCTTCCTCTACGTCGATTCGCTCGAGACCAGCGAACGTCAAGAGGGTCGTAAGCCGGAGACCGCCCGTCACGACGCCATCGCGTCCGATCTTCACGATCGGATCGTTGCGCCGCGACGTTCCTCGAAAAATGCGCCCGATTCCAACGCGGCCGACGTAGGGATTGTGATCGATCGCCGAGATCAGCAGCTGGAACGGACCCTCCTCGGAAGGCGCTTCGGGGACTTTGGAAACGATCGTTTCGAAGAGGGGTTCGAGGTTTTCGCTGTGGTCGGATAGCGAGCGTTTGGCAATCCCCGCTTTTGCGTTGGTGAAAAGAACGGGGAAATCGGCTTGCTTGTCGTTGGCGCCCAGATCGACGAAAAGGTCGAAGGTTTGATTGACGACTTCTTGCGCGCGGGCATCTTTGCGATCGATCTTGTTCACGACGACGATTGCGCGCAGGTCGAGCTCGAGAGCTTTGCGCAGCACGAAGCGGGTTTGCGGCATGACGCCCTCGGCAGCGTCCACCAGCAGCAAGACGCCTTGAACCATCTGCAGCACCCGCTCGACCTCCCCGCCGAAGTCGGAGTGACCTGGCGTGTCGACGATATTGAACTTGACGTCGCCGTGGCGGACCGCAGTATTCTTCGCAAGAATTGTGATGCCGCGCTCCCGTTCCAGCGGGTTGGAGTCGAGGACGCGCGTCACTACTTGCTGGCCCTCTCTGAAGACTCCGCTCTGCTTGAGCATAGCGTCAACCAACGTCGTCTTGCCGTGGTCGACGTGTGCGATGATAGCGACATTACGGATATCGGAGCGAGTCTTCATAGCTGGTCACCATCAAGCGTAGCGCGAACCGGTGGTAAATGGCAACTATAGAAACGGCACGGCTGCTGCTTCGCGCCTGGCGCGATTCGGACGTCGAGCCGTGGGTCCAGATGAACGCCGATCCTCGAGTCACGGAGTTTTTCCACAGAATCTATACGCGCGAGCTCTCCGAAACGACGGCGCAAAGGCTGCGTGCGGGCCTCGAGCGTCGTGGCTACGGATGGTGGGTCGTTGAGGTTCGCAAGGGTACGGCCTTCGCCGGCGTCGTCGCCCTGCAAGAGGTTCCCTTCCCGGCGCATTTCACGCCTGCGCATGAGATCGGCTGGCGGCTTACGCCCGAATGTTGGGGACGCGGTTATGCGACCGAAGCTGCGCGGGCCGCGCTCGGCTTCGCCTTCAATCGGCTGGGTTGGAATGAGGTGGTCGCAATGACCACCGTGCCAAACCTCCGGTCGCAACGCGTCATGGAGCGTCTCGGCATGACTCGCGACGCCGATGGCGATTTCGACCACCCCCGGATCGAAGAAGGTCATCCGCTGCGCCGTCACGTCCTTTACCGCATCGGGGCGCCGGAGGCGGCGAGCGGAGGCCTGAACCGGCAAAGCCGACCATTACGATAGGAGTTCGACGTGAACGCAGACCCAGCGACAAAGATCGCGGAAATATTACATCAGGTTGGTGAAATCCACCATATGGTATTCTCCGACACCGACGGCAACGACGACGATTGGGCCACCTTTTACTCGGACTGGCTTCTCGCTCACTCCGATCTGCCGCGGTTGCTCGCGCGCCGGCCGGTACGCAGCGATCTCACGCGCGACTTGGTCGAACTCGACGAACAGTACACGAGTTCGGCACCGTCGCAACCCTGGCCGGTGTGGTATGCCGGGCGCTTAATTAAAAAGTACGGCCAGATTTATGGCGAGTCGGCGTAACTCGGTGTATGGAGCTGCACGCGGATTTCGGTCGAGCCGGCGAGCAGCTTCGCTTTTCAACGATGTCGTCGATCGTGTTTCCCGAGATAATCTCGCGCAACTCGGCACAGAGACCGACAAAGTGGCTGCCTTCCGGTCGAACGAAGACGTGGCAAGCTCCGCTTAACGGGCGCTCGTGGCCACGTACGTTTCCGCAACGAACCTAGCGAACGTGGCGGCCGCGCCGACTGCGAGCCGAGCATGACGCGGTGAAGCACCGGATAAGCTTCGCATTTTGCCGAGAGCAGCAACGAGAGCCACTAGCTGCTGGAGACATCTACGGTCGATGCCTGCCGGCTCGAGGGCCTTGAGCGTCGATTTGGCAATATCGACGAGGGCAGTAGTTTTCCGAGGGGCCGGCTCGCCTACAAGACGTAGGAGCGTCCGACAGACAGATTCGACCAGCTCTTTTGCTCCATCGATAGCATCTTTAGGAGTATCGTTTGCAAGCAGATGCAGCCGTCCAGCACGGTCCTCGATAAACGCCAAGTCCTCGGAACGCGTCACCGCGAACGAACTCGCGGCAGTCTTCGCCGGCCTGAAGACGCCGTCCGCAAAGGCGAAACCGTCACTCAGGGCGGCCTTCACGAGATAATCTTCCTTCGACGCAGCCGCGGCCTCAACCAATGCCCCGAGTGCATCACCAAGGCGATCCAGCTGTCTCGGATCCTGCTGATTTACACTGGCTACGTAACGGCGGAACTGCGTTCGGCGGTCTCCCTCGGACCCGCCGGGGTCCCCGCCCAGGCGAATATCCGCGGCTTGAAATGCCCGATCGATCTGTCGAAGAACAATCGACGCTGATGCGTCCTCGAACTTCTCAAGCGTTCGTCGGCTGAAGACTTTCGGCACGCTGCCCACTTTCGATGCCACGCGCCCAGCTTACCCGCGCAAGTTAACGCGTTAACTGGCGATTATTCCAAGACAGACCTACGTTGTGTTGCGGCGAAAGCGGCCTTAGGGTACAGTTAGTCGGTCGAGGGCGGCCGAAGTGGGTCGACCCTTCGAGAGGAGAGAGTCTTGAACGGTCTGGAACTGCGCCGCCGCCATGTATTGGCAGGGGTCGCCTTCACGTTAGTCAGCGCGTCGCTGTTGTCAGGTTGCGCCTCGAGGGGCCAGTTGAATGCGATTCCCCCCAACAGCGTCGGAGGCTCGGCTTTTGAAGCGGTCGCTTCGAAGGATGGGGCGCGCCCGGCCATCACCATGGCGGTGACGAACGTGAACGATTCCGGCGCGGGTTCGTTGCGGGCAGCGATCCTGGCCGTCAACGCACGGAAGGCCGCCCGAGCCATCATCACGTTTGCCGTAAGCGGTACCATACGGCTTGCGAGCGATCTTCCCCAAATTCGTACGGATGTTACGATCGATGGAACGTCTGCGCCGCAGTACGCGGGGCAACCCGTCGTGGAGGTCAACGCCAACCGTCATGGCGGGCTCGTCTTCCAATCGGGCTCGGCCGGTTCGAAGTTGCTCGCACTCGCGATCGCCAATGCCATGGGCAATGGCGTGACGCTGAGAGCCGGCTCGATTACTCTCAACCTCAATTACATCGGTCTAAACTTGAGGGGCGTCGCGTTCGGAAATGGCGGCGACGGCGTCTACGTATCGGCTTCGTCGTCGAACGACCGTATCGGCCTGAATCGATCGGGAGCCTCGGGTGCCGTCGCAAACGTCATCTCCGGTAACGCCGGCAACGGTGTGAGCCTTCATGGATCGTCCGGTAACGTCATCGCCGCCAATCGCGTCGGCACGAACGTCAAAGGCAAGTTCGCGATTCCCAACGGACAGAACGGAATCTGGCTAACCGCGTCGTCGAGCGGCAACGAGATCGGCGGCACGAGGTTCATCGACAGCGTTACCGGGCAAGCTAACAATCCGACTGGAAGCAAAGGGACGGTCACCCCCGTGTTCGTGGTTCCACCCGATGGAAATCTTGTCTCGGGTAATGCCAAGAACGGCGTCCTGATCGACAAAGGTTCGCAACAGACTACGCTTAATGGCAACTTCATCGGTACGACCGCCGATGGAGACGCAGCGATTGCGAACTCGGCCGACGGCGTGCGCATCGTCGACGCCCCCAATAACTCGCTGATCGGCTGCAAGTTCCGCAACAATCCGTTCGTCTATTACAACGTCATGAGCGGAAACCTCGGGAACGGCCTCCATATCACCAACTCGGACACCGTCCTCGTCCAAGGCAACTTTTTCGGCATCGGCGCAAACAACTCGACCGTCGTCGCGAACAACGGCAACGGCATTCTGATCGATGGCTCGTCGCAGAATACCCAGGTCGGCGGCGTAATTCCGCTCGGAAACGTTTCGGCAGGCAACGTGCGCAACGGCATCGAGGTGGCCGGCACCGCCGCCGGCTTCATAACGTTCAACACGTTCGGCGGCCTTCTGGCCTTCAAAGGTGCCGCCCCCAACGGCAACGATGGACTGCTCATCACAGCCACCGGAGGCAACCAACTCGCGCGCACCAACGTCTTCTCTGGAAACATAAACAACGGCATTGAAATTGCTGGGGATGCATCCGGCGTTACGATCGGTCCTGACATCGTCGGCCTCAGTACGAAGGGCGATAGTCTGCTACCGAACGGGAACAACGGCGTCCTCGTCAATGGCACGGCGCACGGCAACTTCATCGGTGATTACGATCGGTCGGTCATTCCCCAAAATACGTTCTCGGGGAATCTCGGATACGGCCTCGCTATCGTCGCTGGCGCCCACGACAATCAGGTTCTCAACAACTTTGTCGGTCTCAACGTAGCTGGGCTAACTGCCCTTTCGAACCAGGAGGGCGGCATCTACATTGGGGCTTACGCCGCGCACAATGTGATCGGTGGTTCGAGCTCGGATTCAAAGGAACCGAAGAAAAATCTTATTAGCGGCAACGTCGGCGACGGCGTGACGTTGGGGAAGGGAAGCAGCTACACCGAAGTGATCGACAACTGGATCGGTTTGGATCGCCGCGGCAAAAAGCTGTTGCCGAACTCCGGACACCCGATTGTCGTAAAACCCGGCAGCGTCCACAATAAGATCTCCGGCAACATCACGTGCTGTAACTAGCTCGTACACGGCTTCCGGCAGGGGCTTCTGGGGCGGTCGCGTAGGCGGAAGTGACGTTGCAAAATAACGCACTTTGCAACCGTGGGAGCGTACGGATCTGGTGGTTCGCACGGTCTTCAAAATCGCTGAGGTCGTCGCAAGGCGACTGGTAGGTTCGATTCCTACACGCTCCCGCCACTTGCTCGATTCCACGTTATTCTACGCGGGTTTGCGGGGCGACGGTGTTTTCGCTACACCGTTTACTACACAGAATCCCTGGGCCCTAGGCGGTCCGAACGGCCCCATCGAGGTGGTTGTCGAGCAGCTGCGCTGCCGCCCTGCGTTGCTCGTCCATGATATGGGTGTAGACGTTTGCCGTTACGTTAATCCCGGAGTGCCCGAGCAGCTCGCTCGCCGTCTTCAATGGGACGCCGGCGGCGAATGCCAGTGACGCGTATCCGTGGCGTAGATCGTGGAACCGTGTTGCGGGCAACTTCTTGCGCCGTACAAGACGCGAGAACTGACGCGAGAGCTCGTTCGGGTTCCAGCGCGAGCCGTTGTAGCGGTCGAACACGACCCCTTCTGCACCCCGGTTCCCAATACCGAGAAGTCGGTAGCGCTCTTCCTGTCGCTCGCGATGGACTCGTAGCGCTGTCACAACGAAGTCCGGCATAGATACGTCACGGCGCGACCCTTTCGTCTTGGGAGCCTTCGTGATGATCCTACCGTCGAGTAGAGCAGCGGACTGGCGCACGCGGAGCACGGCTTTATCGAGGTCGATATCGCACCAACGAAGTGCGCACAGTTCGCCTCGCCGCAGCCCTGTCCCGATCGCCGCGATCACGGCGGCTTCGATTTCGGTACCCTTAGCCGCCTTGAGAAGCTTCCGCACGCGCTCGCCGTCGAACGCGACGTCCTCACGGTCTTCTATGAGCGGCGGCTCGACATTACGCGCGATGTTCCGAACGCCTTCGTAGTTCTTGGAACCCCATGCGAGCACAGATCGCACCCGAATGAGAATGTTCCGCTTCGTGCGACCGCACAGCGGTTGCCCCTTGCGCTTTCGCGTTGAGCAGTCGCGCGCATCATCCAAAATGCGCTCGACGTGCTCCCGGGTTAGCTTATCAAGACGAACGTTGCCGATCTTCGGGCGCACGTGTTGATTGATCGTGCGCCGATAGAGTGCGAGCGTCGTCTCCTGCAAGCGGCCTTTGCGCGCATCGAAATAACGGTCGAGCAGGTCCCCAAAGGTCATCTTTGAGGATGCCTCAAACTCGCCCGCCTCGATCGCGTCGAGACGCTTTCCGAGAAGCCGGCGCGCTTGCGCCTCGCTCTTTACGGATATCGTTTCGTAGTGCTGTTTGCGCTTGCCATCGAGTACACGGGGTTCGTCGTAGATGAGCATCCACTTTCCCGATGGCAAGAGCTTTACGCTCCCTTTTTTCAAGGTATCTCTCCTTTCGCCGCTCTCGGTGGAGCGGTGCGCTGGAGTTCGTCTTGCATTGAAAGCAGCCTTTCAAGCGCGGCGACCGGGACGAGGTAGCGCGTTGGCCGGCCGTCACCTTTCCGCTCGCCAAAGGCGATGGTCGGAAGGGTTCCAGCGTGCGCTGCTTCGTAAGCTTGGTTACGGCCGATGCCGAGAATTTGGGCGGCCTCAGTGATCGTCACGGTACGCTTGCCGTATCGAGTCGACTTCATAAACGTTCGTCCTGCTGAGTGATCTTGACGAGTCCGATGCGAGCATCGCTTTGGGACGTTACCAAATAAAAAAACCGAGCTGTGCTCGGGCTTTTTGCACGCATTATTATGCGGGCATAAATCGCGCGTTGTCGCGTACCACGATTATCCTACGCGGCTGCGACTCCGTCAACTAGGTGGTTTGACGCAAGACGCCGTGTATGGCCCCGCCGTGCGAAGGTCGAACCAGCAGCCCTCCATTCCGCTTGCCGCCAGTTCAGGCTACCGCGCTAGCGCATCCCGCGCTCAAGGCGACCGCTAACGCGGCTCCGCTTCGCTTCGGCCTTGAGCGCGGGTCCCGGCGCGCGCGTTTCCGCCGGCGGGCGGCAGCCCATCTGTCGGGCCGCAGGAGGACCGGATGATTTCGGTTTACGGCACAACGTTCGCGCACGCTAGTGAGATCTCGCGTGGCATGCTCGTCCGGCGCCTCGCCGGATTTCAAGTCGTTGTCGACGTCAAGTCCATCGAGGACGGCGGTGTACGCCTTTGGTTGAGCGATGGAAATACGATTACACTCGGCCGCGAGGGTCTAGTCGAGGTAGCGCGATAAGTGCGAGTCGACCGGCCGGTGCTGCGCAACTGCCGATGACTAACCGGTGGTATCTAGGCTGGTATATCGGGGCCGCTGACGAGACTTGGTAAAGGTAACGCCGGCGGTGAAGCATCCGACAAGGACACGTTCAAAAGGTGCGGGATCGAACGAATCGAGGCCCTGGAGAAACTGCACGAAACCGAGAGCTTGGAATGGAGTGATAACCGACTCGACAGCGATAGAAAGCCATACTGGATAGCCCTCACTATAGTCAGCGAACTTTGCCTTTTTCTTGGTCACGAGTCGTTCGAAGATCTGCAAGGTGGCCTGGTGACTCGACGTCACCAAGGCCGGGCGCAGAGAGAAGCGGGGTGGTCCGCCCGCACTCAGGTATGCCAGGCATGCGCCCAGCTTCTTCAGCGTTGAATACTCGGAATCGGCCGGCCACAAAGTCACAGAGGGCTCGCGTCGCCGCACAATATCTTGCATGAATGAAACGAACTCGTCTGCTGCCGACGCGACATCGCCCCAAGTCGGGTCGGCTCCCGGATAGAGACGCGCGCTAAATTCGCCGCCAGTGACACCAGGCATCCCGCGGACAAGACGAGCTTGGACTTCCGAGTGAATGCCTGTCACCGCATTGAGCAAACGCTTTTCGCGCTCGTCAACGACATTACCGAGTTCAATGCGAACCAGACTACCGCTGACGGTGGTCGCCTCGAAGTCGGCAGTGGGAACCGATCGTGGAGCCAGTGATGTCACTGTGCGTACTTCCCGATCCGCGTCGCAACCGATGAGCGAGATGGCTAGCCACTGCAGCTCGGTGGAACGTTTAGCGCTTTCTTTGCCGCTGGCAGCATCCAACTCGTAGTCGCCTAAAGGTCGACCGTCAACGATGAGTGATTTTAGGCGCAACCGGCGTCCTGCGGCGTAGTCAGGCGCACCACTCACGTCAACTTTGGTGGCTTCGACGTAGTCGGCGAGCGTTTTCGGCGTATCAGGCATCTTCTTCATGGCAACGAGATCGTCGACGCGCGTTGGCCTTGCTGAAAACTTCTACTATCGCGTCGCAAACTAAAACAAACTTCAAGGCGTTCCTAGGAATTCGTGCTAAAGGCCCCTCGCCTTCCGCCCACGAGACCAGTAGCAGTGAATCAGCACTCTTCATGCAAGAGCGCTAGCCTCTGCTTGATTGACCGGTAACAGGACGCGGGGGAGGCCGAGGCCGCCTTCAGCTTGCAAATGTGGCATCAGTGTTTTAATATGACCTTGATGTCATTGACGCCGGAACTCTGCCGAGCCGGACGCGCCTTGCTCGCTTGGACTCAACGCGATCTCGCTAATCGCGCGCACGCGGCCGTCTCAACGGTTGCGGATTTTGAGCGTGGCAAGCGTACGCCCATCCCAAACAGCCTCGACGCGCTCAGAGAGGCATTAGAGGCTGGCGGCATTCGCTTTGATGGCAGTTCCGCGACCCTGACGTCGGGGACGGCGACGTTCTCCGCACTGGCCGGCGGACAGCCGACGCGCTGGGTCGATGCTGCGGATCTTACGGGTTGGGCAGATCGTCGCGATGGCCAGTCGGGTCTGCCGGAACTGATCAGCAGGCTGATCCTCGCATCGGCAGGCACAGACGCGAGACCGCACTTTCCCGCCAGCGAGAGCGTCCAGCACGGCGGATGGGATGGCTGGTCCGAATCGCCGCGCGCCGTTGACGACCTGCCCGCCGGATCGGTCGGGTGGGAATTAACCGCCCAGCGCGAGCGTATCAAACAGAAGGCGCAGGACGATTTCGAGAAGCGCGCGGCCGCGAGCGATCCGGCGACGCGCGCGGCGACGACATTTGTGTTCGTTGTGATGCGGACGTGGCCCGACAAAGATGTGTGGGCTGCAGAGCAGCGCAAGCGCCGCATTTTCGCCGACGTGCGTGCGCTCGACGTCGACAACCTCGTTCACTGGCTCGACGCATACCCGGGCGTTCAAGGATGGCTCGCCGAGAGAATCGGAAAGCGCCCGCGCTCCGGCGTCGCTTCGCTCGAGGAGATGTGGCAGCGCTGGTCGCTCGCGACGAACCCGCCGCTTCCCGAACGCATCGTGCTCGCGGGTCGGGACGTCGAGGCGACGCGCATTCACGAGTGGCTGAAGAATCCGCCTTCCGTGCTCACCGTTCGGGCAGCAACGACGGAGGAAGCTGTCGCCTTTTTGTGGTCCGCGATTTCGGTGCTGCCGGAGGAAACTCGCGACGCCTACTTGATGCACGCACTCTACGCGCAATCCGACGACGCCGTGCGTGAACTGAGCGTCGCGATGAAAGCCTTGATCGTCGTGATGGACGGCGAAAGTCCGGGTTTCGCGCAAAGCGTCGCCGCTAAGGGACACTATGTCTACGCGATGCTCAGTCCGAGCGGTGGGACGAAGAGCGATGTTCTGCTCGCGAGTGTGCGCAAGTACGACCTCGAGGACGCGCTGGAATCGATTGGAGCGGAGAGCGATGCGACGAGTGCATTAGGCGCGGAAACTGAACGTGGAAGGGCGCGTGCGCTCGCGATCCGATCTGGTGGAAGCATCGCCACACTGCGCCGGATCATGGCGAACCAGACAATGCCGCCGCCACGCTGGGTTGAAACGACGCCACCGGCAGCGTTGCGGGCATTGCTTTTGGCCGGCGCATGGGATGAGGCATTCGCAGGCGATCGAACGATGATTGCAACACTTGCCGAACGCCCGTACCATGATGTCGCGCGTGATCTTGAACCTCTGGCGAGCGGCGTTGACGCACCACGTCGACGCTCCGGTACAAAATTGCGGCTCGTTTCACCCCTCGACTCGTGGCTGCTGCTCGCACCGCGCTTCACAAAGGCTGACGTCGACGCGTTCTTCGACATCGCGCACAAAGTGTTGCACGAAATCGACGAGCGCTTTGGACAGCGCGGGCGTTCGCAGCTCCTTGCGTTCGGTGAGCAGAAGCCGGCGCATTCGCGCGAGTTGCGTCGCGGCATCGTCGAGGTGCTCGACATCATGGCGATGTTCGGTGATCACGCGCCTAAGCATCTCTTTCTCGCCGAACGTGTCGATGGTTTTGTGCGCGAGCTTTTTAAGGATGCTGACGCGCCGTTATGGTGGTCGCTCCGCGACAACCTCCCGGGTCTGGCTGAAGCCTCGCCAGATTCATTTCTCGATGCAATTGAAGCATCGCTAGATAAGACGAACGCTCCCGTGACGGCGCTGCTGCATGGCGACAGCGACGGCATCTTCGCGCGCGACTATGTTTCGGATCTCACATCTGCGCTTGAGCGGCTTGCGTGGCCTAGCCGGTACTTCCCACGCGCGATCTCAGTGCTCGCCCGACTCGCGGCGAGAGACGCTAAGGAAAATCGCCACGGCAACCGGCCCGCGGCGACCCTTCGACAGATTTTCTTGCCGTGGATGCCGCAAACGTTCGTTCGGCTTGAAGATCGTCTCACGGTCCTTGACACAATGCGGCGCGAACAGCCGGACGTCGCCTGGAAGCTCATGGTGTCTCTGTTGCCAAAGAGCCACGACACATCGTCGTACTCGTCGCAGCCAGTCTGGCGGCGTGTGGTCGACGAAAAAGACAATGACGACGAAGAGGAAGCTGACGTCGAAGCGGAGCTCGCTACGCCACAACTTTTGCAGATGAGCGCTGATCAGATCTTCAAATGGCTGCTCGAGGATGCGGGCCGCGATACCGTTCGGTGGAACGAGCTTTTCGGCAATTTGATCGGCCTGTCAGTTGAACAACAGGAACAGGCCGCAGTGCGGCTCCTCGACATCGCGCGTCAGATGGATAAAGAAGACGATCGACTCGCCGCCCGCGATTTCATCCGCGGCATTCTGAACCGTCATCGCGAATTTGCTCATACCTTCTGGGCGATGCCAGAGTCGGTGCTCAATCCGCTCGAAGAAGCCTACGTGCTCCTCGCGCCGGCGAGCATTGTTGATCGCGAGCGCTGGGTCTTCGACAATCGCCCGACGCCGCCGCTTTCCGAGCCGGGTCACGACCTTAAGAGAATGGAGCAGCGCGACCATGCGAATCGGTTTCGCGTCGCGCGCGAACTAGTCGCGCTTGGCGACGTCGATCTGATCTTCGCCATGGCTTCGTCTGTTGAGAATCCGGTCGTGCTCGGCATGGCGCTGATCGACGCTGGCATCGCTGGGCCGCTTCGGGAGGCGGTCCTCGAGCGCGCGTGCCGGTCAGAGGATGCGAAATCGGCTGAACTCGGCCGTGGGATGGTCCTTGCCGGTGTACCTGAGCTCGGCGCCGACTGGGCAGCAGCGATCGTACGTGTAGCAGTCACTGCGGAGTGGCCGTCGTCGGCGACCGCGGTCGTGCTTCGGGGTATGCCGGCGACGTCGCAGACGTGGGGGCTTGCGCGCGAAGCCGGACCTGATGTCGAAAAACGCTACTGGGAGTCGATCCCATGGTTGTTCTTGATCCACAGCGATTCGGAGGATCTCCTCGTCGCGGCTCAGGCGTTGCTCAACGCCGGCCGTTTTATCGAATCGGTTGCGCTGATCGGTCAAACTGGCCCGGCAAAGTACCCGTCTGACCTCCTCCTCCGCGCGATGACCGCCGCCGGCCCGCACCTCGGCAAGCGTCGCGATCACAACGACGATGCGATGCTGTCGCACTATTGCGGACTCATTTTCGATCGGCTCATTGCGGATGAAAGCGTCGACCGAGACGTCCTTCTCAAGCTTGAGTGGACTTACTTCGGACTGCTGCACTCGTCGGGACGGGAAGCGCAACTGCTCCAAGAGGGCCTTGCAGCGAGCGCCGAGTTTTTTTTAACGGTCGTTTCGACCGTGTACCGGGGCGAGGGTGAGGACGATGCCGACGCTAGTGAAGAAGAAGTTGCGCGTCGCAGCGGCATCGCAACCCAGAGCTACACGTTGCTTGATTCCTGGTCGAAGGTTCCTGGATCGAGGGAAGACGGCATGATCGACGGCGACGCGCTGGACGCATGGGTCAAGACAGCACGCAAGCTTGCAGTGTCCGCGAAGCGCACTGCCATCGTCGACCAGCAAATCGGCGCGATTCTCTCGGCAGCAAAGCCAGACGCGTACGGCGACTGGCCGCCGAAGCAAGTACGCGACGTGATCGAACGGGTGAAGAGCAAAGAGCTCGAACTTGGATTTCAAATCGGGACTCGCAACCGCCGCGGTGCGACCTCGCGTGGACCGCTCGACGGCGGCGAGCTCGAACGCGACTTGAAGAGTCACTACGATGCGCTATCCAAGAAATTCCGCATCGCTGCGCCACGTACCGCGCGGGTTCTCCGAGAAATCGGAGGCGACTATAAAGTCGAGGCAGTATATTTTGATCAGTTCTCGGATGCTGTCGACCTGATCTAAGCCTCTCAAGCAGCACGTTATAAACTAACTGGAAAGCGATATCGATTCCCGTTGACGCACGTTCAGATCTCCATATTCTCGCCGGAACTCCGCGACAGACAAATCGTCGACAGACAAATCGTCGAAATCAAACGTCTGTCCAACGCCACCGAGAGAACGCACCCGCGTCCCCGATTCCGGCGCCGCCCACTGGACAAGGCTACCGCGCTCGCGCCTGCCTAAACGGCTCCATCGTGCGCTGCTGAGCAAATGAGTAGCCGAAACGCGGCAGCCGCCGCAACCGTCGTCTCCGATCCTCGCGCTGCGCGCTGCGGTCTCCGTCTCGGCGCTAACGCGCCGCAGTTGCCCCGGTTGCCGCGCTTCGGCTCAGGCCACTGCATTAGCAGCGCCCGTTGGAGCCAAGCCTGTCACCTAAAGGATATGGGGCTTCGACGCGCCGCTCAGACGCCAATAGTTCGCGCGCGATAGACGCGCGAGGAGGATACGGTCATGATCGAAGGGACCCCACTAAGCCAGCTGGCCCAGCAACTGATCGCCGAACGCCAGAAGCAGCGCGACTTCGTCGCAGACACGCGCCGGCTCACCCCGCATCCGGTGGGTGCAGGGGTGAGCATCGAGCTTCAGCACACCGACGGCACAACCGCCGTCGCGCCCACACGGTTCGCACTCGGCCAGATTGCGAGCCACTACAAGATCCCCATGGCCTACGTCGATCGGATGACCCAAGCCGGCGCCGGGCCGCTACTTGCGCAGAACCTCGCGTACTGGTTTGCCGAGCAGCCGTCAACGAGGCTGCTGCGAACACGCACTGGGGAAACCGGAGAGCTACGGGCATTTCTCTCGCGCCGGTATCGTCCGCTCGACAACTACGAGCTCGCCGAAGCCGTGATCCCGCAGCTTGAGCGGCCCGGCGTGCATGTCGTGTCAGCCCGGATCACCGACACTCATTTCTACCTTCAGGCGACCAGCGATCGCGTCACGGCAGAAGTCCGCCGAGGCGACATCGTCCAGGCAGGCGTGGTAATCGCCAACAGCGAGGTTGGGGCATCGTCGCTGCGGATTTCGCCCATGGTTTATCGATTGATCTGCACGAACGGTTTGATCTCGGGATCCGAGCTTCGCCAGCACCACGTCGGCCGAGGGATCGATCCTGCCGATGATGGAGCATCGGAGTTTTACAGGGACGAGACATGCAGGGCCGTCGATCGAGCGTTCTGGCTGAAGGTCGTTGATACCGTCGATGCCGCGATGAACGAAGCGCTCTTCGGTCAACTGGTCGACAAGCTTCGCGTCGCGGCCGGAGAGCCGCTCGATGCAAAGCCGAGTGAGATCGTGGAAGTCGTTGCCCGGCGATTCGGCTTGACCGAAGTGGAGCAGGACGGCGTGCTTCACCAGCTCGCACTCGGCGCGGACTGGACTCGCTACGGTGTCGTCAACGCCGTAACACGTATCGCCGAAGATTCCGCGACCTACGATCGCGCGGTTGAACTCGAGCGCATCGGTGGCGAGGTCTTGGATCTGCCGGCTTCGGCGTTCAGTCACAACTGAAGGAAGGGCGATGGCCTCGGCGACGTGGCTGACGAAGGCCGAGGAGGTTTCGTACTCCTCGGCCTTGTTCATTCGGCGCCGTGCGCGGACGAGTCGTAGTAAGGTGCCCACTGTGCCACAGGGCGCGGATTCCAAAAAGCGTGCGTAGCACTGTAAGAAATTATGTCTTTGAAAGAACATTTGGGCGAGTCCGTGATGTAAGAGCCCCGAGGAGCAAGGCAGCTTTTCGTCGTCGAACGGTGGCGGCCTCGCTCACTCGCGACGCTTGGATTGCCACGGCCATTCGCATAACCGGAACTGCCGCTGGATAAGAGGGCAAGGCGCCCCAAAAGTGGCTGTCGACGCGCGTGTCCGACGAATCCCGAAGCGCGCACCGAGCAAATCGTCAAAGTCAAGACGGAAACCCGGCTGTTGACGCACAAGGGACCAGATTGTCATGGCTAATGAGCTTTCCGAGAACCTTCAATACGTCACCCTCAACATAGAAAATGATGTCGGCCAGCGCGTTGGTACTGGATTCTTGGTCGCCGACACGGCGTCTGTGGTTGGTGAGTTCGGCGAAACCAGAGTAACCTGGGGGCCGCCAAAGACACGCGCGTATCTCGTCACGGCGCGCCACGTGCTCGGGGAGAACGCAAGTGTGATCTCCTGCAGCTATGATTACGGTCTACGCTACAATGCTATTGGCGATAACGGCCTAGAAATGAGGGCGAGGCGCTTTCGGATTCTTTCGGACCCGCCAAACTGGGCCGTTCATCCCGACGAAAAGGTCGACGTAGCAGCGTTAGACGTGACAACCTGGATCTCGGAAGATGCCGCCGCGCATCTGCGCTTTTGCCCACTGAGTGAAATTGCAAACGCCATAAACCTAGCGGCTGTGGACTGCGATGCCGGCGACGAGGTCTTCGTCATAGGCTACCCTCTGACGCTACGCCAAGGCCGCACGAACCTGCCGCTGGTGCGCAAGGGAGTCCTGGCCACATCGCCGCGCCGCCGACTTATCGATCCAGACGACGAACAACAGATACGGGGTTTTCTCGTTGATGGTGCGATCCTACCAGGGTCGAGCGGCAGCCCGGTTATTAGTCTCAGCAAGCGCTTTCTCGGCGGGGATCTCGCGATGACGACCTATCGACCCCTGGTCGTAGGGGTTGTCGCACAAGAATGGGGCCGCGGCAAACTTCAGCGTTATGATGCGTCGCAACGCTGCACAGGAGATTGCGCGATTGAAGGTTATGCCAATCTGGGGTTTGCCCACTCGGGGGCCGCCATCATCGAAACGGTCGCCGCACTAGGACGCCACGGGCCGACAGATTTTCTAAAGTTGGACCACGATCAGAACTGGGCTGCGCCCACCGGCATTCCGGAATGGGCAATTGAGCACGAAGGACCGGCCGCCGATTCCGTGACCATCGATCGAATCCAGCGTCGACTAAATCGCGACAGAATGAGGGCGCTTGGGAAGCCGGTGATCTTCAGCGAGTTCCACGACGCTCCCGAGATTATGGGGCCGGTTCCCGAATCGTCCGCAAACGTAGCCACTGCGGAGAATTTCATTTCGACGCATATGAGGACTCGCGGGCCGCTCGGAATGAACACCTAGATCGTCGGAATATGGCTACTGTCGATTACACCGTACGATACCGGCCACTTAGGGGTGGCTTTCTCGTCCCTGGTGGCTCTATTGACGACCTCGTCAAAGCGGCAGGGCTCGCAACGCTCCTGTGGGGCGGAATATACTGCCCGATTATCCCGGTCTCGGCTGATGCCAGAGTTGCTCAGCAACTGATTGATCTTTTTAACGTCGATGTGCTCTTCCCACTCGTCGAGTCTCCCGAAATAAATCAGATCGTTGAAGCCAATCGATTCCTTTCGTTCATGCACCCATACGAGATGGGGTTGTTGTTTCAACAGTGGCAGTCGGAGAAGAAGGGTCTGGCGTGCCTAGACGTATTGCATCCCATTCTTCTCTGTTGGGCGAAGCAGATCAAAGAAATGCCGGAAGGGGAGTCGAGCCACGCTCGATTGGTGCATTGGCACGAAAGCGATTCACTGGCTAATCTGTTTGCACTCCAGTTTGGCTACTTTCCAAGCGTGTACGATCTCAAAATCGATTTTAGCCGGGCATTCGTCGAAGGGCTACGGGGCGAGGAACAGACAATTGCAACGGACGACGCCGTGCACGAGAGCTTAAACGAGAAGATAACACCCATTGCGTTCACGTCCCATTACGTTGAATCGACAAGGAGCCGATGGGACTCGGGCGTATATATCGGCGACGCTGCATCTTTTGTGGACCTTGTTTCGTTTTGGAATCTTCGAGCAGCCGGTGCGGCGCTGACGTTTTATCCCTTGAAGCAACGGGATCGGCTTGAAGTATATACCAAACGATTTGCGGCCTCACTAAAAGCCACCCCACCTAACCCCTATCTGTTGCCTGCCAAATTCGCGGTCCATTACACCGAGACACACGAGGAAGAGGCTCGTGCTTTTATTATCGCACTAGAAACCAAGCGCGAAAAGGTACTAGCGCGCGTAGAACCGACGATCTGGAATGGGCTTAATGTTAAACCATCGAGCATTCAGTTTGATCGGCAGCAAGTGCTGGCCAATATAGATCGCAAATTTGACCGTCCATCCGTAGCACTCGCGCTTCCGCCGCGACGCTTCATCGTGGACGATGACGAGCAGCATCCCCACGCGCGCGAGCAGCACCTGGCTGTCTCACTCGATCCGCTGACCGAATTTGATTACCCTGATCGTACCCTTCGCCCGCCACTCATTCATAGGCTGAACGAATTTTACAGCCGCCAGGCGGCCTTTGACCCATGGGCTTTGAGGGTTGAGAAGGAGGGCGTCGCCCGTGTTATCGATGCCGCTGATAGCAGCGTCAGCCTTTATCCCATCGAGCGCAAACGAATAGTAGAGAGAATCTTCTCTCTGGCTGGCATTACGGCGACATCGAGCCTGCCAGGGAGAATGGCTTCGCGAATCATCGAGAAGTTAGGCGGCTGGGATTCCATTGAGCCCGGCCGCGTGTTCAAGATACGCGGCGTGCGAAAACTCTTGAAAGAAACCCCCCTAACGGACAAGATCACTCTGGAAACGGCGCTTGGTACAATTGGCTCCGAGCAATTTGCCGACTTCAAAAACTTACACCTTGCTGGTCAAGTGGGAAGTGAGCTAACCCCAACCGATGTTTTCAACGCCTTAATTAGAAAGGGCATTTTTGCTCCGAAAGTAAAGCCGTCGTTTGCAAGACGTACCAAGAAGTTTAATTGCAACGCCTGCGGGCTGTCTTCGCAGGTCAAACTGAAAGCATTTGAGGGTTCGTGGACGTGTCCGTATTGCGACTATCAGCAGAGCCTACCGAACCTACTCCGGAACACGTTCGGTCAACAAGATATGAAGATGTGGACATTCCGTAAGGCAGGTCTGTTCGCGAAGGACAATAACCAGGAAGGGTTCGTCCCGGTCATCCTGGCCTTGATGTGGTTCGAGTCGGCTTTTCGAAATGCTGATGCTTGCTTCACAACTGCCCTTGAGCTTAAGTCCGGCGACCCAAATGCGGAGATCGATTTTTGCGTATTGCAGTACAAATACGGCGATCACATTGAACTTGGCCTCGGCGAGGCGAAAGCCAGGGCGGGCCGCTTCACCGAAACAAAAATCGATGCCCTGAAGGCCGTGTGCAAGAAGGTGGAGGCCGTCGGCATTTCTTGCTTTCCGATATTTGCTAAGACCAGCGACGCATTCCCCGAGTCCGAGATCGCGCTTTTCAAAAAACTAAAAGGGGAGTGGCTTCAGGTTATCGCGTTGAGCAACCGCGAGCTTGAGTCGTACGAGCCGTATTCGGGTGATGAGGATCTGCCGGTTCGCCACCCGTTTACCCTTGCTGAAATGGCGAGGAACACCGACTTTCGCTACCTGAGTTAAGGGGAAGCCGAGGGTTCAACGACCAGCGCTTTTTCGTAAAAAACGCATCGTTCATAACGGCTATGCGTAAATGATTTAGTCGAGCTGAACGGGCAGTTCACGTTTATTAACTCCTTGGGTTAAGGAGTAGGGCTGAACAGAGCTATCCTTCGGACGGATCGATTCTCCATTCAGAAAGAAGCTTCGCTGCGACTTCTTCCATTTCAGCATCCATCTCGTTGTGCGCGCGGTAGTAAGCGATGTTCTCCTCTAGCATTGTAATCGCTGGCAGGCCGCTGACGAAGTTCTCTATCGCTCCCTTTGGGATCGTGCGCTTCCCGTAGTATTCGGTGTAATAGATCTTCCGCTGGTCCATTAGTTCGCGAACTCGACTCGTTGAGATGTGCAGGATCCTCGCCGCCTCCGTGATGCTTACCGAGCTCTTTTCTTTAATTTCTCGCTTTTCTGGTGGACGACGAACCGGAGTGACGGCCTCGGGCAAGGTGGACTTTTTCACCGGATTACGTCGCATCGGCCGACTTGGCGAAACCGGTTCCGGCGAGACCGGCTCCTTCAATGGAAGTTCGCCATTCAAAAAAGCGACAAGCGTGTTTCTTGGGATAAGGACTCTCCGTCCCAGTCGCGTACTGGAACTACTGCGTCTGGCCAGTTCATATACGGAGCTTCTACTCGTTCCAAGGATCGACGCAACCTCGGTCACGGTGTATACAGGCTTTGTTAGGCCGTGCTGATCAGGTGATTTTGATTCTATTGGCGACGCTGCCTCATGCCGCTCACGCACGGAGTATTCGACAGCGATTGTCTCGTCATCCTGAATTCCTGACGATACGAGCTTCAAGGCCTCATCTGCGCTATCGGCGCGCACATCATAACCGAGCCGTACTTCGACTAAATATCGTTTCATCGTGAGCGGTCAGCTATCTTCGACGATTTGTACTTCGTTTATGGAGCTTCGTTGTACGCGCCACAGGCGTAGCAGACGAAGATCACCGGCCCAGTATCACTCATGAACTGAATCTTATCCGGGACCGACGCGACGACCTTACCGCATATCCCGCACACGAAGTCCACCTCGTGCACGCCTGCGTGTACGTACGGACCGCCTTGAAAGTTCAGGACCGCGCGACCTTCTGGCGGCTTAGACAGGGGTTGCAAGGCTATGCGCTTACGGTGGCCATTTCCACGTGCCATGGAGTCATTCTAGCTGGCCAGGTCGCCCGAAACAATGGACCGACAAGGGTCCACGCCGCGCCGACACCGATGCACTTAAAGATACGGAATGCTGACGACGACACGGCGCCTCCGCGGCCACGCAGCTTCCTGATTCAGTCGGCTCGCGACGGTCCAATGCAAGGGACCGCACATTCAGTTATTATCCCAAAACGGAAACTTCTATTATCCCAAATGGAAACTCCGATCGGACTAATTCAAAATGAGTAGAGACGCGCGCTGCGTCCGCCACGTACGTTCAACGCATGGATCACGAGCCGGACACACCATCGAGCAACCGACTGGCTGTCGTGCGACGAAAACTTGTGCGCGTGATCGCCCTTTTCTTGCTACGTCTCGCAAATGAAGAATCGCAGTGCCGAACTCGGCGGCGTCGCCGACGACGGAAGCGATTTCGCCGATTGGCATGCCCAGCAAGGAACGAATCCTCGCGCCTGCACGTTCTCCAAGAAGGCGAGCCTTTGAAGCCCGCCGGCAACAAGTTTACTGATCGCCCCGCTTAGGACGATCGGGAGTTGAGGCATGGACGGAGGACCGAACGACCGGCTAGCTACGGTGAGGACGAAGCTGTTGCGTGTGATTGCAATTCTTCGACAGCGGCTTCAAGCCGACGAACCCGAGCGCGCAACTCCACCACCTCGTCGTGAAGAAGCAGGGCGCTCTCGGCGGTTTCCAACTGAGCCCGCTCAAGCTCCCGACTCCCGTCACGACGCCTCTTCCGGTCCCGAGCCCCCTCCGGAGGTCCCGCCGAAAGCGGGATAGCCGGCTCCGACTCTCCCGCCAGATACCAAGGCGAAACCTTGAGCTCCTTAGCTAGGCGGAGCGCCGCCTCCAGCTTGAGACTCTTGATGTCACCTGTACGCATCTTGCGCGCCGCGTCGGCCGAGACTCCGAGAATGTAACCCAGTTCCGTGTCACTCAGACCCCGAACAAGCTCCTTAAAACGTTTACTGAAGTTAACAACGGCCACGCGGTTAGGATACCATAAGAAGTCAATAGTTTCCTATTGACCTTTATCGTGAGCTTGCTATTATACTGGTAGGAAGTAAGACCAACGCGATGCCTCCTCAGGCCAGGGCTTCGGCGTACCGCACCCTTACGCCGTAGCCTAAGCCTACCGGTCGCCACCACGCCCCTTGCCTCCGCTCGCGAAACGGCATGGCTACTATGGACTCAGACGTCCCTTCCGGTGCTTCCGCTCAGGCGTTCGACTACTCGCACCTGAACGACAGACAGCTTCGCTCGGCGATTCGGTTCGCGGAGAAACATCTTCGCTGGGTCGAGGAAGATCACGTCACGCTTCTGCGGGCCTACCGTGAAGAGATCGACGCGATGCGCCGGCACCTCATCGATCGCATGCTGAGGCGAATGGTTACTAGCTCGGCACCACTCTCGGGTGAGCAACAGCGCGACCTAAGCCACGCCTTCGAGCGGCGCGCTATGGACGCCAGCGAGATCACGGTAGCCGTCCGTGCAGCTTCGAGAGGCCGAGTGGGTCACCTCGATGCGTTGACGGAGATCGAGGCGATGGCGTTGCTTCTGCGCTTAGACCGAGAAGCGTGAGTGCCAGGACTGCTGGCCAGCCTGGTCTGTAGAGGGGATTAGTCGCATGTCCTACGACGACGAGCTCAACTGGTTGCGCGACCGCGGCGTTCAAGTTGACCGCAAGGGTCGGATCATCGTCAGTCTTCCGGCGGTACCGGATGGTGTTGACTTCGACGTTGTTGAGCGCGAGCCGTCGATCGCCGAACTCATGCGCCGCGAGATCAATCCTCGCCTGGCGGGATCGCACGGGCGGCGTCGCCGCCGCTTGTCAACGCCGGTCCAGCGTAATCCAGGCGCTACACGAATTTATCAGCAACAGGCGGCGCGTGTCGGCCGGCCGACGATCGGCTCGGAGGCGCGGGTTCACGTGCAAACGATGATCGCTCAAGAAACGCGGGATATTCTTGTAAAACACCGCGTAACGCTCGCCGACGTCTTTGACGATTGCGCCCGAAGACTCTTGCGTGTGCCCTGACGACGACGAAGCGGCAGGCGGAGAGAAGCGCCGGCCGTCTGCCGGGCGCCCAAAGTCGGGACGCCCGAAGCGTGTCCGCATTACGACGACCATAGAACCGTCCAAACTCGCGGTCCTCCGCGAACACGCACGCTGCGAGAAGAAATCTTTAGGGCAGCTCGCCGACGAGTACGTCGCCGAGCATTTCCCTGCACCCGAGATTCCGCCGGAATGATCGTTCAGCATGCCACGCTGCACCCGCGCTCTCAAGGGACTGCCCGCGCTCCCGGCGCAAAGGGCGCGCAATGTTATTCGGATCGATTCGCCGCGGCCTGACCCGCGTCCGTAGGCTTTCAGCCTAAACCACCGCGTTGCGCCAGGTGCTGCGGCTTAGGAACCTCTTGCGTATATCGGAGTAATGAGCCAACTTTGGGTTTACTCGAATCGCCCTACATTGACAAGCAAACAGGGCCGTCGTCGCTGCGCGCAAGGCGCTTGCAGCTCAGGTGGCGGCCGGCGAGGATCCACGTAAGGATTCCGAGCTAAACCGCCGGCGCGCCGCAGCGATCTCCGAGGGCCATCGCCGCAACCGCGATAGGAGTGGCGAGCACGCTAGCAATAGAGGCGACGAGGCATGGTTGCGTCGTGAGGTATTGCCGAAGCTCGATTCCTTCTCTCTGACCGTGATCGCGGCAGCCACGGGGTTATCGCTAGCGGCCTGCTCGCGCATTCGGTCCGGTAAGCGTGTCCCTGACCCGCGCCACTGGGAGGCACTGGTCGCTCTCGTCGAAGAAACAAACTCGTGACCGTAGCGGAAGAAGACACAGAAATCTATCGCCGAGCCTCCGAAGCTTTTTCTGGCGATAACCCAACTGCTGAAGTTCTTGTCCAGGAAAGTACCGAAACGGTTTTCGGTCGATCGGCCTCCTGGAGTTACATACGAAAGCGAATCCGGAAATTTCCGAGACGGCCTCTCCTGGCACTCTTCTCTTTATTGAGCGTTCAACTAGACCAAGGACGCCACCCGTTAGATGCTGTTCTTCAGTATCGAGTCACGCAGCGGTTAGCGGATGAATCGCGACGATCCCGGGGCCTCTTGCGCCGACTCAGAGAGGAGCCGCACCGCGTCGTCATTAGCGAGGAACAGCTTGGAATACTAGCCGCAGTCGCCATTTCGTACGCGGAAGGAGAGCAATGGCCGCCTGACGGCAACATAATGCTTCTTGAGGCATTCCTTGCATTCAATAGCCTTCGTTACTCCGAGATTGAGTCGCGTACATCAGACGCGATTACGAGGCTTCTTTTCACCGAAGTGCGTGCGAGCGTGACTGACGTGGGCAATAAAGCTGAGGTGCTAAAACGGTGGGGTGCCTTCGCCTTTTGGGCACGCACGGATGCTGCTCGCGCCAGTCGGACGTACATCGACCTAGATGGCCTCTTCGAGCGCGCTCTCGGGATGTCGTATCTAGACTTCGCTGCGTCTATGTTCGCATTTTACTCTAACTTCGGAGCTCCGGTGATGGGGCCGGGTGGCGATATACGGAATTATCCGTTTCTCGACACAGCGGCATTTCTTGCATCCGTCGAGCGGCCAGAAACCTTGCACCGCTGGCTTCGGCAAGTCAGCGTCGGCATGGTCGATGCAAAAGACAGGTTGCTAGAGTCTCAGTTGTATGCATCGATCGCTTCGCTCGTGCAATTCATGGCAACGCCGCTATTGATAGATGGCGAAGCAACCTATTGCCCGGCCCTACGTTATCTTCCAAATGCAGCCGGCGAAGGGTTGCTGTTCCGTCTCGGACACTTCTTAGAGGCGTCGGAAAATAGAATGGCCTCCGATCGGTTGCGTAGCTTTTACGGAGACTTCCTAGAGAGCTACGTGACGGATTTCATGCGCGAAGCCACTCGAAGCAGGGGTTGCAGTATATTTAGGGAGCGAACGTTCGGGAAGAGCGAGGAGCGTACTAGTGACATTGCCATATTCGATCATCAAGACGCGATCTTCATCGACGTTAACTCAAAACGATTCAACGTAACTCATTCCGTGCTCGCCCTTGACCTCGACTGGATTCGGCGGGACTTGGAAAGCATGATTGTGGCAAAGCTCAGGAAGATCGCGAAACGAGCCCGCGAATTTCGAAGCGGTAGACTCGCCTACGAAGGCGTGCGCAACGAGAACATAAAACGGATTACTGGGATCGTGGTTACACCGCAAGGCCTTACGAGGCTTGTGGGTATAACGCAGGAGTTAGACGCAATGCTTCCCTCGATGCCGGACGGCTTGGACCAGTGGGAGTTCTTTGACCTATCTGAAGTGGAAACGCTTCCGCAAATGTTCGACGGTGATCTCAATATCGGGGATCTCGTGGAGCGAAAGCGTCGCGATGAGGCTGGACGACGGCGGAGTCTGACTAACTATCTGTGGCTTAGGGAGCGCGATCGGCTTAGTGACCGTCGCACGGACGAGGACCGGCTCGACGACCCTTGGTTCCAAGAGGTACTTGCGCGAGCCCAGTCGTGGGGCTTACGCGGAGACCGTCAATAGCGTCGCCGCGATGATTAGCGACGCCCCGCGCACGCCGCGTTCTCGCTCAACGAGATCGCAACGGCCACGGGATTGTCGCTCGCGGCCTGCTCGCGCATCCGCGCAAGAGCGAGGGTGCCGCACCCGAGGCATTGGGATGAGCTCATCGCGCTCGTTGGTAAGTAAAAGTGGGTGCACCTCCCAGTCACGCAAGCGTCGCGAGGGCTGCAACCCAGTCCTTGGTTAATCGGCCAAGGCGCTCGCCCCGGCAGAATCAAACTAAGACGATCAATGGGTAAACGTCAAAAGCTGCTTTGCTCTGCGGGTGTTGCCGTGGGCTGCGTCGTCTTAGCCTTAGCGCCTGCCGCGCCTTCCCGTTCGGCGGACAATGATGCAGCAATTCGCGCGGCATACAAAACGATGGAACGAGCGCTGCTCGCAAAGAACGCAGCGCAACTGTCACAGATTTTAGCACCTGGTTTCTACCAATGCTTGCTCGACGGTACTATCGAGAGCCGGGATGCTTATATCCGAGACGAGACGGACGCCGATCCAGGAGTAACCCTGTCGTCGCTCACCTATCAGCCGTTGAAAATCACGGTGCGAGGTAACGAAGCCGTTGCCGAGGTGACACATACCTACGTCGGCACGTACGCCGTTAACGGAATTCCAAAGCCGTTTAACGGCACGGTGCATCTGGCGGAGCAATGGACGGTGGGCAGCGATGGCACATGGAAACTAGTCTTGAGCACCCCGCAGGACGCCGTTTCATACGTAGATGGTAAACAGATCGTAAACCAACGACAGCAGGCTCCGCCGACAAGTGCGCTTATTGCGGAGCTGCAAGCCCATGCGCTAGTGATTCCTACGCTCGCCTTCGATGCGGATTCCGCTCAGCTTGCAAAAGTCGGCGCTGCCGTCGGCGATTCCCACATTGTTGGTATGGGTGAAGGCAGCCACGGTACGAGCCAGTTCTTTGCGTTCAAGGACCGCCTGTTCAAGTACCTCGTCGAAAGGAAAGGCTTCACGGTCTTTGCGATGGAGGCGTATTGGGGCGCTGGCCTTTATGTGGATCGCTACATCAAAACCGGGCGCGGTACCGCGGAACAGGCCGTCGCCTCACTCGCCTTTTGGACCTGGGATACCCCCCAGGTAGTGGACCTTGTGCGGTGGATGCGCGAGTACAACGCTAAACCCGGAAACCATCCGATCTTGAGCTTCGTGGGCATTGACATGCAAAGCGCAATGGGCGCGATCGGCTATCTGGCAACGTACTTCAGCTTGCATGACTCCGCGCACGCGGCCGGTGTCAATGAGGCACTCAACTGCGTGGCCGCTGCGGCGGCATACTTCCGCGCCAAGCCGGACGCAGGATGCCGGGAAAAGGTCGTGGCTGTCGGCGACCGCCTTGGTGCACTCAAGAACGTTCCTGACCTTGGCGTCGCGCAGCATTCTGTGGCGATCATTCTGCAGTATCTCGATTGGAAGAACACACCGGAAGAGGATCAACTTGGAGCCCGCGATCGCGCCATGGCAGAGAACCTTAAATGGCTGGTCGCTTTCCACCCAGACGCCAAGATCGCTGTCTGGGCGCATAACTACCACATTGGGACTAGCGCAAAGGAATTGCCGTCTCGACCGATGGGCTCGTACCTGCGCGCGGCGTTTGGCCGTGGCTACTACGCGATCGGGCAGACGTTTGGGAGCGGGACAGTGCGCGCAATAGTTAGTCCTCACGGCCTCCAGGCCGTAACCGTGCCTCTGAGCCCTGGCGATACTATCGCTGCCGCTTTCAGGTGGCTTAACGGTACGGCGGCCTTTATCGATCTTCGAGGACTCGCGGCGACTGGCGCGTTACAGGCCTTCTTTTCAACCGATCGCAGCATTGAAGAGATCGGCGCGACGATCGATCCCCTACATCCCGCGTACGTCGTACCGATGATTGTGCCCAATATGTTCGATGGCTTGGTTTACATACCAGTGAGCACTGCCGCAACCGATGGATCCCGTTATTCGGAGATGCAACGCGAAATACGGACAAAAGACGGCAGCGCCTGGGAGGTGTCCGGCCTCGGTTTTAATGATGTGACGGCGGAGCCTTCCACTGACAGCGCGACGCTTGCGAATAGCGACGCGCTAAACTCATCTACCAACCAGCTGTTACGGCGCTTCGATGCCGCGGGCTATGCTGGGGTAACCGTGCGTGTTACCGGTGAAACGCGAGCTAAAGGCTTGTTGGGTTTTGTATACCCATTTAGTCAGGCCGTGGCACCGAGCGGTTCGGTCGCGAGTTCGTCCCAAGGGAAAGCGACAAGTGGCGCGGGCAATAATACGTGGCAAAAGTTTGCAATTAATCTGAACGTACCGCGTAACGCCCGGTTCGTCGACGTAGGCTTCTGGGCGGAGGGACTAGGAAGCGTCGAAGTCCGAAAACTCAAAGTGACGCGCCCGTCGAGCTAATCGCTCC
Organism: Candidatus Cybelea septentrionalis; assembly: GCA_003158175.1. Taxonomy (GTDB): domain Bacteria; phylum Vulcanimicrobiota; class Vulcanimicrobiia; order Vulcanimicrobiales; family Vulcanimicrobiaceae; genus Cybelea; species Cybelea septentrionalis. The sequence continues at coordinate 271,261 of PMHJ01000037.1, forward strand.
CCCTTGCTGCCTACCCCTCTGCACGGCTTCGCGAAAGCGGGCCGTGTTGCTATGCAGGCATTGCTGCATTGCGGGCATCGCAGCGTGGCATTGCAGTTCCGCGCACCTGAAAACCGGCGACGGTGATGCCGCAGGTGGGCGTTCCTTTCGCGCCCGAGGCGCTCGCCGTTGTTTGATAGATCCTAGCCACGCCCGTCGAGGCGCGCAAGGAGCGGCTTCCGGTCCTCACTGCGCTCCGGTCCATGCCTCTCCGCTTCGCTTCGTCCTTGCGCGCCTCGCCGGTCGCGGCTGTGCCGGATCCATCAACGGCGAGCGCCTCGAGCGCGAAAGGAGAATCGACGATGTCTCAACTTTATACGATCAAAGATGAACGGACTGTCTACTGCCGAGCGGCCATGAAAGCTAACGGCGGTGAATGGAATCCCGTGACTCGTGAGTGGATCTTCCACGACGCGAGCGATCACGCGAATGCCGCAGCCGAGCTGTACCGGGTGACGCGTCCCACCATCGGGATGCGCGAAGCACTGCAGGCTATGGTTACCGACGGCACGGGAGCCCTCGCGTGGGGCTTCGATCCGGTGGAGAAGCCGCTTGCGATCGATGAGCTCGACCGCAGCGAGGCCTCCAAGCTTCTCGCTGCCGGCTATGCGGTGCGTCGCGTTCTTGGCGTGCATCCGCTCGACGATGTCGAGCAGCCCAGCGATGAGCCCGCAAGCTTCGACTCGTCCGAGTTCGAAGCGCGCGAGCAAGCGCGCCGTCGACGTCGCCGGAACGCCGCATAACAGCGGCTCAGCAAAACAAACGTTCACGAGAGCTCGCCACACCCGGCGGGCTCTTCCCTTTCTATACCGTCGGAGATGTCTCAATGATTACGACATTCCAAGACGTCACAAGCCATGACACGGAGCCGCGCTCGCGCAACCGGCTGACGACGCGATCGCTACGCGACGATGAAATCCGCGCGATCGCCGATGCCAACTACCGTGGCGATAATCCGCTGCGATTCGACTGCGTCAGGCAGGCGGCCCTCATGTTTGAGCGTGCGGGCTACAGCATCAGCCTCTCGCCGGAAGTCAGCCCCTTGGCAGTCCCGCCGCAACCGATCGTCGTCGGCGACCTGGTCGTCGATGTGATGCATCGTACCGTGCGCTTCGGCCGCCGCGAGCTCGACCTGAAACCACGCGAGTTTGGTCTGCTCGAAATCCTCGCACGCCATCCCGGCCAGGTTTTCTCTCGCGCGCACCTGCTCGACTGCGTCTGGCCGCGCGACTATGACGGTGACGAGCGCACCGTCGACGTCCACATCGCTCGCCTCCGCGGCCGCCTCGGTGCGCGGCTTATCCTGACCGTTCACGGCGCCGGCTACAAGCTGGCCGCACCCTGTGCAAACCTCGCCGCCTAAAAAAGCGGCACTTGCCATAGAGCCACGCTTCGGCGCTCGATCACGAGCGCCACGGCGTTTTTCACATCCTAACACCAGGAAACAGGAGATAACCATGCCACGAAACCGCAAATCAAACTCGAACGGTACCGCGCTCGCGACCCTCGAGCCGTCCGCGCTGCCGACGATCAGTCGTTCCGAGGCGAACAAGCTGCTCAAGCAGCGTGCCCAGGACCTCTACCACGAAGCGCGAGCGGAGCGCGAGGATCGCATCCGCCAGTTTGAAACCGAGTACGGGCGCGCCGACCGGATCGACCACACGCTGCTGCGCGACCTCCAGCACCTGCAGACGCGCTTTGCCGCGATCGCCGCACGTCAGTTCAAGTATGCCGCCGACAACCACGAGCCGAAGGTCTCGAAGTTTACCAAGCAGCTCGGCGAGATCATCGGCGAACTCAGCTCGCATCTCGCGACCGAGCGCGCTTTGGAACTCTTCGCACCGGTCGAGGAACGAGACTTCGTCGGAGCCGGCGGCACGATCGGCCGCAAGGGCCTCGACGATTCGATCCTAGCCAACTACAATGTTATCGACGATCCGCTCGGCCCGAAGAACGTGACGCCGACGCCGATCTACCAAGACGCGGACGAAGTTTGCCTCCACGGCGACGTCGAGCCGTACGAGGATGATCCGTCGCGCGGCGCCTGCGCCGAGTGCGGTGAGGAGTTCGACCTCGCGACCGCCGGCAACACCGAGGACACGTGATGATGAGCAAGGCGGTCGCGGTGCAGAGCCGAGGCCGCCTCATCGGCATTAGCGTGGAGTTTCTCCATGCTGCGCGCGAGCTCGCGATTCGGCGCGCCGCGCGTGACGCCCACCGCACTGAGTGCGATACCGATGCCCTGGAATGCAGTATCTGCCGAATGCACGCTGCGCGCATCGCCGACGCGAAGGCGGCGCTTCGGAGCGACGCATTCGCGTAACGCGGCGTTAGCGGCCGCGCAGCGCGACCGCTTCACTGACTCATCTCGTCGAGTACCTGCGGCGGCTCGGTCTTGCCGAGGAGCCGCTCAAGGCCGTCACCGGAGAGCACCAGCCGCGTGCCGTCGACATGATAATCGACCACCGCGCTGCCGAGCTCTTCGGTGATCTTGAGCGTATTCGGGGCGATGACCTGATACTGGCCGGTCGACGTCGTCGCCGAATGCCAGCCCGCAGCCGCGAACGCGTCGATTGCGCTGATCGTCACCGTGTCTTTGGGCAGGAACTCGATCGATACGATCGCGGGCCGCCTCGCGACAACACGATGGTTGACCCATTCCCCAAGCAGAGCATCCTCGCCCGATCCATGCGTGCATCCGCCGAGAATCACAAGCGCCGCTGCGGCGTAGCAATGCCCGTACAGCTTCATGGCTTTTTCGTATCCGGCCGCTGCACGGCGGAGGAACCGCCATTGCGCGTTTGCAGCGGCTTGCGTCGCGCGGCGTTTCTTCCGCCCTGTTTCTGCGTGTCCGGCGTCTGTTTGCGCCGCCGCTGCACGGCGAGGCGCAGCGTATTCGTCTTGATCGGGTAGCCACTCTCGCTCATCTGTTTGGCGATCTCGGCGTACGTGGCCCCGCGCTCTTGCGCTGCACGAATCTTTCCTTCGATGCGCGAGACCAGCACGTCGAGCTCGCGGCGCGACGCCGGCTTCGGCGACATCGCGTCGAGGCTATCCCCGATCTTTGCGATCAACTCATCCGACAGCATTTCTTGCCTCATTATTGCCTGGATTTGTATCCATATGAAATGATTGACTTTCCTATGGAGGTTGTTATGATTCTAGCATGGCTCTTGCACCGGCGCACCAGGCAGGCAACACGCCCCAACTCTTTTTCACGACGCAAGCCGGTGGCTGTGCGTACAACGCCTGCGGCGTCGTCCGCCCAGCGCAGGGGAGCGAGGTCGCGTCGCCTTCGGCGCCGCTCAGCTCGCGTGCGGACGTGCCGGCGTCGGGGTCGCTTCGCTCAGCCCGACGCCGCACGACGAGCGCGCAATGAATGCCGGGTTTTCGCCCTCGAAGCGTAGCGAGCGGCTTTACATCCGGCTCACGGCCGACGAAGCCGAGTACGTCGCCGGCCTTGCTGATGTGCGCGGGTTGAGCGTTTCGGACTTCGTACGGAAACGCGTTCTTCGAGGCAGCGGCTGTCGATCGCTAATAGTGAGGCGCCGTGTACTGCCGACCGATGTGGCTGGCACCATCCGCGAGCTAAGCGCGATCGCGTGCGACCTACGCCATCTCGTTGCGCTCGCCGAGGCGAACAAAGCCATCGCCCCGGATCACCTCACTATATGCCTGGCGGCGGTGCACGCGGCGCTCGACGGGTTTAGCGTATGATCACGAAATCCGTTCCGGCGCGAGCGCACACGCGGACCTTTGCCGTCGGCGTCGACTACATTACGCGGCATACGCACCAGCGTGCCGTCGCGATGGCTGGGCACAGCTTCGAGCGAGGCGTGAACTATGCCAACGCGCCGGAGAAGGCCGAGTGGGTCCATCTGCGTGGCGTCATGTCGGTTGAGACGGCGGCCATCGAGATGGAGGCCGTCGCGGCGTTGTCATCGCGCTGTCGCGACCCTGTCTACCACCTGATCATCGCTTACGCCAAGCGCGAGCGGACAACGCGCGAGCAGGTCGTCAGCGACGCGGAGCGCCTGCTCAAGGCGATCGGTATGGAGAAGAGCCAGTACGTGCTCGCGGCGCATAAGGATACGGATGACTTCCACGCGCACGTGATTGCTAACCGCGTTGGTCTCGATGGCCGGGCCAACGACCTGTGGCATGAGCGGATCGTCCGCGAGCGTGTTTGCGCGGAGATCGCGGCCGAGCGCGGTTGGGATATCGTCGTGGGCCACCACAACCGCGACATCGTCCAGCGCATCGAGCGCCTACACGAGCTGCCAGCTGAGCCGCAGCGGCGGCTGAGCGATGGCGCGTACCGCCGGCTGCACGAACGCGGGGCGCTGCCATGGCAAGAGAGCGCACGACCCTACGTGCTCGATGCCGTCGATCGCGCACACGATTGGAGCGACCTACATCAGCGCCTTGCCGCCCATGGTGTCGTCGTGAAGCTCGTTCGACGTGGCGAGCGCGTCCAAGGCCTGGCATTCGCCGAAGGCCTCGATCGCAGAGCACCCGGGTGCGCAGCGTCCCGTATCGATGCGCGCTGTGCACTGTCAGCGCTCGAACGCCGCTTCGGGCCGTTCGCGCCATCGCGCGATCCCGTTCCAGACATTGCGCGTGTCACGCCATGGAGCGATACAGTTCGTCCCACGATTCTCACCGCCGTTGACGCCGCGACGTCGTGGGAGGATCTCACTGCGCGGCTCGACCAGCACGGTATCGTCATCAAAGTCGTGCAGCGTGGTGCCCGCGTGCAGGGCCTCGCGTTTGCGCAAGGCCGAGATGCCACTGCCCCGGGATGTGGAGCGTCGCGCATCGATCCGCGTTGCAAAAAGGCTGCACTCGAGCAGCGCTTAGGGCCATTCCCACGAGCAGGGCGGCAACACGAACGTATCACCGAGCCGAACGTCCGCGCCGACCCACATTTCCGTAATCGCATTCGCCTGCGCGAGCGAGTGGAGCGTGACGCCTGCACCAATCGAGGCTGGGCGATGCACGAGGCTCGTTCCATCGCTGACCACGCTCGGATGCGCTCCGAGTATGCCGCGTACCGCGACCGTTTCGCTGCTGAACGCGACCGCGTCACTGGCGCACAGCGAAACGCTGCCTGGGAGCGCGAGCGCGCGCTGCGGCAGCAGGAAACCCAGCGCCGCCGCGAAGCACGCCAGTTGCTCCGTGCGGCGGCGCGCCTGGGCACGCGCGGTCTGCTCGCACATCAGCTTGCGTATTGGTCGATCGACGCCGTCATAGCACGCCGGCGCGCGCAGGAGCATGTCGCAGCACGTGTCCGCTGGGAAGCCACCAAGATCGTGCTGGCGTCACAGCGACGGCTGGCGCGCGAGGAGAAGCCGATGGACTATCGTTCGTTTGTCACCCACAGAGCGCGCACTGGCGATCCGGCAGCGTGGACCGTGCTAGACTCGCTCGTAACGCCAACGCGTGAGCAGCAACGCCGTGCGCCGCGAAGTGAACCGCAGCGCGCGACCCTTAATGAAGTACGCGCCCGGCTCGACGTCATCCGGGGCGAGGAGGAGGCGCGTTGCAAGCGTGCCAACGCCGAGCGCGACGGGCTTCAACGCATCGCACAGCCACTGTCCCTGGACGATGTCCTTGCCGCAGAGCGCCAGCGCATCCGACAGCGCGTCGCCGATGCGACTCGGTTTACGGATGTGGAGCGGGTTCGGCTCACGCACCTCAGCAAAGAGAAGCGATCCTGGAACCCGCTAACAAAGGCCGTAGCGGCAAAGGCGGAGGCGGAGTTGCACGCCGCACACCGCTCCCGCTACGACCAGGCAACTGCCGAAGCGATGCGCGAGTTCGACGAACGAAACGTGCCGCAGATCGTCCAGCGCGTCGCTTCCGACGAACGCCGGTACGGGCAATACGTCGCCGCGTCACTGAACCTTGAGCGGGAGATGAACGAAGCGCGTGTTATTTATAGGCAGCGAATACCGCAGGTCGAGCATCAGGTGAGCGTCCTTGAGCATGCGGGGCTTTCCAAGCTGGACGTCCTCGATGCCACACCAAATGCGAGCCTCAACCAGCTTGCGGCCGCCATCGATAAGCAGTATCGGGCTGTGCCGGACCCGGTAAAACATGAAATTGAGCGCGCCCTTCGTCGGGAGCGCGACCGCGGCCGTTGGCGAGAATCGATATCGATGGGGGACCTGTAGTGTGCTAGGGCTCATCTATGTCTTCGTCATCGCCAAGCCGGTCTCGATCCGACGGCTTTTCCTGCTGTTCGTCCTTGGGCTGATGTTAACGCCGAGCGTACTCGCCATTTTCCATGCGAAGGATTCGCCTAGTCACGCGCTTGTTATCGCGACATCGGTCGTGCTACTCGTCTGGAGCCTCCCCCTGGTTGGAATAGTTCATGACACTATCCGGCTCGGCAGGCTATCGCTCGATGCGCTTGTTCCGGTCTCCGACGGCGTTCGGTGGACCTATGGATTCGCTCTGCTAGCTGTGCCGACGCTCACGATAGGATGCTTACTCAACCCGGCGCACCGTCTCGCGTTAGCGGCCGCCCCGCAGTTGACGGCGATCGCTGGGCTTGCCGTCCTCGTATTGCACGCCCGATTGAATCGATGGCGTCAGCCCAAGCTTTCGTTGGAGGTTAGCTGTTACCAACATCGCGCGGTCGCGCGCCGTGTTTGGGGAGAATTCGCAGAAGGCCCATAAAAGCGAGTTTTTCCTAGCGACCATACGCGCCATAGTCGCCTCTAGTGACGGTACATTGCCTAGCCAACTGCCTAGCCAGGGTCAAGGTTCCCTCACGGAAGCGGCCAGAGTTCCCAAGAACCTGCCTTAGGACCCAGGCTCGCCTTCAGGTGCAGCCTCAAGTTCGTCACCCAGGGCGCGAATGGGCGGCGGCACTTTCGAGAGCGTGTACATGTGGCCGAGAGCAGCAATTGCCGGACCCGCGATGATATAATAAAACTCGCCTCGGTACTTCACTCGATCACCAACTTGCAGTTTCGCCATAGCTCTAGCCCCTAAGATTGTCGTTCAAGTAAGACGTAGAACTGAGAGTTTACCGAAGACGGCATTATCTGAACGATGCGCCAACCGTCAGCAACGTCAGCGTCTAACGTTCGCCCCGCCGCGTCCGTTCTAAACAACTGACCCATCCTAGAATCCGCCTGCTCTGAAATCCGCTGATAAAGATTAATCCTGTGCTCCATAAGGTTAGGCAGGTACCCCATCCCGGTCCCGAACACCTGTTCGCCTATGGGCCGCCCGCCGCAGTTCCCTCTGTCCGAACCGGATTCGGTTGCGGTCGCGAAGGTCAAGGCGAGTCTCAAGGAACTCAGCCCCGAGGGTCGCGCGCACATTCTGAAGTGGTTAGCGAAATACTACAACGATAGGGGGATGATGTACTCGCCTTCCATCACGCAAGAACGTCGACGGGTTACGATTGATGGCGAAACATTCTGGCTTGTTCGGGTTCCGAAGAAGTGAAGATGACCGATGCCAAAGCCAAGACTCACTAAAGCACCGTGCCCAACCTGCGGCAAACTTCGCCCGTTAACATGCTGAGTGAAGAGATGCTGGTAAGTCGTTACCGGCGTAGTCCTTGGCGCCGGTCGAAACTTTGCGATAATGTGCGAAACGCATGGACCGAAAAACTGGAATGAAAAAATGGGGCACCACGGCACGCTACAAGAGGCCCAATTAAAAAGCTCTTTCCGTAGGTTGCGAGGGTCCGAATAAAGCCGCATCTCTCCGGAGATGAGTGGCAAATATTTAGCGAAGCTGTAGATGGCAAGCACGAAGCGACAACAGAGATGGTTGCCTATTGGCTGCAAATCCTGAAAGGGCAGACCAGCTAACGAGCAGCAATCGAGCCCGCCAATTGTCGGCATATATGCATCTGAAAGTTGGGTTCCCATGACAACCGCGATTCTAGCCCAGGCCCTCCCGATCGGCGCGAGTGAGGATAACGGCTTCGGCTCTCGTCGTCGATCGCGCCCGCGGTTACGCCGAGGCGGCGCACGCCGAGAACACCCGCCGCGCATATCGCGGCTGGAACGGCTTTAACGCCGACTGCGGTGGTCCACAGCTTCGATGCGTTGCCAGCGCGTCCGCGGACGGTTGCGCTGTACGACGGCGCTGGCCGAACGGCCGAAGCTGTCGACGATCCGGCTATATGTGGCGGATATCGCTGAAAAGCACCCGGAAACGGGCTGGATTCGCCTGGCGGCGCATCGCCGGATAGTTCGGGGCATCGCACGGACGAATGGCGCATCACGGGTCCCGCAAATCAGACTGTTACGCTCGACCACCTGCGGGCGATGCTGCTGGAGATCGGCGACTACCGAAAGGCCGAGCGCGACCGCGCAATTTGTACTGCTAGGCTTCGCCGCGGCGCTGCGTCGGTCGGAGCTGGTGGCGCTGCGGGTCGAGGATCCGCCCACCCCACGGCTGATCGAGACCGTTGTCGGCCTCCGTGCAGAGGCGGACGGCGCCCGGCAGGTTCGACGGAACGTTTGGATTGCGCCACCTTCTGCGGGCCTTTGGCGGGGGCGAAGGGCGAAGATCCCCGTAGCTCATCCATCGGGTTGGGCCTATTTTTCCTGTATGGAGAGTATGGTGTATATTCCTAGGGCTAGGAGGTTTACTATTCCGAACACAGCCACGCAGAGACGAGGTGCTTAGCATAAATGAATCCCACCGAGATCGAGTTCGCCGTCCGAGACCTCGTCGCGAAGCCGTACGACCCGGCGACGTTTCCGTTCGATCTCATCGGAATTCTTAACACCTCGAAGGTCACCGTCAGCCGGCTCAAGAGCGGGCAGACCAACGCGGCAAAACAACCGGGAGACGTGCTCTGGAGAAAGCACCTCTTCTTCCGCGCAGCCGGCATTGGGGATGACGTGGGCGTGATCGGAGACGCGCTGGCCGCCGATCCTCTGACGGTCAAGCACAAACCCCGGTTCATTCTTGTCACGAACGGCGACCAGGTCCACGCGCGGGACATGGAACTCGACGACACCCTCAACGTCGTATACGCGCAGCTCGACGAAAGTTCAGATTTCCTGCTACCCCTGGCTGGCTACGAACGCCGAGCCGTTGTAGAGGAGCACCCGGCCGACATCAAGGCCGCGAAGAAGCTCAAAAAGCTGTACGATGCGATTCTCACTGCTAACCCGACGTGGAGCACCGGCCACCACACCCACGAACTCAATCTCCTCATGACCCGCCTGTTATTCTGCTTCTACGCAGAAAAGACAGGAATTTTCGCTACGCCGAAGATTTTCACAAACACCCTTACCCAGTATACGACTGAAAACGGCAGCGATGTTGCGCCACTGCTTGATCGGCTGTTCCGGATTATGAACCTTGAAGACAAGGAGCGCCCGAAGAACACCACGGCCGTTGAAGCAAAGTTTCCCTACGTCAACGGCAGTCTCTTCGAGGACACCGTCCAGATTCCGCAATTCAACCGAACAGCGCGACGGCAGATGCTTGAGTGCGGTGACCTTGACTGGACGACGATCAATCCTGACATCTTCGGTTCAATGATCCAAACTATCGTTGAACCAGGGTCGCGTAGCGATTACGGCTTGCACTACACGAGCAGGCCGAATATCATGAAAGTGCTTCAGCCGCTCTTCCTCGACGATCTCCACGACGCGTACGGCAAGGCTAAGGGCAGCGTTCCAAAGCTCGAAGCGCTGCTCGGAAGATTGTCAAGAATTCGCGTATTCGATCCCGCGTGCGGGTCCGGCAACTTCCTCGTCAACGCGTACAAGGAAATGCGCCGGCTCGAGATCGACATACTAAAGCATATCGGCGAGATAGCACCAAGAGCTCCTTTCCGCCTCTCCAGCATTTCGCTACAGCACTTCTACGGGATCGACATCGTTGACTTCGCATGCGAAACCGCGAAGCTATCGCTTTGGATTGGCGAGCATCAAATGAATGTCACGTTCAAAGAAATCTTTGGAGCAGCAAACGCTACGTTACCACTAGCAAAGATAACCACCGTTCGCAACGGAAACGCGATACGTGAAGATTGGCTCGACTTTTGTCCGCCACGGAACAGCCTAGAGATATACATTTGCGGTAACCCGCCATATCAAGGTAGCGTTGGGCAAGATCAAAGTCAAAAGGATGACATAACTCTGATCTTTTCTCCGATCCTTAAGGCGTATAGAGACGTCGACTATGTCTCGTGTTGGTTTGTCAAGCTCGCCGATTACATTTCGAATTCTGGGGACGTAAGGGGTGCACTAGTTTCGACAAATTCCGTTTGTCAAGGCGAGCAGGTTCCATTTCTGTGGCCGTACGTCCTGGATCGTGATATTAGGATCATGTTCGCGCATACATCTTTCAAGTGGAGTAACAGCGCGTCACACAACGCGGGTGTTACTTGCGTCATCGTGGGGCTTTGCCGTACCGATGATCACCACAAGAAGACTCTCTACCACGACAATCATGCGCAGATCGTTAGCTACATAAACCCGTACCTTACGCCTGGCGAAACTCCGATTGTCTTGAAGGCGCAGAATCCGCTGTTTCAGCTGCCGCCCATAGCGAAGGGCAATCTTCCGAACGATGGCGGACACCTAATCCTATTGCCAGCTGAGAAGGATGAGATCTTAGATAAGTATCCCACGGCCGCTGGACTGATCCGGAGGTACATTGGATCTAGTGAATTTATTCATGGCACGGACCGATACTGTCTTTGGATATCAGACACAAATCTGCCCATTGCGCAGTCCATCCCGCCAATCCGTGATCGAATCCTCGCTGTTTTAAGGACACGCCAGAAAGGCGGAACTCAGGCGAGAGCGGCCGTGAATGTGCCTCACCGTTTCGTCTATATTTCTCACCGCGATGCGGAGGCGATTATCATCCCCGAAGTATCATCCGAGCATAGACAGTACCTGCAAATCGGGCTAATTGGCAAGAGCGACGTTCCCAACAACAAGCTCTATGTGTGCTATGACCCACCGTCGTATTTGCTTGCGACTCTATCATCGCGAATGCATCGACTTTGGCTTCTTACAGTTGGTGGTGGCCTCGAAACCCGCCCCTCGTACTCTAACACTCTGGTCTACAATACATTCCCGATACCGGCGCTATCAAGCGAGCAGCGGCAAGTTCTTTCAGAGCACTCAATGGCTATCCTGAAAGCCCGCGCCAAACATCTTGGCAAGACGATTGCATGGCTCTACGACCCGGCGACGATGCCGGCTAATCTGGCGAAAGCGCACGAAGACAATGACGGATATCTTGAGCAATATGTTTATGGACGTGCATTCAAGGACGACACTCAGCGCCTTGAGCACCTCTTTGCTATGTACGCCCGACTAATACAGGCCAAGAAGCAGGAAAGTCGTCTGTTCGATGAACGACCTGAGAAGAGAGCAGTTTAATGCCAAACCTGGTAACCCACGTCTGCGGCACCCGTAAGGCCACCCTGAACGAGATGGGTATGCGCGAAATGCAGGCGCGTGCATTCGACGCTCGCAACGCGCGATATCTTCTGATCAAAGCTCCACCGGCTTCGGGCAAGTCCCGCGCCCTTATGTATATCGGGCTCGACAAGATCGTCAACCAGGGGCTCAAGAAGGTGATCGTCGCGGTCCCCGAGCGTTCCATCGGCAACTCGTTCAAAACCACGCCCCTCAAGCCGAGTGGCTTCTTCACGGACTGGCTCGTCACGCCGAAGTACAACCTCACGACTTCGGGTGGCGGGCAGAAGACCGTAGCGGTTGCAGAATTCCTCACTTCAGACGAGGCCGTGCTCGTTTGCACGCACGCGACGCTACGCTTCGCATACGAGAAGCTCGGCGCGGCCGCCTTCGCGGGCTGCGCGGTCGCGATCGACGAGTTCCACCATACCTCGGCCGACGTCGGGTCGAAACTCGGCGAACTCGTCCGCGGGCTCATTGCCGACGGCCGGTCGCACATCGTCGCCATGACCGGCTCCTACTTCCGCGGCGACACGATGCCGGTACTCAGGCCCGAAGACGAGAATCGCTTCATGCACGTCACCTACACGTACTATGAGCAGCTCGCCTCGTACCAGTACCTGAAGAAGCTCGGTATCGGGTATCACTTTTACAGCGAGTCCTATATCAAGGCCATCGAAGAGGTTCTCGACCTTTCGATGAAGACGATCATCCATATCCCAAGCGTCAACTCTGCGGAATCGCCAAAGGGAAAGAACGAGCAAGTAGACGATCTCCTCGAGTTCATCGCTGGCGGGGATGCTAGTCGCGTGATCCGCGATACCGCTTCCGGTTTCTACCACGTCACGCGGACGGACGGCAGCGTCCTGAAGGTAGCTGACCTGGTGGACGACAGCCCATACCGCGAAACCGTCCTCGCGAGTCTCCGTAAAGTGGAAAAACGCGACGACCTCGACATCATCATCGCGCTCGGTATGGCCAAGGAGGGCTTCGACTGGATCTGGTGCGAGCATGTCCTTACGGTCGGCTACCGCAACTCCATGACGGAAGTCATCCAGATTATCGGTCGCGCCACGCGCGACGCCGAAGGTAAGACGCACGCGCAATTCACCAACCTCGTCGCCGAACCGCTCGAGGAGCAATCAGCTGTAACCGAAGCCGTCAACAACATGCTCAAGGCGATTTCCGTGTCGCTCATCATGGAGCAGGTGCTCGCGCCCAACTTCAACTTCAAGACGAAGATTCCGGAATCGCCGGTCCCAGAGCCTGCTCCGGGCGTTCCACTCTATATTAAGGGACTTCAGGAGCCATCCACCGACCGCGTCAAGCAGATCGTCGAGGAGCAACTCGACGAACTCAAGGTGGACATCATTCAGAACCCGCTCATCCGGCTGGTGATGAATCAGCCTGAAGTCTACACGCCAGCGGAAATAAACACGCAAATCGTCCCCATGGTCATCGCGAAGCGGTACCCCGACCTTACCGAATCCCAGGTCAACGAAGTACGTCACGCCGTGCTGCTCGACCTCAACTTCAAGAACGCTGTCTCGCCCGAGCCCGGAGATCCCAATCCGACTACAAACGGGGAACTTGAGACGAAGCACGAGGGTGAGAACGTCCTTATCAAGCTCGCGAAGAAGTTCGTCAACCTCGATGAGTTGTCGATCGACCTCATCGACAGCATCAATCCGTTCGAGCACGCCTACGAGATTCTCTCGAAGAACCTCGACGAGCGCATCCTCCGGACGATCCACGGCAACATCGCCGCCGCGCGCCTACCGATGAGCGACGAGGAGGCCGCGATGCTGTGGCCGAGCGTGAAAGCCTTCTTTCAAAGCCGCGGACGCGAGCCGAATCTCAACGCGCCGGACCCGCGAGAACAGCGGCTTGCGCATGCGCTCTCGATCATCCGTAATGCCAAGCGGGAACGGTCGTCAGGCTGATGAGCGACAAGCCGGCGCGGTTCGGCGACATCTTCGCCGAGGAAGACACGCTCGGGCTTCTCGCCGACAAACCCGCTGGACGGTCGCGCTCCAGCGAGGAAGACATCGTCATCGGCCAGTTCAAAGCGATCAGCGCCTTCATCGACGAGTACGGCTTCTTGCCGGGCAGCACGGAGAACGACCGCGATCCGGGCCTTCAGGAATACTCGCTCGAAGGCAATCTCGAAGCGATCCGCGCCGACGAAACGCACCGTCAATGTCTCGCGCCGTTCGATAAGCATGGCCTCCTCGGGCCTGCCGCGAGCACGCCCTCGATCCCGGCGAGCATGGACGAGATCCTCGCGTCCGACGACCCGCTTCTTTCAAGTCCGGCTGACAATATCTTCGACCTCAAGCACGTTGCCGATCCGGCCCTGAGCAAACCTGCTGTTCCCGACGAGATCGCCAAGCGGCGGCCGTGTCCCGACTTCGAACGCTTCGCGCCGATTTTCGCCGAACTTAAGGAAGACCTCAAGTCCGGGAGACGCTCCACGAAGCCCTTCGAGCGCGAAGGAAGCGTCGTTCCCGGCGCGGCGTTCATTCTGAACGGGATCATGGCGTACGTCGCCGCCGTAGACGAACTGCAACGGCGCGGCAAGGAATACGATGCGCGCACCCGTGTCATCTTCGACAACGGCATGGAGGGTAATCATCTGTTACGCTCCTTCGCGCGGCTTCTCTACGAAGATGAGAACGGACGGCAAATCATCGAGGCCGCTCCAAGCATTAGCGGCCCTCTCTTTGGCGGAGCCGGTCACGTCTCCGGACCTCTCTTCACCGGTGAACCAGCCCAAGAGGAGTTTGGCGAAGTGAAGGGCACTGTCTACATCGTAGAGAGCCTATCAGAAGATCCAAACATCGTCGCGCTCAAGGGAAAACTCTACAAGATCGGTTTTACAACGCAGCCTGTCGAAAGGCGGCTCGCGGATGTTGAGAAAGATCCGACGTTCCTATGCTCCAAGGTTCAACTACGCGCGACCTACGACACGAACTTCAACCCGCACAAGCTCGAGCAACTACTTCATCAGTTGTTTACGCACGCTAATCTCCAGATTGAGGTCGTACTCGGAAAGCCCATCGTTCCAAAGGAGTGGTTCGTCGTACCGCTCGATCTCGTCGAGGAAGCGGTGACCCGCATCCTCGACCGGACCATCGTCAACTACCGATACGACGCGATAAGTCGCAAACTTCTGCCGCGATGAGCCGAACAGCATGAAATCTGGGCGCCAGGCGAAGAGCGCGAAGAACGTGCCTGTTGGGCCACACAAGAAAGCGACGTATACGCTACCTCCGGACGCTCTGCACGATGTAGACGAAAACTGGCGGTTCCACAAGAAACTTGATGAACGCTTCGCCGACAGCAAAAGCGACTACATCTCCGATCTCATTCGACGGGATTCGGTCAAGAAGGGTGCCAGCAATTCGAAATCCGGAGAATAGCTTCCGTACTGCACCAACGAACATGCCAGGACGCCGACAACCGTGTCACTGCGGAAGCGGCAGACGCTACAAGAACCGCTGCTACCGCAGGACGCTGCGAAGGCGCCCAGACCGAGGGCCAGTGCACCGGTGACAAGCACGAAAGTGCCCTTATCTAAAATGGGCATCCCAGGCGAGGAAGCTTACCTTCTCATCACCTTTACCACCGCTAGCGGGAAAGAGTCAGCGAAGGAAGGCGGTCACGGCGAGTATGAGATCGTGTTCTTCTTTCGCCGACCCGGTACTTTGTTGGACGAATCGAACATATCTCTCGGAACGGACGAGCACGTTGGCTCGTCATTGCTTGGTATCGCGAACCCTGCCGTGACATTCAAGGACCCGCGCTTCGACGGCCAAGATACGAAGATCAAATTGTACGTCGCGACCGAGAGTGGTCTTAAGGCCGAGGCGTTCGGCGCTCCCAACAAGGATGGCTACCTCAGTGACCTGCGTGTCACCCTCGTTGCGGACTCGCTCCTAGACGCGGGCAACCAGGCCAAGGCGCTCCTGATCCCTGCCATCAGCGCGCTTTCCTTCTCGTCCGATATTCCGCTCCATATTTCGCACACCGTCGTCCGAGAAAAGGCGACCGGCGTCGTCCAAAGAGATATCGTCGTGCCCTTTCAGCCCACGGCGACAACGATGCAGCCGCATGCGCAACAGCCGGAAGCACGCGTCCTCTTCAATCGATATCGGGATGCCATCAATTCGGACGACCCGAACTGGCGTTTCCTTTGCTTTGCATCCATCGTCGAGCAGCTGTGGAAGAGAACCAAGGCCGACAAGACGATACAAGTAGATTTGGAAAACATCGTCATTCCCAAAGACGACGATAAATATGTAGCCTGGTTCAAATCCGGCTTTCCGCAATCATACGCTCTTGAGGACCGAAACTGCTTAAACGACGTCCCGCTCGAAGCGCGCGGGATGACCACGAACGAGGTCATCGTCAACTACATTCGCCCTCTGCGAACAGCCATCGCTCATAGCCTTCTCGAAGACGGAACCTTGCCTTCGGAGCGAGACGACGTCAAGCATCGAGCTGAGGTAAGAAAGTGGTCAACGCTACTACGATGCATTACGCGGCTCCACTTGCAGGCGGTTTACGCACTTCCGACCGTTTAAAAGCAAATTAGGTTCCGAGCGAAGCAGGATAGATCGAAACGTTGATGCCAACCTAGACCGATCCACTGTGGCGCACCAGAAGAGCGAAGCTCACACCAAAGCACCCAAGAAGACGACGCGCCACGCCATGAAGCAACGCGCCAAACAACGCCGCTCCGTAATGCTGAAGGTCCGGGTCAAGATTCCACCATCTTCGGAACTGCCGGAGGCACGGCTTTTGCGATGATCGCCGCGAACGGCGGGGTTCTACCGGCAGGTCGAAGTCTTCACACCACGAGGAAAATCGGCACCTAGAGCCGCTGATGTAGATGCACGCTATGTTTTAAGCGATCATCGAGCTAAGGGCAACGTCGTCGAACGCTTACGCCGAAGATGCGTTCGACCGAGCTGCGGTACGAGACACCGATCGACGGCTCACGGCCAACACGCGGCGGCGTTGTCTCAGCTAACATGAACATTCGGCTACTCGGCTCCATCAACGTCCATTCCTATCCCGAGGTAGGCAACTCAATATATGCACTGGTGTAATGCTCCGACTTGGCCCCCGCGCCGTGCTTCCTATGACACCACCTGCAGGCGTGGCGGGATGTCAACCTCGCTACTTTGCTCTAAGCTGACGCCGGAGCGCTCCCAGTTCCGCAGGGTAACGAGTGAGGTACGCTGTCCTACTTCCAGCGGCCGAAATTTCCGTCTCAGCAGCGCAGCGAAGTCTTCGTCGTGTGTAGAAATAATTAATTGGCGACGCTCCCGGATCCTGCGCAGAGCGTCGAGCATGCCCAGCACGTTGATGTCGTCCAAGCTTTGCAAGGGATCGTCCAGGATCGCGGTGTGTAGAGGTATTCCGTCGCTAGCAAGATTCATCGCCAGGAAAATACTGACTGCCAAGGCGCCTGTCTGCGCACTACTGAACACTTGAGCCGGCTTGTCGATCTCCTTCTCGCCTCGTGGGTCAAGCACCGGCGTATCGACACGACCTCGCCCTTTTGTGAATTTGCTCCGTAGTTCCGCGACACGAAACGCCGGATGAGGATCTATTCGCGTATATATTTTCTGCAGAAGTGGCGCGATGCGCTCTATCTGGCGGTTCACGGCATCGTCGGCAACGTGGCGTATCGCTTCGATGACATTGCTCGCCTCGTCGTAAGCAGATTGGTACGACGCGTGCAACTCCCGCAATCGCTTCGCCTCCATCTCTGCGCTGATCTCTTGCTGGAGTAGCTCTTCGCGCTTACCCTCCTCGCCCATCTGAGCGATGGCCAGCGACAAAGCTTCACCGGCACTGTAGGCCTCGCTAATATCATTGATATGTTGACGCAAACAAACTTCTAGGTCATTCAACCCTCCAAGCGTAGCTGTACCCAAGTCAAGATCGGCCAATTGAGAAGCCAAGAGGGCCCGCCGAGCGGACAATCCCTTATTGTACTCGATTGCGTTGTCTAGATCGCCTTGCGCTTTTTTGGCTTGCAAACCAACTCTCTCGGCCTCTACCCGCAACCTTGCGGCTTCGCCCAGCGCCATGCCCGGCAACGACTCATCTTTTCGCGCAACCTGTTTCCTCAATCGCCGTTCAACAGCTTTCATGTCGATTGATTGAGCGCAGACAGGACAATGCGAAGAAAGGTGCCGCAGAGCCAACTGAGCGAGTGTATGCATCTCATCCTCGACATCTCGCTTTGCGAGGATCTCTGCACGAGCTCTTGCGTCGACTTCCTCCGCCGCAGCCACAAGGGCCTTCGCTTTTGAGGACTGTTCCTCGAATTGATTTGTAGTCGCCTTTAAACGTGCGACTTGCTCTTCGGGAACCTCTCTGAGCGTTTCGAACTGAGCGAGGTCATCACGAACCTGTGGTAAGATCGAAAGACGCCTTTGAAACGTGAGTTTTGACGCCTGGAGCGTGCGGAGCATCTGCTCCAAAACCTGGCCTGCAATCGGCGTCGACACTTCGGGAATCGGACGGATACCCAGATTCTTGCCGAGCAAGCCGTTCCACCATTCGTTCCACTGTCGAACGGTATCGTCTTCTTTCGATTCTCTACCTATTCGTGTAAGTTGCGCGCGTGTCTCGGCCAGACGCTGTTCCGCCCTCAACGCTTCAACATCGCGTTGTGTCATCGCCCGGTGCCAGGCGTTTCTGGAACTCTCAAGTTTGCGCTGCAAGTCGTCTATACGGCCCACACCCGTGAGTTGACTGATGGCTGCGAACCGGTCTTGAGGCGAATCGCGGTCGACGAACTGCCGTACAAGATCCTGCTGCAGATACACCGAGCGGGTCAGCGCCTCGTGGAGATCGTCCAGCGGCGAGGCGCTCGAAGCGCCGGAATCCCACATTCGTCGCAGTAACGTGGCAACGGCCGATGGGCCTTCGGTCGCCGCCTCCCCAACGTGTACGACAAGGTTTGATCGTCCATCCAGCACTGTCCTGATGACAGTAATCTCCGGTTTGCTGTTGCCTAACGTCAATGCGACCCGCGCAAGCCCAGCTGGCGCGTACAGAGATACAATTCTTTCCTGGCTTTCAGCGCTTTTTGCCCGTTCGCCATCTTCACTGATGCGTTTCAAACGACCGGTGAGCCCCCAAAGAATGGAGTCAAGGAGCGATGTCTTACCGGTTCCGTTTGGGCCGACAAGAATCGTGATGTCCGCCGACAAATCGATTTCGACACGCTTGGTGAAGGCGCGGAACCCCTCGATGCTGGCGCCAAGAAGCCTCATCGCATCAAAGCCTCAGCGATACACTCGAGGAGAGGCTCGTCTTTCTTAAACCCTTCGACGACCGCGTGCGCTACGCTCGGTTTTACGCCTCGTTCGATCAACATGTCCGCCAAGCGATCGACGACCGACGTTGCTCCCTCAGTCGCGCCGACGTCGCCGACGCTCAGCGGCAAAAGTGGCATCAACACATTCGTCAAGTCACCGATGAAATGGATCGACTCTCCGGTGCCGACAATCTTCCGTACACGAAGTGTATCGTACCGGATTTCATCTTCCGCACGCTCGTCCCCGCTGGGAGACGGGGTCAAGAGCGCAAGGTAGCCTTCCCAGGCCTTCGGGTTGCTCTGCGTTAGCTTTTCATTCAGAAGACGCACAAGCTCGCCTTGTGCCGCCTGCCAGCCGTCGAGTAGTGAGGACCACGTTTCGTACGTGACCAGCAAGACCACGCCGAACGGGTCTTCGGCCACGAAGCATAGTTCGCCGATAGACGCCTTTGCACGTGAATCGGTACTAATTTGGTAACTAGCTTCCCGCAGAGTTTGCTGCGCTTGCGCCAGCAGGACGCGCGCCGTCAACGATTGGAACTCCGGCACTAGCTTCTCACCATCTGTCTCAGCGCGTCAGGACCAGCGAGCAACGCTGAAGGAGAAAAACAGGCAAAATCGGGCGGGGACGCGGTGACCTCCTTCTGCTCCGGCTTCGGAACGATGCTCTCGGGTACTGAGGTCGGTTTATCCATGTCAAGGACGGCCGTTGTAAGATACACCACCGGTGTAGTCTTGTCGATGCGCCTAAACTTGCGCAAGCGCGATCTAATCTCCGCCTCGGCGCGCGCCCAAAACATCGAACCCGCTCCGGAGCATGAGAACACACGGAAGAGCGGCTTGCCGTCCTTTCGAAATTCCATTCCGTCTTCGACGACAACGCATTCGTTCGCCTGAACAATCCTCAACGCAATGGCTAATGCCCGAACGATGTCGACGAGATGATCTAACATCGTATTGATAAACGTCTTATATTCTGCCTTGCTCATAAACCACGCGGCGCGCAGCTTTCCTAAAATCAGAATGTCCATCGGGAGCGATTCCATCACCAAGGTGATGTCCTCACGGTGCAGTCGGTTTTCCTCGCAAAAAGTGGGATGTCGATCAGATATCGCATTCAGAAAGCCGCGGGACGCGCTGCCCCCGAGCGCGCCCATAAATCCCGTCCAACACGACCGAATATAATCACCAAGTGGAATTTCTAAGGCATCAGCCAGCCTGTTGTCACCTCTGTCCAGGGCATCGACCTGAAAGACGTTCCTCGGCGGGACCAAAACTCCGCGGACCTTGAGCACGGTTTCCGATATGACAGGCGTCGGTGAACCGAGCCCGGCAAAAATAACGTTGGGCGTGAGCGCGAAATCAGTGAGAATGTATTCCTGCCACGTGTCTTCCCAGTTCGCGTCGATTTGAGCGGTTCTTAGAATCCAGCGACTGTCGGGCGACTCGACGTTGCCGTGCAAATAAACTAAACCTTGTCGGGTGCGAGCTCGCAGGTCTTCGACGCCATGAATAATTGCGACGTAAGCCTCCGTAGCTATATCGGAGATCGCGGTGTCGAGCGCCCTATCGAAGTTGAGGGTCAAGATCAACCCGACGATGCCCTCGGCCAAGAGTGAGGCAGCGATCTTGTGGCCGTCATTGGGCGAAGCGTTCGCTAACTGCCGACGAAGAATATCGACGAGAGCCTCTTGCGAGCCCGTAATCGCGAAGACCGCATCGGCAAGAGCGCCGAGGTCTTCGCGATCGCAGCAACCGTCGACTATGATTCGCTGCTCCACCAGATCGCGGTAAGCGCGTTTCGCATAATCGCTCGCAGATGCGAGGTTGGTCGGCGCGTCCATCGAACAACCGGCGCCCAGAACAATAGCAATCTGGCCGGTACCCGGCTGCGCCACGGCTGCCACAAGAGGCGCCGGAAC
Source organism: Candidatus Cybelea septentrionalis (assembly GCA_003158175.1). GTDB lineage: Bacteria > Vulcanimicrobiota > Vulcanimicrobiia > Vulcanimicrobiales > Vulcanimicrobiaceae > Cybelea > Cybelea septentrionalis. Next base: position 291,990 of record PMHJ01000037.1, read on the forward strand.
TGTCACGGCGTCGCGATCACACACTGCATTGGACATTTGACTTTGGACGCGAACCTCATTCGCGGCGGGCGAAGGTCACGGATCCGCATCGTGGACGGCTCTGCAGTCGAATTCAGTCGGGGTTAAGTCCTTCTTGATTGGTCCTGGTCTTGGACCCCTTCGCCGGATTCGCCTAGCCGAAGGGGGACTGCCATTACTCAGCGGTGCGGCATGTCGTCACAGAGAGGTCCCACCGGCGATTTTGGTGTCTATCGCCCCCGCGGCCATTTCTGTCGCCGGCCTGGTCGCGCTAAAGCAGAAAGTCCCCATGCATCCAACAAGCAAGACGTCGCTGAAGGCTCAACGTGTAAGGTTCGTAAGATTCTGGCCCACGCTAGGTAATCGGCGCACGAGCACTGCTCCCTCGTAACGCCAATACTGAAGAGTCGCTCGATTCTTTCAATCCGGGATCCAACGCCTAGGAATCGCACACGGAGACAAGATAATGAAGCACTCTTCTTAGCACGGACTCAGGTGCGCGGCGGCGACATTGGAGCATCCTTGCAGGCCCTCGCAAATACGCGAGTGTTCGGGCGATTCGGCTCCGGGATGTGCCCTTACCATAACTCGCGGCCCTCCGTCCGGCGCTGCCGAAGCGCAGGCTACCACCGGCCCCACTCCGTGTCAACGCTTCCCGTCGGCTCGCTGCGCTCGGCGTTGACGCGGAGCCTCTGCGCCGGCGGTACCCGCGCCGTGCGGCAGCGCTGTGTCGGGCCGCTTGGCGATGCGTGTTACGCCTAGAACGAATCATCGTGAGGACCCCCCTTGACGACTGCACATGCTGCCGTAGATAATTGGCTTGTACGAGAACACGCGACTTTCGCCCGCATTATAATGCTGGCGTAATGCCTCCGAAGCACCATCGCTTCGGGGGCTTTACTTTTGCGAGCGTGTCTCGAGGTCAATTACGAATGAAAAACACTTCTCTTCCAAACCTCTACGCGCTGCCGCGGAGCGAGCGCGATCCAATGACCGTGGTCTTTCCATCGATCGGGATCGTCATTTGGGTCGGCGCTGCTTCGTGCTGGGCTGCCACGCAAGAGGTTGCGCGCGCGTTCGCCTATCAACCCTCGCTTGGCCGGCCGCTCTTTGGGCACGTCTATTCGCCCTTCGACCTAGTCGCCTGGGCGATCAAGTTCGATCATCCGGCGCGCTTCGGGTTCGAGATTCATCGCGTATTCGTTCACGCCTACGTGATCGTTGTGCTTGGCAACGCTCTTGGCATATTCGTCGCCGTCGTAATGGTGGTCCGGCGCGCCGGCCGCTTGCGGCGGCACACCGACCTTCACGGCTCCGCGCATTGGGCTTCACGGCTGGAAGTCCGGGCGACAGGTTTGCTGGGTCGCGATCGCGGCGTGTATGTTGGTGCGTGGCGCGATCCCCAATCAGGCCGAATCAAGTACCTGCGTGACGCAAGCTCTACCCATGACCTGGCGTTCATGCCAACCGGCGCCGGCAAGACCACCGGCTCCGTATTTATGACGTTGCTTTCGTGGTTGGGATCCGTCTTCGCGCTCGATCTTACCGGCGGAGAGCTTTGGGTCCACACGGCGGGCTGGCGTGCTGCGAGTGCGCAAGATGGCGGCCTGGGCCAGCGCGTCTACAAGTTTGAGCCCACGGCGACTGATGGTTCCAGCATCCACTTGAACCCATTCGACCGAATCCGTATCGGAACGAACTACGAAATCCAGGACGTTCAGAACATTGTCGAGCTGGTCGCCGACGAGGGCGAGAAGCCCGTACGGGGAGACAACCGCTTCTGGGTCGAGATGGCGAAGCGGTTGCTGGTCGGACTCAGCCTGCACGTCAAGCATGATGCCGACCCCGAGAACGACTCGCTCACGGGCGTTGCCGCGATGCTCGCCGATCCGCGCTTCAACGATTTCGATAAGCTCTTCGAGCACCTGCGCAGCTACGCGCACGATCCCTCGCACGCGCGCGGATGGCTCGATGCGAAAGGCCTTCCGTCCGTGACGCATCCGCTCGTGGCGCAGATCGCGACGCAGATGCAGGCGATGGAGCCGCGCGTTAAAGCGAACATCGTGGCGGAAGCGCAGAGCTTTCTGACACTCTACAGTGATCCGATCATCGCGGCGAACATCGCATCCAGCGATTTCGACCTTGGCGACCTCGCCAACGGCGGCATCAGCTTGTACTTCGTCGTCCACCAAGTTGACAAGAAGCGGTTGCGCCCGCTGACGCGGCTGATTACGACGCAAGTTCTGCTCGCGCTGATGCGCCGGCATGAGCACGTGGCCGAACCACGGGTCCTGATCATGCTCGAAGAAGTGGCAGAGCTGGGCGCTTTGGACGTGGTTGCAACAGCGCTTGCGCTTGGCCGAGGCTACGGGCTTAAGCTGTTTCTGATCGCGCAGGACTTGAGCCAGCTGGAGACGGCGTGGGGGAGCAAGAGCAAGACGATCATCGCCAACTGCGCTGTTCGCATCGCTTCAGCGCCCAACGACGTCGGGACCGCCGAGCTGCTTTCGAAGATGTGCGGCACAATGACGGTTCGGCACACGGTGCGTAACTACTCGGGAAGCCGCATGAGTGCCCTGCTACCGCATACCATGACGACCGAGCACGACACGCAACGCCTGCTCTTGACGCCTGATGAAGTGATGCGGCTTCCGGGCCCGCGCAAGACCGACACGGGCGAAATCGTCTCACCGGGCAACATCCTCGTGTTCGTCTCAGGACATCCGCCGATCTATGGCGTGCAACCACTCTATTTCCGCGACCGAACCTTCCTCCAGCGCGCGTCGATTCCGCTGCCGGAGGTACATTGTGCCTGAGCAGTTGTCGCTGCACGATCAACTGCACGTGCGCTTACAGGAGAAACTGCGCCGCGAGCTTGGCGCGGCGGTGCTCGACGCACTGGCTGACCCGCGCGTCATCGAAGTGATGCTTAATCCCGATGGCCGCTTGTGGATCGACGAGCTCGGGGTGGGTATGCGCGATACGGGGAGTCGGATATCTCCTGCGCAAGCCGAGAATCTGCTCGGCACCGTCGCCGCTACGCTCGGCTACGTGATTACGCCGGAGCGCCCGGTGCTCGAAGGCGAGCTACATCTCGACGGTAGCCGCGTGTGCGGGCTGCTGCCGCCGGTCGTGCTCGCGCCGACGTTCTGCATTCGCAAGGCCGCGGCGCTGGTCTACGGTCTCGACGACTACGTGCGCGACGGAATTCTCGACGGCGTGGTGACGCCGACGCTGGCGAGCATCGATCCTGCGCCAACATGCGGACACGCCGCCGTTTTGCGCCACGCGATTCGCACGCGCCAGAACATCTTGGTCGTCGGCGGCACGCAAAGCGGCAAGACAACGCTGGCAAACGGACTGCTCCACGAGCTGAGCACGTCGGTTGGCTCAACGCAGCGGGTGCTGACGATCGAAGAGACGCGTGAGCTGCGCTGCACCGTTCCCAATCACGTCGCTCTGCGCACGACCGAAGCGGTTGACATGACGCGCCTCGTTCGTACAGCACTTCGTTTGCGTCCCGACCGCATCATTGTCGGCGAGGTGCGCGGCGCGGAGGCGCTGGCGATGCTCAAGTCCTGGAACACCGGCCATCCCGGCGGCATTGCGACCGTGCATGCCAACGACGCCCGTGCGGGACTCATTCGGCTCGAGCAGTTGGTGCAGGAAGCTAACGTGCCACCGCAGCCCGCGCTCATTGCTGAGGCTGTCGACCTCATCGTCGTCATTGTGCGCACGCCCACGGGCCGAAAAATCACCGAGATCGCGCGTGTCCACGGGGCGTCCGCCTCCGGCTACGTGCTCGAACCGATCGATCCCACGATTGTCGAGCAGACTCCGCAAATGCACCGCCATTTGATCGCCCTATGACTTACTAAACCAAGAAAGGATTACGTTATGATTCGCATGCCCGCCGCGGTGAGAACTGCGGCGTCGTTATTTCCGCTCTTCGCCATCGCAATGCTCCAGCCGGTGCTCGCGAGCACCGGCGGCGGTCTGCCCTGGGATACGCCCCTGCAGACGCTGCAAAACGACCTCACCGGACCGGTTGCCACGGCGGTCTCGGTGCTCGCGCTCTTTGCGGCCGGCGCAGCGCTGGTTTTCGGCGAGGAGCTTGGGCACCTGGTGCGGCGCGCGCTCTTGCTCGTCGTCGCGATCGCCTTTCTCGTGCTCGGCAACAACTTCTTGACGGCGCTGGGCCTGACGGGAGCGGTGATATGACCGATCGACCGCGCACGATTCCGATTCACCTGTCGCTAATTCGTCCGATCCTGCTGATGGGGGCGGAGCGTGAGCTCGTGCTCATCTCGGGGATTCTCGCGGCGGTGCTCGTGATGAGCCTCGCACGGCTGCTCTTCACGGTCATCGGCGTTGTCTTTTGGGGCTTGAGCCTCGGGGCGTTGCAACGCGCTGCGAAGTCCGATCCGCAGTTCACCCGCGTCTATCTGCGCCACACGCGCTACCGCGGCTATTATTCGGCGCAGTCGCGCGCGACATCTCGCCTTTCAACCGTACGGGAGGGCATGCCGTGCTGAACCTGCGCGAATTTCGCTCCACGGCCAAAGGTTTGCCGGATCTGCTGAACTACGCGGCGGTCGTCGACGACGGCGTCGTGCTCAACAAGGACGGCAGCCTCACCGCAGCGTGGACGTATCGTGGCGAAGATCTCGATTCGGCCAGCGCGCCGGAACTCTCAGCGCTCTCGGCACGCGTCAACGCGGCGTTCGCGCGGCGCGGCAGCGGATGGATGGTCCACGTCGACGCGCTGCGTACCGAGGCGCGCGGCTATCCGGAGGCGGGGGCGTTTCCCGATCGTACGACGCTGCTCATCGACGCGGAGCGGCGGGCGGCCTACGAGGCCGAGGGCGCGCACTACGAGAGTCGCTACGTCCTCTCCGTGACCTACCTTCCGCCGATCGACGCGCATCACGCGATCGCGACCTTCTTTGTCGAGGGCGACCGGCCGCGGGAGCACGCCGGCATGGCTTCCCGGGCGCTGGAAACCTTCGCGGGCGCCCTCGTGGAAATCGAGGATAACCTGTCAGCGGCGGTGCGGCTGGTGCGCTTGCGCGGCCGCCGGATCGAGGATCCCTTCGGGCGCGGGCACATTCACGACGAGCTGCTGCGCCACTTCATGGTGTGTCTCACCGGCGAGGACCATCCGGTCAACCTCCCGCCAGTTCCGATGTACCTCGACGCGGTCTTTGGCTCGCAGGACTTCTTCGGGGGGCTGCGGCCGCGGATCGGCTGCCGCCACATTCGCCCGATCGCGATCACCGGATTTCCGGCCGAGAGCTATCCAGGAATACTCGACTTCCTGAACCGCTTGCCGCTCTGCTATCGGTGGTCGACCCGGTTTATTCTGCTCGACGCGCCGGCGGCGCAGCAGCGGATCAACCGCTACCGTGCGCGCTGGTGGCAGAAACGCAAGAGCTTGCGCAACCTCGTGCGCGAACAGACCGGCACCGCCGCGACGCACGTGGATGCCGACGCCGATGCGATGGCCAACGATGCCGTTGCGGCACTGGCCGATGCGTCGAGCGGTGCAGTGAAGTTCGGTTACTACACCAGCGTCGTCGTGCTGATGGATGAGAACGCCGAGCTCGTCGATGCCGCGGCGCGCGACGTGCTCAAAGCGATCCATCATGCCGGCTTCGGTGCGCGCATCGAAGACGTCAACGCCGTCGAGGCGTTCTTGGGGACGTTGCCCGGCCACGGCGTTCCGAATATCCGCCGCCCACTACTTCATACGCTCAACCTCGCCGATCTGCTGCCGCTCACGACCATCTGGCCTGGACTCGCGCAACAGCCGTGCCCGTTCTATCCGCCGCACAGCCCGCCGCTCGCGTACGCGGCGACCACTGGCGCAACGCCGTTTCGTTTGAACCTCCACGTCGGCGACGTCGGGCATACGCTGGTCGTCGGGCCGACCGGCAGTGGGAAATCGACGCTGCTGGCGTTCCTGCTCGCGCAGCATTTTCGCTATCCCGACGCACACGTCTTCGCGTTTGACAAGGGTTACTCGCTCTATGTGCTCTGCGCCGCCAGCGGCGGATCGTACTACGAGATCGGCGCAGATAGCGGTCCGGCGTTCACGCCGCTCGCGCAGATCGACGCACCGTCGGAGCGCTTGTGGGCGCAGGAGTGGCTGGAGACGCTGGTCACGCTGCAAGGCGTCACCGTTACGCCCGTGCACCGGCGCGCGTTGCATCGCGCGCTCGAGCTGCTGGCCAGTGCGCAGAGCCGCACGCTCACCGATCTCGTCAACACCGTGCAAGACCAGCTCTTGCGCGACGCGCTCACGCCGTATACGCTGGCTGGGCCGCTCGGCCGCTTACTCGACGCCGAACGCGACGAGCTCGACGAGAACCTCTTCCAAGTCTTCGAGCTCGACCACGTCGCGATGATGGGCGAGAAGAACCTCGTACCAGTCCTGCTCTACCTCTTTCATCGGGTGCAGCGACGCCTGGCGCGCGGGCGCCCGGCAATCGTTGCGCTGGGTGAAGCGTGGCTAGCGCTCTCGCATCCGCTCTTTCGCGAAAAGATCCGCGAGTGGCTCAAGACGTTGCGCAAGAGCAACGGCGCCGCCATTCTCGAAACGCAATCGATCAGCGACATCACCGAGTCGCCGATTCGCGACGTCATCATCGAGTCGTGCCTGACTAAGATTTTCTTACCCAACAGCGAGGCGCAGACCGAACACGCCGCAGGCGCCTATAAAGCCTTGGGGCTTTCGGCGCGGCAAATCGAGCTGATCGCGCGCGCCGTGCCCAAGCGTCAATACTACTACAGCAGTCCGCTAGGCAAGCGGCTCTTCGAACTGGGCCTGGGGCCGATTGCGGTCAGCTTTCTCGGTGCGGCCGGCCGTGATGATCTCGCCGCGGTGCGCAGCCTGCGCGATCGCTTTCCCGCTACGTGGCCGGCCGAGTGGCTCTACCGGCGTGGGCTGCGCGACGCGGCCGCGCAGTGGGCCGAGTTGCCACCACCCGCTCCAACGCTCACCTCACCTTCTCTTTAAGGAGACCACCATGAAACGAAATCTCTTCCGCGCCGTCGCGCTAATGGCGGCGCTTCTCTGCGCGCCCGCGCAGCCGGCCCAAGCGCAAGTGGCCGTCTATGACGCGGCGAACTACGTCAAGAACACGCTGACCGAACTGCACACGTTGCAGATTGTCACTGATCAGGCGACCCAGATCGCCAACCAGCTTCAGCAAATCGACTACCAGGTGCAGAGCTTGCGAAACTTTCCCAACGGCATCTGGGGGCAAATCCAAGGCGATCTGCAGGCACTCACCCAGATCGCGAAGGTCGGGCAGAGCATCAGCTACGGCGATGCGAACTTAAGCACCGAGTTCACGCACATGTACCCCGGCTACGAAGTGCCGACAAACTACACGCAGGCCTACACGCAATGGGGGAGCAACGCGCTGGGCGGAATGCAAGGCGCGCTGCAGTCAGCGGGGTTGCAGAGCACGCAGTTCCAGAGCGAAGATGCACTCTTCAGCCAGCTTCAAGGACTCTCCAACGGCTCGGTCGGCCAAATGCAGGCGCTGCAAGTCGGTAACATGATCAGCATCCAGGAGGTGCAGCAGCTCGAAAAACTCCGGCAGCTGCAGATGGCTCAAGTCCAAGGTGAGTTCGACTACCTCGCGACGCAGCAGCAGAACGACCTGGTGAAGTTCGCAACCCTGCGCGCGTGGCTGGACAGCCAGCAAAACTACAAGTCTAGCGAGTAGCGTTCGATGCAAAGGTTCACGAGAGCAGCATCGCTGCTCTTTTTTCTTGCGCTCCTGCCGACAGCAGCGCTGGCGGATTCGCAGCCGGTCTGCGTACCGGGCGCGGGCCAGGGCGGCATTCTCACCGGCCTGGCGCATCAGTTCAGCACGACGACCCAACCATGGATGACGACCGCCCTGCACTATGCGCAAGGCCTCTTCTTTGCGCTGGTCGCGATCGAAATCGCGTGGTCGGCGATCACGTACGTCCTGCAGAAGGACAGTCTGCCGGACTTCGTCGCGTCGCTGCTGCTTAAGATCCTGGGCGTCGGGTTCTTCTTTATCGTGTTGCAGCCGCAGTACGGACCGGTCTGGATCGGCGACATCATCTCCAGCTTCAGCCAAGCCGGCAGCGCGATTAGCGGGCAGGTGCAGCTGACGCCCGGCGACCCGAGCTCGGTCTTCAACTGCGGGACAGACATCGCCAACGCGATGCTCGAAAGCACCTCGGAAAATCAGGGCATGACGCTCGGCAATCTCTTGCCGATGATCGAGATCGTTCTTACCTCGATGATCTGCGCGCTTGGCGTCGTGCTGGCCTTTGCGATCATCGCGGGCCAGCTGCTCATCACGCTGGTCGAGTCGTATATCGTCATCGGTGCTGGGGTTTTCATGCTCGGTTTTACCGGCAGCCGCTGGACGCTAGTGTTTGGGGAAAAGTACGTTGGCTACGCGGTCAGTATTGGCATCAAGCTTTTCATGCTGGAGTTAATCGTCGGGTTGGGGTTCGATCTCGGACAGCAGTGGGGTTCACTGTTCGCTAACGGCATCGCACCGCCGGAGACCTACATCGAGGTGGTGGGCGCGGCGCTGGTCTTCGGCTTTCTCGCCTGGCAGATTCCCAGCCTCGCGGCTTCCCTCATGAACGGCGCGCCGCGCATGACCCTGGGAAGCTTCGTAAGTACCGCCGGCGCCGTTGCGGTCGGCGGCGTGATCGTCGGCAGCGGTGTCGGCGCGCTGGCCGCCGGTGCGACTACGCTTGCCGGCGGCAGCACGGAAACCGTTCGCGCGGCCGGCAACGTCGGCGATGTCGAAAGCGCGCGCCTCCTCGATACCGGCGGCCCCGGAAACGGGCGTTCCGGGTACGGCGGAAGCGCCGACGATCCCGACGCGTATGCGCGTGATTCGGACACGTTTGCGAGCAGCACGACCTCGGATCGCGACGACCAAATCGCGGACGCCGCTGACGCGGTCAGCGAATCCGACGATTCAACTGAGGCCGAGGGCACCGAAGAAGAACTCGCCGCAACGCGCGCGAGCGACGCGGCCGTTGCCGGCGACGATGCTCGCGAGGTTACCCAAGCCGAAGAGAGTGACGTGAGCAGCGATCCAACCGGCACGCCGCGCGGCATCAATCCGATGCTCTTTCGACAGCCGCCCGTGCCCGACGACTCCGCCGACGGCAACGTCGAGATTCGCTTCAAACATCCTGAATGAGTGAGTGAACATATGAAAACAAGCGAACACGCCGCCGATGCAGCGGCACTAGAAACCCCGTATCTCTCGGCACGCCGAGAGTGGAACGAACGCTACGGCGACTACATCGCACGCGCACGCACGTGGCGATGGGCCGCGTTCGCCGCGCTCGCCGTGTCGCTGGTACTCGCGATCGGCGTGGTCTGGCAAGGCGCGCAAAGTAAAGTCGTGCCGTACGTCGTCGAGGTTGACAAGCTCGGCGACGCGGTCGCAGTTGGCCGCGCCGATCGCGCCACCCCGGCCGATGTACGTGTGATCAAGGCGCAACTTGCGGCCTGGATCGTCGACGTGCGCTCGGTCAGCTCCGATCCGCTCGCGCAGAAAGCCGCGCTCTCACGTTCGTACGCTGTGACCGCGGCGACCGCGACGCTCTTTCTCAACGACTACTACCGGCAGCACTCGCCATTTAGCCAGAACCGCACGGTTGCGGTCAGTGTGGATTCGGTGCTGCCGATCAGCAAACAAACCTATCAGATTCAATGGAGCGAGGACGGACGCGACCTCCAAGGCCGCGACCTCGGCACGACGCACTGGCTCGCCAGCGTCACGGTCGCCTTCGATCCGCCAACTGATGAACGAGGGGTCCTGAGCAACCCGCTCGGGCTCTACGTGACTGGCATCAGCTGGACCCAACACTTGTAACTCTTCATCGCTTTTTGTGAGGAATAACCAATGCTGCGACAGATCAGGATCTTCGCTCTTCTTACCTGTGCCCTCATCCCGGCGGTTGCCCACGCCGGTCCGATCGCCGGACCCGACGGCGTGCTGCGCTATCCTTTTGGAGAACGCACCCCGCCGACGTTGCGCTGCAAGCCGCTCTTCGTCTGTGACCTCGTGCTCGAACCCGGCGAGGCGATTGTCAACGTCGCGGTCGGCGACTCGGTGCGCTGGCTCATTGCGCCGGCGTCAAGCGGCGGCGGCGACGGTGCCACGCCGCATGTGCTAGTCAAGCCGACCGAGGCCGGCTTGCGCACAAACCTCATCGTGACGACGAACCGGCGGACGTATTACCTGACGCTAGTGTCAAGTTACAACTTCCCGATGCCGCGGATCGGCTTTCTCTATCCGCAAGATCCGCAGCAGGTCTTCGCCACTGCCGCTATCGGGCGCGGGGTACGCGTTGACGCACCGCTGCCCGACACGGCGATCGACAGGCTCGATTTCAACTACCGCATGAGCGGCGACCACGACTTGCAGCCGGTGCGCGTCTTCAACGACGGCACTCACACGTATCTGCAAATGCCCCAAGGCATGCGCGAGGTTCCGGTGCTATTCGCGATCGGCAGCGACAGCGGCGATACACTCGTGAACTACCGTTTCACGGGCCTCTACTACGTCGTCGACGGTGTGCCGCCGGGCATCGCCCTTGTTGAGGGCAGCGGCAAGCACCAGCGCCGCGCGCTCGTGACCCGTGGGAGCTAAATCATGGATCCAAAACACCCAAGTTCACCGGTCGAGCTGGTCGAAAAGGCTTGGCGCGGCCCAGTTCTCGGGGTCATCAAGATCAGCGCGAAAGCCGGGTTCATGGCAGCGCTGCTGCTCGCTGGCCTCGTCGGACTGATCGTCTACGGCATATCGACAGCGGGACACCGCCGCGCTTCGAACCTCAACTCCGCAGCAACCCTGACGAAAGCTTCCGAGCAGCAGACGCCGTGGTGGAACGCCATTCCTGATGCCCGACCCTCAGCGCTGCAGCTTCCTACGCTTCCGGCGCCCGCGCAAGTTCCGCCGCTGCTTAAGCAGGCTGAGAACTCCGTGCACGTGCCACCGCTCGCGCCAATCTCCGCAACACAGATGCAAGCAGCGCAACTGGCGCACGAGCTGCAAGAGCGGCGGCGAGCGCTACTCGATGCGGCGCAAGCAGCGCCGGTCATGGTGCGGCTCAACCAGAGCGGCACGCCCGAGCTTGCCGGTGCGGCGCAGCCGGCACCCGGTGCTCTGCCCTCGCCAGGTTCTGCCTCCGGAATCGCAGGAAACGCATCGCAATCGCGAGCGTCTGGAAATCAAGATGAGCGCGATGCCTTTCTGGCTTCGGCTGCAAGCGCTTCGCGCAATCAAATCTTTGCGGCACGCCAAGACGATCCGTCGCCCTACGAACTTCACTCCGGTAGCGTCATACCGGCCGTCCTGCTAACCGGAATCAACGCAGATCTTCCCGGCACGATCGTCGCGCAAGTGCGAAACGACGTCTTCGACAGCGTCACCGGGCGCTATCTCCTTATTCCCCGCGGCACGAGACTCGTCGGCACCTACGATAACCGGATCGTACAGGGCCAACGTCGCGTGCTTGTTGCGTGGACGAGGCTGCTCTATCCCGACGGCTCGAGTGTCGACCTCCTCGGCATGCCTGGGACGGACGAGGCTGGGTACGCCGGTTTTGGCGCCAACGTCGACGAGCACCTCAATAAGGTCTTCACGTCCGCACTGCTGCTCAGCATCATCGGCGCGGGGGCGCAGCTGAGTCAGCCACAGCAGTCATCGAGCCTGTACACGGCGCCGAGCGTTGGGCAAACGATTGCCGGCGCCGTCGGACAGCAGATTGGCAACACGAGCATCCAGCTCACGCAGCGGCAATTGGAAATCCCGCCGACCCTTGAAGTGCCGCCAGGTTATCTTTTTAACGTGCTTGTCGATCGCGACGTCGTGTTGACCGCACCGTACGGCGAGGCGGGTGCACGATGACACTCCACGTGCTTGCGCTGGCAGCGCTCATTCGGCATTGCGCGCCGGCCATCGCCCCGTCAACCATGACGGCGATCGTACGCGTGGAAAGCGGGGGCAATCCGTTCGCGATCGGCGACAATACCACGAGGCGTTCGTACTACCCACACGACCGCGCGACTGCGGAAACTTTGGCACGCCGGCTGTTGGGCGCGGGGCACTTGCTTGACCTCGGGATCGCCCAAATCGACAGCATAAACCTCGCCGGTTTTGGCGTGACGGTGCACACGATCTTCGATCCGTGTACAAATCTGAACGTAGGTGGGAGGATCCTTAGCGGCGACTACACCTTTGCTGCGCAGCGGTACGGTGACGGGCAGGTCGCGCTACGTCATGCCATCGGTATGTACAACACCGGACGCCTCAATGGCGGAGCGAGCTACGTCGCCCGCGTGCTCGCTGCGGCCAGACTGCGAGAAGAGTATGCTAGTGGTCCACAAGTCTTTTTTCAACACGACGCGAGGCGCTCTCCGATCATGATTCGCGTCGCAACGGTCCAGCGCAGGCAACCGGTTCCGCGCCGCAGTGTAGTCACGCCATCACGCTCACCAATCCTCGTTACCGTTGCCCGAACGGCGCTCCCGCAGCTCTTCTAGCGAACGGTCGCACGTGCACTCGTGACTCAATCGGTGTTCGTGCTATCTCTTGCACTAGGATCTGGTCTTGTGGGTACTGCATTGATCGCACGTAGCATTTCGATGAAGACGCGGAGGCTACGCATTCTTTGGTTATGCGTATTATTCGGCGTAATGGTCCTCATTGTACACGCGATTGCCGCAACCGATTTCCACTTCAACCTCACGCCGAGTATGCCGATCGGCATTTATCGCCTCACTCCGCTGTCGAAGAGTGGAGTTGAACGCGGCGGGTTCGTCGCGGTGTGCGCACCGCCCGTCGCCGCCGAGCTCGGTCGCCGCCGAGGATACCTTGCAGCAGGACGTTGCCCCACCGCAGCGGAGCCGCTCCTAAAGGTCGTCGCCGCCGTCGCCGGCGACTCTGTCACAGTCTCGGCCAACGGAGTGATTGTCAACGGGTGCCTTTTGCCGCATAGCCGGGCGCTCTCGCACGACGCCGCAGGGCGCCGGCTGTCGCCGTGGCCTCAGGGCCACTATCGGCTCAGCCGCGGCGATTTTTGGCTCTATGCCGATAACGACCGAAGCTGGGATTCCCGATATTGGGGCCCGGGACAGGCCGCCGCCGTCCGAGCCATGGCGTTTCCCCTCCTTGTCGTCCGGTTCGATTCCGCTCTGCGAGCCGCAGCCGTGCTCCGGTGCGGCGCGCTCCACTGGCGCGCATCCTCGGCCCCTTCTTAGAATCGCTCGCTCGCTCGCGTGTGCTATAGTGCCGATGAATGTTCACGGCTGAGGAATGGTCAGGCCATCTCGAACGGTTGCTCCCGACACTGCAGGGCCCAAATTCGATTCTGGCCCGTACGGCTGCTCAGAATTTCTCGAATCAGTTCAGGGAGCAGAGCTACCTCGACGTGAGGTCCGTCACGAGCGCTGCCCAAGCGCTACCGACGATAGGTCCGCGGCAGGTTGGTCGTGGAATCACAGTGCAACGCCAACCGCAGGATCGCGACGAGGCATTCGATCGGGCGATGAATGCCTTCATCGAAGCGGCACGAACGGCGATAGGTGCGCGCGCATCTTTCGAGCAAGAGGTTGCGGCAAACGAGCACCTCGGCCGTGAAGAGTGTCGCGTACTCGTGCACCAGTATCTTGGAACGCAGCGCGATCGTGTTCAGGGTCCAGCGATTGTCGTATCAACGAAGTTGAGCGGTGAACAGGTGCATGATGCACTCGAACAACTTGAACACGAAGGGTTGCTCAGCAGCGACACTATCAAGAGCGAACCACTCGTCGGCGGCGTTGGGTGGTGTGTCCGATTAAATCCCGCCGGACGTAGTTTGCTGGACGGAACGAAGCCTGCCCGACCCATGCCTTCGTTTGGCCCGGTCACAACAATCACCGGTTCCACGTTTACCAATTCGCCTTTCGCAATTACTGGGGCTGGCGATGCGACCGTAACTGTGCAAATACCGTCAATCCCGCCCGACTTGCGCGGAGCTATAGATGCGGACTCGACGGCTTCGCTACAGTTGCGCGCGCTTGAAGAAGAAATCGCTAAACCGGCCCCCCGCGGCGCGATCGTCGGTCAACTCTTCGGCGGTCTTCGCACTACGATTGAATCGATGAACCTCAGCGCCGAAATTGCAGCGCACGGTCACGAGTGGCTTGCGGCGCTCCACACGGCGATACAGAATTTGCTGCAATAGGGACTTTCGAAGAAAAGCTTCGGTTCAGTCAAGCGTGACTGGCACATGCCAACTGGTCATAGATTTTTCGCCAATCGTCGATCAGTGGAAGCTCGCCGCCGTTGCCTGCTCTTGCCTCGTTGAGAACACTGCAGATGCAGCGTGCACGGTCGGCACCGCCGCCTTGTGAGATGAATCGATCACGGCAGCCCTGGATTCGATCCAGTAGCGACTCGACCTCAGCCTCGGAAAACGTTTGAAACTGGACGCTTGCGCGGCGAGCCTCCCGGATGGTTTCAGGATCCCGCCGGTATTTTTGATGGGTTCGCTCCAGGTCAAGGAGGTCGACGCTTGACTTCGTTAGCTCGAAGAGCGTTTTCACCCACGAGAGAACTTCTAGCCAGAGATCGGGAGGAACCATACACTTACCGTACGACAGGGCCCCGAGCCCTTACCTCGGTTACTTAGCCAGCCTGGGTGCGGCCACGCGCGCGCGACGTGCTGCGGATCCGTCGAGTGGTCAAAATGTCACTTGTATGGTAACATTTTGACCATGCCCCAAAACCATCTCGACGCACTTCTGGAGCTCGCCTCCGAAAATGAAGGGCTTGTGACCACCCGGTCGGCGGCCGACGTCGGCATCAGCCGAAGAACGCTCGCCGGTATGGTCGAACGCGGTCGGCTTAAGCGCATCTCGCGAGGCGTCTATCGTCTCGTTCATTCGCAGCCCGATCCGTTGTCCCCGTATAGGGAAGCGATCCTCTGGGCGCGGTCGCACAGGGGACCGCGTGTTGCTCTCTCACACGAAACTGCGCTTGCGATCTTGGGTCTCACGGACGCAAACCCGTCCAAGATCCAGCTCACCGTTCCGCCGCAGGCTCGGCTTCGTCGTCAGCGGCCGTCGCGAATCGCGATCCATCGAGCAGCCCTCGACGACAGGGACGTCATTGAACACGAGGGGCTACCCGTCACGTCCGTCCCGCGCACCGTTCTCGATCTTGCGCGAAGCGGCAATATGCGCTTCGCCAGCGATGCTATCGCACAAGCGCGTCGCGAAGGCTATATTACGGAAACTGAAAGCCGAAGGCTTACCAACGAATTGAAAACGACACATGGCGCGTGAGCGGCTCGACAAGGCTATTTACCGCGTTGCACGAGCGGCCGACGTTGATGAGCTCCGGCTCCGCCGTTGGGTTTCGTTCCTCGCCCTCTGCGGCGTGCTACAGCGAGCGATAGATGAGGGCGTTATTAGCGACTACCATCTCAAGGGCGGTGCGGCACTTGAGCTGCGCTTCGGGGACCGGGCTCGTACTACTAAGGATATGGACATCGGTCTGCCCGGTAGCCGTCGCCAACGATTCCTAGCGCTTGAGCGGGCCCTTGCGCTCGGCTTCGACGAGTTTACGTTTCGCGCGAAGGTTCCGCATGATCTCGAACTTGTTGACACCGTACGCGTTGACGTTGCCGTCGCCTATCGCAGTCGTGGTTTCCAAACTATACAGATTGACCTAGGGCCTACCGATGAACCAACGGTTGACCTCGTCGCACCGAAGATCCGCGGCGTTGCGGAGCTCGGTATTCCAGTTACTTCGCCCGTCCGCTGCATTACGCTTGACGTTCAAGTCGCTCAGAAACTCCACGCATGCACAGATCCTCGAGTGGTCCAAACCGAGAATCGAGCGAGAGATATCCTCGACATCGTATTTCTGGATATGCTCGGTCAGGTCGATCCAAAGGCCGTGCAGGTGGCGTGCGTTCGCGTCTTTGCACAGCGTGCGGAGCATACATGGCCGCCATTGATCGAAGTTCCACCGCGATGGAAAGTCGAGCTGATGTCTCTCGCCGCCGATCAGGGCCTTCCCTTCGCCACAGACGACGCGATCATGGCAGTCTTCATGAGCATCTACGACAGAATCGTTCACGCATGACCCAGGAGCAGCGAGGAGCAGGCACCTGTTTCCCGTTTCAGTCCAGCATTCAGCCTCGCAGGTTCAACTCGAACATTGGCACCTGATTTCCGCAGGCGCACTACGCCATCGATCTTCTCCCAACTACGCGGGAGACTAACCCTCTCCGATGACGAGGGCGCTCCTAGGTTGCGCCTCGCTCAGCACGGAGCCGTGCTGGCCGGGGCCTCGCATTTTACCAGGCGGAGCGACGCGGGTATCGTGGCGCTACCTACCGCGATCGGGAAGACGCTGGTAATGCAGCTCTTACCCTTTCTGCTACCATCGCATCGAGTTCTTGTTATCGTCCCCGGCAAGCTTCTGCGGGAACAGGTTGCCGACCAGCTAGGGGACCTGTCGTTGCTGGCCAGCCTCGGCGTACTCGATCCCGGCGAACTGAAACCCAAGGTCCATCTTATCGAGCACGAGATGCACTCAGGCGAAGATTGGGACCAACTGTCGGAGAATGATGTTGTAGTGGCGACGCCGCGATGTATTTCCGGCGCGATTACCGGTGTATCTCCTCCGCCTGCCGACCTGTTCGACACTGTTTTTGTGGACGAAGCGCATCACGCCACCGCTGCATCGTGGCGGCAATTACTTCACTCGTGTTCGGCGGCCCAGCAAGTCCTGCTCACCGCTACGCCATACAGAAATGACGAGACACCCCTGCCAGGGGTCCTTATTTATGACTATCCGATGCTCCTGGCGATTGAGAGAGGCGAACTTGCGCGGTTAACCCTAGAGCAGATCAACTTTGATGCTACCGGCGACCCAGATCTGTCTCTGATTAGACGAGTTCACGCGCTTATTACTGATCGTCATGGCCCCTACTACCAAGTTCCATTTATTGCGAGAACGAATAAGATTTCAGCGGCAAAGGCACTTGCAGAGCGATATCGCGGCGAGGAGGTTGACGTCGCCTACATCACAAGCGAGATGAGTTTGTCGCGCGCGAGAAATGCTGTGGCAGCCTTTAAGGCCGGCAACGTCCAAGGATTGGTTATTGTTGGAATGCTTGCCGAGGGCTTCGACTTTCCGCAAATCAAAATAGCGGCATACCACCGCCCCCACCTGACGCTCCCAGCAACGCTGCAATTTTTTGGGCGTGTTTCACGTAGTAAACCGGGCGAGGCGGGTCCTGCCTCGCTACTCCTAGTTCCGGAACACGAAGCAATGAGCGAAGTTGCAGCACTCTACCGCGAAAATGCTGATTGGGGAGTACTTGTCCCGGCTCTTGCCGATCGCAAAGTCGAGGGCGTGAAGCGCCGTGCCATCACACGCGCGTCGATCGAGGAAACCGAGGTCGGTGCCGTGAGTGATGACGCCGTCCAACCGCGCCACGTCGTTGATATCTTTGAACTCGGGGAAGATCAAGTGCCGAGCTTATCCTTCGAACACTTGCCACAGGATGTCAGAGAGCGGACGCTATCTGATTTTGGCGGCGAAGACCAGGGGTTCATAGCGTATGTTGAATCGCTCAACGTGCGGCCGGATTGGCTAGCGTCAAGCGCGATAAAGGACCGAATTTATGAGCTCAATGTCGCGGTCGTTTGCAGGCAGGAGCGCGTACTGATAATCTCCACCCCCTCCAATGCGCAGAGCCGGCGGTTGGCCCGTTGGCTCTTAGGTGAAGAGGAAGATCTAAAAACGCTGCCGCCGGAGACCTACTTCGGGCTCATTGATCTTCATGACGTTGAAGCTTACTTCAGCCTGGGAACTCGAAACGCGGAGGATGACAGTGACGCCAGACCAGCCTACGTCAATCGCGTTGGAAGATCGGTCGCTGGTTCACTAACGCCAGCCGATCGTGAAGGGTATCGTTTCGGCCATGCAAATTTCCGGTACCGGACGGAGGATGGCACACGACGCGCATTTGGCGTTGCGCTTCGCAAGAGCCGAGCCTGGAGCCCCGAGGTTTCAACTAGCTTGTCGGATTTCGTGGGATGGTGTCGGGATCTCGCGCAACTGATAGATCGCGCACGGGGGAACACGGCTACTTCGGTGCTCGGCCTCCGTGAAACGACTTCGTTTTCAAGATTTCCAGAAAGCGCAGCTCTCGTGAGTATCCCGCGCATAGCGGCCGATACGGCGGTCCATTTTTTGCGACCCGAATTTGGCAGAACGTATCTCGGCGAGCTCATACTTCAGCCCAGCCTTAACGACGGTCGCACGAGTTGTACGATCCAGCTCGCCGATGATGACAACGTCGATTTCGGAAGTATAACGTTCGACTCGACGGGGAACTGCATACCAAACTTGCGCTTTAGTCTTAGAGATGCGCATTCGATCGAGGACCTCGATCCGCGTTCCTTTTTTGAAACCTCCCCTCCATCGATCTACTTTGCAGACGGCTCTTCGGTTCGCGGGCCACTTTTAACGCCGCCACGCGGCGACCCCGAGCCGATAAATGCCAATATAGTTCATGTCCTCGATTGGAACGGTGTGGCAATTGGTCGCGAAAAAGACAGTCAAGAGGATCCAGTGCCCGGAATTTTTGCGCACATGCATCGGCATCTGCAGCAGCAATACCCCCGATCCCTAATTATTAACGATGACGATCGCGGCGAAATCGCAGACATAATTGTGGTGCAAGATTTTGGCGGAAGGATATTCGTACGGATGTTTCACTGTAAGCGCGCTCAAGGAGCTGGCCGAAACCTGCAAGACCTCTACGAAGTCATAGGCCAGGCTGAAAGATCGACATGGTGGACATATCCGCAGCGTTTTTGGCGCGAAGCGCATGCACGCTTTGACGGGCGATTCAGGATCATCCAATGCAACGATCGGGACGCCACTCTGCTACGACTCGGGCAATGGGCGCAGGCTCCTCCCCCAACCGTATTCGAGATTAACATCGTGCAGCCGGGCATCTCAGCATCTCAGATACTGCCCAGATCAAACGTAAACATATACTTGCTCGTCGTGCAGGGGATTCTGACTAACTATAATGCTGCCTTCGGCTTCTACTGCAGTGAGTGAGGGATGTCACGCGAGCGCGCAAACAGAGCGATGATCCAAAGGAGTTCAGGGCGAGCTTGAAAACCAATCCAAAGCACGGTTATCAGCTGCGTGAAATGCGCCTAGGGAACCTACTATGAAGACGTTTTTCGATAAAGTCGTAAGGAACTTCAGTAGTCCAACGTTTAGGACAGCGCTAGGCCTCGTTATCGTCGTTGAAGCGGTCACGATTATCACGGCGTGGTTGCTTCTGGATTCAAACATCTCTCGTTGGCTTCACGACCGAACGGTGCAGACGATTCATATCGCCCAGGCGTCAGCGGCGAGTGGAGACTGGTCACTCGTCGATACGATTTCCACGGCGAGCGAGGTGCGTCGCAATGGCAACGTTGTACGGACTGAAGTCGAGACCCCGGTCTTCGATCGATATCGGCGAGCCTTAAGTGATTTGACCGACAAGTACTTTGGCGAAATCGAGGGCGATGTCTATTTGGTCGTTGTTGACAAGGGCATCGAATACCGGATCGACCCATTCGATCAACATCCGATGGACCGGTTCGACAAGGCCAACGAGTGGGAAACCGCCGCCTACCAGTCCGGCAAGACAACGTACATGAAGGTCCCGTACTCCGACATCTCGGGCACGTACATCGCAGCCTTTACCCCCATCTACCGTAGCGGCAAAATCGTCGGTCTGATGGCCGCGGAATATGATTCGGCTACGCTTGCCGAGTTTAGGGGCATTGTCCGCAAGACGTTTTGGCTATCGATCTTACCGGCGCTCTTGCTCTCTCTCGTTTTGGCCTACGTGCTCGCCAGCGTCTTCGTCGAGCCGATGGAGTTGTTCAGACGCATCGACGAGACGGCGAAGGACCGGGCGAAGGGAACGGGGCTGGATGACCCCTTGGCCAAGCTGAGCCCTCGTGAACGGGAGGTGGCCGAGCTGATCCGCCGTGGACTCAAGAATAGGGAGATCGCCGATAAGCTCGTTGTGACTCCGGAGACCGTCAAGCAGCACCTCAAGAACATCAAGGAAAAGACCGGCCTCACTCGTGTTGAGCTGGCCGTTGAGGTATATGCCAGCGGCTTCCAACCTGGTTCCGGGGCTCCAGCAACAGCCTAACCCAAGAAAAGCTCGCCCCGAAGCCCCAATTTCAGGGCATCCCCCGTTTGGGGAACACACAAGAATCCCCACGATG
Source organism: Candidatus Cybelea septentrionalis (assembly GCA_003158175.1). Lineage (GTDB taxonomy): Bacteria > Vulcanimicrobiota > Vulcanimicrobiia > Vulcanimicrobiales > Vulcanimicrobiaceae > Cybelea > Cybelea septentrionalis. Next base: position 312,343 of record PMHJ01000037.1, read on the forward strand.
GGGGACCGTGAGTTCCCAGATCGGGGAAGTTTCTTTTGTTTTCTCTTCCACGATGATGAACGGGCCGAGATCACTCGGCACCGCCGGCCGACGCTTCGGCCCCAGCATCGACGGAGTGAATCATGAAACCGAACCTTCTTAGCACTATCGCCATTGGCGCGATACTCGCCCTGGCAGCGGCCCGACCCGCCAGCGCCGACCCGCTCTTTAGCGGAGCTACCCTAGACGACATCACCGCGTGCCATAGCTCCACTGTCTATCCGTATGACGAGTTACATGCGTGCGAGCGTGCCATGGACGATCTCAGCGCTCAATCCAAAGCGACCACCAACCAGATCGACCTGCAAAACGTTGGTCTGGAAATGGCCAATGTCGGCGTCATCGATGGCTACCTGTGTCGGCAACTCGGCATCGACGGCGCGGAAGAAATGTTCTCCGGCGCTCACTCGCTCCTGCAAGCGATCCTAAACGATGCAGTAAGCGCGGAAATCGCTCAACGTGCTAAGACCATGCTCCAAATCATGAACGGTGGAGGCATCTAGAAAATGCTACTAAAGAACATCGTTCGTCAAACTATTTTGCCAAGCATCTTCATCCTGGCATCAGTTATCCACGCTGGTTGCAGCTCCGATTCAGGCGTCCACTACGCCGAAGCTGCTGCTGATAGCCCGCAGCCAGCCGTTACTGCAACGCCGCTGCCCATCCCTAACCCGGACCAGGCCGCCGGGCTCATCACTCGGTTCTATCGCGACATCGACACGAACACGAAGGAGTCAGTGAAGGACCTCTTCACCATCGTGACGCCGGACTTCGTCCGAAATCATCATGACGACCTCATCGCCGACTATAGCTTCATCCGCGACCCAAAGGTCGAAGTCCAGAGCATTCACGGTCGAACCGTTAGCTACACGCTCGATTACATCTACTTAGCCGAGGCCGGCAGGCTATATTGGGAGCGCACGGGTCGCTGGGTCTTCAACCACGGTGCCGAGAGCGGATGGGTACTCGACGCCGATACCTGGGACTCGGTGCACCTCGTTGGCATCTCGCCGCAAGACCATGCTGATATGGTCGCAGTGCAAGATACGGTCCACAGCGATGGCCGTCACGAGTTCAGCTTCGAAGGCCAACGGTACTCGTTCTTGGCCAAAGGTGACGACTGGCATATTACGGCAGTTGCCACGCCCACGCCGCAACCCAGTTTCATTCCTTCCCCAGCCGCTGCAAACGATACAGCAGGCGATTCTTCGACGACTACGGATAGCGCTACATCGGATTCGACGGTCGCCTCGTCGGGTCAGATGCACTTCGACGACCCGAACGCTGCCCAAGCAAAGTGCCCCAATGACGTAGTGGTCTGGGTCAACACACGCTCAGGCGTCTTTCATATGCCGGATACCCGCTGGTATGGCATGACCGAATACGGCGTCTATGAATGCGAAACCGACGCGATCTCAGAAGGAGATCGTCAGTCGCGGAATGGTCAGTGAGGCCTACGATGAGGACTTCACGCTTCACGAGTCGGTCACCAGCTCTCCCGAGCGATGATCTTTGCCCCAAGCTATCCAACAAGCAGCGACGCAAGTGTCCAAGCTGCCAGAAACCAATGGCGGTCGCGCGCCTAAAGAAAAACGGCAACGTGATGTGGCTATGCCCGGACTCAGGCTGTCACCAGTCCATCGCCATTGACCAAGATCGCTATTGGACACACATCGCCAAGCGCAATGAACGAAGTGTGGTAGGGAGATACGACGGCCCATTTGATGCGTACGACTCGCGCTGCGGTGACCAGCCCTACGGCGCAGGACCTGCATTCGTTAGGGGTTACGCGGCAAGAAGGCCCGACGTCAAACTGCACAAGCAAAGCGAATTTGACTAGCATCCGCTGTCATACCCTCTGCTGCCTCGTCAGCGCGTTCTTCAAAATCGCACGCCGCGGCCTCTCCCCGGCCGCGACCCTGGGCTGGCGATTCGGAGAATACAGCTTGTTTCTAGCCCGTTGCCCTAAGCCAAACGCCCGAACGCCACGGGCAAAACGGGTGGGACCCGGTCGGCGCGGCGCATCTACGCGGCGAGTCGGGCCAAGGTGCCCTCACTCACTACACCGATCACTACACAGAATCGGCCAAAAGCGGCCTGCGACTTCTATTGGCATTTGCGGCCCATGTGCAAAATTGCCAGTACCAGCAAGGATGTTCGACGCTCAGAGGGTAGTGGCGGGGACGTCAGGAGAACCTCCTACACGCTCCCGCCAAGTCAAATCGCTCCCTTCATTTGGTGGTTTTCGCTTTATTTTAGGGGTTTTGCGGCGGGCGGCGCTTTTCACTACGCCGCTTACCACACAGATCGCTTTAGGCTAAGCGCTGCGGATGCCTCGGACCCCAGCGTACGGCGGGTAAACCAGCGAAGAGCCTGCATCGAATGCTCTCGACTGACGGCGATCCGAGCATGGACAACCGTTCAGTTATTCTCGGTGTACTCCGCACGCGGCTCCGCGTGAAACTCGCAACTCGAACGATGAAGGCGGCGTAACGCTAGCCGAAGCGGAAATGTAACCGTCGGAAGATACCGTATTGACATCATGTCACAGCCTGGGAGATGGCGCCCGCTCCTCTAAGCCGTCTAACGTGCTAGGCGAGACTCGCTGCGTTAGCCGAAACTAGCCGGAGTTCAAGAACGCGAAAACCCATACCGGAAAGGACTCTTGGGTACTAAGGGCGCGGTGTGAGTCCGTCGGCGCTCCCAGAAAATCCCCTACGATCGCAAACATGGCCTAGCGGATGTGATGCCCTCCAGCGCGACGTTTCCACTCGTAGTTTCAAGTGCGTTCCGCGCCCTTTCAATCCAACCGTTGGACGGCCTTGCGAGGATGATCATGGTAAAACGGCGCATGTTGGGCCCGGAGGTTTCAGGCATGTGGGCGGTTCTAGGTCTTCTCGTCGCCGCGGCCATCGGCTTGATAACGGTGCTCAGCGTGGGCGGTCGGGGGTCGGCAGTACTTGACGACTATCCGTGGCTGCTGGATGAAGTTTCGAAACTCCATGTGAACATCGTCGGCAGTCTCGCGGGGTTCGCCTTTACGGGCGTCGTACTCGTGGTGACCCTTGCGCGGGACAGAACAGGAGCTGCGGGGGTTGCACTCGACGCTGCGATTCTCATGTTTCTCGTCGCATACTTGTACTGGGTTGGCAGCGCATTTTTGATTTCGTACCTGCCGCATGTCCGCACCAGCGGTGATTTCGTGCAACGCGTCCACTTTAGCCTCGCCTCGACCATTGAATACCGCACCGTCTTTCTCTCCTGGTTCGCGCTACTGCCGCTGCTCCAGCTAACGGCCTCAACCGTCTCGTGCCGGTTCTCTACTTCCTCCTCCCCATATCACTGCTGCTCGGATCTTTGCTCCTGGCCATGGCTGCCGATGGGCTAGGCCTTCTGCGGGTGAAGGAGAGGTATTTCTCTGCAGCCATAGGCACCGCTCTGTCGCTCGCGTACGGCGGCCTTGCATGGGGGTTTCCGGGCATTCGCTCGCCATATTCCTCACTATATCGCGCGCTCGCGATTTTCTGCGTCAACGGCGCAGGTTTCGCGGCCGCGGCCCTGACGCCGCTGTCACCCAGATACGATCGGATCAAATGCTTTTACGAGAAATATGGACGACGACTCGTCATTGCCGACATGCAACTCACAATGGTCTCACTGGCTTTCCTCTGGCTCGCGGTCGTAGGAGGCATTTAACCTGACACGGTGCGATTCGTTCTGGGCGATCTTGTGAACGCTACGGTCGGGTTTGAACTACTAGTGATCGCGCCAGGTAAGCCTTCAACGAATGCTGTCGACTAACGGCAACCCGAGCGTGGACAACGTTCAGTCATTCTGGGCGTACCCCGCAATCCGTTCCGCGCAAACGTTTCAACTCGACGGTGAAGGCTGCATAGCGGCGTCCCTCACCCCGGAATGTCGCCGCTGCCGCGGCAGCGGCGACATTATGAGAGCCGGTCAGATAACGCCTGCTCGTCTAACGAGGGTGTCGGGGTGGATCAGGAAGTCACGTTCATGCCACTAGAGACGATTCGCCCCTAACCGGAGGGATCAAGCATAACGGTGCCTCCGGGAGACGGAAATTGGGCGAGACGTTCGCTTGCGCGTGTAATGCTATATACGAGGCACTGCACTAGCGTTCGAGGTACCAGCGCGTCAGGTCGGCTTTGAGCTTCGCCAACGCTGCAATGTCGATGTACGCCATATGGCCGGCTTCGTAGTGCTCGATGGTCAGGTTGCGCCGCAGGTCCGGCGGCAGATGCAGGTGCGCGAAGTCGTACTGCTGCTGAAAGTAGGGCGTGGAGAAATCGTAGTACCCCATCGCAGCGAAGACGCGCATGCTCGGATTCTCCGCCATCGCCTCGGAGAGGTCGACGATCGTGTTTGGAGGCCGCAGTAGTTCGGCGGTGCCGCCGAGATCTGTTTGGTGCTTCCAGCTCCACTCGCTCAGCACGTCGATCAGTGTGAGGTATTCGAGATCTGTTTTATAGTCGAGTTGCTCGCTAATGTAGTCGTTGAAGACCGCCTGCACTTGCGGCGTGGTGGCAAGATCGGAAGTGTCCCATCCCGGCTCTTCCCGGTTGCCGACCGGGTCGTAACCAGAGTACCGCGCGTCCATATAGCCCACCATCTTGCCCTGGTCGCGCAGCAGCTCGCTGCGAAATCGCCCCGGCGCGATGCGCAGGTTCGCGGCCCGGATCGTCGCGGGCGACAAGCCGGTGTAGGCGCTGAGCTGCGCGACGATCGCCTCGCGCCGGTCGGGCGGCAGCGCGTCGCCCTCGGCAAGGGCCATTAGGTAATCGGTGAGCGCGAAGCGTTCGACGCGCGAGAGAAACGTCGGGAGATCTGTAGACCGGTCGGCGACGCGATGGTAATACCACGCGGTGGCCGCTTCGGTCGGCAAAAAGAGCACGAACGGCCAGTCGTTGCCGCCGACCATCGCGTCGTCCCACAGCAGATCGACGTTGAGCGCCGACGACATCAGCACGACACCGTTGAGATCGATCGCTTGACCGAAGCCGTTTTCCATCAGCCGCGCGACGGCGGCCGAGCGAATCGTGCCGTAGCTTTCGCCGAAGAGGTACTTCGGTGCGTTCCAGCGGCCGTATTGCGAGCAATACAAACGAATGAACTGTGCGAAGGCGGCTGCGTCGGCGTCGACGCCATAGGCGTCGGTGGGCTTTCCTGAGGGCAGCAGGCGGCTAAAGCCGGTGCCGGGCGCGTCGACGTAGACCTCGTCAGTAACGTCGAGCAGCGAGTACTCGTTGTCGACGACGCGATAGGGCGCCTGGACGCTCTGTCCCGGGGGAGGAACGAGCACGCGCACCGGGCCGAACGCCGCCATGCGCTGCCAAACGCTCGAGCCGCCGGGACCGCCGTTGTAGAAGAACGTCACGGGGCGCGTCGCCGGATCGACGCCGTCTTTCGTATAAGCCGTGTAGAACATCGAGATATCGGGTTGACCCTTTGCATTCTTGAGCGCGATCGTGCCGGCGCGCGCGGTGTAGGGGATTGTCGTGCCGTCCATGTGGAGAACGTGATGCGTGATCGCGACGGCGTTTGCCGCTGCGGCAAGCAGCAGCGTTGCCAGAATCATACGATTGCCGTTCCTTTCGTTTCGGGTGCCCAGAGCAATGAGATCCAGAGTCCGATCGCCGAGAGCGCACACGCGCCGAGGATGACCGCAGTCACGCCGAAACGCGCCATGCCGATCGGCAAAAGGAACGTTCCGACGAATGCGCCCACCCGGCTCACCCCTGCTGCGAATCCGGCTCCCGACGCGCGGATGGAGGTGGGGAAAAGCTCGGCCGGATAGATGAGTTCGAGCACCGTCGCCGCACCCATGCCGATCGCGTAGGCGAGAAATGCGACGACGACGATCGCGGTTCGCGCAAACGGCAGAACGCCGAACGCCAGCACCGCGAACGCGAATCCGCCGATGCAGACGGGTCGCCGGCCCCAGCGCTCGACCAAAGGCATCGCGCCGAACGCGCCCAGCGCAAAGGCCATGGTAATCGCAATGCTTCCCGCCGGCGAACCGCTGCTGCCCAAGCCCAACGCGGCCAACACGGTCGGCGCATAAGTGTAGATCGCAAAGAGCGGCACGACCTGCAGCAGCCACATCGCGGAGATAAATGCCAGCTTGCCGCGGTACGCGGAGTGGAAGAGCGTTCCGAACGAGACGAGCCGCAACTCCCCGGCATCGCGCGCCGCCAGCCACATCGGCGATTCGGGGGCGCTCGCGCGCAGCAGCAAACCGATCACCGCGAAGATCGCGGGGCTGGCGAGGATCCACTTCCAGCTCTGCGCGCCCGTCTGGAGGAGCGTGTATCCGGCGATGTAGGCGACAGCGGCGCCCAACGACCACACGCCTTCCATCGCGCAGAGCGCAGCGCCTCGGCGCGCCGCCGGCATGAACTCCGCGATAATCGCCGTTGCGATCGGATAGTCGGCGCCGATCGCTACGCCCAACAGAAAGCGCAGTGCGATGAGCTCCCAGGCGGCCGTGACGAAAATCTGCGCAATGGCGATAACCACGAATGCGCCGAGATCGGCGATCATAAGAATTCGGCGCCCGTGACGGTCGGTGAGATGGCCGAAGAGCGGCGCCCCGACGAGGATGCCGAACAGCGTGCCCGCGCCGATGATGCCCGTCGTTACCGCGTTGAGGCCGAATCGCGGGGTGAGCGTCACCAGCGCGAGGCCGATGCTGCTGAGGATGTAGCCATCGCAGAAGACGCCGGCGTTGGCGTACGCGAAGATCGTGTAATCGTGCCGGCGCATCCGCTGCTAGTGTAGTGTCTCAGCAACGAGTTTACAACACCGAAAATCCCCGCCAGGACCGGGTTTGACGGCACCGTCGCGCTGGGCTCGCAGGCCATTAGCGAGAATACGGTAACGAACAAAGCGGACCGCGCGATCACAGTACTTACCAGTCGAATACGACAAGCCCGTTGCCGGTAGCGTTTTCCACCTTTGCCACATCTGTACGTTCGTTACGCTCGACTCGACGTACGATGTGCCTCCTTGCCGGCCGCCCTGCATTAGGGCTCGCTAATCGCCGTTAAACCACGCACGTCAAAGGGGAGTGCGGCTTCTACTCGCGCACGCGGTGTCGGGGGAAGGGCGTCTGATTTTGAGTCAATTAGAGGCCTTTTCGCATCCGGGCACACAAGTGAACATAGCCCCCCAAGCAATTCCCAGAAAGGCCCCTATGAAGCTAAAAGACGCGATAGCGGAAATAAAGCGCTGTCGCCTAGTCGATCCTGCTCGCGCTACGATGCTTGAAGCGATGGTTTTAGGGCGCACAGCGAGCGTCAACCTCGATCCCATCGACAGTCCTGAACAGAAGGCGGCTCGCGCAATGTTCGGCCTGGCGTAGGCACACCAAGCGGCTCCGGGCTCGCATTTGCCCGCAACACGTATTGCTACAAAGTCGTGTAGCGTGCCGATCTTAGGTTATTTAGCCTTGCTCACTGTCGCACCGACGGGTTCTCCAAGCCCGCTTATCGTCTTGATCGGCGAGCCGCCGGCCGGGTATTTGTAAAACGCGACGTCGGCTAAGCCGGCGTCGGGCCCGATGACCCTCTTGCCCTGGATCCAGAACTGAACGACGTCTTTCGAACCGGTCAGCGGCGTCGAACCGACTTTGGTTCCGGCGCTTCCGCTTATGGCAAACTGATAGATCACGGCCGCGCTCTGATCGCCGATCGCCAAATGCGCGCCATCCCATTGAACGCCGCCGGGGAAGCCGATGCTCTGGTTTAGGTTGAGCGCGGAGAAAGAACTGCCGCCGCTGGTAAGCTCGGCGTATTCGAGAGCGCTGCCTTTTGTGGTGCCGTCGATGTAGAGGTTACCGTGATTGTCATACCCGCAGAATTCGTAGTAGTAGAAATTCGGCGCGGTGTAACTCGTAGGCGTGCCGCTCGCATTGGTGTAGATCGCGACGTCGCCGGCGGTGAAACTCATAGACAGGCGGTTGGTGACCGCAAGACTTCCGGTGGTCGGGTCGACGGAACATCCCAGGGGATAGTAGCTCGAATCGGTAAGCGTACGAATCGGGCTCGTGCCGCCGTGGGCGTACTCAAGTATCTGCGACGTTCCGAAGTTCGCGATGAAGACGTTGCCAGCTTTGTCGACGCACTGGCCCGACGGCTCGTTGAAGCCCGTCAGCTTACCTTTCAACTCGCCCTTGGGGTACGAATACACGTAAACGTCGTTGCTTCCATAGGGAAAGGAATCGGAGACGTAGAGGAGGTCGTGTTTTTTGGCATCGGGAGCCATCCATGACCGACTCCGGTCTGACCGCCCCGTCGTAAGTGCGTCGCCGTTCGCGAGCGCGCCAGAGGCGCTCAGCGGCGCTGCGAACCGTGGTCCCGAGCCGTCGCCGCAGCCGGCGAATACGGCTGCCGCTACGAAAGTTCCTAAAGCGTGCCGAGCTAGTCTCGAGATCTCCATGGGCGTCGCCTCCTTACCGTTCAGGTACGCACGAAACTAGTCTCTCTATTATCGTTCAAGGCGGTCTCTCATGCCCGGGCACGGTTCCCGATATGGCATGGCCCCGCAAATTATTGACTTCGGCCGGCGCCGGTGATATAAGATACTTGTCCTATTGAACTAGGACAACTAGGACAAACGATTGAAGGTAAGCAGCTTATCTGTTGACTTTGGGAGCGCCCTGCCTGTCTATGCGCAACTGCGCGATCAAATTCTGCACGCCATTGCTCGCGGACTCTTAAAGCCGAACGATCAGCTTCCGACCGTCAGAGAAGTTGCAGTGCATCTGCAGATCAATCCAAACACCGTGAACCGCGCGTATATGGAGCTCGAGCGCGAAGGCGTATTGGTGACGGCGCGCAGCCGCGGGACGTTCGTATCCAACGGCGCTCGAAGGTTGGATCCACAGTTACGCCGGGCGCGTCTGGCTGACATCGCGCGTCGGGCCATTGTTGAATCCTGGACCGCAGGCTTCACCGGACCCGATTTAATTAAGGCCATCGCTTCGGCCACCAGACGAGAAAAGTAGGAGAAATATGTCTATATCCACACCATTGTCCGCCGGCGCAGGGACTATGCGCGCTTACACTTCGCGGTCTCGGCTTCGAGCAAACCCCATTTCTCTGCTCCTGGGCGTGATCGTGCTGCTTGCCGGCGTCGGTGCCGGTCTGAGGATGGCTACGCCGCTCCCAATTGTAGCGGGTGCGATAGCGTTTCTTTTAATCATCTTCGGCCTGCAGATGGCATACGCGTGGGAAGCGGCAGTAGTGCTTCGAGCGGGGCGATTCTGGAAACTCGCCGGCCCCGGCCTCTTCGCTATCGTGCCGGTCGTCGACAACGTAGCCATGTGGATCGATCAGCGCATGCATACTTCAACGTTCACCGCCGAGCAAACACTTACGGAAGACACCGTTCCGGTCGGTGTCGACGCCGTTTTGTTCTGGGTCGTCTGGGATGCAAAGAAAGCGGCGCTGGAAGTGACCTCGTACGAACAGGCAATCGAGTGGGCCGCGCAAACGGCGTTGCGCGATATTATCGGCAAGACGACGCTCGCAGACTTACTTTCTAATCGGCAAATGGTCGATGAGGCACTGCAGAAGAGCATCGACGCGCGGAGCACACCCTGGGGCATCACTGTTAACTCGGTTGAGATTCGCGACATCAAGATTCCCGACACGTTGCAAGACGCAATGTCGCGTCAGGCGCAAGCCCAGCGAGAGAGTCAAGCACGCGTGATTCTTGGGGAAGCTGAGCAACAAATCGCAGAGTCGTTCGTCGAGGCGGCCAAACATTACGAAGGCAATCCGGTGGCTTTGCACCTTCGTGCGATGAACATGCTTTACGAGGGTCTCAAGGAAAAGGGCGCCATGATCGTCGTCCCTAGCACCGCGGTTGAAACGATGGGCCTTGGAACTATCGGCGGCCTGGCGGCGCTTGCCTCGAACCCAAAGCCGAGCGGTCCGGAAGCATGACCGGCTCCGCGTTAGCTACGTCGCTCGCGTCCGAGGGGTTGGGGCGTCGTTCGAAGAAGAGCCAGCACCTGCTTACTTCGCTTGCATCAGGAGCAAAAACTAAATGAAACCCTTTGGTCGTTTACTCGTTGCGTCAATGGTTGGTCTCGCCGCGACGGCCGCAACAATCGGAACGGCGCAAGCCGCGTATACGCCGGTTCTTATAAAGAGCTGCACCATCGCCAAGCCGAAGCCGATGAGCCACAACGCGAATGGGACACATATCGTTTACGTGATCCTCGGGCATCGAACGGCCTCGAGCGTTACCTTTGCCGTGGGATACCGTAACGCGTCAATGCACTATCTTCGCCGCGTCACGGATGCCGGATCCTTCGCACCCGGGGTGACGATCGACCATACGCTACCCCTGTACAACGACGTCACCTACGCCGGAGCGCCGACGTCGACGTGCCTACCCATGGAAGTCAAGTGGGCAGGCGGCACGGTCTGGATGGCACCCGCTAAACCGTAGGACGAGCGCCTAGGACGTCGAAGCGCCCGGGTGTGCGCCTCGGCTTTAGGACGCTTCTTTCGCTTGCCTTATGTGCTGCCGCAGGCGGGGCGGTACTTGCGCACGTCGCGATCGACGTGGTGGGCGATTATGCCCTCGCCAACGATAGTTACGACCACCTTCATCACGGCTCGCGCGAGCTGATCAGCGGCGTAGCCCTCGCGATCGCGGCCATTTTGGTCGCGCGAGGGCTACGCGGCTGTTGCGAAATCGCGCAGCGAAATCGTACGCGCCTGGCCCACGCTGCCTACGGCGTGCGCGAGGCCGTGGGATATTCGATGGTCGCAGTCGCGGCGAGTTGTGTGCTCGTTCCCGCGATGGAATGGCTGGATGGAAGGCTAGACGGGATGGCGGTGCGCCAGATCGGCGACGCCTTCGGCGGTTCGCTACTCATAGGTCTGGTCACGACCGCCGTGTGTGCGAGTCTGGTGGCGGCGCTTATCTTTGCGCTCGCGCGTTGGCTCATCTCGTACCGCGACGCAATCATAGCCATTCTCGAAACGCTCATGCGTTGGAGCGGCGATGCGGTTCGTCGTCTTTCGTGCGAGCTCGATCGCTATTGTTTGACCTTTCGGCGCCGCGCGTCCCACGCGTCGCGTCTCTCCAAACGCGGACCTCCTGTAACGCTCTTCGTTTAGTACTGCTCTAAACCACTCGCTTTACAGGAGCTTCCCAAATGCGAAATCCTCGCGCTTGCACGCGCGTTGTTTGCGTGTCCATTCCTCTGCTCGCCGCTCTTTGTGCGGCATGCTTCGGCGTTGCCGGAGCACAAGTTGAGTCTTTCGACGTGACCGGAACGGTCAGGGCCGGCGACGGAACGCCGATTGCCGGCGCATCGGTCACAATTTCGACACCGGGCATTTCCCGAAGCGGCCGAAGTGACGCGCGCGGCGCTTTCGTTTTAGTGGGCGCCCGCAGCGGCACGTACTCGTTACATGCCTCGGCTCCGGGCTATCAGTCGATCTCCCAACGAACGGTGACGCTTGGTCCGTCGACTGCGACGCTCTCGGTCGTGCTCTCTAGGGCGACGACCAACTCGTTGACGGTCATTGGCGAGGTACGTGCCTCTGCCGGCGAGACCGTCTCTACCGCGTCGGCACCGACGATTTCAATGAGCGCCCAACAAGCGGCCGCGGCGGGCACGACGTCCGTCGCGCCGATGCTCTGGAGTCAGCTCTCTACTACGCCCGTCATCCCGCTGGGTGGCGGCAGCAACGCAACCGTTAGTTTTGCCGTGCGTGGGCCCGATCCAACCGAGACGGTCGTGGATATCGACGGGCACCAGATGAACAACGGCAACACCGGCGATTTCGACGTTTCGTTGCTCGACCCGGCAGCGTTGCAAGAGGTGCAGCTGGTCTACGGGATCGCACCGTCGTCGCTGATCGGCCCCAATACCATCGGCGGCGGCGTCAACATCGTTACGCTGGAGCCCACGAGCACGGATCACACTTTGATGCGGATTTTCGGCGGCTCCTATGGAACCTTCGGCGAGACGCTGCAAAGCACCGGATCGGATCGTCGCTTCGGCTACGCCGTTTCGCTTCACGGAACGACGTCTTCGGGATCGGTCAATCAGACGATTCTCGCTCCGCCAAACGCAGTCGCTCCACCGACCAACAACGAAACCCTGCAAAGCGTCGGCAGCGATTCCATCGGCAGGTCGTTGCTGTCCAAGCTGCGCTATCAGTTGGGCGGCGACAACGGATACGGTTACATCCAACTCAACTTTCGCGACCAAACCGTTTACAAAGACGAGTCGGCGCTCTTGACGACGTACACGCCGCCCGGTTTCAGCGGAAGCGTCGGCGACGACGCGCTCCACGCTGGAAATGCTGCCGTACCGCTTGACGACGATCAATCCGGTGGCTATCAGAGTTTCGCGGGGACTAACCTGGACGCTCACCAGGCGAACTACGGACTCGACGCGCAGTTGCCGTTGGGGAGTCAGCAGATTGACGGCGCGCCGGCGACGATCTTACAACTGAGCCACCTGACGACCTTGAACTCACAATCGGTCTCCGGCCCGGGAGCCGACACCTTGCAGTACCTGTATAACCAACGGGATTTACTGGGCGACGACTGGCTCGAGGTCGATCACCATTTTAGCGGCGGCACGCTCTCGTTCAAATACGATATCAACGAGGAAAATCTCTCGACGAACTACGTCCAAGGTCAGGTTATCGCCGAGGTGCTGCCGGGCGGTCCCCCTCCCCCCGTAACGACCGATGGAGATCAGGTTTCCACGGACGCTCCGACGCCGGCAGATCGGCCGCCGCCGCCCGTGCAAACCTTCCCGCTCTCACAGACGCAGCGGTACGCCGTCCTGCGCTACAACGGCGATCCGACAAGCCATATTCACTACTCGGTTGCAGCGTACGACAGCGATTTCAGCACGTTCGGCAGCAGTTTTGACCCACGCGCCGGATTCGTCTGGACGCCAACAGGTGAGACCGCCGTGCGCGCCTCGGTTGGAACGACTTTCCAGACCCCGCAGCTTTCGGAGCTGCTCGTGCCGCCCCCGAGCGAGCGCGTGCCTGTCGGCGGCATCGTGTATATCGGCAACCCAAATCTTCAGCCGGATCGCGCCACCGACTTCGACATTGGAATGGAGCACATTTTCGGAAAGCGCCGGCCGCTGCATTTTGTAACCGACCTCTATCAGACGAACCTCCGGGCTCCGTCCAGTCAAACCAATCCGATTCCCATTCCCGGTTGTCAAACCAGACGAAACCCGACGCCGTGTCCGATCAGCATGCCGGTGAACGCCGGAAACGGGACTTATCGCGGCATCGACGTGCACGCCGACGAAGAGCTCGCGACCAACTTGCACATTCGGGCCGGCTGGGACATCGACAGCTCCTTCCTGACCGTCATTCCGGTTTCGATTCAGGATGGAACGCTCGCGGCCGGCGAACAATCGCTCGGCCAGCCGCTGCATAAGGCGTACCTAGGAGTCGAGGAAGAGCCGCCCGTTGGTCTCGGTTATGGCGCGGAACTCAACTACGAAGGCTGGTACAACGAGTTGAACCGCTCACCGTACGCCGTTCTCAACGCGCACGTTGCCTATCGGCGCGCGGGTTGGGAGTACGGCCTTTACGGGACGAATCTGACGAATGTCTACAGCAATCCGTTCACGGTCGTCGGAGGAGGCTTCGTGTACGGCGGAACGCCCGGACAGCCGGTGATTCCAACCGACGCGTACATCTTGCAGGGAGCGCAAGTGACCTTCGTTCTCACGCGCTCGATCTAGCGGTCTCTTAGAAAAGTATCGTCTGGAAGTCGCCGACATGCTCGAAGCCGATGCGGCGATAGAGCGCGATCGCGGCGTCGTTGAAGTCGTTGACGTACAGCGAGAGCGTCGGCGTTACTTCGAATAGGCGATCGCAAATTGCGGCCAGCGATGCCGTGGCCAGGCCTTGACCGCGCAGCTCCGGCGGAGTCCAAATTCCTTGAAGCTGCGCGGTCTGGTCGGACCACGGGCCGATGTTACAGAAGAAGCAGAGCTGCCCCCCCGCGACTCCGACCCACCAGAGTCTTCGCTCGATCATCTCGCGGATGCTCATGTTGAAGGTGGCCGAGTTACGCCGCGGATCGTACTCCAGTTCCTGCCGTATCATTGTAGCCGAGCTCTCTGCGACGGCACGCCACTCGTCCATCTTCGCATGGCGGACCGTGACGGGAGGACCGGAAGGGCGAAGCCGCCGGCGGTCGACCATCATGACCAGCTGACGATCGCGCAATAGTCGCGGCCGTCCCAGCCGATCCCCGGCAAGCTTCCAAAAATCTCGGACGGCATCGCGAGGGCCGACGATCATTCGATTGCCGGAATATCGCATAAGATATGCGGCAAGCGGCGCGACGGCGAGCGGTTCTGCCGCGATGACGATTTGGCGTCCGTAATACGCGACGCCCACGATGCCGCGTTCGCCGGAGACAACCACGACGTTCTTGCGTACCGCTTGGGCGGAATCGTGCAAGAGGACGTGGCTGATGAAGACGTTGAGATACGGCGAGCGGGCAAGATAATCCAGCGCGGGACGTTGGGTCGCCTGCGAGATCGGTTCGACCCGCAGAGAGCTACTGGGAGTCGAACGCAACGCTGATCAAAGGTTTGGTCGTCGGTTCTTTGCTGCCGCCCTCGGGTTCGATCGTGACCACGACTTCCGAGGTCGCATGGGCGTCGGCGGGCACGATCACCAGCGCAACGCCTCGAGCGTCCGGTAAGAATGTCGGCGCCGGCGACATCTTCGTTGAGCCGACTGGCCGGGTCCACACCTGATAGACCTGACCGCGCGGCGGCTCGGAGAGCTCGTGAAGCGCGAGGTCGATGCGGCTTCCTCTGGTAACGACTTCGCCGTTGCCGATTGCATAATGGTGCGCGTGACTGTCGAGCATGTCGAAAAGCGCGGTTCGCTCTCCGCTCAGGGTGCGCGCTAGTGAGGTCGAGCGCTCGGTGAGATTCGCCACCTCGCGTTGCTGCTGCTTTATCTGCCCGATAAGGGAAATGTTCGCGATCGACGAGATCAATGCGATCGCGACGCAGACCGCCGCTACGAGATAGGCGGGCCAGACCGCCGCGTGCTTCACGCGAGCTATCTTCCCACGAGCCTATCGAGGCCCCTCGGGCGAAGGTGTCGTAGCTCTGGCGCTATGCACCTGGGGCTCTTGTCTGCAGCGGGGCTCGCGGCGTCGTTGCATCTCGTGCCTCACCCGCAAAGCGTGGATTTACTCTCGTGTCCCGGGCAGGCTTCCCCCGTTCCGCTCACGGTGCCGCAGGGGTTCGATGCGGGGGCGCGTGCCGAGCTTGACGAGCGCTGGGCCGCGCTGCGAATCGGCCGCTTGCGCACGGCCTTGCGCGGCGACGCGAAGATAACCGTGCGGCACGACGGCTCGCTGCCGGCGCAGGCGTACCGGTTGACGGTGCGCCACGGCCGGGCATCGATCGAGAGCTCGGACGCGGCCGGCGCGTTCTACGCGGCCATGACGCTCGCGCAGTTGCCCGTTCGCTCGGAGGGGGATTGGAGCGTCCCGTGCGTTCGCATCGAGGACCGTCCTGCGTTGCAATGGAGAGTTCTATCCGACGACGTTTCGCGCGGGCCGCTTCCAACCATGCACTACTTCGAAGAGCGAATTCGCACGATCGCCGCATTTAAGATGAACGGCTACTCGCCGTACATGGAGCACGTCTTCGTCAGCCCCACGGATCCGCTGCCGGCGCCGCTCGACGGAGTTACGCCGGCGCAACTGCACGAGCTGGCCGAGTACGCAGCGCGTTTCCACGTGGCGCTCGTTCCCGAGCAGCAGAGTTTCGCGCATATGCACAACACGCTGCGTCTTGAACGGTACGCAGGCGCGGCGGAACTGCCGCACGGCTTTCTGCTCGTGCCCAACGCCCCGCTCTCCATGGAATATCTCTCGCGCATCGTCGCGCAAGAGCTCGCCGCGGTCGGACGGCCGCCCTTCTTTCACATCGGGTCCGACGAAACGGCGACGCTCGGTCTCGGGTCGACGCAAAGCTACGTTGCTGCGCGTGGCCGCTCGAACGTCTACGCCGAGCATATCGTCGCGATGAATCGCTTGGTCGCATCTTCGGGCGCCCGGCTGATGTTGTGGGATGACGGTATCGAAAACGATCCCGGAATCATGAAGTTGATTCCGAGCAATGCGGTTATCGTTAACTGGCATTACGGTGCCGAGCCGAGCTTCGATCGCTACATCCAAACGATCGCGCGCGGCGGTCTGCAACAGATGGTCGCTCCGGGTGCGAGCAACTGGAACGAAATCTTCCCGGCGATCGATACGGCGCTCGTCAACGAGCGGCGGTTTATCAATGAAGGGAAGGCCGCGCACGTCCTCGGGCTCTTCCAAACCGTTTGGCACGACGATGGGGAGACGCTCTACGAAGCGACGTGGTATCCGGTCATCTACGCCGCGACCGCTGCGTGGGAGCGCGGAGACGTCGAGCCGGAACGCTTCGCAGCAGACTTTCCTAGCGCGTTTTTCGGCGTCGACGACGACGTCTATGGCGCTGACGTGGCGTCGCTTGGCCAAACTACGCGCCTGCTGGAGCCGCCCGATTACTCTTACGGCCAAACCGACGCACTCTTTTGGGCCGACCCGTTTGATTCCGCCGCCGACGACCAAACGGCAAAGGCGGACTTGCGCAAAGTTCGGCTCTGGTCTGAAGCGGTCGAGGCGAACCGTTATTTCGCCCGGCCGCCGTTGCATGCCGAAGCCGCTTCCGTGATGTTTCTCGCTGCACGCCGCTACGATCTCTTAGGCCGGAAGTTCCAGATCGCCGGCGAGGTGCGCGCGATGTACGCCGATGCGCTCGCTCACGCGACGACGGATTCAGAGACGACGCTGCGCGATCTGTATTGGTGCCGCTACTGGATGTGGGAGCTGCGCGACGCCTACGAAGAGCTCGCCCCGCTTTACGCAGGAGCGTGGCGTTACGAGAACCGGGAAGGGCATCTCGCGAGCAACCTCGAGCGTTACCATCTCGCCGCCCAAAAAGCGATCGAAAGAGCCGACGCGTTCTATCGCGTCACCCGGGAATACGTGACGTCGAAAACGCTGCCTCCGCTCGAGAGCGTCCTGTCATCGTAAGCGCACTCCTGATCCTTGTCGTTTTCGCGATCTTCGCATTGCTGATGTACCGGCGCGCGATGCCGGCATTGATAGCGGTTCCTTGCATGGCTCTTCTAATGGCGCTGGCGGCGGGCGTGCCGTTCGCGGCGCTGGGCGGAATAATTACCGGTGGTGCGGTGAAGCTTGCGCCGTTCTATGTCGCCGTCATCTTTGGCGCGCTGCTTGGGCGGGTAACGATCGAGACCGGAATCGCACGAACGATCGTCAATGTCGCCGCCGAGTTTGGCGGCGAACGGCCTTTCGTGCTGAGTCTAGTGTTCTGCGCGATCGTGGCGGTGCTCTTCGCTTCGCTTCAAGGCTTGGGCGGCATCATCATGGTGGGTTCGATCGTGCTGCCGATCATGATGACCGCCGGCGTTCCGCGCACCATTGCGGCGACGCTCTTCTTAATGAGCTTCGCGCTCGGCTACATTTTCAACATCGCGAACTGGACGTTCTACACGACGTTTTTCGGCGTCGCGCGCGAGCAGCTCGTGCGATACGCGATTTTGCTGGCTCTGATCGATGCCGCCTTTTTGGTCGCGTATGCCGTCGTGTCGTTTTACCGCGCGCGCGGATATGCGACCTGGGCCGTCCGAGCGCCGGAGGACTCCAAATCGCAGCGTGTGCCGGCCGTCGCACTCGTCACGCCCCTCCTACCGCTGCTGCTCTTTTACGCGTTTCACTTGGATGCTGCGGTGGCGTTCCTGGTTGCCGCGCTCTTCGGCGTGCTCGTCACGCGTCCGGCGCTGGCCGTGCAACGCCTCGTCGCCGCCGCAATTCGCGGCGTCGAGGACGTCGCGCCCGCAGTGCTGCTCTTCATGGGAATCGGCATGCTGTTGGTCGCAACGACCCAACCGCAGTTCGTCGCCGCGCTTCGGCCGCTGGTCGCGGGGGACTGGCTTCGCAGCCCCGTCGCCTACGTGGCGCTTTTTGGTGTCGCAAGCCCGCTCGTACTCTATCGCGGCCCGCTCAATCCGTTCGGTGTCGGCATTGCCATCTTTACGGTGTTGTTGACCGCTCACGTCCTACCGCCCGTCATCCTCGTGGCCGCCGTGATGGCCGTCGTGCAGGTGCAGAACGTCTGCGACCCTACGAACACCGCAAACGTTTGGGTCGCAAATTTCACGGGAGTGCCGATCCAAACGATTACCCGGCGAACGTTGCCGTATCAAACCGCCGTCGCGATCGTCGCAACGTTGGCGGTCGTCGTCGGCGCTCCCGCGCTTTTCGGCAGGCCGGCATTTACGTCGTTCTATCATATGGCGGCCGCGGCCGAGACGTTGCCGGGCTTTTACGCTTCACCCTCATCCCGCGATCGAATCGCCGTCGACGACGATGGAACTCCATTTGGGCGTGTGGGTGCCGACGTGGTGGCCGCCGAGCTGACCGGCGGAGCCTTGACGGCGACGCGGATCCACGACGATCCGAATCGCAGCGATTGTTCCGTCAAACGATACGCCGCATACCTTCGCGTCGCCAGTTCGATCTTTACGCTAACAGGCGGCGACGATCTCGACATCGGTTTGCGGCTCGAAGATTGCGGCGGCTGGATCGTCGAGGAGTGGCACGATCACGCCGTGATCGTGCCGCACGCGGTCGCGGGCGCAGCTAGCGCGCTGGCAAGCCAGGGCGTGTCGCGACTGCGCGCTTGGGCGCTTTCGGATCCGACGCGCAGCCGCAATCTTTTCGCGCTCGGTGCCGCCGTGCGGCCCGGAGATAGGCCGGCGTACTTCTACTCGTTCTTTCGCACGATCGACGGCAACATGCGCGTCTACGTTCGCGCCGGCGGACCCGCCTATGTGGCAGGTTTGCGCTCGGGCGACGTGATCGAGAAAATCGACGGGAAAGCGTGGTGGTTCTACGGCACTTATCCGGCGCAGCAGCTCGCGTACGACGGAAAGCCGCACACGTTTGAAGTTCTGCAAGGCGGCCGCGTGGTCGATATCGCGCTCGGCGCGCCTCTTACGGCGCCGGTAGACGATGGACGGTAAGGACTCGGTTTCACGATTTGGGAACCGGGCACCATCCTACGCTGCCTTTCGCCCCGGTTACCCGCCCGAGGCAATCGACGCGGTACTCGCGGGGTTGGGCGCTCCGTCGACGTTGACGATTGCCGACGTCGGCGCAGGCACGGGAATCTCGGCGCGGCTCTTTGCACGGCGCGGCGCGAAGGTCATCGCGATCGAGCCGAACCTGCGCATGCGATCGCAGGCGGAATCCGATCCCAACGTCGAGTGGAGCGAAGGCACCGCGCAACATACCGGTCTGTCCGATGCGAGCGTCGATGTGGTCGTTGCCTGTCAGGCCTTTCACTGGTTTGCGACGATCGACGTGATGCGCGAGTTCGCCCGGGTCGCTCGGCGGCGCGCCGCGATATTGCAGTACGAGCGCGACGAACGCGATGCGTTCACGAAGGCCTACGGAGAGGTCGTGCGAGCCTATGCGAACGACGATACCGAGGACTTGCGACGGCGCGCCCTTGCTGCGTTCACTCGATTTCCGGAGTCGTGGATCACGCGCACCGAGGCATTCTCGCTTCAAGAGATGGATCGGGAGGCGCTCCTGGGGCGCGCGGGCTCTTCCTCGTATTTGCCGGATTCGGGCGCACCGGCCGTGGCGCTGCGCCGCGATCTGAACGAGCTCTTCGACCGTTACGCGAGCGGCGATCGCGTAGCGCTGCACATGGTTACCTACGCGTTGATCGCCGATCTCCAGAGATGAACGGAGCGAGAAAGCTTCGGGTCGGCATCGACGTCGGCGGAACGTTTACCGATGTCGTCGCAATCGACGCCGCCACGCGCGAGCTCGTCGCTCGCGTCAAAGTCCCGACGACACACGATGCGGCGCGTGGAGTGGCCGAGGGTATCGTTGCGGGTATCGAGCAGCTGCTGGCCGATTCTCACGTCGATTCGGCGTCCGTCGCCTTTATCGCGCACTCGACGACACAGGCGACCAACGCGTTGCTCGAAGGGGACCTCGCGCGGGTTGGCGTGCTCGGGCTGCTCGATGGTTTGCCATGGCTGTCGCGCCGGCAGATGCGCTTTCGGGCCTTTTCCGTGAGTTCGGGGGCGGTTTTTGCTCCGCAGTTTGCTTTCGCGCGAGCCGGCGACGGCGACGCGTTGCGTGACGCCGTCGACAGATTAATCGCCGGTGGTGCGGATGTGATCGCGGCCAGCGAAAGCTTCGGCGTGGATCGCCCGGAGCAGGAGTCCGCTGCGGTCGCCTATGCACGCGAGCGCGGGATCGAGGCGACCAGCGGCCACGACGTCAGCACGGCGTACGGATTACGTTCGCGTACGCGCACGGCGGCGATCAACGCCGCAATCCTGCCGAAAATGGTGCGCACGGCGCGGATGACCGCTCAGGCGGTAGAGCTTGCCGCAATCCCGGCGCCGCTGATGGTGATGCGCAGCGACGGCGGCGTGATGGACGTGCGCGAGGTCGGACGCCGGCCGATTCTCACGCTGCTCTCGGGACCGGCAGCGGGCATCGCGGGAGCCCTGCTTTATGAGCGCTTGAGCGACGGCATCTTCATCGAAGTCGGCGGAACGAGTTCGGATTGTTCGGTCATCAAGAATGGACGCCCGCAGATGCAATCCGCGAGAATCGGCGGATACCGCACGATGCTGCGAACGCTCGACGTTCGGACGCTGGGAATCGGCGGCGGCAGCATGCTGCGCCTTGAGGGCGGCGGCATCGTCGACGTTGGGCCGCGCAGCGCGCACATTGCCGGATGTGCGTACGCGTGTTTCGTTGCGCCCGAGCTGATCGAGGGAGCGCGAGTCGAGTTGATCGCGCCGACGCCGCAGGATCGCGCCGATCACGTCGTGCTCGTCACGCCTTCCGGCGCAAGGATCGCGCTGACGGTCACCTGCGCGGCGAACGTTGCCGGGGGAGTTCCCGAGGGCGCCTTCGCGCGCGGCAACCGCGAGACGGCGCGTCGTGCATTTGAGTTGCTGGCGCAGCGTACCGGGGGCGACGCGCTCTCCTTGGCGCAGCGAGTGATCTCCCTCGCGGTCGCGAAGCTGCGCGCGGCGACCGAGGCTTTGGCCGGTGACTACGCGCTCGACGCGCAGCGTGTGACGCTAGTCGGCGGAGGCGGTGGCTGCGGCGCGGTCGTGCCGCACTTGGCTTCTGCGATGAAGGTGCGGTATCGGCTCGCGCGCGACGCCGAGGTGATCGCGCCGATTGGCGTTGCCTTGGCGCTAGTACGCGACGTCGTGGAACGCACGATTGCGTCGCCCTCTCCGCAAGAGATCGCGCAGATTCGGCGTGAGGCGGCCGACCGCGTCATCGCCGCGGGTGCCGCTCCCGACCGGGTCGTAGTCGAGATCGAGATCGATACGCAGCGCAATAAAGTTCGTGCCACCGCCTCGGGAGCGACGGCCCTCGTGGAAGCGGCGGCCGGCGACGCGTGTGGCGAGTCCGATCGTCGAGCGATCGCAGCGCAGTCGTTCGCGTGCGCCCTCGCCGAACTCGATCGAGTCGAGCTTACCGGCGCTCTGAGCGGCTACGGACGCCGCCGCGCTCTTCGCGTGATAGACGAACGAGGCGTCGTGCGGCTCGCGCTGCGCGACTACCGGCTTATTCAAACGATGGCGGCCAGGGTTGAATCGCACGTACGCGACGCAGTCGAGACCGCAACGCAGTTCGGCGACGTCGGCCGGGCGCTACCCGCGCTTTATCTGCTGCGAGACGCGCGCATCGCAGCGTACGAAGGCCTGACGAGCACGGACCAAGCCGTCGCACTAGTCACGGAAGAAGTGGAAGGCTGCGCGGCCGACGAGTCAATCGTCATCCTCATCGAACCGCGCAGCGCCTAGGAAGATTGACCTACGCCTGCGGGCGATAGGTGCCGAAGCTCCAGATGTGCCCCTCCGGGTCGCGCACGCCGAATTCGTGCGAACCGTAGTCCGTATCTTCGAGCTCGCGAATGATTTGCGCACCTGCGGCTTTGGCGCGGGCGTAGGCGGTGTCGACATCGGTGTCGCTGTCGAGTGCGATATAGACTCCCCCGGTAACGCCTCCCAGGTTTTCAGGGCTCGTGCCGTATGGATCGTTCTTGACGCTGCCCAGCATGATCAGGCTACCAGCCAGTTTCAACTCGGCGTGCGCGATGGTGTCGCCATCGCCGGCGCAGACCTCTTTCTCCTCGAAACCCAAGGCGGATTTGAGCCATTCGATTGCGGCTCTCGCGTCATTGTAGCGAACGCTCGGATAAATGGTTTGCACTGTGGTCCTCACTTGTGTCGTACTCATGGGATTAGCATAGGGCATCGCAACAGCCGCGTCTTGGAAAATTGTTTAGGGTTCGGCTAGGTTGGGTGACTCGGGATACCGCATGGCCGAAACGAATTCACCCGGCGTGAGCCGCGCGAACTCAGCAAAATCGCGGTACATGTGCGCCTGATCGTAGTAGGCGAGCTCGGCCGCTACGGCGGCAATCTTCTCGTTGCGATGGAGAAGCGAAAGGGCGTTATGGAACCGAACGATCCGGGCGAAGCGTTTGGGCGTCAATCCGGTGCCGTCGCGAAAGCGCCGCGCAAATTCATAGCGCGATACGCCCAGACGAGCGCCGAGCTGGTCGAGCGACACCGTGCCTCGTGCCTCTCGAATCTTCGCTGAAGTCCACCGCACTAGGCCGTCGCGGTCGCCGCGCGTGAGCGGTAACAGCCAATCCACCGCGGCGGAAACGACGGAGGCCGCATTCCGTCTTTCGCTCAGTGATGAGATCTGCGCAGCGTTCGCGCAGCGCTCTCCGAGTTCGTCTGCGGCTCGCCCGATCGCGTCGCGGACGTCTACAGTTATGTCGACGAGCTGCGTCATATTGCAGCGTAAGAGCGCACAGGCTCCAGCTGGTGCTAAGGTAATGCCCAGTACGCGGCAGCGCCCACGCGGACTCACGACGACCGACGGTTGCGTTCGGCATCCATTGATGCATACGGCCGGAAATGCTCCAAGCGCGGGGTCGCTTCCATCACGGTGCCGCTCGTCGAGCATCACGATCAACTCCGCCGTCCCATCCGGGAATACGCGCTCCTTTGTATGCGTCAGCTGGCCTTCGAAGTACCAAATGCGCTCGACGGTTTCGTGAAGGGGCGAATCCGCAGGAGGCGCCCATCGCGCCACGGTCCAGCGTCCCAGCGACGAGTCTTGGCTTTTAATCGCCAGACCTTGCATAGAAAGAGCTCCTAGATCAATCGGCCGCATCTCCCAAGGAGAGTAGCAGCTTTCGCAGCAGTTCGCCGAGTTGTAGCTGTTCTCGCGCGCTCAAGGCGGCGAGCAGCCGCTCCTCGTTGGCTACGTGTTGGGTGCTTGCGGCATCGATAAGCGCTTTCCCCTTTGCGGTAAGCCGGACGAGCGTGCCGCGACGGTCTTGCGGATCGGGCCGTCGCAACACCAGGCCGGCCTCCTCCAAGCGATCGATGCGATTAGTCATCGCCCCAGACGTGAGCATCATCTCTCGATACAGTTGCGTGGGGGAAAGCTGATAGGGGCGGCCCGAGCGCCGAAGAGAAGCCAAGACATCGAACGACTCGCCCGCAAGGCCGGAGAGCCCGTGCGTATCGTCTAGGCGAGGGCGAAGCGCAGCCGCAGCGCGCTGAATTCGGCCGACCAACCCCATGGCGCTCGTATCGAGGTCGGGGCGTTCGCGATTCCACTGTGCCAGTATTCGATCGATCCGGTCCTGCATATCTCGATGTTAAGACACTTGACAGGCGCGTTCCTTTACGGTAATCTTAATGCTAAGATGCTTAGCATAAAGATAAACTCACTGGACCACATCGTGTTAAACGTTTCCGATGCCGAACGGAGCCTCACGTTCTACGCCGGCATTCTCGGCCTTCGCCCCGAGCGAACCCGCGAGTTCCGCTGCGGACGCGCTCCCTTTCCGTCGGTCAGGATCGATGCCGACACTATCGTCGATTTTCTGGATCCCGCACACCGCGATGCTACACTTCCGAATCGGAATCTCAATCACATCGCGCTCGCGCTCGAAAACGTGCCGTCGGAAATAGCGGAGTTTCTCAAAGAGCGCAACATGCCGATCGTTCGTGAGATGACGGGCAACTTTGGCGCCCAAGGCGATACGGCGCATTCTTTTCACGTGTTCGATCCGGACGGCAACCTGCTGGAGCTGCAATCGTATGAATAGCGCGCCAGGCGTTATCTTCAAGGGCGGAAAACAATAATCTGGAGTGACCATCAGTCGGATTGCATGGCGCCCGGTGCTTCTCGCCATTTGCGCGCTCGCGGCGCTCGCGCAGGTAGCCGATGTGCTGGACGCGACCGGAATGGGCGGCGCTCCGCCTTGGCAGGGCTGGTGGGGAGCCAACACGGGCGTCTCTTCGAAACCGTTTAACCTCGTGGTTACGTCCGTCGACCGCCGCGGACCGGCTGCCCGCGCCGGCCTTCGTCGAGGCGACCTTATCGATTTCCGCGCGAACAGCCTCGTCGAACGTTACTCCCTTCTCGAAGCGCCCCTCAACGGGCGACCTCTGATCCTCTCGGTTCACAGGGGTTTGCTGCAAAGAGAACTTACGGTCGTACCGCGCGCGCCAATACTTACGTGGAATTTCTGGGTCTTCACCTTCGCGGCTCTCTGGCTTCTACTGTTTGCAATGCTGATCGCATGGCGTGGTGCCGATCTACCCCAGATGCGGCTGCTATCGCTGTGGATAGCGACCTTTGTTATTACGGGCGCCCTGATCGATTTCGCGATGCCCGGGGCTTGGGCGTATATCCTCCAGAACATCTCCGCGAGCGTAGTTGGACCGTTGTCGGTGGCGTTGTTGGCGGCGTTCGCAAGCGGCTTCGCTCGGCCGCTCTCTCGGCCCCGTCGCATCGCACAATGGCTGTGTTACACCTTCCTCGCGATCTTTACCGCGATCTCTTTAGTTGGAACGGCCGGAGTTATCACGCTTCGGTTCGACCCGCTTCCGTTCGTTGAAGGGAACGCAGGGTTAGCTTCCGTTGCCGCCGGTGTCCTCCTGGCAGCGCTTTGCGGCCTTCTAGCAATCGCCGCATCCCGCGGTGTCGAGCGTCAGCGAGCCGTATGGACGCTCGTGCCCCTTGCTGCCTTTTTTTGCTTCTTCATCGTAGGATTGGTCGCATCAGCGTCGTCGCCATCGTTCGCCAGCACGATTGTCGTTGGTATTGTTAGCACTCTGGTGTTGCTCACCGCACCGGTTGCGCTGACGTACGCGGCCCTGAGCCGCCGGCTGATCGACGTCGGCTTCTTCTTGAACCGCGCCGCCGTTTTCACGATCGTTTCGGCGATTGTGATCGGTGCATTCGTTCTAGCCGAATGGGCTGCCAGTGCGTGGCTCGCGAGCACTACCCACACCACCAGCGCCTTCATCGGCATGCTCGTGGCCCTCGGTCTCGGAATCTCGCTTCGGTACATTCATAGAAACGTCGAGCGATTCGTCGATCGCGTCTTTTTCCGCAAGCGGCACGAGGATGAGTCGGCATTGCGCCGCTTCGCGCACGAGGCGTCCTATATCTCCGACCGGGCCACGCTGCTGGATCGGGCGGTTAAGGTGGTTATCGGTCACACGAGTGCGGACGACGCGGAGATCCTCGTTCGCGACGGCGCGGCTTACGCTTTCGCCACGGACGGCCGGCGGACCGAGGTCGGCGAAAATGATCCGGGAATTGTCGCGCTCCGCGCGTGGAACAAGCCAATCGACCTGCACGCGTTTTCTGATTCGCAGTTACGCGGTGAGTTTGCGTTCCCTATGATCTCGCGCGGCGACCTTGTCGGCGCGCTCATCTGCGGGCGCAAGCGCGATGGCGAGGCGTATGCCCCCGACGAGTCGGAGGCATTGCTGGCTCTTGCGCACGGCGTAGGGACGGCGCTCGACACCTTATCGAGCCAAAGCAACGGCGTCTTAGAGTCGATACGAGAAACGCAAGCGCTGATGCTGCAAGAGCTTCAGAAGCTGCCGCAAGCAATCGTGAGCGCGTTGCGGAAAAACGGCAAAAACAACAGCTAATTCACTGGTGGTTGGCGAATCGCGAGCCCTGCGGTTTCTTCGAGGGCAATCGTGCTCTGGTGGCGTCCGTAGCAGAAGTAAAAGATCAGGCCGGCGACGAGCCAAATCACGAAGCCTAGCCACACCAGCGGGAAGAACCCCCACACCAGCGGGTTTCCCTGCCGCAGGAAATAGATCAAAAACAGTGCGGTAACTGCGGAGAGCACGGGAATCAAATAGGGGCCGAACGGGACTTTGAACTTACCTTGCGTCTCCGGATGGCGGCTGCGCAATATCGGTACGGCGATCGAGACGAGCACGAAGGCGCTGAGCGTTCCCATATTGGTAAGCGATCCCAGAATGCTGATCGGAAAGAGCGCGCCTGCGGCCGCAATCAAAACACCGAACAGAATTTGCGAGATCCACGGTGTGCGCCACGTCGGATGCAGTCGAACGAACAGCGGAGGGATCAGTCCGTCCCGCGACATCGCGTAGAATATTCGGGTTTGTCCGTACATCATGACGAGGAGCACCGTCGTCAAGCCTGCGATGGCACCGAACGAAATGATCACGCCCGCCCAAGCGAGCCCGACGCTGTCGACCGCAAACGCAACGGGGAAGTTGACGTTGAGCGTGTAGAACGGTACCATGCCGTTGAGAATCGCGACGACGATAATATAGAGAATCGTGCAGACCACGAGGCTTGCGATGATGCCGATCGGCAGATCGCGCGCCGGATTCCGCGCCTCTTCAGCGGTCGTCGAGACGGCGTCGAATCCGATATATGCGAAGAAGATGAAGGCGGCGCCCCCGAACATACCGGCCAAGCCGAAAGGAAAGAAGCCGCCCGCACCCGCTAGCGGGCCGGGCGGAAGGTGATAGTTGGCGGGATTGATGTGACCGAGACCGATCGCGATGAAGAAGAGTACGACCGCGATCTTAATTGCGACGATGACCGCGTTGACGGTGCCCGATTCCTTCGTTCCGCGCACGAGCAGCGCGGTGATTAGAAAGATGATTGCCGCTGCGGGCAAGTTCGCGATTCCCGGCGTCGCATCCCAATGGCTGTGTTGCCACGCCTGCGGGATGTTCAGATTGAACAGCGTGTGCAGAATGAAATTGAAATAGCCGGACCATCCGACGCTGACGGTCGCCGCGCCGAGCGCATACTCGAGGACCAGTGCCCAGCCGACGATCCAAGCAAGGAACTCGCCGAGCGTCGCATATGTGTAGGTGTAGGCGCTGCCGGAGATCGGAATCTTGCTGGAGACTTCCGCGTAACAGAGCGCGGCGAGCGCGCTCACGATGCCCGCGACGACAAACGAAAACGTTAGTGACGGGCCTGCCCGCGTAGCCGAAGCGACGCCGGTGAGAACGAAGATGCCGGTGCCGATGATCGCGCCGATCCCCATGGCGGTGAGCGCCCACGGGCCGAGCGAGCGTTTCAGACCGTGCTCTTGATCCCTGCCCTGTGCAAGGATACGCGAGAGAGGCTTGACTCGTTGCATCAACATAGGCTGGCTCCTAACGCAGAAAACGAATGGCGAACGGGTACGTGTAGGTGCGGCCCTGGCTCGCCGCTACGGTCCCAGCGATGATGAAGATGAGCGATAGCAGCAGAATCAACAAAACGGCGATCGCAACCGCAATCCAAAAAACGGCAAGACTGACGCCGGTTCCGGTATCGGACATCTGCTGCGCCGAACCGCTCGCGATGAAGCCGAGCATCACGGCGACGGCGGCGATGACCCCGACAACTCCCACGATGGAAACCGTGATCTGATAGTTGAGCGATGCGCGTGCGTGCTCCGCCACGAACTCCGATTCGTGCGCTTTGATCAGATAGACGACCAGCGGTCCCACGACGTGACCGAACGGCAATCCCGCGATGGCGATGAGCGCACTCAAGTGCGCGGCCATTGCCCAATTCCGGTCCTGGGAAGCAATTTGAACTTGCATCCCGCTCTATTGCCGGGCGCTAGGAAATGGCCTGCCGTATGGGGCGACGAATTGCACGTAGATGCGAGCTTCTACGCGCTCCGACTCACCTGAGTTCGACGTGCTGGTCGTCGGCGGCGGCAATGCGGGTTGCGCGGCGGCGATTGCGGCGGCGCGCCACGGTGCCCGTACGCTTCTGCTCGAGCGTTACGGTTTCTTGGGCGGCACCGCGACGGCTGCAATGGTTGGTCCGTGGATGACCTTTCATTCCGCGAAAGAACGCATCGTCGGCGGGATCGCGCAAGAGATGGTCGAGCGCCTGATGCGTAAGGGCGCTTCGCCGGGCCACCTTGCCGATTCGTCGGATTACGTCGCGACGATTACGCCGTTCGATCCCGAAGTGCACAAAGCGCTGCTCTTCGAGATGATGCGAGAGGCGGAGGTGTCGTTGCTGCTCCATGCCTACTTCTTATCGGCGCAGCTCGATGGGGAAGCCGTTTGCAGTGCAACGTGTGCGACGGTCGGCGGCACGCGCACGTACCGCGGAAGGGTCGTCATCGACGCAACCGCCGATGCGCTGGTGGCCGCCTCTGCGGGCGTCCCCACGCAACAGGGCGACGAGCGCGGACGCGTTCAGCCTGCCACGTTGATGTTTCGGCTGAGCCACGTCGACCTCGCGGCCCTTGCAGCGTATCTGCGCGAACATCCCGACGAGATGCGCAGCTCGCTGCGCCCGCAGGAGCGCGTGCCGGCCGTGCTCACCGCGATTGCAGGTCTGAACGAGCTCTGGGAAAGAGCGCGTGCGGACGGGCTCGTCGACGTTCCGCGCGAACTCGTCTCGTTTTTTATCTCTCCATATCCCGACGAGGTGACCGTCAACATGACGCGCGTCGTCAACATCGATCCGCTGGATCCCGACGACCTGACGCGGGCCGAAGTAGAATCGCGTCTGCAGGCGATGCAGTTGTTGGAGTTCTTTCGGCGCCGCGTGCCGGGTTTCGCGGGCGCGCGCATCGCGGCAACGGGCACGGAGGTGGGGATTCGCGAATCGCGGCGCATCGTCGGCCGGTACACGCTGACGCGAGACGACGTTTTGCAGGCCCGGCGCTTCGACGATGCCGTGGCGCGCAGCGCGTATCCCATCGACGTGCACAACCCAAGCGGCAGCGGAACGGCCACGCAACGACTCGCGCCTGGAGAGAGCTACGAAATTCCTTACCGCACCCTCTTGCCGGTCAATCGCGAGCAGTTGCTCGTTGCGGGGCGCTGCATCTCCACAACGCACGAGGCGCTAGCCTCGACGCGCTTGACGCCAACGGTGATGACCCTGGGGCAGGCGGCCGGAACGGCCGCGGCGCTAGCTTGCGCGCGCGGCGTACGGGTGGGCGATATCGACACGAACGAACTGCGAGCGCAGCTCGTCGCCGACGGCGTCGACTTACGTCGAAGCGCATGAACGTCGCGTTTGAGTTGTGCAGGGCGTATGGCGTGAGCGTTCGCTTCGCCGAACTGGGCGACTGGGGTAAGGACGAACTTCGTGCGGAGTACGATCCGACTGGGCCGGAGATACGTATCCGCGCCGGGCTGGAAGCGGATCTCGTCGCGCGCGCTATTGGTCACGAGCTCTATCACCATCGCGAAGCGATCGGCGAAGTAGCCGTGCTTGGGAACAGACTCGCGCGGGAAGCGGCCGCGGATGCCTACGCGGCGCAACTCGCCGAAGGCGCGACGTGAGCGCGCTGCTCGCCGGAATCGACGGAGGTCAAAGCTCGACCGTGGCGCTGATAGCCGACGAGCGCGGTCAAATCCTTTCACGCGGCGCGTCGGGCCCCGCCGACGAAGTCGGCGCCGATTCGACATCTACGCGCCTTCGCAATGCGCTACGAGAAGCACTCGCCGATGCGTGCCGGCGTGCGGGCCTTCCTCTTGAAAGCGGTTTCGCCGCGATCGTCGCCGGCGTTAGCGGTTATGAAGGACGCGTCTACGGTGCGCTGCCGGAGATGCCGACGCAGCGTTTTATTCTGATGCACGACGCGCCGGTGGCGCATGCGGGCGCGCTCGCGGGAACGCCGGGTGTCGTCGTGATTGCAGGTACGGGTTCGGTCGTCTACGCGCGCGACGAAAATGGCGTCTCGCAGACGCTCGGCGGATGGGGCTTTCTCTTCGGCGACGAGGGAAGCGCGTTTAGCATTGCTCGCAATGCGCTCGCACTCGTGATGGCCGCCGAGGACGACGGCGACCGCGCTCTCCGCGAAGAAGCGCAAGCGGCCTGCGATTTCTTTGCAATGGGCTCGCTTCGCCAAATTGCACGAGCAGTTTACTCGGGAGAACTGACCCGCGCGCGGCTCGCCGCCTTTACGCCGGTTGCCATTCGATTTGAGCGCTTCCGTAAGATTGCCGAGGAAGGAGCCGACCGTCTTGCGGCGCTCGCGCATCGCGGGCTGGCTGCCATGAAAGAGCCCAGAGCGGCATTAACCGGCGGTCTCTTCGCCGACGCGGACTTTTACGAGCGCGTCAGGGGCGGCATTCTCGAAACCGTACCGAGCGCGGAAGTCGGTCGCGCGAAGTACGAGCCCGCGGCGGGCGCGCTGCTGCTCGCCTACCGCGAGCTGGGGCTGCCCGTGCCGGAGCTCGAGCGATGAACCTGCTCGAAGCGCTGCGCGGCGGACTGATCGTTTCCGTGCAGGCTTGGCGTGGATCTGCGCTCGACGATCCGCAGGTTATCGCGGCAATGGCAGGAGCCGCGCAAGATGGCGGGGCCGTTGCCGTCCGTATCGAGGGCGTCGCAAATCTGCTCGCGGTGCGTCACCGTGTCACGTTGCCGATCGTGGGGTTGCTCAAACGCGAGTATCCCGGATTCGAGACCTACATTTCTCCAACGCTTGCGGACGTGAGATCGATCATCGGCGCCGGCGCTGAGATCGTGGCCTTCGACGCAACCGGCCGGCCGCGGCCGGACGGCAGCCTGCTCATCGACACGATCCGGGAGGTCCACGCAGCGGGCCGGCTGGCAATGGCGGATTGCTCTACCGCACAAGACGCGGCAGCTGCGAGCGCGGCCGGCGCCGACATCTTAGCGACAACGCTCTGCGGTTATACGGCGCCGACGAAGAGCCACGCACTTCCCGCGCTCGATTTGGTTGCCGAGGTTTCGCAAATGGGTACGTTCGGCGTATGCGAGGGCGGGGTTCGCACACCGGCAGACGTGAGGGCCGCGCTCGATGCCGGAGCCGATGCCGTCGTCGTCGGAACCGCCATCACCAACGTGGACTGGCTGGTTCGGGAGTTTGCAGGGGCTGCCGACAGGGGCTCTTAACAGCCCGTTTAGTCGGTGCGATTCGCGTGCGGAGCGCCTATATTAGGCTGAGGGAGAGCATTCTTTGGTAGAGAGAACAGCGCAACCGGCCCGGCTCGGTCGCGGATTTTGGGTGGTCACTGCGGTTCTGGCGGCACTGGCGGTCGCCGCGATCGTCTTTAGCTACACCTTTCCGCTGGAGCGCTACCTGCCCGCAGCAATCGTAACCGCGCGGCAGGTCGACGATCTCATTCGCTTCATGTCGGCGACGGGCAGCGCGCTCTACATTTTCGTCGCAGGCTATTTGGTCTATTTTGCGATCGCCTTCCGCGCCAAGGCATCGGACGCGCCCGATGCGATCGGCGTGCAAATCCACGATAACCGCAAGCTCGAGTTTTGGTGGACGGTTATCCCGCTGATCTTCGTGATCATACTCTCGGTTGTCAGCGTCCGAATCTGGTACGAGATCCTGCTGGAGCCGGAGAACGGCCTCGTCGTCGAGGCGATCGGCCACCAGTTCTATTTCTCGTTCCGCTACCCGCAGATCAACGGCGAGGTTACCGACGAAATGCACCTTCCGTTGGGCGTGCCGGTGACGCTCAACCTGACCTCGGCCGACGTGATCCATGGATTCTGGGTGCCGGCGATGCGTCTCAAGAACGATACGGTTCCGGGCTTGGTGACGACGATCCGGTTCACGCCGCGGCTGGCGGGACGGTATCCGATCATCTGTACGCAGTTCTGCGGCGTCGAGCACAGCGAGATGGACAAGCAGGTCTTGGTGATCGAGGATAAGCCTTCGTTCGACCGTTGGTACAAAGGCTGGCAGCAGAAGAACGCTCGCGTGAGCAACGCGTTGCCCGGGGTGGCCGGACAAGCGATCCCGCTTCAGGGCGGCGATGTTGCTGCCGGCAAGGCGCTCTTCAGTCAAAAGTGCACGGCCTGCCACAAGCTCGCTCCGTTCAGCCAAACTCTCGTGGGCCCGGGCCTCGAGGCCGTTCTGCACGATCCGGCACATCCGGACTTGGTCAACGGTAAGGCGGCGAATCCCGCGGACGTCGCGTCGATCTTGGAGAACGGTTACACCGGCAGCATGGGTGCGATGCCCAGCGCGAGCTCCAACGGCCTCTCTCCACAGGACATCGCAAACCTCGTGGCATTTCTCAACACACTGAAATGAGATACTTGAAAGCAGTATGGCAGTAGCAGCGGTTCACTCGGGCGGTATCGCCGGACACATTCATCCCGAACCTCAGGGGTTCGTTCGACGGTACGTCTTTTCGCTCGATCACAAGATCATCGGCATCCAATACATCATCACCGCGTTCGTCTTCTTTATGCTCTCGGGTCTCTTGGCCGAGGCCATCCGCACGCAGCTGCTCAACCCCAACGGCGGCTTCGTCGCTCCCGGCACGTACAACGAGGTCTATAGCGTACACGGCAGCGCGATGGTCTGGCTGGTCATCATTCCTCTTCTGACCGGCGGCTTCGGCAATCTTGTCTTTCCGCTGCAGATCGGGGCCCGCGACGTTGCCTTTCCCTGGCTCAACATGCTCAGCTTCTGGATCTTTCCGGTCGCCGGCCTGATGCTATTTTCGTCGTTCCTGATGGGAGCGCCGACTGCCGGATGGATGGAGTATCCGCCGATCTCGCTGCAAGGCGCGGCCGGAACCTCGATGTGGTGTGCCGCGATCTTCCTGGTCGGCGTGAGCTCGACGATTACGGGGATCAACTTCGTCGTCACGATCCTGAAGATGCGCGCGCCGGGGATGACGTTCACCCGAATGCCGCTCTTCGTCTGGGGGCAGTTCGCGACCGCGCCGCTGCTGATGATCGCGACTACGGCGCTCGCCGCGGCGCTGGCGGCGCTCTTTATCGAA
This sequence comes from Candidatus Cybelea septentrionalis, assembly GCA_003158175.1. Lineage (GTDB taxonomy): Bacteria > Vulcanimicrobiota > Vulcanimicrobiia > Vulcanimicrobiales > Vulcanimicrobiaceae > Cybelea > Cybelea septentrionalis. The sequence continues at coordinate 345,627 of PMHJ01000037.1, forward strand.
CGGCAGTTTGGCGTGCCGTTCTTCGACCCGACTAAAGGCGGCAGTCCGGTCATGTGGCAACATATGTTCTGGTTCTATTCGCACCCGGCCGTCTACATCATGATTCTTCCTGCCTTCGGCATCATCTCCGAAGTGCTGCCGACCTTCGCGCGCAAGCCGGTCTTCGGCTACAAGCTGATCGCATTCTCTTCGATGGCGATTGCGCTACTCGGATTCATGGTCTGGGCCCACCACATGTTCACCTCGGGCCTCGCGCCCTTCTTGCAACTGCCCTTCATGATCCTCACGTACATCATCGGCGTGCCGACGGGCATCAAGATCTTCTCATGGACGGCGACGCTTTTCGGTGGAAAGATCCACTACTCGACGGCGATGCTCTTCGCGATCGGCTTCATCGGCCTGTTTACGATCGGCGGAATAACCGGAATCTTTCTCGCGGCGATTCCGTTCGACTTGCACGTGCACGGGACGTATTTTATCGTCGCGCACCTGCACTACGTGCTCGTTGGAGGAAGTCTCATGGGCGTCTTTGCGGGCATGTACTACTGGTTCCCCAAGATGTCGGGGCGCCTGCTTAACGAGACGCTGGGAAAGATTCACTTCTGGCTCTTCTTCATCGGCTTCAACTGCACGTTTCTTCCGATGCATTGGCTGGGCATGCTCGGGATGCCGCGCGAAGTGGCGACTTACGATCCGCAGTTCACGTTCTGGAACCGTTTCGAGTCGGTCGCGTCGTACCTCATGACGTTTGCGATCCTGATCTTCTTCGTCAACGTTCTCTGGAGCATCCGCAACGGGCGTCGGTCGGGGCCCAATCCGTGGGGAGCGCGCACGCTGGAATGGCAGATTCCGTCGCCGCCGCACTACTATAACTTCAAGCACATCCCGACGGTCTACGGGCTGCCTTACGATTTCAGCCAGCCGCTCCCATATAAGGGGCTGGAAGAGGAGCTCACCGATTCGCCGCCGCCGGTCGCGGCGGGGGCCCACTGATGTCGGTCGCGGCAATAGGGGCCGACGCGCACGGCCACGTCGACCAACTCTACGTCGAAACGCGCGAGCTGCGCCTGCAAGGCTTCCTGCTCTTCCTGGTCAGCGATTGCGTGCTCTTCTCGTCCTTCATCTTCGCCTATCTCTATCTGCGCAACAGCGGACAGGGCTGGCCGCCGCCGGGAATACAGCGTCTGGACGTGGCGTTTGCGGCCTGGAACTCCGTCGTACTTTTCGGTTCCGGCGCGACGATGCATTATGCGCTCGAGAATTTCAAACACGGGAACTTCATAAGATATATGTGGTTTCTGCTGGCGACGATCGTCCTAGGCGCGGGATTCCTCGGAGGTCAAGCCTTCGAGTACAACCACTTGATCTTCGGCGAGCACGTGACGTGGGGGGGAAGCGGCATCTTCGGCGCGTCGTTCTTCACGTTGACCGGCATGCACGGACTGCACGTCTTCTTCGGCGTCTGCTACCTCACGGTGCTCGTGCTGCAGTCGGCGGCCGGCGTCTACACAAAGGGCAAGTTCTTTGGGATCACGGCGGGCACGCTTTATTGGCACTTCGTCGACGTGATCTGGGTAGTGCTCTTTTCCATCTTTTACTTGATATAAGGACCCTTATGGAGAGTGTCATTTAATGAACGCGCAGTTCGTCGAACGATTGGGAGCGGTGATCGCGGGCGTCGCCGTCGCGGTGGTAGCCTTCTACGCGCTCTATAAGGACTGGCACTCGACCGGAGTCGAGAACCAGGTCTTCAAGCTGATGCTCGCGCTGCTGGGTTTCGGAGCGGTTCTCGCTCTGCTGGCGGGCCTCAACGTGATCGGCTTCACTCCCCCGAAAGGCGCGTACTGATGATCGTAAGCGACGACGAGTATCTCGACTTTAAGAGCGTCCCCGAGAGCAAGGGCATCCCATCCTCACTCGTTCGCGTGGCCGCCGTCGGGTTGGTAATCATTTTCCTGATCGGCGCGTCGGTCTGTTTGATGTCGGGATTCGGGCACCATTGGCCGGCCGATACGACGTTGCGCGTTCCGCTCAACAACCAATAGCCTATAAGTCGGCGCGCCGTCCGTGGCGCGTCGCGATGCCGATCGTCAGCAGGGGGAGCTCTTCGTCGGGGAGCAACCCGGTCGACTTACCGTCGATCTTGTGGATTCCGGCGTAGCGCGAGAACTCGACGAGCGCGGGGATCGTTGCGTTGGGCAAGCGGTGCCGGCCGAGCCACTCCCATTCGCCGGCGACGGTTCGATTCGCAAAGAGCACGGCTGCATAACCGCAGGCATCGGCGCGCGAGCGTTCGTCGGGTTCGCGGTAACGCACGTACCCGTCGACGATATAAATCGGTGCAAACGTTTGGACGTACGCGGCGAACGGCGCGACCAGCACCGCCACGAAGTATCCCGCAAAGACGACGGTTCCAAGCGCGAAGATCCACGCAACCTTGATAAGCGTCGCGTCGGAGGCTACGTGATGCGCACGGTAAACGATACCCCAAGTCAGCAGGGCCATAAAGACCGTTCCGATCAGCGGCTCGATCGCCAGCGCGAAGCGTCCGGTCAGGCCGCGCCAAACAATTCTTCGTTCGGAGGACGTCCACCGCCGGCTCGCGAGATTACGGTTGCTCTCGAGCACCGCAGCTACGCGGCTTCCTCGATGGGTCGCGTACGTTCTTCGTCGCGCGACTTCAGCGACGCCGCCAGCAGCAGCGCCACGAAGGCAACGGCACAAAACGCGAGGTAGGCATGGCGATAACCCGTCAGTTCGGTTTGCGCCGCGCTCATCAGACCGCCCGCGAGCGAGCTGCCGAGAATTTGGCCGATGATCAGCGCTTGGCTCAAAAAGCCTACAGCGGTCGCCCGCGCGTGCGCGGGCGCTTCGTTCGTGACGATGTAGCGTGTCGGCGCACCGAGCAATGCGCCGAATCCGGCGCCCGCAATCACGATCGCGAGTATCGCGACCGGCGGCGAACTGAAGCCTAGCGCGAAGAGCGCGAGGCCGATTTCACTAACGATCGTGCCAATCAGGAGGACGTCCCGGCTTCCAATTCGGTCCAGAGCCCGGCCCGAGCCCGGAATGACGAGGACGAACATGAACGCACCGAGCGCGGCAACAAAACCGGCGGCCGCGGACGACAGGCCCTCTGCGGCGATCAGTACGGCCGGTATGAAGAAGAGCGAGCCTTCCAAAATGCCGATGACGATCTCCAGCACGTACGTTTTGACGAGCTGCGGCGTGCGTAAAAGCTCCAGCGGCACGATCGGGTTACGCGCCGTTCGCTCCCAGAACGCAAAGCCTGCGAGAAGCGCGATGCCGGCGAGCCCCGTCGAAACTCTCGATGCAATCAGTCCGTCCATCAGCGCCAGCAATCCGCCGCAGAGCAAGGCCAGACCGGCAACGTCGAGCGCTTCGTGTCGCCGCGGCGCGTGCGCAGGGAGCTCCTTGAGCGCCATCCAGAAAACGATTGCCGCAAGAGGCAGGTTCGCTACGAAGATGTAGCGCCACGAGACGTAGTGCGTGATCAAGCCGCCAATGCTCGGACCAATCACCGCCGCTATACCCCAGGTTGCGGCGACCATGCCCAGCGCCGCGCCGCGTCGCGCCGCCGGCACGACATCGCCGATCGCGGCGGTGGCGACCGGAAAGATTCCACCGGCGCCAAGCGCTTGAATTGCGCGTGCGACGAGAAAGATTGCATAGCTCGGCGCGACGATCGCGAGAACGCTTCCGGCTGCGAAGAGCGAGATGCAGATGAGATAGATCGGGCGCCTTCCGTAGCGGTCGGCCATCGAGCCGGCCAGCGCAATAGAGACGACCGTAACGAGGAGATATAACGTGAAGACCCAGGCCAGGTCGCCCGTCTGCACGGTGAAAGTCCGTCCGAGTGCGGGAAGTGCGGGCGAGAGCACGCTCAGGTCGAGCGCTCCGGCAAAGACGCCGAGCGCGAGCGTCCAGAGTAGGCGAGTCACGAGATGATTCGGTCGATCACCATCACCGCGCACATCAGCGCCAGGTACACAAGTGAGTAGCGAAAGAGCTTGCGTGCTTGGTGCGTGCCGGTCTGTTCGCGCCACGTTCGCCAAGCATCGAGCAGAAAGAGGCCGCCCAGCACGGCCGCGGCGCCGAAATAGAGCGCACCCATGACGTGAAAGGGATAGAGGAGCAGCGATGCTGCAACGAGCACGAGGCTGTAGTACACGATCTCGCGTTTCGTGCGTTCTCGTCCGTAGACGTTGGGCAGCATTGGGATGTTGGCCTTGCCGTAATCCATTTCCGTCATCAACGCGAGCGACCAAAAATGCGGCGGCGTCCACAGAAAGATCAATGCGAAGAGGCCGAGCGCCGGCGCACCGATGGTATGGGTGACCGCGGCCCATCCAACGAGCGGCGGGACGGCGCCAGCGGCGCCGCCGATCACGATGTTGAGCGGCGTAATACGTTTGAGCCACATCGTGTAGATGACGACGTAATAGGCGTTTCCGGCCAGCGAGAGCCAAGCCGCAAGCGGATTGACCAAGAGATAAAAGAGCGCAAACGATATTCCGCCTGCGAGGATTGCATAGATCGTCGCGCTGCGCGCAGAGATGCGCCCTTGCGGGATCGGGCGCGATTGGGTCCGCTTCATCACGCGGTCGATGTCCGCGTCCCAGACGCAGTTGAATGCGCCGGCCGATGCCGCGGCGAGCGCCCCGGCTAACAGCGTCCAAAAGAGCAGCCCCAGCGGCGGCACTCCGCGCGCAGCCATTACCATGGACGCGGCCGTCGTGATCAGCAACAGCGCGATGATGCGCGGCTTCGAGAGCTCGTAATAGTCGCCGATTCGTCCCGGTGCGATCATGGGCGCGCGCCGCTCGTGGCCAAGGGTACCGCAGGCTGGTTCGCCATGCCGTCCAGCGTCGCAAAGACCGAAGCGATGAAGAAAGTCAAGAAGACGAAGGCGGCGTTGACCGCATGCGCTTCACGCAGCTCCATCGGCAATCGCAGCGTTACGTTGAGGAGGCCGAGGAGCACTTGAATGCAGACCAGAGCCACTCCGGCGGCCGCGGCTCCCCGCACACGCCCAGAAGTTGGACCGGCCCAGGCGAGGGCCAATGCGGCGGCGGCAAAGATCAGTGTTGCGGCGGCGGCGGCGCGATGCAGCATTTGCACGTATTCACCAGGGGTTTGAACGACAACGTTGCCGGCGCATTGTGGAAGCGACAGGCAGGCAAGGCCCGCGCCGCTGGAGCTTACGTAGGCCCCGATGCACATCGTAATAAATGCGATCGTTGCGGTTGTCAGGAGCACAAAGCGAAGGCGGCCCATCGACCCAGAAGCGTCGTGCAACGGCTCAGTTCCTGCGAACGGCGACGCTGCGGCAAAGACGGCCATTGCAGAGACGGCGGCAATGAATGCCATCGCGGTAGCCCAATGGAGGACGACGGAGAACGGCGCATTCCCAAGCGCAACGGTCGCCGCTCCGAGCAACACCTGAGCTAAGAAGAGGGCAACGATGATGGCGAGCGTTGGTCCGACGAACGGAGATTGCCGTCGCGCAGGCCAGGCGGCCGCGACGAGCGCGATCGTTAGCGGTGCCACCATGAACGCAAGCAAGCGGTGCGTCCATTCCCACAAGGTGCCGTCGGCCATGAGAGGGATTATGCGCCCGTGGCAAAGGGGCCAATCGGGGCACGAGAGGCCAGCGCCGTTGATGCGCGTCCAGCTACCGAGCACGACGGTCATCAGGGCAACGAAGTCGGTCGCCAGCGAAAGCCGGAGGAGTCGTTTCATCCGAGCCTTAGCGTAGCTTCGCGCCGGCCGGATGGCAATGACAAATGAGACGCGCGGCGAAGCGGTCGGCCGTGATGCGCTGGTCGACCCTGGCAGGTCTAGCCTTGGGGCTCATTGTGCTGGTCGGATGTCGTGAGGTGCGCGTGAAGACGCTCGCGGCAGGCACTACCACCGTTTTGGGAGGCAATCAAATTCTCATAGTACGCGATGAGGTTACCCTGGGCAAGCTAGGAATTCGCGCGCCCATTCATTTCAAAGGCGAGTTCGGCGTCGTCTTGCTGATGGGACCGCACGACCGGACCGGCTACAAACAGATCGTCGAATCCATCGGCGCGAACACGCAACGCGTGCGCGTCGTGGCCTTCGAACAGGCACCGGCCGACGCGGGTGAGCCGTCGCCGCAATACCGCACGTACACGCTCTGGATCGTTCCCAATCGGGTATATCGTCGAGGCGTTCGAGTCGAAGTCGTGACGCCCAGTGACGAACCGATCGCGACGACCTACCTGCCGTAGGGACAGCTATGCTCTCTCCCGAGCAGCCGAAAACGCCTGAAGGACTCGAGGGACTCCAAGTGCGCGTCGAGCGCTTGGGCCTCGTCCTTGCGCCCGATGGCGAGCCGACCGAGGCCGGCGGAGTTCTAAATCCGGCGGCGACGCGCGCTCCCGGCGGCGAGTTGTTGATTTATCCGCGTTGCGTTGCCGATGGAAACATTTCGCGGGTGCGAACGGTGCGCGTCGCGCACGAAGACAACAAATACGACTGCGAACGGCTCGATTTCGCACTCGAACCGCAAGCACCGTACGAGTTGCGTCCCCATCCCGGATTCGGCTGCGAAGATCCGCGCGTCACCTACGTCCCGGCACTCGAATCGTACGTCATGGCGTACACGGCGTTTGGTCCGGATGGACCGCGCATCGCGATTGCGACATCCGGCGACGCTTTCCACTGGGACCGGCTAGGCCCCGTTCGGTTCGCGGGTTCGGCAAACGTCGTCGGCGACGACAAGGATGCGGCGTTCTTTCCCGAACCCGTGCTTTCGCCGACGGGCCGCAAGTGTTTAGCTTTTTACCATCGTCCCATGCTGCATCTCTCCAGCGTCGACGGCCGTGCCGCCATCCCGATGATCGAACGCATGCCCTTCGAAGACCGCGAATCGATCAGGATCGCATACGTACCGCTCGCCCCCGTGCTCAAGAATCGCAGCAACCTCTGCAACGTCTCGGAGAGCCGTCAGGTGCTCTGCCCTAATGAGAAATGGGGATCGATCAAGATTGGCGCCGGCACGCCGCCCGTTCGAATCACGCTCGGTGAAACGACGGGATGGTTGGCGCTTTTTCACGGCGTCGATGCGGTCGAAGCCGACGGCCACGGACCTTCGCTTCAGTACAGCGCCGGCATCGTCATCCACGACTTGGAACGGCCGGATCGCATTCTCTACCGCTCGCCGCGGCCGGTTCTCACGCCCGAATCGAGCGACGAGCGCAAGGGTGTCGTCGATAACGTCGTTTTCCCGACCGGACTGGACCCGCGGCCCGATCTTGGCGAACGCGTCTATGACGTCTACTACGGGATGGGCGACTACTCGATTGGAGCCGCGCGCCTGTGGGTTGGAGATCCGTCGACCGGTGCCACGTGATAAAATATCTTGCAGTGTCAACCGTGATCGTTCTCGGTGTCGGCGTCGTCGTGGCGGCATGGGTGAATCGCGACCTGATTCGCATCAAGATCGCCTCAGTCTACGCGCGCGTAACGCCGAAGCCCGGCGCGCCGAGCCTCGTGTCGAGCGCTGCGATCGCGTCGATGAGCGGCGATGCGCCATGGGTGCTCTCGGCGCTGCCTGAGTGTTTGACTCAAGTGTCGAAATCCACCGGCTCCGGGCGTTACGTGCGTGCTCATCTGCCGCGCAGCGCGGTCCGGGTAGTGCCGCCGGCGCGCTTATCCTTTGGAGACTGCACGATCTCCATCGATGGCGATGAGGCGTTCGTACGGCGAGGAACCGATCGGTTTCGGATTCCTCCCAACGTCCAGTTTTATCGCGCGCAAGGGGAGGTCGCGATGATGCGCGAGACGGCGGCGAGCGTCGAGCTGCGCGTCTATCAGCCGGTGCGCCCATGACGGAAAACGCGAAGATTCTCGACGAAGTACGCAAACGCCGCACGTTTGCGATTATTTCGCATCCCGACGCCGGCAAGACGACGCTGACGGAGAAGCTGCTGCTATACGGCGGCGCCATCCACATTGCGGGGCAAGTCTCGGCGCGCAAGCGGCAGCGCCAGGTAACCAGCGATTGGATGGCCCTCGAACGCGAGCGCGGCATTTCCATAACTTCAACCGTTCTGCAGTTCGAGTATGGTGGCCATACCCTCAACCTGCTCGATACGCCGGGTCACCAAGACTTCGGGGAGGACACGTATCGCACGCTGCTGGCGGCCGATAGCGCCGTGATGCTCATCGATGCCGCTAAGGGTGTAGAACCCCAGACCAAAAAGCTCTTCGCAATCTGCGCCGAGCGCGGCATTCCGCTCTTCACCTTCATGAACAAGCTCGACCGGCCGAGCCGCGATCCGCTCGAACTGCTCGACGAGCTCGAAAGCGTTCTGGGCATCGGAGCCTTTCCAGTAAACTGGCCGCTAGGCAGCGGAGAAGAGTTTAAGGGCGTCTACGATCGCCGTACGAAAGCCGTGCATCTCTTCGAGCGTGCCGCGCATGGCGCGACGCGCGCCACCGTCTCCGTAACCGACGCGGCCGACCCTGCGTTGCGTGCGCTCGTTAACGAACACGTCTACGAACAGTTTCGCGAAGCGATCGAACTGCTCGATGGTGCCGGGGAGCGGTTCGACGACGCCGCGATGTTGCGCGGTTCCACCACGCCGGTCTTCTTCGGCAGCGCCGTTACGAACTTCGGCGTCCAGCTCTTTCTCGACGAGTTCGTTGCGATGGGACCGTCGCCGTCGATGCGTGCCGGAGTCGACCCCGCGGACGACGCGTTCACCGGTTTCGTCTTCAAGATTCAGGCGAACATGGATCCTCGCCACAGAGATCGGGTTGCATTCGTGCGCGTTTGCTCCGGGGAGTTCGCGCGGGACATGACCGTGCGCAACGCGCGTACCGGCGACCAGGTGCGCCTCTCAAGGGCGATGCGCCTCTTTGCCGACGACCGCGAGTCGTTGGAGGTCGCCTACGCCGGCGACGTCGTGGGACTCGTCAACCCCGGTGCTTTTGCGATCGGCGATACGCTCTACGAAGGCCCGCGCGTCGTGTTTCCACCGATCCCGGCTTTTGCCCCGGAACATTTCGCATCGGTGCGCAGTATCGACGTGTCGGGTTACAAGTCGTTCGGCAAAGGCATATCGCAACTGCGAGAGGAGGGAGCAGTGCAAGTTTTCTATCCGTGGGGCACGCCGCGGATCGAGCCTATTCTCGGAGCCGTCGGAGAACTGCAGTTCGAGGTTGCAAAGTACCGGCTAGAATCCGAATACAACGTCAAGACGCTCGTATCGACTCTACCATACTCCTTGGCTCTCTACGTCGACGGCGACCGCGAGCATCTCTCGCGCGCGCACCTGCCGTCCAACGGTAGGCTGGTCGAGGACTGGAACGGACGAGCTGCAGCGCTGTTCGAAAACGAATGGAGCGTACGACTCGCGCGAGAATGGAATCCGCAACTAACGTTTACGAAGTTCTCCTCAGAGAGCGATACGGAGGCCTTGGCATCGTGATCCTTCGGATTTTGATCCTCGCGGCGGCGGCCGCCGGTTTGGCCGGCTGCTCGTTTCAGAATCCAGACGAGCGCGAAGCGGACCGGATCACGCAAGCGGTCATCAAGAATGATTTGAAGCCGGTGGAAAACGACATCGCCAAGGGCATTTCGATAACGCGGGTCAAGGTCGCGGAGTGGTCCGACGAGCTCAACGCGCAGGGCCAACTGCTTTCCGTTAAGGAGACGAACGTCAACTGCCCCCCAGGATGGCACTGTTTCGACGTGAAGTTCGCGAAGCGCGCGTACGTGGAACGCATGCGATTCGACGAAAACCACAAGGTGGTCGATTGGAGCTTCCACATGGCGCAGGAATAAGTTTGACGCGACGCGTTACGTTTGCCGACGTTCGCGCGGCAGCAGAGCGGCTTGCCGGAGTAGCGCACCGGACTCCGGTGCTGCGTTCCGCGACGCTGGATGCGCGTTGCGGTGCGCACATCTTCGTAAAGTGCGAGAACTTGCAACGCATGGGCGCTTTCAAGTTTCGCGGCGCCTATAATTTCTTGGCAACGCTGTCGCCGGAGCAGCGAAAGCGTGGCGTCGTCGCCTTCTCGAGCGGCAATCACGCGCAGGGCGTCGCGCTGGCGGCGCGGTTGCTGGGTATTCCGGCAACGATCGTTATGCCGACGGACGCGCCCGCGGTCAAACTGGCGGCGACGCTCGAGTATGGCGCCGAAGTCGTCAGCTACGAGCGCGCGCACTCGCACCGGGAAGAGATTGCGCAAGCCCTTGCCGCCGAGCGTGGCGCTACGCTCGTCCCTCCCTTTGATGACGAGCGAATTGTCGCGGGCGCCGGAACCGCGGCGCTGGAGCTCTTAGAGGATGCGGATCGCCTCCATGCGATCGTCGTGCCGGTCGGAGGCGGAGGGCTCATGTCCGGAACCGCGATTGTCGCGCACGCTCTCGACCCTGCCATCGCGGTGTACGGAGTCGAGCCGGCGGCCGGCGACGACTTCGCGCAATCGCTGCGGCTAGGGCGCCCCATTTCGATTGCCGTCCCCAAAACTATTGCCGATGGCTTGCAGACGACGGCTCCGGGCGAACTAACGTTTGCGATCGCCCGAGAGCTCGTGCGTGCGGTGGTGACCGTGAGCGACGACGAGCTCTGCAGCGCGATGCGCTTTGCATTCGAGCGCATGAAACTCGTCATCGAGCCCAGCGCTGCGGCGCCGCTTGCCGCCCTCCTGCAGCAACGAATTCCTGACGTCGCGGGCAAGCGCGTCGGCGTTATCGTTACCGGCGGAAATATCGATGCGGCTCGTTATGGCGAGCTGATTACATCGAGCTTGCCGGCTTAACGATGTTTGCGCACGCGACGTAGTTTCCCATGTTATCCGTGCTCTTGTGAACGTTGATCGCGTACTTACCGGCCAACAGCTGGTCGATCGTGATTCCTTTGATCACCGTCGTCGAGTTTCCGTTGGCAATACTGGTCAAACCGTAGGCGACTCCGAGGATGCCGGCGCAGGTTCCGTCGTGAATATGCGCCGGTTGAGGCCCAGCCGGACCGTTCGGAATCGCGATTACGACATTTACGGCTCCATCGGTTTGCGTAAGTGTGGCGGTGCCGTTCTCTCCCGAACCGTTTTGCGCGCTAAGCTTGAGTGTTAGTGTGCTGGTAGCTGCCGCCGCCGGTGCAAGATAGGCCGCGCCGAGCGCGAGGCATGCGAGCAAGGAGATAACTGTTTTCATGAGCGAGCGTTTCTGCGTACGCCTGCTCGGCCCTCGCGGCTACTGCCGCTTGAGTGCGTCGAACCGCAGTTCGAGGTCGCCGGCCGCGGCCGCGGCTTGCTGCGTCGGGGGAGCGTCGGCCCCGTCAACGGTGTCCAGCAAGGCTACGGCAGCTTCGTTGATTCTCGTAAAGGCGGCCGTCGCGACGGCGTTGCTCCGAGCTTTGGCCGCAGCATCGTAGCTTTTATTCGCCAGCGTTGTTAGCCGCGCAGCGAGGAGGTACTGGGCTGCAAGCGCTTCGTTCGAAATGACGACGCGAGGATCCATCAGGACGCGGAGCGAGCGCTGCATCGTGTGCCCATCGACGTCGAGGCGCACCGTGTAAACGCCCGGGAGCACCAGCGGACCCTCCGGGGTCCGCGGGGTGTCGTGCGGGACCGCCGAGATCGGCAGATCTTGGCTTAGCGCCAACGGTCGCGGTTCGCGCAGATCCCAAACGAAACGATGCATTCCTGCTGCCGTTGACGGCGTCACGAAGGGACGCTCCCAGTAGGCGGGCTTGTCGAGATGGGGGATCGGAGCCGGCGCAATGTCGTCGCTCGCGTATCTTCGCAGCAGTTGCCCGCCGCGATCGTAGAAGGAGAGAACGACGCGGTGCGCCGTCTTCACTAACGCGTAGTCTACGATTGCGCCGTCGGGCGGGTTCTCGCCCGTCGGCTCCTCCGGCGGCAAAGGCGTGTCGGTGTTCGTGCTGCGCCGCACGCGATAGGCACGCTCGGGCGCAAAGAGATAGGCCCCATTGTCATCCTGAGCCAGCCTGCCCTGAGCGGTGTCAAAGGGAAGGACGTTCGAAGCCAGCTCGCGCAGCGGCTCGACGTCGTCGAGAATCCAGAAGCCGCGGCCATGAGTCGCGACGATCAAATCGTTATCGTGGACGATGATGTCGCGCATCGACGTGTGCGGGAGATCGTTCTGCAATGACTGCCAGGTCGCACCGCCGTCGAACGAGACGTATACGCCGTTCTCGGTCGCGGCATAGAGCAGAGTTTGAACGACCGGATCCTGGCGAACGGCGTTGACTGGTTGATCGGGCAGACCGTTCACGGAGAGTTTCCACGTCCGTCCGCCGTCATGCGTCACATAGACGTACGGGTGCAGATCGTTCAAACGAAACCGGTTGACGGCGACGAAAGCCGTCTCGTCGTCGAAGCGCGAAGCTTCGATCTGCGAGATCTTACTCCACGGCGTCAACCCGAGCGGCGTAATATTCGTCCAGTGAGCCTGTGCTGAGCCCGTCGAAGCATCGCGCGCGATCCACACGAGGCCGTCATCCGTCCCTGCCCAGATCGTTCCGCGATGCGCGTATGAGGGCGCGAGCGCGTAGACCACGCCGCGATGCGTACCTTTGGCCGGATCGTCATTCTCGAACGCACCGAGCGCCGGCGGAACGCCGGGATTCTGACGTGTCAGGTCGGGGCTGATCGCGTGCCAGCGTTGGCCTCCGTCGTCGGTTGCGAAAACGACGTTCGTGCCGAAGTACAGGCGACGCCGGTCGAAATGATCGAATGCGATCGGCTCGGTACGCACCGTGCGGTACTGCTTGGATGGCAGCGCGATCGGAGAGACTTCTTGGGTCTGGTCGGTACGCTCGTCGTGTTTTTCGACTTTGCCGCCGAACGTGATGCCGGGGTGCAGCGGATCGGGAACGACGTAGCCGTACTCTTGCGCGCCGACGGTATGCCAATCGCGTTGCGTTACTTCACCCCAGTTGCCGCGGCTGATCACGCACGCCGAGCCGCTCTCCTGTTGACCGCCGCAAATCCAATACGGAAAGCGATCGTCGGCATTGACGTGGTACATCTGCGCCGTCGGCTGATTGTACCAAGAGCTCCAGGTTGCGCCGCCGTCGACGCTGATCGTCGCGCCTTGGTCGCTGGCCAAGGCGACGATCTCCGGATTGCGCGGATTGATCCAGACGGTATGATAGTCGTCGCCGCCCGGTGCGCCTTTTATTGCGACGAGCGTCTTCCCGCCATCGGCAGAGCGATAGGTCGACGTGTTCGTGAGATAGACGATTTGCGGATTCGTTGGATCGACCGCCAGCGAGACGAGATCATCGCCGCGCTGCGCGATCTCGTCGGCATTATTGACGAGCGTGAAGTGGGCGCCGGCATCATCGCTGCGATAGAGGGCTCCCGCCTCGTCGCCTTTGGCTTCTACGTCTGCGTAAACGTAAACCACCCTCGCGTCGCTGGGTGCGACGGCTAGTTCGGTGCGGCCTATGCGCTCGGGCAGGCCGGTTGTCAGCTGCGTCCAGCTCGTGCCGCCGTCACTCGACTTGAAGACTCCGCTTCCCGGCATCTCGAACGAGGCGCCGATCTCCCACGGCGCTTGGCGAGCCGCCCAAAGGGTCGCATACACGACGTTTGGGTCGTTGGGATCGATGACGACGTCGAAGGCGCCGACGTTCTCGTTCTTATAGAGAATCTGCGCGAACGTCGCGCCGCCGTCGAGCGAGCGATAGACGCCGCGTTGCGCGTTTGGGCCATACGGATGGCCGAGCACGCCGACGAACAGCCGGTTTGCGTTCCTCGGATCGACGGCAATCGAAGCGATCTGCTGGCCGTCGCGCAGGCCGAGGTGCATCCACGTATCGCCCCCGTCACCGGACTTGTACATCCCGTCGCCGACGGCGAGGTCGGGCCGCTGCAAGCCCTCTCCGCTGCCCGCATAGATGATCCGTGGGTCGCTTGGCGCAACCGCGAGCGCTCCGATCGAGCCGGTTGGCTCTCGATCGAAGATAGGGACCCAGGTGCGCCCCGCATCTTCGCTCTTCCAAATGCCGCCATTGACCGCGGCAATGTAAAAGAGATTCGGCCGCGCGCCGACACCATCGATCGCGACGGTTCGTCCCCCGCGCAGCGGGCCGACGAATCGCCAATGCATTCCTTGGTAGAGCGCCGTCGTTACGGCAATGGCGGCGAGCGTCAAAGGCGCTTGCCGTTGGGGCTGCGGCCGCGTCGCTTGGGTTGGAACGCCGGCCCGACCTTCCAGGCCGTCTTTCGCGGTAACGCCGTGTCCACGTCGCCGCATCCGATGGGCGTGAAATCGCGGCAGTCGTGCGGGCGCGCTTCGTAAATGCCGCAGTAATGCCGGCCGCTGCGCGATCCCATGAGAAAGACGCATTGGTCGGCGAGATCGTCGCCAACTTTACGCAGCCATCCAACGTGAAAGCCGTCGGCCGATGGTCGCTCGACCACGTACCGGCGCAACGTTTCCTCGTAGGTCATTCCGAAGTGACCGGCGATGCGTTCGACATCGGCCCTGCTCACGAAGGGCTCGTAGCCGCTGCAACACTCCGCACACCCTGGCGGGCACGCGATGTTCTCGGGCAGGTCCTTGAGGTGCCGGCGGGCGAGCTCGATCACTTTGCCGACCGCCGCAACGAACTCCGGATCGTCGTTGTACTTATAAACCCATTCGCGATGGGTGATCTCATTCGCATTGTAAAAGCGCGTGATTTTTTCGTCGTACTCCACCGTAATGTGCTCTTCGTCAATTTCGATCTTGTTGACGTGGTCGAGCGGGCGAGCGTCGAGCAGATCCGGGTGCGTCGGTTGCCCGGTACGGCGAGTATAGTTTCGTAACGTGGTGAGGTCGATCGTCTCCATAAGGCTTCTTCGATTCCCGCGTCTTGCGGGTACGGCCTTCGCCGATATCAAAAGAGCCGACCCATGCAAACGGCTATCGGCGTCGACCTGGGCGCGTCTCACGTCGCGGCTGCGGTGGTTACCGACGATGGAGCGATTCACGTCCAACATGAAGAGGATCTCGAAGACCTTCGTTTCGAGGCCGTTGTCGCGGCGGTCGAAGCGATGGTCGGACTGGCGCTCAAAGACACGGGGAACGTCGCCGGCATCGGCATTGGTGCACCCGGCAATATCGATGCCGCTTCCGGGGCCGTGCTCTACAGCCCCAACTTCGGCTGGACGAACGTACCGCTGGGTGACGCGTTGCGCAAGAAGTTTGCTCCACCGGTATTCGTCGCCAACGATGCCAGGTGCGCGACGCTAGGCGAGTTTACGTTCGGTACCGGCGTGGGCTGCAAAGACTTCGCGCTCCTCACCCTAGGAACGGGCATCGGTGGAGGCATTGTTGGCGGGGGCAAGCTGCTGCTCGGAAACCGTTGGGGTGCGGGCGAGATCGGACACCATCAAATTCGGCCGACGGATGGGTTCATCTGCGCCTGCGGAAAGACCGGCTGCTTCGAGGCGCAGGCCTCGGGTACCGGATTGATTCGACATGCGTTCGCAGTCGCGCCCTCCTTTCCACGCAGTTCGCTGCTCGACGCGCCGCGCCTCAAGCTCAGCTCGAAAAAGATTCGCAAAGCGGCGCAGGCCGGCGACGCTCACGCCCTTGCCGCCTGGAATAATTTCATCGGCGATCTTGCCATCGGCTTGGCAAACGTGATCGCATTCGTCAATCCCGAGAAAATAGCGATCGGCGGCGGCGTCTCGACCTCCGGTGACTTTATGCTTGATGCCGTGCGG
Organism: Candidatus Cybelea septentrionalis; assembly: GCA_003158175.1. Classification (GTDB taxonomy): domain Bacteria; phylum Vulcanimicrobiota; class Vulcanimicrobiia; order Vulcanimicrobiales; family Vulcanimicrobiaceae; genus Cybelea; species Cybelea septentrionalis. Next base: position 361,371 of record PMHJ01000037.1, read on the forward strand.
CCGCGCGTCGACGCGCTGACAACGATGGTTCCGAAGGGCACGACGGAGATCGTCATCGCTTCGCTCGGCAACGACGCCGGGCAAGTCGGAGCGGCGACGATGGCGTTTCACGGAGGGTTGACTGCCGTTGCGGTATAGCCGTTTCTTCCTTGCGATCCTATTAGCGCTGGGAACGTCTCCCGCGCGCTCCCAGAGCGGAGACTCGATTAATAAGATTCGCCACATCGTGATCATCATGCAAGAGAACCGCTCGTTCGACACATATTTCGGAACGTTTCCCGGGGCCGACGGCATTCCGATGAGCAACGGCGTTCCGACGGTCTGCGTTCCCGCCCCGGCCGGCGCATGCGTTCGGCCCTTCCACGACTCAGCCGACCTCAACCGAGGCGGCCCGCATAATGTCAAGGCAGCGATTACCGACGTCGACGGCGGAAGCATGGATGGTTTCGTGCGGGCCGCGCAACGCCGGAGGCGCGGAGTTTGCCGCGACCCCAATGCTCCCAACTGCGGGGGCACGGTTGAGGTCATGGGATACCACGACGGGCGCGAGCTTCGCAACTATTGGAAGTACGCGCGCGACTTCGTGCTCCAGGATCGCCTCTTCGAGCCGAATGCGTCGTGGAGTTTACCGCAGCACCTCTTCATGGTCTCCGGATGGTCGGCGTGGTGCAAGCAAATCGGCAATCCGATGAGCTGCATCAATGAGCTGGAGTCACCGGATTTTCCGCCGGATTTCCGTTCCGCCAATCCGCGCTTCCGGCCGCCCGGCGCAGGCCGGCCCGATTATGCATGGACCGATCTGACATACCTTTTGCACGCGCATCACGTTAGTTGGGCGTACTACGTCATGCGTGGAAACGAACCGGATTGCGCCAACAACGAAGAAGACTGCGGTCCGGTGCAGCAAAAAGCCAACACGCCGGGCATATGGAACCCGCTGCCCTTCTTCGATACCGTCAAGCGCGATGGCGAGCTCGGCAACATTCGCGACTTGCGCGATTTTTACGCAGCCGCGGCCAACGGCACGCTGCCGAGCGTGGTGTGGATTACGCCGGCGGGATCCTACAGCGAACATCCGCCGGCGCTCGTTAGCCGCGGTCAAGCCTACGTCACGGGGCTCATCAACGCGCTCATGCGCAGCCCGGATTGGAAGAGCACCGCGATTTTTCTCACCTGGGACGATTGGGGCGGCTTCTACGACCACGTCGTCCCGCCGCGAGTCGATGAGAACGGCTACGGGCTTCGCGTGCCCGGAATCGTGATCGGCCCCTACGCGCGCCGCGCTTTCATCGACCACCAGACGCTCAGCCATGATGCCTACATCAAGTTCATCGAAGACGACTTTCTCGCCGGGCAGCGCATCGATCCGCAAACCGACGGACGGCCCGACCAGCGGCCTACCGTACGCGAGAACGTCCCCATCCTCGGCGACCTGCGCAAGGACTTCGATTTTCACCAGACACCACGCGCGCCGGAGATTCTTCCCGGCGGCATCATCTGGAACGGCGAACCGGCCCAATAGCATTTCCTGGTGCGGGCCAGCAGCGTCTCCCAGTGTCAGCCTGAGCCTGTCGAAGGGTGACGTAGCTCCGAACTTCCGCTAAACTGCGGCGGCGGTTTGCAGCAGCGCGGTTTCCGTAATTTCTGAGATCAGCGCGGCGATGCGCCGCGAGCTGTGGCGTGGCGCGACGACTTCTTGGTTGTGGCGGATCATCTCGAGCCGGTCGGGAGCATCGATGAGTGTCTTCACTGCGCGCACGACTGCCGCCGCGCCGTTAAGCGCGATCAAACCGAGGCCATTGGCGCGCACGAAGTCGACGTTGCCGCGTTCCTGTCCGGGAACGTAGTCGTACACGATGATGGGAAGCTGTACGGCATTCGCCTCGGCGAGCGCGCCAGGGCCCGCCTTAGTAACGAGAAGGTCGACGGCGCGAAAATACTCCGGAATCTTGTCGGTGAAGCCGAGGACGTGCATCGGCGTCGGCAACGATCGGGCGAGCTCTTTGAGCCGGGCCTCGAGTGGTTCGTTGCGGCCGCAGACCACGACGAGCTCGATGGGAAGCTTGGCCTTTGCCAGAGCGAGTGCCGTCGAGAGGAGCTTCCCGCCCCCTTCGCCGCCCGCCATCAGCATTACGACCGGCGTCTTTTCGCCTGGCAGATTAAGCTGCTCGCGCAGGCTCGCCTTGCTTCCTGTGACGTCGTCAAATTTCGGATGGATCGGATGGCCGAGCAGATGCAAACGCCGCGTCGGCACGGCGCGCGAGAGCGCGCGTTGATAGACTTCGCGGGCCGGAACGACGACGGCATCGACGTTCGGGACGAGCCACGACTCATGAACCTTGCCGAGATCAGTGATGACGGTGATCACCGGCACGTGTTGCATATGCGCGTCGTCGCGCGCTCGCATCGCAGCGTGGTTGAGCAGGGGATGAACCGAAACGATGACGTCGGGCTGGTAACTGATGAAGAGGTCGCGTAAGCGCTCGCGGTAGAGCGGCTCGCAGAAGCGCACCAGCGCGCGGTAGCGCCGGCGTCCGTTGGTGGCGTAGTAGAGCGCGCCGTAGACCGGCGGAGCGTAGCGCAGGGCCATGCTGTATCCGAGCCCGAGCTGCGTGAGCGGGAAGGCGCAATGGGCTGCGACATCCTCGATCCGCGTTTCGAACGGGTGGTGGGCGCCGGACTCTTCCAGGGCGGCCACAATCGCGTTCGCGGCGCTGCGGTGACCGCCGCCCGTGTCCGAGATCAAGAGAAGCGCCCGTTTGGCCATAGGACCCCCGATTAAGCTCTGGCCGGAACCCTCCTCGTCGAGCGCCGGCCGGCATTTCGCGCCCGGCGGCCCGTTGGTGCGAGCCACGCCAGAAGCGCTCGAGCCGGCGCGTCGTAGAACCGGAAGATATCGCCAAACTCGACTTCGGGGTTTCGGTGGTGCCCGTCGTGGTCCTCGGGAAGGACGATTCCCAGAGGGCGCAAGAGGGCGCGAACCCGTTCTGGGGTCCGCCAGCCTAGCTCCGTCGTATGACGCCACCAGACGTGGACCTGTCCTAAGCCGAGAGCGGCAACGGCACCAGGCCACGAAAGGCGCCAGAGGAAAGCGGCGACGATAATGTATGGAACGGCGCCGAGAACCCCGTCGAGCAAGACCGCCGGATCGGTCGACAGCACGGCGTGATCGAAGTACGGGCGCCGCCGGTCGTGATGCGTGCGCAAGTGCAGCGTGAACCACAGATGCTGCGGAACGTGATAAAAGAAAGTCGAACCAAAGTCTCCCACGACGAGCGTGACGATGAGAGCCGTAATGAAGGACATGCGTTTCGCCCCCTTATGCGGCGGATTCCCAATTCATTGTGTCTCGTTTGCAGCGGCTGTAATTTTGTCCGGTTGCACGTTACCTACCATATACCATACCAATGCCCGACCAATCGCGCCGCCCCAGTTGCAGCGGGCTTTTAATATCGTGTTAAGCTGGCCGTCGCCCGCCGACGTCGACGCACTAAAAGGCGCCTTCCTGATTCGCGACGGGGCCGCCGTCGGCGCTGCGGAACTCGCCATTGCGCGCGCAATTCTACGGACTAATCCTCGGCTGCAACCGGCCTACGCATTGCTGTTTGCAGGAGCAACGGCGCGCGCCGCCCGCAGCCATTTGCTTCCTCCGGAGTTCCTCGGCGCAACGCTCTTGCAAGAATCGGCGTACGATCCGCAGGCCCTGTCCACGGCCGGCGCGATCGGCATCGCTCAGTTCATGCCGGAGACGGCCGCGGACGTCGGCGTGAATCCATACGACCCCTTTGAGTCGATCGAAGCGGCGGCGGCGCTCATCGCCGGGTACGTCGATGCGTACCGTGGGCGTTACGCCGATCCGTATTCGGCCGCGCTGGCGGCATATAACGCCGGCCCTGTCGCCGTTGCGCGGTATCGTGGGGTTCCGCCCTATACGGAAACGCGCGAATACATCGCGCTGATTTACGAGCGCTGGGCCCGCATCGTCTCGTACGAGCGCACCGGCGGAAATTGAGATGGGAGGTGGAAGCCTATCCGCCATCGGGAGGTAGTCGAGATGCGTTCGCCCCTACGTGTCGCGCTCGTTGCGATGCTCGCCGTTGCGGTGGGCGGATGCGCCTTGCAGGCGAGTCCGGCGGACGGCTTGCGATTCGAGGCGCCGCGCGGCTGGCAAGCGTCGCCGGGGATAATGGGTTACATGCAGTTCTGGCGGCCGCCGAATAACGAGCGGGAAATACTCATGCTCTTCAAGTCGCCTCGGCCGATGCAGACGAACGAGATCTTCTCAAAGTCCAACTTGCAAGGCACGATGAAAGACGTGACGGTCGTTACGCAGCAACCGATCAAGATTTGTGGTACGCAGCCCGCAAAGTACGTCCGAGCACGAGGCTCTTCGTCTGAGGGTCCGATCGATATCGAGACCGTGGCCACAATCATAGGAGGCTCCAGTTATTTTGCCGTGTACGTGCGCCCCATCGTCGTCCAGCCCAACCCCATAGCACTCGCGGCGTTGCGAGAAGCCTGCCCGAAACCGTGATCGCTTGGCGCTCCGTAATGCGTTAAGGCAGCTCGTCGCCTGTCAGCCCCTCGGATGGACCGCACCTCCATCGTCCGGGCCTCCGTTGCGACGAGTCTTAGGCTGGCCTGCCTTGACCGGCATCGGGCTGGGGACCATGCTCGGCGGAATATTCCCGACCATCGGCGCCGGTGCGCACGCCGCCGGGCCGGCCGTCATTCTCGCCTACGTTCTCTCTGGTCTCGTCAGCCTGTGCGTCGCGCTCTGCTATGCGGAGTTCGCGTCGATGGTACCCGTCGCCGGCAGCGCCTACACGTACGCATACGCGACGTTGGGCGAACTGGTCGCGTGGGTGATCGGCTGGGATCTGATCTTAGAGTACGGACTCTCCTTGGCGCCCACCGCGTCGTCGCTTTCGGATTACTTTCAGCACATGCTCGGCAACGTCGGCATCGCGTTTCCCGCGTGGGCGCAGACTGCAAACGTTCACGGAATCCATCCGCAAATCGATCTCTTTGCGTGCCTCGTCACGCTCGGCATCGCGCTGCTCGTTGCCAGCGGCATACGCGAGTCGACGGGAGTTAACGGCGCTCTGGTCCTCGTGCAGATCGCGTCGATGCTCGTCTTCATCGCCGTCGTCGCTCATGCGATTCACCCGTCGAACTTGCGTCCTTTCGCGCCAATGGGCTACCACGGCGTGGTCGCGAGCACGGCTTTGGTCTTCTTTGCCTACATCGGTTTCGACACGGTGACCGTCGCCTCGGAAGAAGCAAAGCGGCCGGAAAGGAACGTGCCGATCGGAATTATCCTTGCCCTCGCGCTCGGCGGCATACTTTACGTCGCGTTGACGCTTTGCACGGTCGGTGTTCTTCGCTTCGATCGCCTTTCCGACGGAGCGGCAATGCTCGATGCGCTCGGATCGGTGAGCAAGAGCCACACGCTCTATTGGATCGTCGCAATCGGCGGTTTGGCCGGCAACGCCACGGTCATGCTCACCTCCCTGCTCGGGCAAGTTCGTATCTTCTACGTGATGGCGCGCGATCGAATGTTGCCCCCGGGCGTCGCGCGCATCCACCACGTCTTTCGTACGCCGGCCCGCATGACGGTCATCACCGGCGCGGTTGTGGCAGTTTTCGCGGCGGTCTTGCCGCTCACCGATCTGCTGACGCTGGTCAATATCGGTACGCTCGCCGCATTCGCGATCGTCTGCGCGGGCGTCTTGGTGCTTCGAATCGTCAACCCGACGGCTCCGCGGCCTTTTCGGGCCCCCCTCCTGCCGCTTTTCTCGGTCGCGGGGGGAGCGGCGTGCCTTTATCTGGTCAGCGGCCTGCAGGTAGCGACCTGGATCCGGTACGGTATCTGGTTTGCCGTGGGGATCTTAGTCTACGCCCTTTATGGCTTTCGCAACTCGCGGCTCCGGCTCAAGTTGATCGAACCCTAGACCTCTGGAAAAAGTGCAACCCACCAACGGAAACCCGTTTATAAGAGCACGTACTCGGGCATGAGGGGGGGCACGTGGCCATAGATAGCGCGGTCTCCGACCGCTTCGAACTCGTTACCGTGCCTCGCGCGAAGGGCGTTCCTTCGTTCGCGGAGGAGGTCGCGGCTGGCTTGAGCGCGGCGCCGAAGCGCTTGCCCTCCAAGTTTCACTACGACGACGTGGGCTCGGCGCTCTTCGACGCGATTACGCGTTTGCCGGAATACTATCTGACCCGAGCCGAAACCGAGATACTCTCAGAGTGGGGCTGGCAGATGGTTCGGCTGCTCGATGCACCCCTCGATTTCTTGGAACTCGGAAGTGGGAGCGCAATCAAGACCCGTCTGCTGATCGGCGAAGCGTTGCGCGTGCAGGACGAGCTGCGCTACAGTCCGATCGATATCTCGACCGACGCGATTTGCTCGTCGTCCCTAGCACTTGTGGAAAGCTTTCCCGGATTGCATGTGCGCGCCTACGCCGGCGATTATTTCGACGTGCTGGAGTCGCAGCCGGTGCTCTCGGATCGCAAAATGCTCGCCATGCTCATGGGATCGAACATCGGGAACTACGAGCCGGATGAAGCGCGGCTGCTGTTTTCGTTGCTGGGCTCAGCGTTGCGTCCGGGTGATGGTCTCCTGATCGGAACGGATCTGCGGAAAGATCGCGCGACGCTCGAAATGGCATACGACGACTGCATCGGCGTGACTTCGGCTTTCAACCGCAACGTGCTGGCGCGGATCAATCGCGAGCTCCACGCAGACTTTGATCTCAGTAAATTCCGGCACGTAGTGCACTACGACGAGCAGCGCGGTTCGGTCGACTCGTTTCTGGAAGCGCAAGAGCGCATGGCCGTGCGGATATCTGGCGCGGATCTTCGTATTACCGTCGAGGCGGGCGAACGAATCCATACGGAATCGTCATACAAGTTTGCCGACGAGGACGTGGCGCGGCTGGCTGAAGGCGGCGGTTTCCGGCCGCAGTCGGTTTGGCACGACCGCGCGAAAAGGTTCAGCGTCCACCTCCTCGTTCATCACTGAACGATAGGGGAGCCCGGCTCGTTCTAGGAAGTAGCCGGCGAGGTATTCTCGTATGACGCGTCGTTTTCTAATTTTTGCCTTGGTTTGTGCTTGTGCTGCGGGCTGCCGTGGAGCGAGCGGCCCCACGGGTGCCATTCCAGCGGCGCCGGGAGCATTTTCGCAGCCGGCCGCGGAAATCAAGCTGTCGCCGGACGGCAACGTTAACGAACTTCCGGAACCACCGGTCGTGAAAGCCGTTAACGGGGTCGCGAGGGTCTCGCTGATCGCCGACATCGATCCGGCCACGGGCTTGCCTGGGTTCGAGTACGAGGGCGTCCATGGGGTCGCTCCGACGATCGAAGTCGAGCCGGGGCAACGCTTCGTCGTCGACATCACCGATGATTTGCTGGCCACCGGAGGCCTAGCGGCGGATATGAACCTACATTTTCACGGGCTGGGTTCGTCGCCGAGAAAGCCCGGCGACGACGTGCTGGGAGTACTCGCAAAGCCGGGGCAAGAGCTTCACTACGAAGTGCACGTCCCACTCACTCAAGAGCCGGGCCTCTACTGGTATCATCCGCACGTGCATGGCGAGACCAGCTACCAGGTCGGCGAAGGCGGCATGTCGGGCGCGATCATCGTTCTCGGGCTCGAAAAACACGTGCCCGAGCTCGCTAAGATGAAGCAGCGCCTAATCATCGTTCGGGCGACGGGGGTCGGCATCAACGCGCAACCCCAAGTCGACGACGCGACGGGAGATTCGGATGACGACATGGGCGCGATGCCGATGGCGACGCCGCGGCCGCTAAATAGCAACAAGCAGCCTTGCGTCTTCAAAGATGGGCTCAACGTAGCGCTCAACGGGGCGTACGAACCGGTTATTACGATCGCGCCGGGAGAGAAGCAGTTCTTCCGCGTCGTGAACGCCACGGGGCATAAGACCCTCAAACTCAACGTCCAAGGCGAGAACGTCCAGCTCGTCGCGATCGATGGATTTGCCCTCGATACCTATCCGGGAACGCCTCCGACGGAGTCGCTGCCGTATCTCATCGTTCCCCCGGCAGCGCGGGCGGAGTTCGTCGTCACCGGTCCGGCGAGTGGCCGCGGCAGATTCAGGACGCTCTGCTATAACTCGGGCCCCAATGGCGATGCCGATCCGCCGTGGTTCCTCGCGCACCTCGAGGCGCCCAAGCATAAGAAAGATGGCGGAGACTTCTCGACGCAGCCGCTGACCGTCGGCTCACCGCTGCCTCAGAACGGCTATACGGCCAAGCTTCCGCCGCCCGCGGCCAAACGCGTGGTCGTCTTTAGCGAGAACGCGAAGCCGCAGTTCTTCATCAACGGCCAAATGTTCTCGATGAAGTCCAAGCCGATGTACGTGGTCCACGTTGGGACGGTCGAGGAATGGCATCTTGTGAACGTAACCCAAGAAATCCACGACTTTCACATCCATCAGATTCACTTCTTGGTCCAAAAGGTCAACGGCGTGCCGGTTTCCCATCCGTTTTGGGCCGACAGCGTCGTGCTGCCTCACCGCTATCCGGTCGGAATCAAGAGCGTTCCCGGCACGCTCGACCTATTGATGGACTTTCGTTCCCCGATCATCAGAGGCGAGTTTCTCTTTCACTGCCACATACTCGATCATGAGGATGAGGGCATGATGGCCAAGATCGAAGCAATTTAGGGAGCCATACCGTGTCATCCTGACTAGTTAGTTCGGGTTTTTGCTTCTGCTAAGCGCAGCGTTGTGTCGACGGCGATTGCCAGCGCGCAGGCGGCGAGACTTCCGGCCACGATCATTTGCGGCTGATGCAACGTCAGCCCGTTGAAGATTAGGACGCCCAAGCCGACGCCGCCTACGTAGCCGCCGAGGGTAGCGATCGAAATCATCGCGATTGCCGCGATGCGCACGCCGCCGATCAGGACTGGCAACGCTTGCGGAAACTCGACGCGGAGCACGATTTGCAGCGGCGACATGCCCAAGCCTCTCGCGGCGTCCACCTGGGCGCGATCCACGCCGTTGATGCCGGCAACGATGTTGCGCGCCAACATGAATTGCGCGTAGACGACCAGCGCCACGAAGATCGGCGTGTATCCGAGTCCCAACCACTCGACCAGCACCGCCAGTAACGCGAGGCTCGGAATCGTGTAGATTGCGCCGAGCACGCCGAGCAGCCACGGCGCCACATTTGGGCGCCGCGCCGCCCAGAGTCCAAGCGGTACGGCGACGAGCAGCGCGGCGGCAAGCGCGACGCCGACGAGTTCGAGATGTGCGGCGGCCAAGGCTGCCACGCGTGCCGGATGGCTGGCGAAGTAGCTCATCAGAGCGCCGTTCTCAGCAGTTCTCGAGCGTGCACGTAGTAACGCCGATAGACGTCGTCGCCGGCATGGACGAGGTCGCGAACGTACGTTGTGGCGGGCTGGTCGAACAGCTCCAGCGGCGATGCTACCTGCTCGACGCGACCGGCGCGCATGACCACGATCCGTTCCGCTAGGCGAAATGCCTCGTCGACGTCGTGCGTCACGAAGAGCGTCGTAGTTTCGAGTTCGCGCACGATCCGCACGAGCTCGCGCTGAAGTGCCGTACGAGCCAGAACGTCGACGGCTCCGAACGGCTCGTCCATCAGCAGGGCGCGAGGTCGCGCGGCAATTGCGCGCGCAACCCCAACCCGCTGTGCCTCTCCGCCGGAAAGTTGGCTGGGGCGGCGATTGCGATAGGCCGCCGGCTCGAGACCGACCAGCGTAAGCAGTTCGTTCACACGTTGGGCGATTTGAGGGCCGCTCCAGCCCAGCAGCGATGGGACGACCGAGATATTCTGCGCGACGCTCATGTGAGCGAAGAGTCCGACGGCTTGTATGACGTAACCGATGCTGCGGCGCAGCTCGACCGGGTCGAGTTCGGTAACGTCGCGCCCGTCCACCACGACTCTTCCCCCGGCGAGCGGCACCAGACGGTTGACGGTGCGCAGCAGCGTCGATTTACCGCAGCCCGAGGGACCGAGCAGCACGACGAGTTCGCCGCCGTGCAACTCAAACGATACGCCATCGACGGCATTGCGATCGGTGCCTGGGTACCGAACCACAACGCTCTCAAAAGTAATCTGTGCTGCTTTCACGATCGGTCCGTGTGCCCTCCGAGCGATTTGAGAAAAGCGGCGGCGACGTCGGCCGGATCCGCCCCGGAGTTTTCGACTGCCGCATTCATCGATCGAGCCGCTCGATCGGTGATCGCGGGCGAGACTCCGTTGAGGACGCGCGCAATTGCCGGACGTGCCTGCAGCGTTGCCTTACGAACCAGTGGGGCGACGTTATAGGCAGACCAAAGATGCCGATCGTCGCGCAAGATCACGAGACGATCCGATTCGATCGCGCCGTCGGTCGTAAACGCGCTGGCGACGTCGGCCTTGTTCTCGAGCAGCGCCCGGTACTTGAGCGCGATGTCGTACGTGCGGACCTCTCGAAATCGAAAACCTCC
>PMHJ01000008.1 GCA_003158175.1 Candidatus Cybelea septentrionalis
TCGTATTACCCGCGCGACCGCGAGACGGCGGAACGTCTAGCGCGCCGGCTGTTGGACGCGGGCCACTTGCTCGACATCGGGATCGCTCAAATTGACAGCATGAACTTCGCCGGTTTTGGCGTGACCGCGCGCACTATCTTCGATCCGTGTAAGAATCTGAGCGTAAGTGCGAGGATCCTTAGCGGGGACTACGCCTTCGCTGCCCGTCGATATGGCGATGGTCAGGTCGCGCTGCGGCATGCAATCGGCATGTACAACACCGGACGCCTAAACGCTGGAGCGCGCTACATCGCCCGCGTGGTCGCCGCCGCTGCGATTCGTGACGATTATGCCCAGACCTCGCACGTCGCTGCGAAGCGCGACGCGATGCATTCACCTCTCCTCGTACGCGTGGCGATCACGCGGCACGAAGTACGCGCCACGCATCGCAAACGAGTCACACCGGCGCACTCGCCGATTCTCGTGTCTAATGTCTCGCACGTCGTTGTATTCTGAGCTGCAATGGGCCAGCCCGTTATCATGGCGACCGTCGCGCTCGCCATCGCGGGCACCTTCACCGCGGCAGTCGCGATCGTCACCTTAGCGGCCGAAACGCTGAGCCGCGCGGTCAAGCTCATCGGGGTTGTTGCTGTCATTGCTTTCGCGGTCGTCGCACTTCAGCGTGCCAACTTACGGATCAATTTCACCGGTAGTATGCCGATCGGCATCTACTTGCTGTTACCGTTGCAGCCCAACGGCGTGAAGCGCGGCGTCCTCGTCGCTACCTGCGCTCCCGCTCCCGCAGCAGAGATGGGCCAGCAGCGCGGCTACCTTGGTGTCGGACCTTGCGCCGACGATACGGAGCTGCTCCTAAAATACGTCACGGCTATCGGCGGGTNNGGATTGACGTCACCGCCGCCGGCGTGGTCGTCAACGGCCACTTGCTGCATCATAGCCAACCTGCTTTGCGCGACCGCTCTGGTCGGCGGTTGGCGCCGTGGCCCAGAGGTGTCTATCGATTGACGGAGGGCGAGGTGTGGCTTTACGCCCCAAATGATCGGAGCTGGGACTCCCGCTATTGGGGTCCAGCCGTAAATGGCGATATCGTGGCTAAGGTCGTTCCGCTGCTCCGCCTTTGATAAGCCGCCGTCGTGGTAAAGGCGCGTGACTCGCGGAGGCGAGGATGCGTTTTAACGATGAAATCGTTGGCGAGGATCGAAAGAGCGCGGACGCTGATCTCGACTGCCATCACTCTCTCGCAGCACATATGCGAACTCTTCCTGCGTTTTTTTTAGAGAGACACTGCAGCCGCAAGAAATATCTCCAAAGACTGAGTTCCTCAACGTCGAGCCCAAATTCGTCAAACCCTGGGAAGAAAACGCTATCCATGTGTTCTAAAATCCTGTAACGCTTCACGAACTAGCTCTATGCTCGCTGGAGCGCCTCGGCGATCACCGTTTTCTCGCCCCACGATCCTGTTCTTGACGCCGCGCACCGATCGTTTGGCCCGCGCACAGCCACTTTGCCCTTTACTCGCACGCTGCCTCTCCTATTCAAGGAATGCGGTAAGCGCTGTCTTGAAGACAACAGCAGTGAGAATAGTAAGCTGGAACATGGGCGGGCTCGGGCGTGCTGAAGAGAAGTGGTGCTTCGTCGGTCTTCTCCGCGCGGACATCGCTGTTCTTCAAGAGACGCGCTTACCAAATGAGCTCTTCGGCTATAGTTCACGGCGGTACATCAAGCCGGCGGCAAACCGAGACGACGTCGTCATTGTGGCGCCAAAAGGCGTCACGCTCTGTCCTCTCCCAGAGACAGCCCACGGCCAAGCTCTCGGAATCGAATACGAGGGCAGGCTCATCTTCGGAATAAGGTCGTATCCTCAAGTTAAGGAGTATTACCCGAAGGCATTACTGCGTTTGATAGACAGCATCGCGATGGTTAGCACAGCTGCATCCCACGTTCCAACTGTGATAACGGGCGACTTCAACGCTTCTCTGGACCAAGGTCCGGGCCGCGATTGGACGCCGCCGTTTCGGCGCCTTCATGACCTAGGATTTTGGGACACATTTTGTTTGAGCAACGGCTGCGATGAGAATTCGTTGCCATGTAATCTTGATCACGGGAAGACGTTCCGTAACTCTCGGGGCGCCTATCGAATCGACCACCTTTATGTTAACAGTCCAATGGCGAAGCGGTTCAAAAGAGTGAGCATCATTGAGGATGGCTGGAAACTCAGTGACCACTGTCCCGTCGTTGCCGACTTCGATTGATCTACAGCACGCCGCTGTGCCAGGCGTGCGGCGCCGTGAAACAGGAGACGCTCGGCGTGCTTTGCAGGCTCGCTATGTAATTTGTACGTAGCACGTGCCTTTGTTGGCTTCGCGCGTTCTCTGTCTCGTTAGACGTTGACTATCGTGACACTCGTATCTTTGTCGACCACGCCATCTTTATCAATAAAGTCAAGGCCCTTCGGCAACGAAATCCGTGCGCGTTGTTCACCTGTGACTATCACGTGCTGCAATCAATGGCGTAATCGCGTAATAACCGTCGGGCACATTTTTGAAGCTGTGGAGCACGCGCTCTTTGCCCGAAGTGGTTACTTCAAACACCGTCCCGTCGCCCTTCGTTCCGCCCCCCAGAGTCGTACCGAAAACTTTCCGTTGTCGTAGACTAGCCCTGCTTGCGGATCGTCGCCATCGGGCGCGCCCTTGAAACTGTAGAGCACGCGCTCCTGTCCGGAGGTGCTGACTTCGAACACGGCGCCTTTATTGTTATTGCCTCCGCAGCTGGCCGTGCCGTAAAATGCCCCACCCACAACGGTCAGTGTGGTGTCCGGGTTCGCGCCGTCCGGCGTGCCCTCGAAATTGTAGATAAGCTTGTAACTTGAACCACTCGGCTTTTCCGAAACGGATGCCACAGTCGCCGTCCTAACACCGGTCTGTGCGATCGCGCCCGGCGCACCGATCGGCGGCTGCGATCCGCCGCACGCTGCGAGCAACGCTGCGGCGAGGCTGATGCCTAGCGCATAACGACCGAGATGTGAGACTCGCATCTGCTATACCTTACGAAGCGAACTTTTCACGGCTGTAACGCGAAGACCGTTCCAGCGTTGGCCGTGCCGCCATACCATGTCGTCCCGTACAACGTGCCGTTGACGTTGATCAGGCCTGCCCGAGGCTGCGCGCCGTCCCCTTTTGCGCCGAAATAGTGGAGCACTTTTTCAGTGCCGTCCAGCGTAATGCTAAAGACTGTCCCGTCGCCGCGATCGTAGTAGTCGCAGCTCTTTTGCCTGCCGAACGTCGTCGTACCGTACAGCTTGCCGTTTAGCTCTATTAGGGGTGTGATGGGACGTGCACCATCGGCTCGGTCACGAAAGCTGTACAGCACTTTCTCTCTGCCGCCCAACGTGATGCTGAAGACCGTGCCGCAAGTCTCCCCCGTACTGCAGCTATAGGCGCCGCCGCCGCTCGTCGTGCCATAAAGCGTGCCTTTGACGTCGATCAGCCCGGCGTACGGTATGCGTCCGTCGCTTCCCGCTCCGAAGCTGTGCAGTGTTTTCAGTGCACCGCCCGTCGTAATGCTAAACACCGTGCCGTATCCATGTTCGCCGCCGTAGATCGTCGTGCCGTAGAGCGTGCCCTTGACGTCGAGTAGCGGCCCCGAGGGTTCGTACGCGGCATCGGCCGAGCCGCCGAAGCTGTGCAGGACTTTTTCGTTACCGGCAGTCGTAATGCTAAAGACCGTCCCGCAGCTAAAGGGGTACGTAACGTGGTAGCACTCTTCGCTGCCGCCGAGGTATGTCGTTCCGTAGAGCGTCCCGTTTACGTCGACCAGACCGGCGTCTGGGTACGCGCCATCGGGGTCTCCGGCGAAGCTGTGGAGCACTTTTTCAGTGCCGCTCAGGGTAATGCTAAAGACCGTCCCGCATTTCGCATTATAGCCGGAGCGGTAAGGGTAGCAGGCAGAGTCGCCGCCTTCGTCTGTCGTGCCGTAGAGTGTGCTGCCCACGTCGATTAAACCGGCGTGAGGGGTGCGGCCGTCGCTCCCTCCGCTGAAGTCATGCAGCACGTTCTCAGCGCCGTCCCGCGTCACGCTATAGACCGTCCCGCAGCCGGAACCCTCGGAATCCCTGCAGGAGTCCGTGCCGCCGCGGACCGTCGTGCCGTAAAGCGTGCCGCCAACGTTGATCAAGCCAGCGCCGGGATTAGCGCCGTCGCTTCCACCCCTAAAGCTATACACGATCTTGTAGTTTGTGCTGCCGCTCCGCACGACGAGCGCTGAGGTTTGCCGCATCGCGCCCGGCGCGCCGATCGGCGGCTGCGATCCGCCGCAGCCTGCGAGCATTGCCGTAGCGACGCAGCTTAGCACGTAACGGCTAAAATCCAAGCTCTTCATCTGCTTTGCTCCTCGCTCCGTGAACGCCACGCAGCCAAGCAACGTTTCGGCATGGTGGTGCTTAGCTCCGCGTCGCGGCCACGCGGGTTAGCCAAGCGGCCTCAACCTGCGGTGCCGCGCAAAGGAAACACGGCCTGCTTTCGCGATGCCGCACGTAGGGGCAGAGGCGCGGGGAAAGGATCAGCGACTAAAGGTCATTCCGGCAGGCGTGTCAATCCCGTCACTTATCGTTTCGGAGTTCGATCCCGACCCCGGGGCGTAAACGGTAATCGTGTTATTCCCATAGTTAGAAACGTAGAGATTGCCTGCAGCATCAAAGGTGAGCCAATACGGGTTGCTGATTCTATCGGTGATCTCACCCCGATATCCCATGCGTGGGCCGCCGTAGATCGTGATTGTGTTTGCCGGTTGATTTACCACGTAGAGATTACCCGTGCGGTCAAAGGCCATCTTCGTCGGCCCCTTGATTCCGCGGGAAATGATCCGCTTGACGGTTGAGCTGCCGGCGGCGAAAATAACAACGTCTTGACCACTCCAGTTCAAGACATAGAGGTTCTGCTTTTTATCGAACAGTAGCGTGTTTGGGCCGTCGAGATTGCTCGTCAACGTGCGCAAAATGTAGCTGCTCCCGGGGGCATAGACCGTGACTGTACTGTAAGGATAGCTTGCGTTGCCCACATAAAGGTTACCGGAATCATCAAGGGCTAGGGACGCTGGCGTAGCGACGCCATCGGAGATCGTTCGTTCAGGTGAGCTGCCGCCGGAAGTATAGACCGAGACGGACGAGCCGACTTCATTTGCTACGTAGAGATTTCCACTGGCGTCGAGAGCCAAAGCGCGGGGGCCGTCTATGCCATCCGAAATCGTCCGCGCGGGGTTCACACTTCCCTTTGCATAAACCGTAACTGTGTTTGCCTCATAGTTTGCAGAGTAGAGGTTATCGGCTTTGTCGAGCAACAGATATGAGAAATTTCCAAATGCCACTCCATTTGAAATAGTTCGCACCGGCTTTTCTCGACGGCCGCGGTAAACCGTGACGGTATTGTTCCCGCGATTTGCGACGTAAAGCTCCGGCCCAATCCGGTCAGGGGTATTCCCTCTTCCCGGCGACATCGTTCCGGGAGCGCCGATCGGCGGCTGCGATCCGCCGCATCCTGCGAGCAATGCCGAGGCCAAGCAGCCGCTAAGTGCGTAGTGGCTAAGATGTGAAATTCTCATTGCGGACCTCCTCGCTCCGTTATCACGGAGAACCTCGTATCCTAGTCTTTGGTGATTGCCATTCCCGCGACAACAGGGCCGTATGTACTTTTCTTGGGGTCCTCGCTTATGAGCGTTAGGATTGCGGGCTCCTTACCACCTGTAAACTTCCAAGTCTCGGTCGCATAGTCGTTGTTTTGTACGTCTTTGCCTCCCGAAATATTCCAGGTGAACGTTGTAAACTGATGGTCTATTGCGACCTTCATCGTATTGACGGTTGGGGGGCCGCCGCCGTTGCCGGAAAAGACGAAGGAGAGAGTATACGATGCTCCCTGATCCGTTTGGAATGCACTGGTTTTGATGCCACCAACCTTATAGTAGCCATCGAGATCAACACTGCAAAGGTTGTCCAGCCCCGCTCCGCCCCAGCCCAAACTGCCATTAAAGTCGATGTTGCCTTTGCTGACTTCCCAGTCCGGCGCGAATACGTAACCTTTCTTGTATGTGGGGCCCTTTTGTTCCGGGTCGATAGCTTGGGAGAAATCGCCGTCGGGCAAAATACCTGTGCCTCCCGGTAACGCCGGACAGTCTTCGGAACCCGAAGTCGTTCGCACATGGATCATCGCAACGCTCGGACGCATCGCGCCCGGCCCACCAGTCATCGGCTGCGATCCGCCGCACCCTGCCAGCATTGCCGCAGCCACCCAACTGCAAAGTGCGTAGCGACCAAAACCCAAGTTCTTCATGTGCCTAGCTCCTTGCTCCGTGAACGCCACGCAGCTCAGCAACGTTTCGGCATGGTGGTGCTTAGCCCCGCGCAGCGGCGGCGCGATGGCGAGCCAAGCGCCTCAGCCTTTGACGCCTTGCAAAGCAAACACGGCCCGCTTTCGCGAACGTCGTGCAGAGGGGCAGAGGCGCGGGGCTAGGGCAATAATGCTGGATAATAGGCGATGCCGTAGGGCCCGTTTAGGCCTTTGCTGATTTGTCGCTTGAGTGGCTTGAGCGACCCCGGTGCAAACTCGACAACCGTGCCATATGCTATATTACTAACGTAGAGCGTGCCTTTTTTATCAACCGTCACGCCTGCCGGACGGTCCATCGCCTGTGTAATCGTCTGAAACGGATTGTCTTGACCGGACCGATACTCCGCGACAGTGTTTTGATCGAAATTGGTCACGTAGAGGCTCCCGTTCGAGTCAACGGCGATGCCCACCGGCGAAGTAACGCCGGTTGTGATGGTTCTCGACGGCGATTTGCTTCCGGGAGTGTAAACTTCGATGTTTTTTCCGAAGCGCCATATCCGTTCCCGACGTAGAGGTTACCGGAACGATCGATTGCGACGCCGACCGGGTACACGAGGCCTTTCGTGATCACGGTATGTGGCCTCTTTGAGCCTTTAAGATACTCGGTTACGTTGGGACCGTAAACGTTGGAAACCCACAGGTTCCCTTTTGCATCGATCGCGCAGTAGCCCGGTTCATTAATACCGTCTCTGATAATCGTCGATGGCGTCGTCTTGCCCAGCGGATACTCCGAAACCCAGCCACCACCACTAGCCGGCTCATTCGCCACGTAAAGCGTACCCTGGCCGTCTATGCAGGCACCGCCGGGTATCACGACGTCATCTGAGATCGTTGCCAGAGGCGCAGGGTCCTTAGCGTTGCCCGGTAAACGGAGACGTCTTCATATCCAACGTTAGTTGCATAGAGTAGCGGAGCCGTGATTTTGTAGTCGCCGAGCATGATCGAACTATCGCGAGCCGCGAGCAATGCGGAGATCGGCGCACTTCCGAGGGCTTGTGGGCGACCGAACACCTGCACGAAGACAAGTCGATAAGTCTTGCTGTACGCTCGCCCCCAGTACCAATGGTCGACGATCTTCGTCATGTCGACGTTCATCCAGTTGTGGTCGTGGTAGCCGGTTCCGCGTACGCGATGCACCGTGCCGTCATAGGTGAGCGTGCCTTCGACGCTGCCGTACGGGATGAAGGGAAGCCAGGCGAAAATGATCCCGGATTTCAATTCGCCGTCACGCGGTCCGGGGCGCCAAGCCGGCACTTCGCCGTGAAACACGAGATTCGCGGCGGTCTCTTTCCCGGTGAGGTTGATCTCGTAGCGCCCGAAACCGTCGATCAACGTGCCAGAAGCGCGATTCGGACCGATACGCACATCGCAGTGTTCGCGTGCAGCGAAGAACTCCTCGGCGCGGTAGTCGATGACTTCTCGCGTCCGACGCAGATCGGGCCTACCAATGTTGATGCTTACCCGCGGTTTGAGCGGGCCCGCAAGCTCTGTCGGTGGTCGTGTAAAGAAGTTGAACCCGGCGGTCGAGCCATCGTCCAGGACCGTATCGAAATACCAAAACTCCAAGGTTCCCGTGGCGCCTCCTGTTCGT
>PMHJ01000038.1 GCA_003158175.1 Candidatus Cybelea septentrionalis
TCGTGGGTCTCCGCGCTCGTGAACACCGTCGGCAGGAGCAAGTTCTGGAACTCGACGGCGATCTTCATCCAATGGGACGATTGGGGCGGTCTCTACGACCCGGTGGCGCCGGAGTACAAGGATCGCGACAGCTTAGGCTTCCGCGTACCGCTAATTATGCTCTCTCCGTACGTCAAACACGATCACGTCTCGCACGTCCACTACGAAACGGCGAGCGTGCTGCGCTTCGCTGAGGACTTATTCGGCCTCGGTCAGCTCGCCAAAGCCGACACGCGCGCGACGTCGCCCGCAGGCGACTGCTTCGATTTCTCGCAAAAGCCGGCCACGTTCGTTCCGATCAAGGCGCCGTTGCCGCCGAAGTTCTTCATGCACCAGTACGCCGACGATTATCTTATTCCCGACAGCGAATGACCGAGGAGCGCCTGGAGTCCCGTTATTTCGGCTCCACGCTGACCGTCATGCCCAGAGGATTGTAGAAGCCCGAGAACAGGGCGATCCGCTTGCCGCCGGCCGGATAATCGTATAACCCAATCCGTCGAACGGTGTACGCGCGTGCGCTCGCGACGACATTGCCGTCCTGAATCCAAAATCGTGCCGGACTTGCGAGCCGCTGCAAGCGCACACTCTGGACGACCCTTGCGCGGTCGCCGGAGACCTGCATGCGATACAGCTCCGGTCCTTCCGACACGTAACCAACGCCCACGACAACGTACTTGCCGTCCCACTGCACGCTGCCGGGATTGGCGGCCGGCTTGTTCAACCGAATGACCTCAAAACTCTTACTGCCCTTCGAAAGTCCNNGTGCCGGCAACTGGTTCGAACTCCGTGTTGTAAACGATCGGCTTGCCCTGGCGCGCGCCCGGAAAAACGTCGACCTGACCCGCCGAGCCGGCGAAGGGGGCCCACGTTGCTAGATTGCCTGTCGTCGGATCGATCGTGCAGCCGTACGCGCCTCCGGGCACGTGGAGCGTTTCGCTCGGCTTCGTTCCGCCGTGGAGGAACTTAAAAAGATGAAACTGGTGGGTCCCTTTGTCATACGCCGACACCCAGACGTTGCCCGAGGCGTCGGAGCATATGCCCGTCGGGCCGCCGATGTTCGTGATCGTTGCGACGAGTTTGCCGCGCGGATAAGTGAGAATCGTCACGCCGTTAGCGGCGAGCTCGTTTGCGACGTATAGCAGGTCGCCGCTCGTCGCTTTGAGTGCCCCCGCGCCGCCCTCCGAAGGCGCAAACGGCGGCCCGTTTAGGCCACCGCATCCGAATAGCAGCGCGACTACCGCCGCGCCGAGCATGGAGCGTCCAAGACCCAATTGCTGCATTTGCCGACCCTCCCAGGCTAGAGAAGAATGGTTCGGCGAACGCGCTTGTTAACCTAGGTTCTTGAACGCTTTGCGTGCTATTGCGACGTGCCTCAGCGGCGCGCGATTCTCAAGCAGATAAGAGCGGACGGCAACAGCCATGAATAGCCCATGCACCAAGTGGGTCCGCGGCATGAGTTCAAAGGGAGCTGTGGGAAGCGTTAAGCCATCGTCGAAGCGTCCTAGCCCTAGGCCGACCTGTATAGGGTGAAGGGAGCAAAGTATGAAGTTTTTGTATCGGGGACGTTATGCATTAGGCGTTGTCGCATCCGCGGCGATTCTCACGGGCTGCGGCGGGTCGCAGCCACCGATCGGTGCCGGAGGCGCGATGCAGCAAGCGCCGCCGGTTCGCGGGTCGTGGGCGCCGCTGCGCCGCGAGCATAAACCGGTGGTCCTTTACAGCTTTTCCGGCAGCCCCGACGGGGCGGAGCCCATGTCCGGGGTCGTCTACCAGGCCCCCAACACTGACCTAGGTTTCGGCACGACGCTCATGGGCGGAGACGCGAACAATGATGGTACGGTGTATGGGCTAACAGAAGGTAAGAAGAATGTGTGGAAAGAGAGCGTGCTCTACACTTTCAAAGGCGCTAACTACAGCGACGGATCGGAGCCGGCGGGCATTACAGGCATTATTGAGAGAAGTCAACAGGCTCCGGACGCGATTGTAACGACCGTCGCCGGGGGCACTAGCAATAACGGCACCGTAGTCGAGCTGACCCCGTCCAGTAGCGTTCCTTGGACGGAGAGGTTCATTTACAGCTTCCGCGGCACGCCGGACGGTGCCAACCCCTATGGTCCCGTCATCGCCGATAAAGCGGGGAACTTATACGGCACGACGAGCGCCGGCGGCAAGTCCGGCGCAGGTACGGTCTATCGGATGTCGCTGGAAGGGTCGAGCTACATCGAAACCGTGTTGTACAGCTTCAGGAGTGGGACTGACGGCGACCACCCATATTCCGGTCTGATCATCGACGAAAAAGGTGCGCTGTACGGAACCACTGTAGAAGGCGGCGCCACCGGCTCTGGAACTGTCTTCAAGCTAGCGCCTTCGGGAAGCGGCTATACCGAAAGCATCCTGTATTCATTCCAGGGTCCGCCGAATGACGGCGCAGAGCCCTACGGCGGCCTGACACCCGTCGGCACCCTACCTCTTACCGCCAACGGGCATGTCATCGGCATGTCGAGCAGCGGCGGCAACCAGGGATACGGAACGATATACCAACTCACGCTCTCTGGCAGCCACGCCAAGGAGACCGTGCTTTGGAATTTCGGCACCGTCTCAGGAGACGGTGCATATCCTTATGGGAACGCGTGCACCGACAAAAAGGGCGTGATCTACGGGACAACCCGCGCCGGCGGCTCGGGAGGCTCGAGCGGCCTCGGTACGTTTTTCACCTTGACGCCTTCCAGCAGCACGTATAAAGAGAGCGTTTACAGCTTCACCGGCGCTAACGGTGCGAATCCCTACGCGGGACCGTCAGTCGATAGCAAGGGGAATCTGTATGTCACCACTGCTTCAGGCGGTTCGAAAGACGAAGGGGCGGTTGTCACAGATCTGGGTCCTGATAACGTGCGAAAAAAACATATCGCGTGCTAAAGGCACCTAATAAAGCGCTGCTTACTCCGAACCTAAGCGATTTACGGGGTCTAACTGACTCCAACTATTTGTGCTCCCGAACGGGATGGACGGAGGGCGTGATGCTGCGGCGTTGCGCCCTCACTTCTTTGCAAAGGGATTTCACGTTCATTCGCTTCGGCAGTCGCCCCGAACCGCTCAGCGATGTGAAGGTCCGGAAACTCACAGTCTTCAACCGTCCGACATCACGCCCTCAGGTCAGTGCGAAAAGCCGAAGCCGTTCTTAGCTACAGCCTGACGTCGCTCCGCACGAATCGCATTTTTCGCACGCGCCGTTGCGGACCATCGTGAGCTGACCGCACTCCGAGCATGCGTTGCCGGTGTAACCCTTGGCCTTCGAGGCATTGACCGCTTCGGTTCTCACCATGACGGCGACGGCCGTACCGCCGCCTGTGCTGCCGGCCGGGAGCGTTGGAGCGACCGGCGGTGCGATCGACGGCCTCGGTTGTTGGCCGGGATGGAGATGCGTGCTCACCGGGTGGAACATCTCGGCGACGCCCACCGGCCGGACGTTGACGCCGCCCTCTTCCTCGGCGACGTACTCCTCGCGCGCTTCGGGTCCCATGGCGTCCATCTGCATCGACGGCTCCACGTGCGCAAGATCGTAGCGGCCGAGATAACTGACCGCGAGTTCTCGGAAGATGTAGTCGAGGATCGAGGTCGCCATCTTGATATGATCGTGACCGACGACCGGCCCGTTGGGCTCGAAACGCGTGAAGGTAAAGGCTTCGACGAACTCTTCCAACGGCACACCGTGTTGCAGCCCGAGTGAGATCGCAATCGCGAAGTTGTTCATCAACGAGCGGAAGGCTGCGCCCTCCTTATGCATGTCGAGGAAGATCTCACCGAGCTGGCCGCCTTCGTATTCGCCGGTGCGCAGGTAGACTTTATGGCCCGCGATCGTCGCCTTTTGCGTATAGCCGCTGCGTCGCTGCGGCATCGGCCGGCGTTTGGCAATGTACCGATAGACGATCTTCTCGGCGATCTGCATCGGCGTCGCGAAGGGCTGCTGCGGCAGCGTCCCACTCGCCGCTTCCTGTTCGCCGCCGTCGTTGCCGAAATCGTAGCTGGCGGCTAGCGGCTGGGAAAGCTTCGATCCGTCGCGATAGAGCGCCACGGCTTTGATCATGCGCTCGCGCGCGTAGCGGTAGGCTTCCTTGACGTCTTCGATCGTCGCCGTTTGCGGATAGTTGATCGTTTTTGAGATTGCACCACTGACGAAGGGCTGCGCGGCCGCCATCATGTCGACGTGTGCGAGCGGGCGAATGTAGCGGGAACCGTATCTTCCGCATGGCGTGGCACAATCGAAAACGGGAAGGTGCTCGTCGTTGAGATAGGGTGCACCTTCGACGGTCATTCGGCCGCAGATGTGGGCCGACGCTTCCTCGATTTGCTGCGTCGAAAAGCCGAGGCCATCGCGTAGCAGCGAGAAGCTCCAGTCGTTGAGCTGCGCTTCGCTCAAGCCGAGCCGCTCCTTGCAGAACTCTTCGCCGAGCACGAACTTATTGAAGACGAACGGCAGCTCGAAGGCACTCGCAAGGACTGCCTCGACGCGCCCAATCGCCTCCTCGTCGAACCCTTTTGCCTTGAGCGTCGCGCGGTTAATATGGGGTGCTTCTTCCAAAGTGCCGGTGCCTTTGGCGTAGGTCTCGATCAGCTCGATCTGTTCTTGCGAGTAGCCGAGCTTATGCAGCGCGGCATCTACGGACTGGTTGACGATCTTGAAGTAGCCGCCGCCGGCGAGTTTCTTGAACTTCACGAGCGCGAAGTCCGGCTCGATTCCGGTCGTATCGCAATCCATGACGAGGCCGATCGTGTTGTGCGAGATGAACCCGTTGGCGAAATACGTGACGTTGGCCGGCACGGAGAGATCGTACGTTAACTGCTCGCCGCCGTCGTCGTTGGAGGCGACGTCATCGTAGAAGAACGTCAAGGCAGTCTTTATCTCATTGCTGCCGGTTCTTTCGAGGAGCTCGGACGCCGCCGTGCGGCTGATCGCGCCGGCGTGACGGTAGCCGTAGAGCGCGGTCCGCGGATAGAGCTCGCTGGAGTGCGGAACGAGCGTGCGCAGGACGTCTTTGCGCAGGAAGACGCGGTCGCCTTTGGTGCCCTGCCAGGTGTCGCACGGACGCACGGCGCTGCGCTTACGCTCGCCGATGAATCCGACCGTCTTAAGGAAGCTGCGCACGTAATCGGCATTGCGAACTCGCAACACGTAGAGGTCGGCGCCGCTCCAGCCGGATTTATCGATGCGGGTATTCGTTGGAATGCCGAGCGTGAGAAGCACGGTTCGCACGTCGTCGGCCAGGCTTGCGTTCGCCGTCGAGAGGTGCGCGGCGCCGTTGACGACGGTGCCGTCGGCCTCAAAGAGGCCGCGCAGAAACGCTCCGTAGATGACGGGATCGTTCGAGGCGAGTACCGCATCGGGAACGTGGGCGAGGTAGCTCTTGCTGCGCGAGTCAGTGGCCGGGTGATGCTTTGCCAACCCGCAAGCTTGCCACCAGATCGCAAGCGGAACGGAGTGGATCCCGATTTCCGTATACGCGCCCTTCTGCGATACCGTTGCTTCGATGTTGAAGAGCTGCCGTGCCAGCGCGATGAGGCGATCGCGAACGTCGGCATCCTCATCGGCCACGCGCACGCGTAAGCCCTTGGCGTGCAGCGTGCCGGCGCCCATGAAGTAGCCGGCGAGTTCGGCGAGATCGGCCGTCATGATTTGAGGCGCAGCCGTCGTGAAATCGGCGGTCCAGTGCTCTTCGCCCAGCGGCGGCAAATTGACGACCTGCGGACTGCCGGCGAAGCCGTCCATCGAGAGCGCGACGGTATCGCCCGTCCCCACTTCGGCAAAACGCTTCCAGACCAAATCTCCCGACTGGCGGTCGACGATCTTCACTCGATGTTCGGGCGTTCCGGTGATCGTGTAGCCGCTGCTGGTCCTGATGCGCCGAGTGGGCGAGATTCCATTGATAAAGAACTGGGTCGCACGCTGTTCGCCGTCGTCGGTGAGCACGCGAACGTCGATATCCTGCCATTTCTCTCCGTCCACGTTTCCCAACCGCTGTAAACGGGTGAGGCCGCGGTCGGTCGAAATCAATGCATTGCCGGTAAGGCATCCGGTCGGCGCGATCACGACCGTCTGAGCGTTGCGGAAACCGGCAACCTCGCCGATCGAAATCGCATCGTCCCACATTTTGCGCGCCAGCGCCCACGTGGCTTGNNCTGCGATGATTGCGGATGACGCGCAGCATCGGATCGCGGTTTGCCTCGAAGCGCGCGAATGGGCCGAGCTGCTGCGCCATTTCGGCGGACGTCCGGTACGCGGCGCCGGTCATCAGCGACGTGATTGCGGCACACCAGCCGAAGCCTTCCTCGGAATCGTAGGGCAAGCCCAGCCGCATCAACAGCGTGCCGAGATTTGCATATCCGAGCCCCAGCGTTCGGTAGCCATGATTCTTTTCAGCGATCCGCCTCGACGGCATCTGCCCCATCGTTACCGAGATCTCGAGCGTCGTCGTCCAGATCCGAGCCGCTTGAGCAAAGCGCTTCGCATCGAAATTGCCATCATCGTTGAGGAATTTGACGAGGTTTAAGCTTGCCAAATTGCAGTTGTGCGCAATCATGCCTTCGGCGATTACCGAATGCGTGACGGGTTCGGTCACATCATAGACGGTCGTCGTGCCGTCGGGGACCACCGACACGACCTTCGGCGAGCGTGGGTTCTTGAGCTGAGCGTCGAACTCGCCGGCCAAAATCTCGCGAGCCTTGAGCTCCTTTTCCGCCGAACACGGGAAGCCGATCAGGGAGTTAAACTTCCGCGACTGTTGGTTATAGAGGTGTAGTTGACCTTGCGGATTTTTGCGGCCTTGTGGGTGCGCCCACGAAATGCGCGACGTGATCCCGAGATCGCTTAAAAGAAGCTGGGCAGACCGAAGCAACGCGGGCGAGGAAGATGCCAGCATCACTTCTTTTTCTGCCGCGGCGCCGTTCGCGCGAATGCAGCCGTCGGCCGAAAAGAGTCCCTGCAGATAGGCAACCTTGAGATCTTCGGGCACCCGGTGAATCGCGCTGGGGACGTCCTTATAAAGAGCCGTCGCTTGTTTAAAGCCGTAGCGCGTTTCTAGATGGGAGACGAGCGATGCTTGCGACGCACTCGTCTGCATGACGCCGTTGCTCTGTACGGAGACCTGGCTGGATCGAGCATCCATTCTGGAGCCAGCGACATTGACCGCCGCCACCTTCAGGTCGTTCAGCTGCGCGGTCATGAACTCCGCGGTGCGGCGCTCGCGCGGACCGAAGACGAGCGCAACCGTATCCTTATTGAAGACGCCGTCACCCGTGAGCCACCCGAGCATCTGCCAGCGCTTGACGTCGGCCGCATCGGAGGCAAACGTTACGGAATTACCTGACTCGCGAATCGTAATGCGATCCAGACCCAGTTTGAGTTCGTCGAGCCGTTTCCAGCCGTTGTCGGCAGTCAGGAACTTGTGGTCGCCGGTGGCGCGAATCTCGCGGCCATCGGCCAGCTTCATGCGGAAGACCTCGCGCTCGCCGACCTTCGTTATATAGGCTGGCCGATGGGCACTGAGTCTGCGATGATCGACCTCCGAATGAATGTCGGTCGTAACGAGGACGCGCTGCCCCGACTCTTGCCGTTCGTAAAGCTCTTCGACGGTCCGTAGGCCGTCGGGCGTGCTGATACGCGTTTCAGGCCCGAAGCACGCGGTATCATCTATAAAAACATACTCTGAGCATGGATTGGTGGCGTTGATTCGGTCGTCGTTGGAACAGGTGTGCCATTCTTGGATCGTGTCGTCGAACTGTAAGCCGGGATCCGCGCACTGCCACGCGGCGACGGCAATCTGCTCCCAGAGGTCGCGCGCCTTTATGCGTTTGACGACGTCGCCGGTGGTGCGCGCGGTCAACAGCCAGTCCTCGTCGCGGTCGAGCGCATCGAAAAAACCGTTCGTCAGGCGCACGGAGTTGTTGGAGTTCTGCCCGGAGACCGTGATATAGGCTTCGGAGTCCCACGCCGTGTCGTACTGCTCGATCTCCAAACGCGTATAGCCTTGGCGCGCGTAATCCAGCGCGCTCTGCGCCGCACCGGGAGGAACCCCGGCATTGATCGCGTCGCGAATGGCGATGCGTAGCGATGCATTGAGAGCCGGATCGAGGCGCGCGTGGTCGGGAACGCGCGTGTCGTGAGCGGCCGAAATGATGGCGTTGAGCTGCTTCTCAAAAATGCGCGAGCCGATGACTAAATCGGCCACCTTGCGCTCTTCGCGAACCTTCCAATTGACGAACTCTTCGATATCGGGGTGATCCGCATTGAGCACGACCATCTTGGCGGCGCGGCGCGTCGTCCCGCCCGATTTGATTGCGCCGGCCGCGCGATCGAAGACTCGCAGAAACGACATCAAACCGCTCGACGTGCCGCCGCCGGTCAGCTTCTCTCCTGCGGACCGAAGCTTTGAAAAGTTGGCTCCGCTGCCCGAGCCGCCCTTGAAAATCCGCGCCTCTCTCAGGACGCCATCGAAGATGCCGCCCTCGTTGACGAGATCGTCTTCGATTCCAAGGATATAACAAGCGCTGACCTGGGGATGCGAAAAGGTGTCGGCCGACGCTCGTGCCGTTTCGTCGGACGGATCGACGTACCAGTGCCCTTGCGCTGGGCCGGAAATTCCGTACGCCCAATGCAGGCCGGTGTTGAACCATTGCGGCGAGTTGGGCGCGCCGATTTGGCGCGCGAGCATCGCGCACATTTCGTCGAAGTAAACGCGCGCGTCGTCTTCCGAATCGAAGTAGCCGTACTTCCAGCCGTAGTACGTCCAGCATCCCGCCATTCGGTTGAAGACCTGGCGCGCATCGCGCTCGGGCCCGAACTGCTCGTCGCGAGGCAGGGCCTCCAGTGCGCTGCCGTCGGCCATCGAGCGCTGGAGCCAATCCGGGACGCCCTCCTCGGCAACTCGCGTGATGCACCTTGGAACGCCGGCTTTCCGACAGTACTTTTGCGCGAGCACGTCAACGGCGACCTGACTCCACGAGGCGGGAACCATAACGTCGGGCGCCTCGAAGATCACGGATCCGTCGGGGTTGACGATGCGCGAGGTCCGCGGCTCGAAAACGACGCCGGCATACGGGTTATCGGAGGTGGAATAGGTGCGCGAAAACTTCATGCGAACTCCTCGGTAATTACGAACACGCGTTCGAGCTTTATGGCTGCGCGATCGCACGCTAGGTTACCTATTGTGCCACATCGAGCGGCTTACCACAAGATATTGTGGTCCTCGCTGAAGTCCTTGTGGGCCGGCTGTGGTTATGGCCGCAAAGATGTGGACAGTTCCCTCAACCAGCGGGCAGGCGAGTGGAGGCCATGTGGAAAGCCCCGAGGATACGGGGGATAACATTTGCGAACGCAAGCGATATGTTCGGGCCCGATCGTTTCGCTCCAAGGCTGCATGACGTGCCTCACGAGGAGCTCGAGGCCGCAGGCATCCGCGGCCTCATCGTGGACCTCGACAACACCCTTTTGGGTTTTCGCGAGACGGAGCTCGGGGAGGAGCACATCAGTTGGGTGGCTCGGGCTCACGACCGCGGTTTTCGCATCGTGATGCTTTCGAACAACCAGTCGGGGCGGGTCAACCTGCTGGCGGCTCAGCTGCAAGTCGAGTGCATCCCTAATGCCCTCAAGCCGCTGCCTTTTGGTTTCTTGCGGGCAAAACGCCGGCTGGGCATGCGCCGGCACGAGATCGCGGTGGTTGGCGATCAGCTTTTCACCGACGTTCTTGGCGGTAAGCTCTGCGGACTGTATACGATCTTGACCGAGCCCATCGAGGGCAAAGATTTTCCCGTCACTCGATTCTTTCGTTTCTTCGAGCGCTTGATGCTGCGTGGCCGAAGATGATGAGGCTGGCGCTGATCGGCGATCCGGTCGAGCACAGCGCGAGCCCCACGCTGCATCGCGGCTTCCTCGACGAAGCCGGCATCGACGGTGAGTACGTCGCGATTCGCGTGGCGCGCGGCGATGGCGCTCGAGCGATTCGGCACCTTCGTGCCGATGGCTTCACCGGTTGCAACGTCACCTATCCGCTGAAAGAAGAGGCGTTTGAGGTGAGCGAGACGCGCAGCGATGAAGCGCGTCGAGCACAAGCCGTCAACACGATTTTCTTTGGGCGCGAAATTCTGGGTACGACGACCGACGGCGCCGGCGCCCGCACGGCAATCGAGACTCTCCTCGATGAACCCGTCGCGCTAAAACGAGTCGGCGTCCTTGGCTACGGTGCGACGGCTCGCGCAATTCTCGCCGCATTGCAAGAGAACGATGCGTACGCATTTGTGTGGGGACGCGACGCGGAGCGCGTGAGCCAGACCTGTCGCCGTTTCGAAGCGAAGCCTTGGCCGGACTCCAACCCGCCTGAGATTGTCGTCAGCACCCTTCCGCCCGAAGCGTCTCTGTCCGCCGAGCTGATCGCGCAGCTCCGAAGCGCCGATATGGTGATGGATGCGAACTACGGGGATCGCTCGCAGCTGGCCCACCGGCTCAATCGCGAAGTGATTGCGGGCGACGCAATGTTGGAGGCTCAAGCTCGCGCGAGCTTCGATTTTTGGCTCGCGCATCTCGATCGCGTTGCAGGCGGCTAGAGTCACCTGCAATTTAGTTCAGGTGAACGCCGCAGTCTGGTTCGGCGCCCGGTCGCAGCAGCAGTGGCCGCCCACAGAATCGGCACGGAAGTATCTGCGCCTCGCCATCAGGGAATCGGTCTTGAGGGCTGCCCCGCACAACGTACTCGTCGCTGAAGTCCATAAGGGCCCAGGTTAGCACGCGCGTCAAGCGGCGTTCGCGAAGCGAAGCTAGCCGCAAATCTGGCGGAGAGGGAGGGAGTCGAACCCTCGAGAGGCTCATCACCTCTGCTCGCTTTCCAAGCGAGTGCATTCAGCCGCTCTGCCACCTCTCCAGGCTGCCTCGCTGGATTGGGGCGCCGAGCAGCGAACTCCTCGGTCGCGTATGAGGCTCACGCTGGTTCGGCACGGGCCGACGGAATGGAACGCGCTGCGGCGCTTCCAAGGAAGGACGGATATGCCGTTGTCGGCGCATGGGCGCGCCCAAGCGCGGGCGATCGCGGAGACGTTGCACGCCGAGTCGTTCGACTGCATCTATTCGAGCGATCTTGTTCGCGCGGCGGAGACGGCGCGAATGCTGGGCGAATCTCACGGCGCTGAGATTACATTTGACGACCGCCTGCGAGAGTTCGATTTTGGGCGTTGGGAAGGCCTGACGTGGGACGAAATCGTCGCAGCCAATCCGCACCTCGCCGGCCACGGTTCGACCGCGGTGAAGCTGTACGCGCCCGAAAACGGCGAATCGTTCCCGCAGGTCCGCACGCGCTTGGCGTCGTTCCTCGATGACATCACACGGCAGAATCGCCGAGCCGCTGCGGTCGTAACGCATGCCGGCGTGCTGCACGCCGTGTTTTCGGTGCTTGGGCTCGAGCCACCGGAGCGCTTTACTCCGGGGGGCATAACCCGAATCGCAATGGAGGAGGGCGGCGCCTCGGTACTATCGCTCGACGATCGGCGGCATCTCGATGACGCGAGTTGATCGCTGCTGGACGCTGTTCTTGGCCATCGCGATACTAGCGGTTACCGCAGCGCCCGCTCGTTCGGCTCGGCATACCGTTGTTGGGCACTTCATCGTACCCAGGTCGAGCGCGCGACCTTTTTCTGGGTACGGCGCGAACCTCATCACGAATCCTGGTTTCGAGAGCGGTAATGTCGACGGCGGGTGGCATCAGTGCGGCGACGTGCGCGCGTACGTTGTGCGCGACCACCCGTTTAGCGGCTCTTACGACGAGTATTCCGGAACGGCAAATGGCCGACGCGAACCCTCGGGAAACTCCGGGGTCTGCCAAGAGATAATCATCCCGCCAGGCGGCGTTCTGACCGCGAAGCTCTATCAGCTTTCCAACGAAGCCGACACGACGTTTGCGTATCAGGAGGCGGATCTACTCGACAACCGTGGGAACGTCGTTGTAAATCTCTATAAATCCGTCAACAACAACCCATCCTGGGTTAGCGGCATGTGGAACCTCGGCGCCTTTTCCGGACGAACCTACTGGCTCTACTTTGGGGTGCACGGTGACGGCTATTCGAGTCTCTCGACCCAACAGTTCCTGGACGACGTGCGGCTGGCCGGCAGCGCTTCCGCGCCTCGGAAATAGGGACTGGGCGCCCCACGCCGCGAAGAAGGGCACCATGCAGTCGCGCAAGATGCTGTGGATTGGTTTAGGAGTCGGCGTAGTGGGCTTAGCCGCTGCGGTGGCTATTGTGGTCTATCGCTTGACATCCCATGAAACGCGCGAGGATCCGACGACGCAGCGCATCCAACACCTGATCGACGAAGCGAACTCGTTGCTCAAGGCGCTTGACGAGCAGCGACACAGCGCCTAAGAGCGTCCTTCGACAAGCTCAGGACGACACGCTGAGGGCCGGCGCCGAACTCGAGATCGAATTTACGGATGTTCTGGCCAACGGACAAGGTGTCGGTCGGGCGTCCGGCATCGTCGTTTTTTGCTTTGGACCGCTGCCCGGCGAGCGGGCGCGCGTTCGCATCGAGACGGTCAAGCAGCGGTACGCGGTCGCCGAGATGCTCGAGTTGCTGGTCGAGTCGCCCAAGCGAGCGCGTCCGTTCTGCCCGGTCTTCGGAGCCTGCGGCGGATGTCAGCTCCAACATCTTGCCTACGATGCGCAACTGACGTGGAAGCGCGACGTCGTGCGCAATGCGTTGTCGCGCATCGGCGGCTTCGCGGACGTTGAAGTGAGCGAAACAATCGGCATGAACGAGCCGCGCGCCTATCGGAACAAGATGTCCGTTGTTGTCGACCATCGTTCGGAGCCGCCGGCTCTGGGGTTTTACCGGCAACGCTCTCACGAGGTCGTTCCGATCGATGCCTGCCCGATCGTTACCCCGCAGCTCGACGCCGTGCTTGCGGCTTTGGCCGAGAATCGGGTAAACGCAACGGTCGCCCCAATGCTTCGCGGCGCGCGGCACCTCGTGGCGCGAGCCGCTCGCGCGACCGGTCAGGTCGTGCTCACGGTGACGACCGACGAAGCAATTGCAGAGGCAAAGCGGAACGCGCGCGCGGTCCGGCGCGAACTGCCTGCAGTGGCGGGTATCGGCAACTCGTACGGCCCTGCGAGCGAAAACGCCGTCCTGGGGCGGCACTACCAGTTGCTCGACGGCGACGGCGAAATCGAAGAGTCGGTGGGCGGGGTGCGCTATCGGATCTCCGCCGCTTCGTTCTTCCAAATCAACGTCCAGATACTCGAGCGAATCTTCGACTTTATCGAACCGTGGCTGAAAACTCCCGGCAGCATCGTCGATCTCTACTGCGGATCGGGAACCTTTGCGCTCTACTTCGCACGGCGCGGTTGGAGCGTTACCGGGATCGAGGAGAACCGGAATGCAATCGCCGAGGCAGAGGCAAACGCGCGACTCAACGGGCTAGGAGGGCGCGCTCGCTTTGAGGCCGGCCGAGTCGAGCAGATGGCCGCCGTCCCACGGGTGGCTGGCATTTTACAAGAGGCGGACGTCGTTTTTCTCGATCCGCCGCGCAAAGGTTGCGACAACGTGGTCCTGAGCGCAATCGCGCAGGCACGCGTGCGCAACGTCTGGTACCTTTCTTGCGACGCGGCCACGCTGGCACGGGATTTGAAGTTCTTGGCATCCAAGGGCTATCGCCTCGGCGTCGTGCAGCCCTTCGATATGTTTCCGCAAACCGGGCACGTCGAGACGCTGGTCCAGTTGGAGCATTTTAAGATTGACACCCGACACGATTGATATCCGTTACGTCGCGACGCTGGCGCGCATCGCGCTGAGCGACGACGAGATCGAGCGCTTTTCAAAGGAGCTGGGCGAACTGCTCGGGCACGTCCGTGCGCTCCAAGAGCTCGATACTGCCAGCGTTCCGGCCACGGCGCAAGTCGTCGAATCGCGTAACGTCCTGCGCGAGGATGTCGAACGGCCCTGCCTCGATCGCGAGGTCGTGCTCGACGGCGCTCCGCAACGGCAGGGCGGCTTCTTTCGTGTGCCGCGCATCATCGCCGAATGAACGCTGCAGAGATCGCACGCGACGTAAGCGCGCGACGCGTCAGTGCCGCCGAGGTCACCGCGGCGACGCTTGCACGGGTGCAAGCCGTTGACGGCGACGTGGGCGCATATCTCACCCTGCTCGGAGAAATCGCGCGCTCCTCCGCGGCGCGCGTTGACGAGCGCATTGCGGCCGGGGAACACCTCGCGCTGGCGGGCGTGCCGATCGCGCTCAAAGACAACATGTGCCTGGAAGGCGCGCGAACGACCTGCGCCAGCAAGATCTTGGAACATTGGATCGCGCCCTACACCGCGACGGCCGTTGCGCGGCTGCTCGAAGCCGGCGCGATTCCGATCGGCAAGGCCAACTGCGACGAGTTTGCGATGGGCAGCTCGTGCGAGAACTCGGCGCTGGGTGTCACGCGCAATCCCTACGATTTGGCTCGCGTTCCCGGCGGATCCAGCGGCGGCTCGGCCGCGGCGGTTGCCGCCGGCGAAGCGGCCATCGGATTGGGGAGCGACACCGGCGGTTCGATTCGAGAGCCGGCCGCGTTCTGCAACTTGGTGGGATTCAAACCGACCTACGGACGAGTTTCACGTTATGGTTTGATCGCTTTTGCTTCCAGCCTCGATCAAATCGGGCCGCTCGCGCGGAGCGTCGAGGACGCCGCGCTCGCCTACGATATCATGGCCGGTTACGATCCGATGGATGCGACCTCGCTCGACCGGCCGGTAGAACGCACGGCGGACTCGTTGCGCGCCGATCTGGCGGGCCTGCGCGTCGGCATCGTGCGGGAGTTCGACACTAAGGCCCTTGGCGAGCGTTCCGACGCGCTCTACCGCGAGGCGTATCGCGACTTGGAGCGTCTCGGAGCCGAGCTCGTCGACGTCTCGCTCCCGACGGCAGATTACGGGCTGGCGACGTACTATCTGATCGCGCCGGCAGAGTGTTCGTCGAATCTCGCACGTTTCGACGGCGTCCGCTATGGATTGCGAGTCGAGGGCGCCGACGTTCGAGCGATGTACGACAACACCCG
Source organism: Candidatus Cybelea septentrionalis (assembly GCA_003158175.1). Taxonomy (GTDB): domain Bacteria; phylum Vulcanimicrobiota; class Vulcanimicrobiia; order Vulcanimicrobiales; family Vulcanimicrobiaceae; genus Cybelea; species Cybelea septentrionalis. The sequence continues at coordinate 15,115 of PMHJ01000038.1, forward strand.
CGCCGCGGGCTTTGGACCCGAAGTCAAGCGGCGTATCCTGATCGGAACGCACGCGCTCTCGAGCGGCTATTACGACGCTTACTACGTCCGCGCCCAAAAGGCTCGCACGCTGATCGCGCGAGATTTCGAACGCGCCTTTGCCCAGTGTGATCTCATCGCTTGCCCCGCGGCGAGCTGCCCGGCTTTTGTGTTCGCCGCGAAGAGCGATCCGTATAGCATGTATTTGATGGACTACTACACGATTCCAATGTCGCTGGCCGGCCTGCCCGCGCTCTCGGTTCCGTGTGGCTGGACGGTCCCCGAAGGCGGGAACCTGCCGCTACCCATCGGTCTGCAGCTCTGTGCCCCGCTCTTCGGGGAGAAACTGCTGCTCGGCGCCGCCGCCGCCTACGAACGAGCGACGAATCATGCGCTCGCACACCCCGCGCAGATTGGGACGGTGCCCGCGTGAACCGCGCGTGGGAGCCGGTCATCGGGATCGAATGCCACGTCGAGCTCAAGACGGCGACGAAGATGTTCTGCGGATGCCGCAACGAGTTCGGTGGGGAGCCGAACACCAAGACCTGCCCCGTTTGTTTGGGCATGCCCGGGGCGTTGCCGGTGCCCAACGCCAAAGCGATCGAACAAATCGTGCGAACCGGTCTGGCTTTTGGCGCCGAGATCCCGGCCTTTTCGAAGTTCGATCGCAAGAACTACTTCTATCCGGACATGCCCAAGGATTACCAGATCTCGCAGTACGACATGCCGCTGACCGTTGGCGGCATCGTCAAGTACTGGCTTGAGGACGGCACGATGAAGCAGTGCCGCCTGACGCGGATTCATTTGGAAGAGGACACGGGAAAATCCACGCACGCGGGTTCCGGCGACGGCCGCATCGCGGGAAGCTCCTATTCGCTCCTCGACTTCAATCGCGCGGGAGTTCCCCTTATGGAGTGCGTCTCAGAACCCGAGCTGCACAGCGCTCGCGACGCCGTCGCATACTTAGAGTCGCTGCGCAGAACGCTGCTCGCTCTCGAGGTAAGCGATGTTAAGATGGAGGAAGGCTCGTTGCGCTGCGATGCAAACGTCTCGGTGCGCGTGGCCGGCACGACGGAACTTGGTACCAAGAGCGAGATCAAGAATATGAACTCGTTCCGTTCCGTCGAGCGTGCGATCGCCAGTGAAATCGCGCGTCAGATCGAGGTCCTCGATTCGGGCGGACGCGTCGTGCAAGAGACGCGCGGCTGGGACGAGCTGCACGGCGTCACGCATCCGATGCGCAGCAAGGAAGAGGCGCACGATTATCGCTACTTCCCCGATCCCGATCTTGTGCCGCTCGCGATCGCGCGCAACGACGTCGAGCGTTGGAAGGAGAAACTTCCCACGTTGCCGTGCGAGCGCTTCGAACGCTATACCGGGGAGTACGGACTGAGCGTCAACGCGGCCGCGCAGCTCATCGACAATATCCCGCTCGCGCGGTATTTCGACGAGGTCGTGGCGCGCAGTGAAAATCCGCAGCAGTCCAGCAACTTCGTGCTCGGCGAGCTCTCCCGTCTGGCGAACGAGACCGGCGTCGCCGTCGGCGATTCAAACGTAACCGTCGAACATCTGGCCGAGCTCGTCGCGTTGGTGCAAAGCAAGCGGATCAACTCCAAGATCGCCAAGGAACTGCTGGCGCGCATGTGGGAGGGCGGCGGCTCGCCCAACGCGATCGTGGAACGTGAAGGTCTCGCGCAGACCAGCGATCCCTCCGCGGTCGAGCGTTTCGTCGACGAAGTTCTCGCCGCCAACGCGGCGGTCGTCGCGGATTATAAGGCGGGCAAGACGAACGTGCTCGGTTTTCTCGTCGGTCAAGTGATGAAGGCTTCGCGCGGGAAGGCCGACCCCGCGCTGGCTAACGAGCTGGTAAAGAAGAAGCTCTCATCCTAGCCCGCCGCTCCCGATGACCATCGCGGATTCTCGCACGCTCGATGCGCTCGATTTTGCAAGCGTGCGCGATCGAGTCGTGGGCGCGACGCGGACGCAGCGCGGCCGGGGCTTGGCAGACGATCTGCAACCGGAATCCAATTTCGACGTCGTGCGCCGCGAACAGCTGCGCACGGAGGCGATGCGCTCGCTGGCCGCCGGTGCCGACGTCACGATCATGCCGGCCGCCGAAACCGCCGACTCGACCGAGGCTGCAAAGGTGGGGCAAACGCTGGGTCCCAGCGATCTTCGTGCGATCGGCGATACGCTCGCGGCTGCGGCCGCGGCATACAAAGCGGTGCGCGAGCATCCCGATCTGACGGCGGTCGTCGCGCCGTACACGCCACTTCGCGAGCTGCAGCATTCGCTCACCGACGCTATCGACGAACGCGGCACGGTGCTCGATCGTGCCTCGCCCGGGCTGCGTCGTATTCGGCGCAGTCTCGCCCAGGCGCAATCGGAGGCGCGCGAGCGCATTAGCGCGATCCTCAACGGAGCGAAGTACGCGAAGGTAATCCAAGATCGCGTCGTTACGATTCGCGACGGGCGCTTTGTGATACCGATCAAAGCGGAGTTCGCCGGCGCGATGCCGAGCATCGTTCACGACACCAGCTCGAGCGGACAGACGCTCTTCGTCGAACCGCTCGCGGCACTCGAAAGCAACAACCGCGTCCGAACGCTGCAAATCGAAGAAGAGCGCGAGGTGCAGCGCGTCTTGCAGGCGTTATCGGCGGACGTCGGCCGATCTGCCGCCGAGATCGACGCCAACGTCGAGGTGTTGGCCGCGCTCGATCTGCTCGCCGCGAAGGCGCAACTCGCCGGAGCCAGCCACGCTATCATGCCGGAGTTGAGCGACGAACCGACCGTCGCGATCGTCGGCGGACGCCATCCGTTACTTGACGAGCGAGCCGTCCCGCAGTCGTTGACGCTCGGCGACCAAACTCGCCTGCTGGTCATTAGCGGGCCCAACATGGGCGGCAAGACCGTCGCCTTAAAGATGGCCGGGCTCTTCGTCGTGATGGTGTATTGCGGCATGCAGGTTCCGGCCGGTGCCGGGACGTGCATCGGCCGCTTCGAGCGCGTCGTTGTCGACATCGGCGACGAACAATCGCTAGTCGCCAACACCTCGACGTTCTCGGCGCATCTGCAACGGATGCGCGAGGTGATGGACGGTGCGAACTCGCGGACGCTCGCCATCGTTGATGAAATAGGCGGCGGCACCGAGCCGACGGCCGGTGTCGCGCTCGCCATCTCAATGCTGGAGTGGTTGCTCGCGAGCGGCGCGCGGGCAATCGTTTCGACGCATTCGACGGAACTCAAACTTTTCGCGCACGCGACGCCGGGCGTTGCAAATGCCAGCGTGCGCTTCGATCCGGCGACGTTTAAGCCAACCTTCGAGCTCGACCTCGGTGCGCCAGGGCAGTCGCTAGCTTTTCCGCTGGCGGCGCGGCTAGGCATCTCCGAGGAGATCGTAGAGCGAGCCACGGCGCTGATGGAAGACCGCGAACGCGATTACGAAGCGGCGCTGGCCGAGCTTGCCCTGCGCAACAGCGAGTTGCGCGACGAACGACTGCGATTCGAACGCGAACGCCGCGAGCTCGCCGGAGAACGCGACCTTGTGGCGCGGGATCGCGCGAGCCTCGATGCGGAGCGCCGCCGGTTCGGCAGCGGCGCCGAAGAACGCTTGCAACAGGCGCTTCGCGATTTCGTGCGGGAGTTGCAGCGCCGGTCGGCGGAATCGGGTTTCGACCGAACGCGGACTCGAAAGGCGCGAGTAACGCCCTCGCAGACGGCGCTGCTGGGGCAGACGATCGAGGCAATCCATCGCGACCTTGGAATTCGGCCGGAAGAAGAGCGCGCGTCCGACGAGCGAACGTACGCGCCCGGCGATCGCGTTCGCATCCTTTCCGTAAATCAGGAGGGTGTCGTTGCTGAAGATTGGGATGAAAGATTGCTCGTTTCGATCGGTTCGATGAAAATGATGGTGGATAAGAGCGACGTTCGGCGCGAGGCCGGCGCGGCGAAAGTCGCCCGCACCGTAGCCGGTGGAACCGATGCGCGCATGGCGGCCGCGGGTCGCACGGCGGCGGCGCTGGACGTGCGCGGGAAGCGCTATGCCGAAGCGGAGCCGCTGGTCGAGCGCTGGATCGACGATGCGCTGCTGGCGGGAAACTCACCGCTGCGATTGATCCATGGTAAAGGCACGGGCTTGCTGGGACGCGGCTTACAGGAGCACTTGCGCACGCATCCGGCGGTGACGAGCATTCGTTACGGCACGGAAGAGGAAGGCTCGACCGGCGTCACGATTGTCGAGCTACGCTCGTGAACGCAGGCGTCGGAGATCTGCTCGACGGCTTCGATCACGTCGAAACGGCAAATGAGTTCGCGCAAAGGCTTGCACTCGGGCGTCCATTGCGCGTTAAGCTTGGAATCGACCCAACGAGCGCCGATCTGCACCTTGGGCACATGGTCGTGCTGCATCCGCTGCAGCGTTTCGCGCAAGCGGGGCACCGCGTCACGTTGATTATCGGTGATTTTACGGCGCGCATCGGCGACCCCAGCGGCCGCAACGTCACGCGGCCGCAGCTTTCGCAAGACGAGATCGAAGCGAACATGCAAACGTATATCAAGCAGGCCGGAAAGGTGGTCGATCTCGACCAAATCGAGATTCGGTACAACTCCGAATGGCTGGACAAACTAAACTTCACCGATGTGGTGAAGCTCTTGGCGAAGACGACCGTGGCGCAGATGCTCGAGCGTAACGATTTTAGGCAGCGTTACGACGCGGGTGCGCCGATCTCGCTGCACGAGCTGCTCTATCCGGTCGCTCAAGCGTACGATTCGGTCGCGATCGAAGCCGACGTCGAGCTCGGGGGGACCGATCAGCTCTTCAATTTGCTGCTCGGACGCCAGTTTCAGCGCGAGTTGGAGCAGCGGCCGCAGATTTGCGCGACCGTACCGCTGCTCGTCGGTCTCGACGGAGAGAAGAAGATGAGTAAGTCGCTTGGCAACTACGTCGGCGTCGACGAGCCGCCGGCCGAGCAGTTCGGGAAGCTGATGAAGATCTCCGATGAGTTACTTCCGATTTACGCGCGTCTTGCGGCATTTCGCCCCGAACGGGAGTGCCAGCAGTTGGCGGACGAGCTGGCAGCAGGACGGCTCAATCCGATGGACGAGAAGAAGCGACTCGCGTGCGAGATCGTCGCGCGCTATCATGGCAAAGAGGCCGCCGCTGCGGCCCGCGATTTTTTCGAGCGCACGGTTCAGCGCAAAGAGATTCCCACCGAAGGTCTCGACCAAATCGAACTCGGCGAGTGCAAGCGCGTGGCGGAAGTGCTCGTCAAGGCCGGCTTCGCACAGAGCCGTCGCGAGGCCGAGCGACTGATCGCCGGAAACGCGGTCAAGATAGACGGCGAGCCCGTGCGCGATCAAAACCAAAGATGGACCTCGCAAGAAGTCGCCGTCCTCTCAGTAGGCTCCCGCCGCTTCATCCGCATCCTCCCTTTGTCATCCTGAGCCCCCAATGTCATCCTGAGCCCCAATGTCATCCTGAGCCTGTCGAAGGATGACCAAGCAGCCACGCCTCCCAATGTCATCCTGAGCGCTTCCGTTGTCATCCTGAGCCTGTCGAAGGATGACCAAGCGGTCACCGTGGACGGGACTCGGTTGACGGATAACACTGGCGCCCTAGGCTGTTTCTTGCTAAACGCGAGATGCGCGGCCAATCGTTTTTGGTCAAGGCCAGCTTTTTTGCGCGTGACCAGCCTTTGAGTTGCTTCTCCCAGGAGATCGCTTCATCGATGTGATGGAAATCTGAAGCGTGAACTAAGACCAGCGGTCTGCGTGTGAAAGTGTAGCAGCGGCGGTCGAAGCCGAAGTCGTGCTGCGCGATGCGAAGCTCTAGATTGTTCGTTACGCCGACGTAAAATGACTCGTCGGAACATAGGAGCATATAGACGTAGTACGTTTTCACTCAGCTCTTCTGTGCCGAAGCGCTCCCAAGGCAAGATGATGAAGGTCACCGCTCGGTCATCCTTCGACAAGCTCAGGATGACATTGGGAGTTCAGGATGACAACGGGAGGCGTCCTCGCTCGGTCATCCTTCGACAGGCTCAGGATGACATTGGCAGTTCAGGATGACATCGGGGGCGCTAGGATGACAGCGGGCGGCTAATCCCTGTTTAGCAGTTCGCGAACTTCTTCGGATGTAAAGACGTAGCGAGTCTTGCAGTACTCGCAGGTCGCTTCGGTGAGATCTTGCTTGCGCGTTAGCTCGAGGAGCTCGTCGGCTCCCATGCCGAGTAAAACCGATTCGACCTTGGCGCGATTGCAGCGGCAGGCGAAGCGGACGTCGATGGAGCGGTACGAACGAAGATCGGCCTCGCCGGTCAACGCGCGCAAGAGTCCTGCGGCATCGGCGCCGTCGGCAATGAGTTGCGTTACGGGCGGCATCGTTAGCGCGCGCTGCTCCAGTGCCGACAGCGCTCGTTCGTCGGCGCCCGGCAGCACTCGAGCGAGAATGCCTCCGGCGGCGATGATGCCGTTAGGATTGGCGAGCACGCCGAGCGCGACGACGCTGGGAGTTTGTTCGGATTGTCCGAGGTAGTGCGCAAGGTCTTCGGCGATCTCGCCCGATGCCAGCGGTACGACCCCGACATAGGGTTGGCCGGCGTCACTTGAGCGCGTCACGTGCAACGATCCTGCGCCGATCGCTCCGGCGACGTTAAACTTTCCACGTGCGTCGACGGGAAGATCGACCTGCGCATTACGCGCGTATCCTCGCGCTCCGATGGTTCGCTCGTCGAGCAGCCAGCTATCGGCCGCCACCGTTCCCAGAGGACCGTTGCCCGCGATCTGCAGCGAAATTCGCTCGTTCCCTTTCAAGTTCGTCGCCGCAAAGAGTGCCGCCCCAGTTGTAAGGCGTCCCACCGCGGCGGTTGCGGTCGGCCACAGATCGTGCCGATCGCGAATCTCGGCGACGAGCTCGGTTGTGATTGCAGCGGCCACCGTGATTGCGGCGCCGGCGACTGAAGCCGCCACGATCGTGTCGGGCATGAGCGCCTCTGGCTCAAAGGCTCGACGTTTTCCTTCACGAAGCCACGACGATGCGCGTTTTGGTGCTGCACGGCCCGAATCTCAACCTGCTCGGCGAACGAGAGCCTGAGATCTACGGGCGGCAGACGCTCGACGAGCTCAATGAATCGATCGCACGCGAAGCGTCCGCAGCCGGAGCCGAGGTGTGTTGCGAGCAGTACAACGGCGAAGGGCAGATCGTCGACGCGCTCCACGCTGCTCGCAAAGCGTATGCCGGCGTGGTGCTCAATCCTGGCGCCTACGCTCATTACTCCTATGCGATCGCCGACGCAATCGCGGCGATTGGCATTCCCGTGGTCGAAGTACACTTGTCGAACATCGCCGGCCGTGAAACGTTTCGGCGCACCAGCGTCACGGCAGCCGCTTGCCGAGGGGTGGTCAGCGGTCTCGGAGCCGCCGGCTATGGCCTGGCCCTGCGCACGCTCATCGAAATTCTCGGCGCTTAATCGCCCCTGCAAGGGGAGGAAGCGACCCCATCGCTACGTATACTCCCCCGAGTAGGAGATGCGACGTTGACGAAAGCCGATGTGATTGACGCCGTCGCTGCAGAAGCCGACCTTTCCAGGCGCCGGGCCGGTGAAATACTTGACCTGATCCTTAACGAAATCAAAGGAGCGTTGAAAAAGGGCGACCGCGTTGCGCTCAATCCATTCGGAAGCTTTGTGGTTCGAGCGCGCCAAGCTCGCGAAGGGCGCAATCCGAAAACCGGTGAGAAGATAACGATTTCTGCTCGCAAGGTGCCGGTCTTTGTTGCCGGAACATCGCTCAAAGACGCCGTCGGCGGCGGCCGGTCGCGAGCGAAGAGAGAGAAAAAAAGTTAGCGGGCTGTAGCGAAGCTTGGTTATCGCGCTAGTCTGGGGGACTAGAGATCGCTGGTTCGAATCCAGTCAGCCCGAGATTTCCCAAGGCCAAACTCTCTGCGAGTCTTGGCCTTTGTCTTTCGCTAAAAAGAACACGCGACTGCGGGTGTTGGAACCTAAAGATCCGGTTGTCCGAAGAAAGCTCGGAACGGAATGGCGCCCGCTAGTAACGAACCATACGGCGTTAAGAAGGGGCGGTGCACCGATGGCGAGTCGCATTCTCTGGGCGTCTCTTTTGAGCTTCGTTTGCGTCCTGTACGGTTGCGGAAGTAACCCGCCCGTTCGGCCTGTCTCCACCGATACGTTGCCGCAAACCTCTAGCGAGGCGGGCACCGGAAATCGGCCTCCAAAGTGCAAAGGTCAAGTTATCGTTGGCCATCACGCGGAAGTGACGGAACGCGTTCCGAGGGAAGGCGCAGCCCTTTGTGTGCCATCGTTTAGGGGCTTCGGTGGCGATCTAGGGTTTCCAGCCGTCGATCCCGCGCCGCAACCCGTTAAGCTCATCGTTAACGCGCCGCAGAAAGGCATGTTGCTTGCGAACCACCGGCCCATATTCAACCTGGAATGGTTACCGGCCGAGCAGTTCACCTTTGGAAAGGCTGCACCGCCCGGTGGGATAAGCGGAGCGAGTATGATTCCCGGAAAGACGTACACCGGCTACGGTGTCATTGGATTTAAGGGCGGCAGCAAAAAGATCGGTCCCTGCTATTCCGTTGCTACCCGAGGGAAGTATGGCGGTGTGTTCAACAACCTCGGGACGCTGATGGAAAAACAGGGCGGTTCCTTCATCGTCTGGGACCTTACGATTTACGACGGCAAAGAGGCTAGCCGCAAATGCTAGATGTTTCGCGCGTAGGAGCGGAATGTGCTTGATCTTGGACTAGCGATTGGCCACCACCTCATCATCTTCGCGCTCTTTGGGATCCTTGCCGCCGAGCTTGTTTTGGTGCGGCGTGGGATAAGTCTGGACGTGATTACCCGGATCGCGCGCGTCGACATCTGGTACGGCGTGCTCGCGGCCGCCATTGTGATCGTCGGCTTTTGCCGAGCGATTTTCGCCGCTAAGGGCTGGGCGTATTATTCCCACAACGCATTCTTCTGGGCGAAAATCGGGACTTTTTTGCTGGTGGCCGTTTTATCGGTGCCGCCAACGATCCAGTTCATCAAGTGGCAGCGTGCCGGTGGAGCGCCGAGCGGCTCGGAGGTGAGCCGCGCGCAAAAATTCCTGTATGGGGAGCTCGTGCTCTTTGCGTTCTTGCCAATCTTCGCAGCAGCAATGGCGCGCGGCTACGGCGAATTCTGAACGAGTATGAGAATCGGAACGCTAGAAATGAAGATCGCCCGCGTGGAAGGCTTCCAAGTGCGGGTCCGCACGTCGGATGGACGCGACATTCGCTCGGACCGCGAAGGAATGCCGTCATGGCCCTACGAGAAGGCGGCGCGCGACCGCTGGTCGGTCGCACGCTGGAAGCAGGATCGCTTTATTAACCTGTATCCTGGTTTTGGCGTCGACGTGCTCGACGGCGACGGCACCGTCGTGGAGTTTGGCCAAACGTTACTCGAGACAGTCCGTGAGAGCTATGATTAGGCAGGCACCCGCCATGTAAATCAGGCGCTCGCGCCGAAATCGTGTTGACGAAGCTGACGCTCGGAGAAGTTATGAAGAGACGGTTGTATCTGATGGCGACCCTGCTCGGCGCCGCGGTTGCGCTGAGTGCCTGCGGAGGCGTTCCGAACGCCGTTCCCGCTGGAAACGCGTCGCGAACGAGCGCTCGCCATTACACCTATTCGTATCCGATAACCCACGTCGTCCTCATCGTGCAAGAGAACCGGACGTTCAACGATTTGTTCGCAACGTTTCCGGGCGCCGAGGGAACCACCACCGGCTTGGAACTCATAGGTAAAGGAAAGAAGGCAAAACAGGTCCCGATTAACTTAACCGAAGTCAACCTCGCCGACCACAGGGATCTCAACCACTTCTACACGGCTTTCAAAGCGGCGTACGATCACGGAAACATGGACGGGTTCAATCGCATCAAACGTCAGACGACCGGGCAACCTGAAGGAGACCTCCCCTACCAGTACGTCAACCCCGATCAGGTCCAGCCATACTGGACGATGGCGACTGATTACGCGCTGGCGGACCAACTCTTCCAGACGCAAGGCAGCGGAAGTTTCACCGCACATCAGGACCTGATCCGCGGCGGCACCGAGATCGACTCGTCGGAAAGCCTAATCGACGATCCGACGTCCTCGTCCGCCTGGGGCTGCTCGGCGCCGCCCGGAACAAAAACGTCGCTGATCACGACGAGCCTCAAGTTGGAGAAGAACCAGGGGCCGTTCCCCTGCACGAACATGTTTCCGGGGTCGGGTAGCTCCTACCTAACGCTCGGGGATCTGCTCGACGGTGCCAACGTTTCGTGGAAATACTACACACCGGCTCCGAAGCTTCACACGACTGGTGCGCTATGGAACGCGTTTCTCGTCATCAACTCGATCTATGGCAATAAGAGCGAGTGGACCGAGCACATCTCCACTCCCCAGACCAATGTTTTAAAGGACATCGCGAGCGGCAATCTGCCCGCGATGTCCTGGGTGATTCCCGACGCGCTCAATTCCGATCATCCGGGATATAAGTCCGACAAAGGGCCTTCTTGGGTGGCAAGCATCGTCAACGCGATTGGCGCGAGCTCCTATTGGAACTCGACGGCAGTCATCGTCGTTTGGGACGACTGGGGCGGCTTTTACGATTCGGTTGCGCCGTCGGTCCGCGATACTCAAGGCGGACCCGGCTTTCGCGTGGGTATGATCGTCGCGTCGCCTTACGTACCGCCCAATGAGATCTCGCATACGGTCTACGGTTTCGGAAGCATCATCAAGTTTATCGAACAGGTCTGGAATCTCGGGAGTCTCGGAACGACGGACCAAACCTCAACGAGCATCTCGAATATATTCGTGTTCACGCAAAAGCCTCGCAGTTTCAAGGCGATCCCCGCGAAGTATTCGCGCTCGTTCTTCCTGCGTCAGAAGCCCTCCGGCCTTCCAGTCGATACGGAGTAACACAGCGTTGCGCACCGCCGGCGTCTGCATTGCCTTCCTCGCGATGAGCGCGGCGATCCTCGCATGCGGTGGCGGCTCGCACGGCACGATGCCCGTGCTTCCTTCGGAAGGCGGCGCGGCGACCGCGCCTTCAACGAAAATAAAGCACGTCATCATCGTCATCCAAGAGAATCGCAGCTTCGACAATTTCTTTGCAACGTTCCCGGGAGCGGACGGCACGACGACGGGAAAGGCTGCGGCGATGCCGGGCTCGATTGCCAATAGTTGTCCCGTGCCGATCAGAAAGGCGACGACGATCCCCTTGACGGAGGTCGATCTCCTTGGCAGGGGATTCCCTTCGTCATATGGGTATCCGCCGAATCAAGATCTCGGCCACATGTACGCCGGCTTCCAGCTCAACCGCGATCAAGGAAAAATGGACGGGTTCGATCTCGAAGGCAGAGGCGCGCGGGGAAGCGGCTCGCCGGCGTGCACCTACCCGTACCAGTACGTCAATCCGAACGATATCGCCCCGTACTGGGATATGGCACACCAGTACGTGCTCGCAGACCATACGTTTCAAACGCAAGGCAGCGGAAGCTTTACGGCGCACCAGGATCTGATCGCCGGCGGGACGGGGCTCTCGAGTACCCAAGCGCTCATCGACACGCCTTCATATTTTCCATGGGGTTGCGACGGAAATCCGCAGCATTTGGTCACGGCTGTTATCAAACGCAGCGGTAAGGTTTACGAATACGGCGGCCCATTTCCGTGCCTAACCTATTCGACGCTGCGCGACCTGCTCGACGCAAAATCCGTTTCGTGGAAGTTCTATGCGGTAAGGGTCTACCCGTACACGAACTGCCCCAAGTGCCAGGGCGCCGGAATCTGGAGCGCGTTCGACGCGATCAAAGCAGTGCGTTACAGCTCCGAATGGAAGGACAACGTTACGCGCAGCAACCTCGATATCTTTACCGACATCTCGAACAAGAAGTTGCCGGCCGTATCGTGGATCACGCCCAACGGGGGCGACTCCGATCATCCGGCCACCAAGAGCGACACGGGCCCTTCCTGGGTCGCATCGATCGTCAACGCCGTGGGGAAGAGCTCGTATTGGGATTCCACCGCCGTCGTGATTTTGTGGGACGATTGGGGCGGTTTTTACGATCACGTCGCTCCGCCGGAGCCACGCGACTGGCAGGGTGGCCCGGGGTTCCGAGTCCCGATGCTGATCGTCTCCCCCTACGTCAAACCGCACGTGGAGCATACGCAGTACGAGTTTGGCAGCATTCTGCGCTTCATCGAAGACAACTGGGGTCTCGGCACGCTCGGAAGGAACGATGCGAATTCGAGGAGCATCGGAAACGCCTTCGACTTCAACCTGAAGCCGCGCGCCTTTAAGGTTATCCCTTCAAAATATCCGAGCGCGTTTTTCTTGCGCCGGCCGCCATCTGACTTACCGCTGGATACAGAGTGAACGTATTCATTCAGCGATTGCTCGCGCTCGGTGTCGGCTGCGAGCTGGCCGGCTGTGCATTGGGTTCACACTCGCTTGCCGCGACGGGCGCCGGCAAGATCGATCACATCGTCTACATCGTGCAGGAGAATCGCAGCTTCAACGATCTCTTCCAGGGCTACCCATGCGCATCCGTGCAGTACGAGACGGCCAGCATGCTGCGCTTCGCCGAAGATCTTTGGGGACTCGATCGACTAGCGGCGGCGGATAAGCGCGCCACGTCGCCGGCGGCCGATTGCTTCGACTTCACGCAAAAACCGCGCGCCTTCATTCCGGTCGAGGCGCCGAAGGGTGAATCGTTCTTCCTCCAGCAAGTGAACGATTATCGCGCACCGGACTACGAATAGTACGATGCCCAAAGCGGTGCAACTCTCCGCCTACGGCGGAATCGAGCAACTAAATCTCGTCGACGTCCCGAAGCCCCAGCCGAAGGCCGGCGAAGTGGTCGTTCGCGTTGTCGCCGCAGGCACGAATCCCGGCGAGATCTCGATTCGCGAGGGACGCCTCAAAGATGTGTTCTCGATGGATTTTCCGTTCGGCCAAGGGGCGGATTTTTCGGGACGCATCGATTCCGTCGGCGCCGGAGTCGCGGAGTTTGCAGCTGGAGACGAGGTCCTCGGTTGGTCCGAAGAACGCTCGGCGCAAGCCGAGTACGTCGTCAGCAATCCGTCGCGGCTCATTTCCAAGCCGCCGGCACTCGATTGGTTCCGCGCCGGAAGCCTCTTCGTCGTCGCGTCGACCGCAGTCGGCGCCGTGCACGCCGTTGCGCTGAGGCCGGGAGATGTGGTGGCGATCAGCAATGCGGCGGGGGGCGTCGGCTCGCTCGCGGTCCAGCTAGCTCGTCGCACCGGCGCGCGCGTCATTGGCATCGCAAGCGAAGCTGGCGAAAAGTTCTTACGTTCGGTTGGCGTCGAACACGTCGCCCACGGTGACGGGCTCGCCGAGCGGCTGCGCGCACTTGCGCCGAAGGGAATCGACGCATTCCTCGACCTCTTTGGCGGCGGTTACGTCGAGTTGGCGCTCGCGCTCGGCGTTGCGCCCGAGCGCATCGATACGATCATGGACTTTGCGGCCGCGGAGAAACACGGCGTTAAGACCGACGGTTCGTCGGCAGCCGCCAGCCGCGAGACGCTTGCATTCATCGCAAACCTCATCGCTTGGGGCGAGATGGTGATGCCCCTAGCCGCGGTCTATCCCTTGGCGCAGTTTAAGGACGCGTATGCCGAGCTCGCCCGCCGCAAGGCGCATGGAAAGATCGTGCTCGCGGTGGATGCGCCGGTATCGCAACCGCTCCATCCGGGGTAGGCAAAGGGCCTACTGCCAGGAAAAGATGCGCTTCCAATCGTCTTTCATGCTGATGAGTTGCCACCCGCTCGCCTTGGCTTTGTCGTAGAGCGCCTGACTAAACGCGCCGATTTTGGAATCGGGCAATCCTTCGGCAGGGCCGTAGGCGAACTCGCGGGCCGCGTCGTCGTGAAGCACAAGTAGCATCGCGCTCGCGCCCCCGCCGGCTTGCGTGTACTCGAGCATTGCCGCGTCGCCTTCCGTGTTCCCGAACGCGATCTTCGGCGCACGTCCGGTGAAGAGGTAGATGTCCTCGGCCTTGCCCGAGAAATTGTTATTCAGCACGAGTTTTGGAGCCAGCGTCATTCTTCCGTTCGCGCCATTGAATTGCGTTCCGACGGCCGTACCGATGATGTCTTGGGGCGGAATTCCGTAGGCCTTTTCAGCGTAAGCCCGCACGAACGCCTGAGTGCCGCCGGTAACGATGTACGTCCGATAGCCATTCGCGCGAAGGTAGCTCATCGCTTCGAGCATCGGCAGATAGATGAGGTCGGTATAGGGCCGCTGCCAGCGACGATCCTTGGCACTCGTAATCCAGGCTTTGACGGCGGAGTTAAAGTCGCTGACGCTTACACCAGTATGGGTCGCGACGATGATCTTCTCCCATTGCGCCTTTGCAAAAGAGGCGATGGCAGACTTATTTCCGCCGATCACGGCGTCGAAGGGCTCGCTCGTCTTCCATTCCGGGTGCTCGTGCGCCAGCTCGACGACGCGGTCCAGCGAAAATAGCACTTCGCTGTAGACGGGATCGTGTTCGACCCAGGTGGTGCCGTCCTGATCGAACGTGGCAATCCGCTCACCTTCGGCGACGAAATTCGGACTGCCGTGAGTCGTCGTTGCGACGACGAGGTCGATAATCGCTCGCTTCGCGGCTCCGTCGTTCCACGATGGAAGCGGATCGTTTGCCTGCGCTAGTGTGATTCCGGGCCGGAGAACCGTGGCCAGCGATGCTGCGCCCGCAGCAAAAAGCATGCTGCGCCGGGTCAGAGCGCGAGGGTCGCGTTCAGCTTCCATTTTGAGCCTCCTATGGTGGTGGTGGTGGAGCGTCTTTTCGCATCTGTTCGAGAAGCAGGCCAAGGTAATCCGGTTCGCCGGCCGCCTGGTGGTGCTGGTACGCGGCGCCATCGAACAGCCAGTCGGGGAGGGACGGCGGCAAACCGATCTCGTCATTTTGAACGTCGAACAGATAGGAGATCGGGGGATTGTCGTAGGTCCAGACTGCGCGCGTAACGACCCAGCACCCAATCACCGAGCGGAAATAGGCGGTGATGTCGCTCGGGCTCACCGGGGCTTGGGGAAACGGCCGGTACGTTCCGACGAAATGCGCCTTCAGGAGATCGAGCGTTTCAACGTCGATCCAGAGATCGCGTAGGTTATGTTTGCGTGGTTCCGCCAGCGGTCGCAGCTGCAAATGATAGGCCGCGCGTCCTCCGACGTCCTCAACGGGCGGCGAGGTTTGCGAATCGGGGCCAAATGTGTACGAGGGTTTGGCTACGGCGACGACGCTTGCAATGGTCTTGAGTCCGGCGATATCGGGCTGCATCATGACCTCGCCGGCGGAGGCCGGCGCTATATACACCGAGGATCGCATCGTCCAAGCGAACGGGCCCAGGAACTCCGGCTCGACCGTGGCCGGAGGAAGCTTTCCATTTGCCGGCGGTTCGCTGACGTTTTCCATTCCGTCGGAGAGCCGTACGGCGTACCGATACACTTCGACCGATGACGACTCACCGGTGTAGTAGCCCATCGGCCGTCCCCGAATATGCCACGTCGTCGTCCATACGGCAAACGGGGGCACCGGATAGGATTGGAGCCGGCGGAAGCTTTCATCGAAGATCTGTTGGGTGCTGCTCGGTTGCGCCGGCGCCACGCCCGGCGTAAGCAGCATTGCGAGTGCCGCGAAGGCCCATCTCATCATAGCTTCATTACTTCAGGTGGGGGCCGGCGGCCCCCCGGCTCGAAGTTTGTCGCCCATGATACGTAAAATTGTTGCCACCGCTTCGTTCGCAGCACTGACGATGGTTCTCGGCTCCGTAGCGATGGCGCAGACGGCCGCGGCGCCGCCGGCGTCCGCCGGCGTCATGACGCTCCACTTCACGACATTTCTTACCGACGTTCTCGCCGGACGCGTGCCGACGGGAATCTCGGAGACGTTGGAATCGCAGTCGTCAACGATGCTGACGCAGGTCCGCAGCGACCTTGGAAAGTTCGGAGGGTTTCGGCGGCTACAATACGTGCGGCAGGACACGTCGGAAGGATACCGTCAGTATCACTACGTCGCCGTCTTCGACAAGGGATCGCAACCGGTCGTCTTCGTCACCAATTCGAGCGGCGTGATCTACGGTTTCTTCCAGGACCAGCCGACGCCGAAAGAGGCCAGCCCGCCGAGCAGCTCGCTGACGGAGACGTTTTCGGGATTCTTCACCGACGTGCTGGCCGGAAGAGTGCCTTCGGCAAGTATGTCGTCGACGATGCGAAGTGGGCTAACGCCCTCGATGATGTCGCGAATCCGCGGCTCGTTCGCATCGCTGGGTGCGTTCGTGCGGCTGCGTTTCGTCAAGCACGACACGACCCAGGGGTATCAGGGCTACCACTATAGCGCCGTATTCCAAAACGGTTCGCAACCGATCGTGTTCGTTACCGACTCGAGCGGCACGATCGTCGGGTTTTTGCCGGATCAGCCGCAATAGGCTGCGCTAAAAAATCTGTCCGTCGCTAAGCGCTAGGCCTTGGACGATGCCATAGTTCTTGACGCTGATCTTCTCGCGAAGCACGTTGGGACTTCCGTTCGGATTGAGTAACGGATAAGGAGAAGCGTAGATGTAGCCATGATCCAGGCTCGAAACGAAGAGCGTGTTCTCGTGCGAATCGATTGCGAGCTGCGTCGGGATGTCCTTCACGCCTACTTCGAGCGTCGGGACCCCGTAACCGGGTGGGAAGACGTCGATGCGATCGGTTTGGCTGGTTCCGCCCGTCTCGACGGTAAGAATCGTTCCCTCGTTTGTCACGACGACACCCTGCGGCTGATCGAGCGACATGCCCAAGACGGTGCCTTTACCCGAATGCGGATTGAACTCTTCGATGCTGGCCGTTCCGCTTCCGTAGTAACTATAGCCGGAGCGATAGGCAACGTAGAGGTTTCCTTGGACGTCGAAGCCGAGCCCGTCCGCTTCTGAGCCGGGCGTGTGGAGGACTTGCTTGGGGCTCGTGCTGCCGTGCTTATACTCCACGACGGTGCCATTGTCGGCATTGCTGACCCACAGGTTCTGATTGCTGTCGACTTCCGGATAGAGTGGGCGTTCGAGATCGTCCGAGTATGTCTGCGAAGGTTCCGTCGAGCCGGGCGGATAGACGACGACCGTGTTGCTATACTGATTGGCGACGTACAGATTGCCGTACCGGTCGATGCAGAGACCGTACGCGGAATCGACCCCATCGGTGATCTTGCCGATTGGTGCGGGATTACGAGGGCCTTGCGGAAAGATCAGGATCTCCGTGCCGTCGGCGACGTAGACGGTACGCCGAAACCGTACGGAAGGCGAGATCCAGCCTCGCTCCTTCGTACCGTGATGCGCACGGAACAAGGGCGATGCGAACGGCTGCGGGGCTCTCGTCGACAGGTCGGTAACGCCGGCCGGCGCGTCCGCACCCGAGCACCGTGCAAGGCCAATGGCGAGCGATGCTGCCGTGGCGCAAAGCGAGGCCCGTAGAATCACGCTCATGAGCTACTCCTTCGTTTCATTCGAAACTAGTGCTGGGTGCTGACCGTGACGCCGTAGGGATGCCTGAAGTGACCGAGCTCTATGGTGGGACTGCCGCCCGCGGGATAATGGTACAGGCCCACGACGTCGAGATTCGCGTCGGGTCCAATTATGCTCGTATCCTTGATGGCAAAACCCACGATGTCTTGCGCGCCGGTGAAAACCGTCGTGCCGACGATCGCTCCGCCCGCGCCGGTGGTTTGGTAGGCTGCGGATTCTACTTGATCTTGATACATTTGATCGCCGACGACGACATACGTGCCGTCCCACTGGATGGCGCCGGGCCAATAAATCGTCCCGTTGAGCGCGATGTTCTCAAATTTTAGTTTGCCGCGTGGAAGCTCGGCGAACTCGAAGTGGCCGGACGTGTCGAAGCCGTCAATGTAGAGATTGCGCTCGTTATCGTAGGCGCAAAAGTAGACGTAGTAAATATTGGGATCGGTCAAAATGGTCGGCGGCCCGGACCCGTTGTGATAGATGGCGACGCTGCCTTGCCCGCTGCCCAACGTGAAGATGTTGGTTACGGCGATCGCACCGGTTCTCGGTTCGACGGCGCATCCCAGCGGGTGTTCGCCGGGATCGCTGAGGGCCTTGACCTGCGTCGTTCCTCCGTGCGCGTACTCGACGATATCTTGCCCGAGATTGTTGACGATCCAGACGTTGCCCGCAAAGTCGTGGCAAAGGCCGTCGGGCCCATCGAAACCGGTGAGCGTCCCGGACAGTTTGCCGCGTTGAAAGACGAGCACGTCGTCATCGTAGTAGTTGGAAACGTAGAGCAAACCGCAGGGCGGCAGTTTTCCGTTGTAGGGGCAGCTCGCTGCGGACGGCAGCATCCACGATTTGCCATGATCCGGCCGCATGATGCCTCCGGCGCGAACCGCGCCGCTGCTCGGGATCGCAAGGGGCGCTGGGTTCGCCGCTCCGGTGGCTCCTCCAAGCGTCGTGAACTGCGAGGTGCCGCAGCCGGCGAGAAGAGCCGCGACGGCGGCGGTCGCGGCGTGCGGCAAGGAAGGCCGGCTCTTCATCTGCGTTGCTCATCCTTCTATCCGGAAGTTCGCGGATAACCAGAGAGTACAACTAGCTTACCACAATTGCCACGCAAGAGTCAGCGCAAAAAAAAAGAGCGCCGGTCTTACCCGACGCTCTCGCCTACCAGAAGGAGCGTTATTGAGCACCAATTTTTTCGTTAGCGTTATCCATTAGGTAGATCTTGTCGGCGTGGGCGCCGCCCAGCGCCTTTCGATCGTAGACGACGGCGACGTATTGGCCGGCCTTCACCTTGCCC
This sequence comes from Candidatus Cybelea septentrionalis, assembly GCA_003158175.1. GTDB lineage: Bacteria > Vulcanimicrobiota > Vulcanimicrobiia > Vulcanimicrobiales > Vulcanimicrobiaceae > Cybelea > Cybelea septentrionalis. The sequence goes on from PMHJ01000038.1 coordinate 33,958, forward strand.
ATTTGGTACGTCGTTTTGCCGTTGGCGGAAAAGACTTGGTCGAACTTCGGAACGAGCAAGAAGCTCATGGTCTGTTTCGTCCGGGGATCCTGCACCTTGATGTTGTTGGTCGAAACGTGAACGGTTATTCCGTAGAAGGTCCACGTGGTCGCCGCTCGAGCGCTTTGCGGAAGCGCCCAGACCAGTGCGGTTGCGAATACGAGCGTCGCCAGCACCAGGGCGGTTCGAATGGGGGATAATTGCGTCATGCCCAATGGTGTACCCACCTGGCGGGCGGTCTATGCCTCACCGCCGAAGCCCGCGCAGGTATGGAAGCCACGCTCTTTGCCGATGGGGGCTCACGCGGAAATCCGGGGCCCGCGGCGAGTGCCGCCGTCCTCATCGACGCCTCCGGGGAGACGATCGAGGAAATCGACGCCTACCTGGGCATCGCCACGAATAACGTCGCGGAATGGACCGCGCTGTTGCTTGGCTTGCAAGCCGCGGAAAAGCGCGGAATACGCCGTTTGACCGTTCGTCTGGATTCCGAGCTCGTCGTCAAGCAGTTGCTCGGCGAATATCGCGTCAAACACGAGAGCCTCCAGCCACTCTATCAGCGGGCGCGCGGGCTCCTGCGCAGCTTCGAACACGTTGACATCGCGCACGTGCGCCGCGAGCAGAACGTCCTGGCCGACCGGTTAGTCAACCGTGTGCTCGACCAGGAAGCCCACGCGTCGACAAAGTAGGCGCCGGGATGCGGCGTTTCCCTATCGAGGTCGTGATCGTCGCGCTATGCGTGGTCATGCTGATCTTGGGTTGGCGGATCTACGGTGCGGGAGAGATGGGGCGCTTCGCGCCGGTGATCCACGCGCAAAAGGCGCCGAGCGCGCTCTACGCTCGGCTGACGATCAATTACGCCAAACCCCCGATCGCCACCGAAGAGTACCGCATGTCGGACGTCGAGGGCGTCTCTTCATTTCAATACTCGATTCGCGGCTACGACGGCAGGCTGATCACCGTCAACGCGCCGCCGGCCCGCGTCTACGACGTAAGCTTTTTCTTCGGCCGGCTCGTTCAGGACGGGGTGTGGGATATCGTCGACAAGGCCTCGCTGTCCGACGCTAATGCGCACTATACCGTGTTCGTCAGACAGCTCGCCGATTATCAACGAGGCCAGCGTACCGTGACGTTTACCGACCCGCAATATTGGGCGACGAAAGTCGGGCGGCAGTACACGATCGACTTGTCGAAAGGCGTGCCACGCGACCTGTTGCACGTGCAGAGCTCGGAAGTCGCCGATCCGCGGTACGAACAGATCATCAAGGATTTTCGCGATTTTGGCCCCGACGTTTTTCGCCACAACGTCACCGCCGCGCAGGAACGCATTCGCGGCACGCACGGTTGATCGCGTGAAGCGGCGCTGGCTCGTGCGCGCGGCCGTCGCCCTAGCATTGCTAGGAGCGGTCGTCTACGAGGCGTATGAAGTTGTGGAGAGCCCGGGCAGCCAGCTCTTCGGCAAGACGCTGGTCAGCGGTCCGAAGAATCAGCGCGTCGTCGCGCTCACCTACGACGACGGGCCGAATCCGCCCTACACGGGCGAGCTGCTCTCCGTTCTGCGCGCGGAGGGCGTTCACGCCACGTTCTTCGTTGTGGGCCGCGCGGTTGCGGCCTACCCGGGCGTCGTGCGGCGTGAAGTACTCGACGGCGACGCCGTCGGCAATCACACCTGGAGTCACGAGCACTTGGTGCTCGACGGCCAGAGCAGCCTTCGCCGGACCCTCGAACGCACCGATCGGGCAATCTTCGAGGCTGCCGGAGTTCACACTAGGATCATGCGGCCGCCCTTTGGGGGGCGCGACTGGATGGTGCTCGGCGAAGTGCGCAGGCTGGGGTACACTCCCGTGATGTGGTCGGTTCCACTCGCGAACGACTGGGAGTATCCGCCGGCGCGCGTGATCGCCGCGCGAGTCTTGCGTTATGCCGGTGACGGGGCGATCATCGACCTCCACGACGGCAACCGCGGACTCCTCTGCGCGCAGATGCACGACGCGGCGCACGAATGCGATCGCAGTGCCGACGTCGCGGCGACGCGTTTGATCGTCGACGCGCTAAAACGCCAAGGCTATCGGTTTGTGACGATCCCCCAGCTGCTGCGGATGCAGGCCGCTACGCGTACACCTTCCCATGCAAGCGAATGAAACCGCCGCGACGATCGCGCTCGGGGTCGTGATGTGTCCAATGAACGATCGGGGGGCGTCCCGGATCGTGTACCATTTGGCCGCAGATCTCGATCGAGTCGCCGGTTCGTACCGGGCAGCGCGGCGCGATGTCGACGTTGTCGACGACTTCCAACCCGCCGGCGCTGCTTCGTACGTCGAACGCCTCGTGCATGGAGTGTGTGCGCGAGCCGTAGAAGTAGCGCGGTGCGGAAGAAACGATCCCCGTAAAGTCAACCCACGCCGGCGATCGGCTTGCATAGGCGGATGCCAAGTCCATCGCGGCTGCCATCACGCGCAATGGCGAGGATATCAAGGGCGAGTTTTGTCGCGGTGCTGATGATTCAAACGCAGCGCTTACGGCTCGTTCCCGTGACCGCGGCCAACGCGGGTACTCTCTGGGAAGTTTTGCAAGAGCCCGATCTTCGCGATTATCAAGATCTGCCCAACGTCAATCGCGCGCAGCTTCTTCGCGCGGTTGCCGCTCGGCCGGCGCGGTTTGCTCCGGGAGTCGTGGGGCGCTTCGAATGGCTGCTCCATTTCCTTGAAGGCGAGAGCTCGGCGCTGGGGTGGGTTTCGCTGCGCGTTTCGGATAGCGATCGGTCGTCGGCGGAGATCGGCTATAGCGTCGTGCGGGCGTATCGCGATCGCGGCATCGCGAGTGAGGCAGTCGCAGCGCTGGTCGACGAGGGGTTCAATCGCGGCCGCCTTCAACGGATTCGCGCGTTTTGTTTGCCGGAGAATCACTCATCGCGCGCCGTCCTCAAGCGCAGCGGTTTCGAAACCGAGGCCACGCTGCCGCGAGGTGCAACGGTGCAGGGAAAACCCGTGGACGTGATGGCGTTCACGCTCGTGCGCGAAGACTGGGTCTCGGCGCTCAGAGGGAATCGGCAGGCCACTCAATCGTGATGCCCGCCTCGTGATAGCCCGAATAGCGTTCGCTGCGACCCTCGAGATAGGCGACTAACGGCTCGCGCACCACGCGCACCGCAATTCGTGCGCTGACCTCGTCGAGCGGAACCCACTCCACCCCAACAACATGATCTCCCTCTCCCAGTGTCACCCTGACCCTTCGACTCGGCTCAGGGCTGCGCTTCGCGCAGGCGCTAAGGGATGATGACTTATCGATAGGCTCCAGCAAAAACGTCGCGTTGAGGAAGTGCCGATCGCCGTCGTAGCTCTCGCTGACGTAGGCGAGCTCGCCGGCGCGAACGCGCAAGTGCGTCTCTTCGTAAAACTCGCGAACGACGGTCTCGACGAGAAGCTCTCCGGGCTGTTGGCGCCCGCCGGGCAGATTCCACAATGGGTGCGGTTGATTGGGATAACGTGACGCGACCATCAGCAGGCGTTCGTCCTTCACCGCGATTCCGGTCGCAAGATGGATTACCGACTGAGGCACGCGGCTATAACGTCCCTTCGATCGTTTCGAGCGTCCGCGATGCCGTTCGATCCCAGGTAAACGCGGCAGCACGAGCCAGGCCGCGACCGCGCAGTTCGTGCGCGTATGCGTGATCTGCGGTAACGCGCGCGATCGCCACCGCGAGCGCGGCGGCGTCGCCCGGCGGAACGTACGCCGCGGCGTCGCCGCCGGCTTCGGGCAGAGAGGAGGCATTCGACGCGATAACCGGCGCACCGTAGCTCATCGCCTCGAGCACCGGCAAGCCGAAACCTTCGTAGCGCGATGGAAAGGCGAGGACGGCGCACGCGCGATAGAGTGCCGCCAGCGTATCGTCGTCCACATATCCCAGCTCGACCAGTCGAACGTCCGACGGCACTGGAAATTGACGGTCGAGCCGCGTCGTTACGACGAGTGAGAGCTCCGGGCGCTCGTGCGCTAAGAGAGTCATCGCCTCGAGCAGCGTATCGAAGCCCTTTCGTCGCTCGGCCGTTCCGACGTAAAGAACGTACCGCTCGAGTGCCCTGACGTCGAGTTTCACGTCCTTCGGCAGTCGTGGCGGAGTAACGCCGAGCTCGATTGGAACGAGCCGCTCGGGGACGAGCCGCAGCTCGCGCGCGAGCTCGCCCTGCGCGAAGTGCGAATCGGTGATCAGTGCGCGACAGCGCTCTGCTGCCGCTCGAAAGATCCGCTGCGTCTCCGGCGCATAATCTGCGACGACAAAGTTCGACGCGTCGTGCAGCGTTGCCGTCGCAGGCAAGGTGAAGTTCGTCCAGCTGCATCCGTTAAACGGAAACCAGAGCGCGTTCAAGCCGGCGCGCGCGTGCCCTCGTCGCGAGACGATACGATACTGCGCGGGCTCGACTTCGCGGAGATAGCGTTGTCGCACCGTCCACGAGTGCCACTCCGGCACGATCAAAGTCACCTCGACTCTATCGCGCTCGCGCTCCCGCCACACCCGCAGAATCTCGCGGAGATAGCGTCCGATTCCGCGATGATCGCCGGGGAGATTCCATGCGTCGACGCCGATGCGAATCATCTCGCCACCGAGCGAAAGAGCACCACGTGCCCGTCCGCGCTTCGATCCCAACTGAAGAACTTCGCTCGTTCCAGCCCGGCCGCGCGCAGCCGCTGCGCAAGCTCCTCGTCGTCGACGATTCGCCGCAACGAAGCGGCCCATTCGCGCGCATCGTCCGCAGGCGCATAGAGGGCGGCCTCGCCGCCGATTTCGGGAAGCGAGCCCGCCCGCGACGCCACCACCGGTGTTCCGCATGCCATCGCTTCGAGCATCGGCATGCCGAACGTCTCGTGGTACGACGCCAGCGTCAATGCGATCGCTCCGCGGTAACACGCGCGCAGCGCATCGTTGCCGCCGGCCCTCAAGTCATCGCCGAGATTTCCAACGTGGACGACTCCCGGCAGCTCCGGCGCCCTTGGCCCGGCGATGGCAAGAAGCGGCCCATCGAGCAGCGGCCAGGCCTGCCGATAGGCCTCGTATAACAGGTCGAAGTTCTTCCGGGGCTCGCCGATCGGGTCGCCGACGAAGAGCAAGAAGCGCCGGCCCTGCAAACTCAACGGCAACGGCTGTGCCGCCCCTGGCGCAAACGTGGGCTCGATGCCGTGCAGAATTACTTCGATTCGTTCGGGCGGCAGCTCGAGCAGTGCGTGCAGCTCGCTCCGGCCGAACTCCGAGACGGCGATCACGCGTCGCGCCGTGGATGCCGAGCGCAAGAACGGGCGCTGCGCGTGCTCGCGGCGCTTTGGATCGCGATCCGGATAGCGGAAGGGGACGGCATCGTGAATCGTGGCGACGCTGGGAGCGCGCGAGGGGAAGAAGGTGCCGTTCGCGGGATGCCAGATAACTTCGGCGTTGCTGGGAACTCGCGATCTCACCACAAAGTTGCCGTTGCCGAGCGCGCGAACGTACGCATCGCGCCGGCGCTGCCGAAAGAATCCGTCGGCAAGCAGCGTTAGCTCGAGATCATCGCGGAGAACCAGCCGCCGCAACACGGCCCGCGCGTATCGCCCGATTCCGCGGGTATCCTCTGCGATGACGCGCGCATCGACGGCCAAGCGCAAAGGCGGCATCGCGCTCGATTTCGCGCAGCTGGCGGAAACTCCGTCGGCGCGCCCGAAGCGCTGGCGATGAAGCCGCCGGTGGATGGCGTCGCCGCTCATTTGATTCTGGGAGAGCGCGACGAGCCGTTCTTGAGTGCGATGCTCGCGTCGATTGCCGATGCCGCGACACTCTTGATCGTCAACGACAACTCCCTAGGAGACTCGCCGCACGCCGCGATCTTGGCGGCAAGCCGCTTCGGGCAAGAAGACCGGCTGGTCGTCGATCGCACGCCGTTCGGCGGTTTCGCCGCCGCCCGAAATGTTTGTCTACGCATCCACGAAGAGCTCGGTGCCGGCAGCTGGGTCGCGTTCGTCGATGCCGACGAAGTTCACGGTGCCGGCGTGCGCCGCATCGCAGAACGGCTCGCCGGCGTTCCGGCGGGGTACGATTTCGTCGACGGCTACACGTGGCATTTCTTCGCATCGTTCGAGTACTACACTTCGATCGAGCGGCGGATGATGTTTTTCCGCTACCGGCCCGGCCTGCGGTGGGAAGGGGCCGTGCACGAACGGCTGACGGGATTGTCCGGCAAGCGGATCGCGTTGCCCTACGTGTACGCGCACTACGGACACACGCTCGAACCTCGTCGCCATGCCGAGAAGGGGCGCCACTATTCGTCACTCGGCGCACCGGGCGACGTGCTGCCGCAGGATCGGCTCGCGGACTTCGACGTCGTACGCTATTTCAAACCGGTCTATCCGCGCTTGCTGCATTTCGGCGGCTCGCATCCGCCCGCGGCGCTGGCGACTCTGGATCTGCTCAAACCGAGGTTACGCCGCGACCACGAGCGCACCGAGCGCATCGTTCGCTCGCAGACCACGGCAATCAAAGCTCGCAACGTCGTCCGCCGGTTGAACTACGAAGTGCGCTGGAGGACGCGGCTTATCGATCCTTTCGCGCGCCTGCTCGTCAAGTAAAAGAGCGCCTGCTTGGCAACGCTAAAAAGCCGCCTGGTTGCATGGATGTCGTTAAGACTATATACTGGGTGCCCAGGGAGGTAACCGTATGAGCCCCTCTGGCTCTCAATGAACCGAAGGATGCCGCGTCAGGGCCCGACGATCGTGCGCCGGGCACGAGTCGAAGACTGGTTGGAGCGCTTTAAGAGCGCCCCGGTTCGCTTTTTGACGGCCCCGCCCGGTTTCGGCAAGACGATGGCACTATTGGATTATCTGCGCCATCGCGCGGCAAACGGATACTACTGCGCCCTCACTGCCGGTGCGACGCGGGAAGTAGTTTGGAGCGAGCTCGCCGGAGCGCTGGAAGAGGATCGCGGATGGACTTCACAAGAGGACCTGCTACGCGCACTCGGCGAGCGGGCACCGTTGGAGTTGGCTATCGATTGTGCGGGCGTTCCCTCCGCAGACGGCATCGCCGCTATCCTGCGCCTGGTTGAGGAGGTGCCCGAAGGCGTCTCGCTGCTGATTGCGTGCCGTTCGCGCGCTGCATTCCGGGTCAGGGAGTTGGTCTCTCGAGGACTCGCTTCACTCTGCGATGCCGAGCGTTTGGCGTTTTCTGCTGATGAGATCCGCCATCTGGCAGAAACGTGCCGCGTGCGATTCGCGCACGGCGACGTGGTGCGGCTGCTCGAGCAGACCGAGGGCTGGCCCTTGGTTGCGAGCGGCGCGATAAGCAAGGCCGCCGAGGATAACTGCAGCCTTCACGAAGCATTCGGGAATTGGCGGACGCGCCGCGGGCATTTCCTCAATGAGTTCATCGCTGCCGTTCTGACGGACGCGCCTGAAGAGCATGCCACGCTCGTTTACAAATTGATGGCCGGTTCGCAGCTCGACGATCTGCAACAGCTGCAGGCGCTCGAGGAACAAGGCCTCTTCGTAACCCATACCGCCGACGGCTATCGCGCGCTGCGCGCTCTTTCGCGCAGCAATTTATATCGTCGCTACGCGAGCGCGCTCCCGGCCTCGCCAATGCAGGTGCGGCTTTTTGGGTGGTTCGAGGCCGAAATCGAGGGACGTCCGATTCCGTGGGTCAGACGGCGCGACCGCGAAATCTTCCAGTACGTCGCACTCAAGCCTGGCGGCATCGCCTCGCGGGGCGAACTCGGCGAAGCTTTCTGGCCTGGCGTTGAGAAGCATCTCGTGGCCCAGAGTTTGCGGACTGCCTGCTCCAATATCCGCAAAGCGATCGCGCACCTCGTCGGTTTCGACCAGGTCGATACCTATTTCAGGACGGGGCCCAGCGACGTTTCCATCGATCCCGATAATGTCGTAGTGGACGTCAAGAGCTTCATCGCCCACGCAAACGATGGCGACGAGCAGTACGACCACGGCGAAATGGAAGCCGCGCTCGTGCATTACGGTTTGGCCGAAGCGCTGCACACCGGGTCGCTCTTGATCGGGCACGGGAGCGGGTCGTGGGTAACCTTACACGCCGCAAGTCTCGAACAGCGTCACCTTACCATCCTCGAAAGGCTTGCGGAGATCTCGGCCGACCGTCAGCGTGTGCCCTGGTCGGACGGGCGCTTCGCCGCCGGCGCCTAAACCAGCGAGGTGCGGGCAAACTCCGGCACCGGCAGGTCGCCAACCCACCAGCGGCGTGTCGCGGAGTCGAGATGAACGTGGTCGTCGTAGTAGCCCATTCCGCCCGAGATCGCACGCGACCAGCACGCATTGAAGAGATCGCGAGTAGAGATGCCGGGCACGTACATGTCCGCGGCCTTCGCATAGACGTGCATGCTGTTGCGGGCTGCGTTCTCCGTCGCGTTGTTCGTTTGCACCGTGCGGTAGCCACTCGTGATTACCAAAGGTTCGCGGATTCCGTGGAGCAGCAGTGCCTGCTGCACTTCCCAGAGCGCCTCGATCTCGACGATGTCGACTTGAACGTATCCTTGAGCCGGGGCGACGTGACGATCGCGCATGAGCCAGCAGATCTGCCAATAGCCGGGCATATAGACCGTCCGGCCGTCGACGCAGAAGGGCGCGACGATCTCATCGCTATAGCCGGCGCGGCGCAGCCACAAAACCCGCCGCGTGGCCGCGGGGACCGCCGCCGCGACGGCCATCGGCGACATGCCGGCAAGCGCCGCACCGGCCAAGGAAAGCAAAAATTCGGGACGTCGCATAGACGAGCGAATTATAGCACACTATCGAGGTGCTCGCTGAAGGGGAGAGCTGGATGAACCGGATTACGGCCGTCATCCTCCTGGCCTCTCTTGCTGCACTCGCGGCACAGACGGCCCTCATCACTCGGACCGGCTTTCTCATGGGGGACTTTCGCGCGTTCTATTGCGCGGCGCGCGTGACCTCAGAGGGCGCAAATCCGTATCTCGCGCAGCCGTTGCGGACGTGTGAAATCGCGATCGGTCGGAATCTCTTCTTTCGCAAGAACCCCGGCGTAACGATTCCCGCGCCGCTCCCAGGGTATGCGCTGGCGGCGCTCGTGCCGCTCGCTGCACTGCCGTTCGTTATTGCGGCGACTCTCTGGACGATGCTCTTGCTCTGTGCGTGCGCCGCGTGCATCGTGACGCTTTCTCGATTTGCCGGCGTCGAGTGGCAGATTTCGCTTGCCGTCTTTGCGCTCTCGCTCTGCACGATTTCGCTGCCCTTCGGCGAAGTCGTTCCGCTCGCGCTGGCGTGCATCTGCGCGGCGGCGTACTTCGCATGGCGAAGTCGCTGGCGCACCGCCGCGCTTTTCGCCGCGGGCGCGATGATCGAACCGCATCTCGGGCTTCCCGTCTGCATCGCGCTTGCCGTCTGGGCGCCCGCTACACGGTTGCCACTCGTGTTCGCGCTCGGCGTTCTCGCGATCGTCTCGCTTGCGGTGCTCGGCCCGGCGACGAACCTCGAATACTTTACGAGCGTGCTGCCCGCACACGCGCTCTCCGAAGCAACGCGCGACACACAGTATAGTCTGACCGCGGTGTTATTTTCGTTGGGCGCACCGGAGGGCGTCGCGCTGCGAATGGGGTTGCTCTGGTACGGCGCGATGCTCGCCTTGGGAACGTTCGTTGCCGGACTGCTCGCACGAAAAACGGGAAATGATGCGTTTCTCGTCTGCGTCCCGCCGGCCTTTGCAGTCTTCGGTGGCACCTTCATTCACGTGACGCAGATCGCGGCGGCTCTTCCAGCCGCGGTGTTACTCATCTCCTCAGCAAAGAAAGAGCAGCAGTCGCTCCCGGCTATCGCTGTGCTGCTGCTCGCCGTGCCGTGGGCATGGGCCATCTCGCCGGCGCTCATCATTGCACCGCTCTTGCCGGTGGGGTATCTCGCGTGGCGCTACTGGAAGGGTAACGCGCGCGTCGCCTTGCTGGCAGCGCTCGCTGCAGCTCTGCTGTTGTGGGGTTTAGTGGAGTTGGCCGGCGGCGCCCCGGGCGCAGCAGTGCACGCGCGTACGCTTGCGATCGACCCGCGCCTAGCCGAAGCAACGTGGAGCAACTTCACCCAGAAGAGTTCGACGAATAGTATCGCGGCGTGGATGCTGCGCGTTCCGACGTGGGCGGGTTTGCTGTTGCTCCTGACGCGTACGACTGCTTACGCCCTGCGCGAGGCTCGGTAGCCGTGCGCGTGCATTTCGCCATAGCGTTGGCTGTCGTCTGTACGGTGTTGCCCTTTGCGGGTCAGTTCGCAGGCACCCGCGCCGGCGGCTGGCTCATGATCGATTTTCGGGCCTATTACTGCGCGTCGCTGGCGCAACGTCAGGGGCGCGATCCCTACTTCACCGCGTCGGTGCACGAATGTGAGAGCAAAACGCCTGCACCGTACTATCGCGCACCGAAGAACGTGACGGTGCCCGCGCCCTATCCGCCCTATGCGTTGGCATTCTTCGCTCCGCTGACTTTTTTGCCGTTCGCCGTAGCCGCCATCCTGTGGTGGATAGCCTTAGTGCTGAGCATGCTCGTAGCGGCCTATGCGTTGGCACGCATCGCCCGGCAGCCTATTTTAGTAGCGTGGGGCGCGCTCGTGCTCTCGCTGGGGCTTACCTCGTTCTGGTCCGGCAACGTCATGCCGGTCGCGTTTGCGGCGATCATCGTAGCCGCGCTCGCAGTGCGACGCGGGCGGCTCGCGATTGCCGTGCCGGGCCTGGCGATTGCGATGGTTGAGCCGCAGGTAGCGCTTCCTGCGGCGATCGGCCTCTTCGTCGCATGTTCGCGAGCCCGCGCTGCGCTGATCGTCGCAGCTTCCGTGCTTGGCGTGATCTCGGTCACAAGCTGCGGCGTCGCGCAAACGCTCTCGTACCTTACCGCCGTCGCTCCGGCCCACGCGCTTTCGGAGGTGTCGCGGGACAATCAATACAGCCTCGCGACCGTGCTCGCGGCGCTCGGCGTCCCCGACCTTTCGGCCGCGCTCGCCGGAAGCATCTCGTATGTGCTCGTGTCGGCGGTTGGCGTGCTCGTGGCGTTACGACTGGCGCGGCGCTTCGACGAGCCGTCGTTAACCGTGCTCGTGCCGGCGGCCTTTTCGGTGCTCGGCGGATCCTTCGTGCATACCGGTGAGATCGCCGTAGCAATACCGGCCTGCCTCCTCCTGTTCGCACAGGCTCGAGCGCTGCGTCCCTGGCTGTTCATCGCATTGATCTTGCTCGTCGTGCCATGGATGCTCGCGACGTCCGCGGCGATGTTCCTGGCCCCGGTCTTTCCGGTCGCCTACGTCGCACATACACTATCGCGCGGTGACCGAGCCGTAACATTCGGCACGGGGTTCGTATCGTTTGCATTCATCGTAGGGCTCTTCGCGCTCTATTCGGTCCACTACGCGCCGATAGGACCCCACCCTCATCTCTATCCGCCGATCGATCCGCGACTCGCAGAGTCGAGTTGGCGCCAGTTCGTGCTGCCGAACGTGACGAACCGTCCGGTGATGTGGTTGTTACGGCTCCCGACCTGGGCGGGACTGACTATCTTCGCGGCCTGTGCCGCGCTGCTGGCCGAGCGCGGGGGTGCGCGCTCGGTCGTTGCAGAAAGTATAGCGCATGGGCGGTAGAGGGCGTCTAGTCCTTCTGAGTTTTCTCATGCTCTTCGTGGAGCTGGCGTTGATCCGATGGGCCGGCGAGAACGTTATCTACCTCTCGTACTTCTCGAACTTCGTGCTGCTGGGCAGTTTCCTAGGTATTGGCGTCGGCTTTCTGCGAGCGCGGTCCCGCACGGATCTCTTTCCGTGGTCGATCGTTCTTCTGACGTTCCTGATCGGCTTCGTGCTGCTCTTCCCGGTGACGATCAACCGCTCGGGCAACGAACTGATTTACTTTGGGACCGTACCCGGCGGTCTGCCGATGTGGATCATGCTCCCGATCATCTTCCTCGCGGTCGCGGTTGTCATGGCTGCGATCGCGCAAGGCGTCTCGCGCGCCTTCGCGGCTTTCGAAGCACTCGAGGCCTACCGCCTCGATATCCTCGGGAGCCTCGCGGGAATTGTCGCGTTCTCGCTGCTCTCGTTTACGGGCGCGCCGCCGGTGATCTGGGGCACGATCGTCGCGATCGCATTTCTCGTGGCGTATCTCCCGGCGGTTCGCCTCATTCAAGTTGTGGCGGCGCTCGGGCTCATCGTTATGCTCGGCCGCGAGTCGCTGACGCCGGGGTTGAGCTGGTCGCCATACTACAAGATTTACGCCGTCGCAAAGGGGCCTGGACTCACGGGCCTCGCCGTGAACGGCATTCCGCACCAGTGGATCGAGTCGATGGNNCGTAACGTGCTTATCGTCGGCGCGGGCGGCGGCTCAGACGTTGCGATCGCATTGGCTCACGGTGCGAAACACGTGGATGCCGTCGAGATCGATCCCCGCATCTACGCGCTCGGGCGCCGGCTCAATCCCGATCGTCCTTATCAGGACCCACGGGTGACGATCCACGTCGACGACGGACGAGCCTTTCTCCAGCGGACGCACAGCACGTACGATCTCATCCTCTTTGCTCTGCCAGACTCGCTCGC
>PMHJ01000016.1 GCA_003158175.1 Candidatus Cybelea septentrionalis
CGGCGTACGCCAAGGAAACCTCGTCGAGCCAACCGGGGTACGTCTCGCATACGCAATACGAGTTCGGCAGCATCCTCAAGCTCATCGAGGGCAACTGGAATCTAGGAACTCTCGGCCGGACGGATCAGCGCGCCAATAGCCTCCTCGACTGTTTCGATTTCACGCAGCCGCCGCGCACCTTCACGCCGATTGTAAGCAAATACTCAAAGGCGTACTTCTTGAAACAGCCACCGTCCGGCTTGCCGGTCGACGACTACTAGTTTCGGGTAGCCGGCCGCTCCAAACCGAAGCGAGCCGCACAGAGCAGATCCACGACGCGGATTGCGCTGCGGCGGGGTGAGAAACGCCGTCGCGAATCGGCCGCGACGAGATCCCCGTACGATCCCCTGAGGGCAGTCTCGCTGACGAAGCGCGCAGTTGCTTTCGGCAACTCCGCTTGCTGCGCGAAAATCGCAACGTCCGCGGCGAAGACCGCCCGCAATTCGTCGTGAGGAAGTACGACGGCCGGAATCGCGGCTTGCCCTAGCAGCACGTTGCCGAACGCGGCGTCGTCGGTTAACCCGCAATGAACGACGCAGGCAACGGGCACCCGCTCTCCGCCGCCGAGCAGCATCTCCGGTGTTATCCGCAGGGCCGGATAGCCTAGATTTAGGTCGCGTAGATCTTCTGGTGCGCCGGCGAGTCCGACGGTGGTGCACGACGGATCGTCCGAGCGGCTTACCCCACAAGCCGCGACCCTATCCGCCGAAGCGCAGGGAAGCCATGGAACCTCGATGTCGATCGCGCCGAGCGTGCGAATCGAAGGGAAGCAATCCGTACGACGCTCGATCGCGATTCCCGGCCGCGAAGCCTTTCGCGAAAACCAATCGATCGAACCGGCCTGCCGAAAACGCCGGTCGAACCAGCGACGGCGGTGCAACGGACCACGCACCACGGGGTGGCCGAAGGCGCGCAGCGCGGTCGCGAGGTCCTCGCGCGCCGCCACGAGTAATGGTTCTTCGCCCGCGTTTACCGGCATCGCTATTGCTCCGACCACGCCGCGTTGCGTTCGCGGCAGAGGTGCCAGGCGTGAGGCCCACCGTCGATAGAAGCGCTCCTCGTTCTCGCGTTCTCGATCGAATCGACCCGCTGAAGCGCCTTCGTAGTGGGCGAAACGAGCCTCGGCAACATAGGCGATCGTAGCGCCTCGTTCGCGCGCTCGCAGGCAAAGGTCGACATCCTCAAAGCCGTTGACGAACGACTCGTCGAATCCGCCGCCTTCAAGGAACCAATCCGTGCGCACGGCCATGGCCGCGCCGGAGACGCCCAACGCATCACGCGAAGTGGTGACGACGTCGAGCGATGAAGGCAGATTGCGACACGAATAGTGCCAATGTGCGTTGCGCAATAGAACGAGCCCCGCGGCTTGCGTCACGCCGTCTTCGAAGAAAAGCGACCCGCCGGCGACGGCGACCTCGCGCCGCTCGAAGACCGCAACCAGCGGCGTCAGCGCATCTCCGAGCGGATAGGCATCGTTGTTGAGAAAGAGCACGAGCGGCGCCTCGGCCATGCGCGCGCCGGCGTTACACGCTCCGGCAAAGTTACGGTTCGTCTCATGGCGGAGATAGCGCACCCACGGGAATGCGGCAATCGCCTCCGGCGTTTCGTCGGTCGAGGCGTTATCGACGACGATCGTTTCGAAGCTCGCCGAACCGGCTCGCTGAAGCCGGGCCAGATCGCTCAAACAACGGGCAGTCAGCCACCAGTTGTCGTAGACCGGAATAACGATGCTAAGCTCCGCCAACGTGTACTTCTTCGAGGAGCTCTTGCTTCGTTTCGGGGACCATCGTGCGCACGAAGACGATCGTCACGATGCAGAGCACGGCATAAGTCCCAAACGTCGCGGGGCTTCCCAGGCGTTCGACCATTCCCAGAAAAGACTGCGAAACCGCAAAGTTTCCCACCCAGTTAGCCAGCGTCGAAACCGACATTCCCGCACCGCGCACGGGGAGCGGAAAAATCTCGGAGATCAACAGCCAGAGGATGGGTCCGAAGCTAAATGCAAAGCAGCCCACGTAGACCATCATGCTGACGAGCGCGATCGTCCCCAGCGAACCGGAGAGGTGCGGCTGCGAGAACGCGTACGCCATAACGGTGAGTGCCACGAACATGCCGGTGAGTCCGGCATAGAGCAACGGCTTACGTCCGATGCGATCGACAAAGAAGATCGCGACTAGCGTCATCCCGCAGTTCACTGCACCGACCAGCGACTGGGCCAAGATCGAGGCCGCGGCAGATCCAACGCCTGCCATCTCGAAGATGCGTGGTCCATAATAGATGACCGAGTTGATTCCGGTGACCTGCTGCAAAACCGCCAGCGCGACGCCGATGACGAGCGCCGGCCGGATCGACGGGCTCAGTAGTGCTGCCAGGCCGCCGCGTCTGACTTTCAGGCTCTCTAAAATCGAAGCTTCTTCTCGTCCACTGGCGCTTTCGTCTTCGTAAATCCGTTGCAGTTCCTCGCGAGCGAGAAGGTCGCGTCCTACCTTGAACAGATAGCGCGGGCTCTCCGGCATGCGAATCATTCCACCCATCAAGATCAATGACGGAATGACGGCCAGACCTAGCATCCAGCGCCACTGCCCGTCGCCCGCGAGCAGGTAGTCGACGATATATGCCGCGAGAATGCCGATCGTGATCGCGAATTGGTAGAGCGAAACCAACGCGCCGCGCACCGGCGCGGGCGCTACCTCGGAGATGTAGAGGGGAGCAACGACGGAGCTCAAGCCGATCCCGAGACCGACAACGAATCGCCCACAGAGCAGAATCGCCTCGTTTCCCGCTAACGCCGAAAGCAGTGCGCCCAGCAAGAAGATAACGCCGGCCCCGAAAAGCGTCGGCCGCCGGCCGATGCGGTCGGCGACCGACCCCGAGACGGCCGAGCCGCCGATGCAGCCGATCAAGACGACGCTGATCGTAAACGCCTGGAGCCGGTTGTCCAGCGCAAACTGCTTGCTGATGAAAAGGATCGCGCCGGAGATCACGCCGGTGTCGTAGCCGAAGAGCAAGCCACCCAGCGCTGCGATCGATGCTACGAGCAAAACGTATGCTCTCATGCAGGCGTTTTTGCAAGCGGCGTGCGAACGCTCCTCCAATGGCGCTCGAGATCGAGATCCCGCCTGCGCTCGCGTACGCCCGCACGCACGCGTTGCATGCGATCGTTATTGCGCTCGGCGACCAGGTCGTCGCGCAGGAGTACGGCGATTCTTTTAACGAGCAAAAACCGCATTTGCTTTACAGCGGGACGAAGAGCTTTTGGGGCCCTGCGGCGGTCTGCGCGCGTGAAGATGGGTTGCTGGAACTCGACGAAACCGTTGCGCAGACATTTGCCGCGTGGCGCGACGATCCATGGAAGCGCCGCGTCACCTTGCGCATGCTGCTCTCGCTTACGGCCGGCTTTGGTTTCGGCGGCTTAGGTGCGTCCGTTCCGGAGTACGAACGCGCCCTAGCGACGCCGCTAAAAAACGAGCCGGGCTCGCAGTTTACGTACGGCGGCATTCCATTTCAAGTCTTTGGCGCCGTGCTCGCACGTAAGCTCGTCGATCGCCAACTGACGCCGCACGACTATCTGCGCGAGCGCATTCTCGATCCGGCCGGCGTTCGGGTCGCGAGTTGGCGCAGGCTGAAGGACGGGACGCATCCGCTGCCAACCGGCGCATCGCTCTGCGCCATGGACTGGCTCGCATACGGACGCTACGTCGCGCGCGGGCGCGATCTTCTCGCGCCCTGCTTCGAGGGCTCTCCCGCTAACGCGCGCTATGGCCTGGGCTGGTGGCTGGGCGGTGCTGGCCTCGGGGCGCCCAAGGATCTCGTCTACGCGAGCGGTTCCGCAGGCCAAGCGCTCTACCTCGTGCCGTCACTCGATCTGACGATCGTGCATTTCGGTGCGAGCGCATCGTTCCGGCACGAAACGTTCCTGCGGCGGCTTTTCCGATAGTGCCCTGCGCGAGGCGCAGTCCTGAGCGCAGTCATGTCAGGGTGACACGGGTGTTGCGCCGTCGACGGGCTTGATGCCGGCATTCTTCAAGGCAGTCTGTAGCGGCGAAAGCAGTCCGACATAGTCGTTGTACTGCGCAACCGCCGCGGCGTATGCGGTATCGAAGCGCTTCGCATAATCGAGTTGTTCTGCCGTAGGGGGAAGCTGCGGACCACCAAACCCGGTGCGCGGAATCGATTCGCGCAGCGAGCCAGCGCGCTGGATCGAATCCTCGTCGTTCTTGTAGTCGGCGGTGAACGCGGCGAAGACCGGCCCCCAGCTCTGCTGCGCGGCGGCGACCTGGCTTGCAATGGCTGCATCGCTCTTCGCCGATCCGGCGACGCGCGTCAGCGACTTCTTGATCGTGTCCAGGTTGTTGAGAACTTCGTCGATCTTTCCGTAGATCGTCGAATACTTGCGGGCGAAGGCGTAACCGGATTCGTACTGCTGTTGCGTCCACTGGTCGCGCGGATCGGGCTTCACCGTAACCCTTTGCGTCAGCGTTTGGCCGCCCAGTGCCAAGCGAACGCTGTAGGTTCCGGGCACGACTGTCGGGCCCGTCTTTGGCCCTTGGTACTCCTCTCGCGCGGCGCCATGCCACTTCGCCGGTGCGTCCTCCGTGAAATCCCAAACGTAGCGGTTGATGCCGGTCTTGTTGGGAACGTAGGGCTCTTCTTTGCCCTTTACTTTATGCGTGCCGCTCACGGTCCGAACAACGGTGCCGCCGGCATCGAGAATTTGCAACGAAATCGCTTTTTTCTGCGGCGATGTCTGATAAAAATCGACAATCGCACCCTTTGGCGGATTGTCGCCTGCGAACTGTGTGTAGACTCCGGGATCGTTGGAATGGTAGTGATACTCGTAGGCTGTCCGCGGTGCGAAGAGCATGGCTCCGGCGCGCTGCGCGTTGCCGAGCTGCTGCACGGAGTCGAGGTCGTCGAGAATCCACGCATCGCGTCCGTGCGTCGCAACGACCAGGTCGTTAAATTCGGGTTGGATCCGGATGTCGCGCACCGAGACCGCGGGCATATTGATGCGGAAATCTTGCCAGCGAGCGCCGTTGTCGAACGAAATCCAAAGACCGTTCTCGGTTCCCGCGTAGAGCAGATACGGGTTGCGGGAATCGGGGCGGATCGTACGCGCGTACTGATCGCCCGGCAGTCCATTGACGATCTGCGTCCAGTGCACGCCATAATCGCGCGTGATGTAGACGTAGGGAGCGTAGTCTCCCACGCGATGGTTATCTGCAACCGCATATGCCGTTCCGGCAACCAGCGGCGACGGCGCGACCGTTTCGAAGCGCGCGAACTGCGGAGCCCCAGGCGGTGTGACGTTTTGCCAATGCGACCCGCCGTCGCGCGTTAGCTGCACGTAGCCGTCGTCGGTTCCAGCCCAAATCTCGCCTTGGTTTATCGAGGAACCCTCGATATAGAGGATCGTGTCGGAGTACTCGGCTCCGGAGACGTCCTTCGCCAGCGGCCCTCCGGAAGGCAGTTGGTGCTCCGTAATATTGCGCGTAAGATCCGGGCTGATCGGCCGCCACGTTTCGCCACGATCGGTCGATTGAAAAATGACGTTCCCGCCAAACCACGCAACGTGGCCATCCCAAGGTGCAAACGCAATCGGCGAATCCCAATTGAAGCGGTACGCCGCCTTGCTCAAGTCAAATGGTCCGAGAAAACTTCCGGGAAACGAGTCGTACGGACGAATGAAGCGGCTGATGCCGGTCCTGCGATCGAAAAGAGTTACCGCCCCATCCTCCAAATCCGCCCAAATATAATTCGGGTCGATTGGGTCGGGAATCGTCCACATTCCGTCGCCGCCGACGACGTTGATCCAATGGCGGTTGAGGATGCCTTCGTCATCGAGCGAGTTCGAGGGGCCGCAAAAGCCGTTGTTATCCTGAAATGCCGCGCAGACGCTGTACGGGTTTTCGTTGGAAAGACCGACGTGATAGATCTGGCCGATCGTTAAATTCCCCGAAAACGACCAGTGTTCGAGGTCGGTCGTAAGCGCGAATCCACCATCTTCACCGACGATGACCCGCTTGGGTTCGTTGGGCGCGATCCAGATCGCATGATAGTCAACGTGAACGCCCTTGGCGATCTCCTTGAACTTGCGGCCGCCGTCTTTGCTCTCGGAGAGCATCTCCGAAACCGCATAGACGTGATTGGGATTCTTCGGGTCGACCGCAATGTGCGTGAAGTAAAATGGACGCTGATCGACGAGCGTGTCGTCGCTAGTCATTTTCCAGTTCGTGCCGGCGTCGTCCGAGCGCCATAGAATTCCACCCGCCGCTTCGATGAGCGCAAAGATCCGGCTCGGGCGGCTGGGCGCGATCGCCAAGCCGATACGGCCGGTGAGGCCCTGTGGCAATCCGTGGCCGCTAAGCTTTCTCCAGGTACGGCCACCGTCGGTGGATTTGTAGAGGCCGCCGTCGGGGCCGCCGCTGGTGAAGGTCCAAGGGACGCGGCGAAAATGCCACATACCCGCGTAGACAATCTTTGGATCTGCCGGGTTGATCGCAACGTCGCTCGCACCGCTCGCCGGACTGAGATAGAGCGACTTGCGCCAGCTCACTCCGCCATCGAACGTGACGTAGACGCCGCGGTTCGTCGAATCTTTGAACGGATCGCCAAACGCGCCGACGACGACGTGGTGTGAATCGCGCGGGTCGATTGCGATGCGCGAGATACTCCAGACGCCGGCTAAGCCGGCGCGGCGCCACGTCTTGCCGCCGTCGCTCGATTTGTAGAGTCCGTCGCCGTAGCTGACGTCGTTGCGCGGGTTCGCCTCGCCGGTTCCCGCCCAGACGACGCGCTCGTTGGTCGGATCGATGGCGACCGCGCCGATCGCCGAAACCGCCTGCTTTTCAAAGACGGGCTGCCACGTCGCGCCGCCATTGATCGAGCGCCACACGCCGCCGCCGGCGGTTCCGAGATAGTAAAGTTGGTCGTCTTGGGGCGTTCCCGCCACCGCGGCGACGCGGCCACCCGCGATCGCCGGTCCAATCGAACGCCACGACAGATTCGCGTACGCCGCAGCCGCAAGGAGTATCGTCGAAACGAGCATTACAGCGCCTTTACTTCCTTGACGGGCGACAGCGGTTTCATGCCGGCTTGTTGCAACGCCGCGTTAACACCCGGTAATACGCCGGTCACGAACGCATCGTAGCGGCCTATGCCGCTGCGGTATTCCACGTCGACCCGCGACAGGAAGTTCGCAACCGCCGGTGTGACGAGGCCTTGCGCCGTCTGAAACGCGCCGAGAATGTCTTCGTGCAATGCCGTCTCGTCCTCCGTACCTTCACCTCGAACGTTCACGGCGAGCGAGCTAAAGAGCGTCTGTCGCGCCTTCGACGCGTCCTCGAGCTTGGCCGTCAACGCGGCGTTATTCGCCTTCTTTGCGGCGGCAAGCGCCGTATCGGTCGACTTCTTGAGGTCGTCGAGCGTATTGAGGACGGTATTGATCTGCGATAGATGGGACATCTGGCGCATCGACTCGTCGAAGCTGCGCTGATACTCGGCTTGCGTGAACGCCGAACGCGGGTCCGGCTCGACTTTAGCACGCTGGAGGTACGTTCGCCCCGAAAGGGTCAAGCGCACGGAGTAGAGTCCCGGTACGACTCCCGGTCCGGTCTCGGGGTTGAAAAAGTCCTGCGTCGCGCCGTTCCACTTTACCGGACCGTTGACGTTGAAATCCCACGTGTAACGGTTCAAGCCGGCTTTGTTCGGAATGTAGGGACGGTCCTTACCGCCGACTTTGTGAGTTCCGGAGATCGTGCGTATCACGCGGCCGAAGCTATCGAGGATGTCGATTCTCGGCGCATCCTTTTGAGGCTGCGCCTGATAGAAGGTGATCGTCACGCCATACGGCGGGTTGTCCGCCGCGAAGTTCGTGTAGACGCCGTCGTCGTTGGGATGCAGCGACCACTCGTAGGCGACCGGCGGCGCGAAGAGCCGGCTTTTTTGCGCGACCGCTTCCATGAGCTGTTGCACGGGGGTCATATCGTCCATGATAAAGACGTCCCGCCCGTGCGTCGCGATGACGAGGTCGTCATATTGCGGCTGTAAGCGAATGTCGTGCACGGAAACGGGAGGAAGGCCATTTTTGAACGATTGCCAGCTCGCTGCGCCGTCGAACGAAATCCACATCCCCTCTTCGGTGCCGAGATAGACGATGTTGCGATTTTTGATGTCGGGCCGAATCGCTCGAACCCACTGATCGGCCGGCAGGCCGGCGACGATCTTCGTCCAGTGGCTGCCGTAATCGTGCGTGACGAAGGCGTACGGCGCGCTGTCACCGGTGTAATGCCCGTCGGCGATCGCGTACGCGGTCCCCGCGACCAGCGTCGAGGGTGCGACCGTCGCAAAGCGCGCGAACTCGGGCGCTCCCGGAGGCGTCACATTTTTCCAGTGAGCCTGTGCTGAGCCCGTCGAAGCATCGCGCGTCAGCTGCACGAGCCCGTCGTCGGTGCCGACCCAGATCTCGCCTCTGGTTTTCGTCGAGCCTTCGATGTCGAGAATCGTGTCGCTGTATTCCGCGCTGGAGACGTCGTTAGTGATCGGGCCCCCCGCAGGCTGCTGATGCGTTTTGAGATTGCGCGTGAGGTCGGGACTGATCGCGCGCCAGGATCTTCCGCGATCGGTCGTTTGGAAGACGACGCTGCCACCCAACCAGGCAACGTTCTTGCGCCAGGGATCGAATGCGATCGGCGATTCCCAGTTGAATCGATACTTGCTCGTCGCGAGTTCCCACGACTCCTTGCCCGTCTGAACGTAGGGCTGTGCCGACCACTGATCTTGCGTCACGCGGTTGTAAACGGTAAGCGAACCGTTTTGGGAGTCCGACCAGAGCCAGTTCGGATCGTCGGGTTCGGGAATGCTCCATTCGCCGTCGCCGCCTGCCGAAGCGATCCACGCCTTGTTCTGAATGCCCGAGGGATCGAGCGAGTTCGAAGGACCGCACCAGGCACCGTTGTCTTGCAGACCGGCACAAACCGTATACGGATTATCGTTGCCGAGTCCGACTCGGTAGACCTGGCCGATCGGCAAGTTGGCCGAGAAGAACCAGTTCTCACCGCCGTCGAGCGTAAGGGCATAGCCGCCGTCCTCGCCGGTCATGATGCGCGACGGGTCGTTCGGTGCGATCCAAATAGCGTGATAGTCCACGTGCACGGACGGCGCGATCGCTTTGAAGGTTTTTCCGGCATTCGTGCTCAGCATCAGTTGAAAGGAGACCGCGTAGACGTGGTCGGCGTTCTTCGGATCGACCGCGACGTGCGAGAAGTAGAAGGCGCGCGCGTCGACCGATGAGTTGTCGCTGACCATCGTCCAGTTGGCGCCCCCGTCGTCGGATCGCCACAGCACGCCGGCCTTCGACTCAATCACCGCGTAGACGCGGTTGCCGTCGCTCGGCGCGACCGCTAAACCGATGCGTCCCATTGGACTCGCCGGCAGACCGTGTCCGACGAGCACCGTCCAAGTGGCGCCGCCGTCGGTCGACTTGTAGATGCCGTCCTCCGCTCCTCCGCTGACGAACGTCCACGGGCGGCGCTGGAACTTCCAGATGCCCGCGTAGAGCACGCTCGGATCCTGGGGGTTCATGGCGAGGTCCGACGCGCCGCTTTCCGGCCCGACGTAGAGCGTCTGTTTCCACGTTTTTCCGCCATCGTCGGTAACGTAAATGCCGCGCTGAGGGCTATCGCTGAAAGTGTCGCCTAGTGCGGCAACGACGACGTGGTTGTGGTTGCGCGGGTCCACCACGATCCGCGTGATGTACTTTGTCTCCTTGAGGCCGGTATTGGTCCAGTGGGCGCCGCCGTCGGTCGTCTTGTAAACGCCGTTGCCATAACTCACGTCGTTGCGCGGATTACCTTCGCCCGTTCCAGTCCAGACCGTGTCGTTGTCGGTTGGATCGATCGTCACCGCACCGATTGCCGCAACGTCTTGATCGTCGAAGACGGGATCCCACGTTTGTCCGCTGTTGGCCGATTTCCAAACTCCGCCGCCGGCGGCGCCGACGTAGTAGAGTTTGGGATCCGTCGCCGAACCGGCGACCGCGGCAACGCGTCCGCCGCCGGCGGCGGGTCCGATCTCACGCCAGGTCATGTTTGCAAACGGAGGGCCGGGCGTCGGCGTGGGCGAGGGTGACGGCGACGGAGAAACCGATACCGCCGGTCTCGGAGGCAGCGGCGACGCCGGTAAAGGGGATGCGACGGGATTTGCCGCGTAAAGCGACGTCGCAAGCAGCAAGGGAACGATCAACTCCAAACCTCTTCTTTTAAATCAAAGCATCGCGAATCAATGTGCGGGCGCAAACCGGTGCTTCGCTTGATACATTGGGACGTTCACGTGAATTGCGTACCACTGAGACCACGCGATCAGTCCACACATCACGATGAACAGGAAGAGAAGGACGGCGAGAACCCGGCGCGAACCCACCGGCCCCATATGCGCAGGACTATTCTGAGCCTCCTGGCTACGGTCGGCTTTTCTATAGGGCCGCTGCTGCTTCCGGCACAGGCGGCCAATCGAGCGGTACCCGCCACGCCGATTGCCGTGGCCGTCTACGCCGGAGTTCTGAGCCACATCAATCCGCAGCTTCCGCGCTGGCAGAGCCGGGATCTGGCGCGCCGCGTGCTCCTCAACGCGGTACGGTGGCGCATTGATGCCAACATGCTCGTGGCGATCGTTACGGTCGAGTCCCGCTGGCACACGCACGCTCTTTCGCGCGCCGGCGCCATTGGGCTCGGACAGCTGATGCCGGGTACGGCGGCGCGGCTCGGCGTTAATCCCCACGACCCCGCGCAGAATATCTCCGGTGCCGCGCGCTATCTTCGCGGCTTACTCGGGCGCTTCGGAACAAAACACTACGACCTCGTCTTTGCAGCTTACAACGCCGGGCCGAAAGCGGTAAGCGAGTATGGCGGCATTCCGCCGTTCGACGAAACCCAGAACTACGTCGTGCGCGTACTGGAAACTTGGCAGCGCCTTTCGAAAACCGTTCGCCTTCCGGCCAACGCCTACGCCGTCACGCCACCGGCTCGCGGAGCCGACCTCGCCTATTGGCTCGAAGGCCCGCCAACCCAGTAAAGAATCCTTTCGACGGCCGCGGCCAACCCGTTGGTTCCGTCGACCCGTAACGGGATTGCGCCGGCGTTTTGTGCTGCCTCAACATCGCTCTCTCGATCGCCGACGACCACGCAGCACGCCGGATCCACGCCAAGCGCCCGCGCCGCATCGAGAATAAGTTTCGGCTTGGGCTTGCGGCACTCACACTCATCCTCCGGGGAATGCGGGCACACGAAGAATCCGGCGAAGGGGCCAAGCAGCTCGTCCACGCGACGATTGACGGCATCGACCGCTTTGCGCGTGATGAGTCCGCGACCGATGCCGCTCTGATTGCTCACGACCGCTAACGGCAAGCCGGCGGCGCGCAGAAGATCGAGCAACGCGCGCGCGTTCGGCGCCGGCTCGACGCGCTTCGGATCGCCGTTGAATGGCACGTCGACAACGATCGTTTCGTCGCGATCGAAGAGCACTGCGCAGACTCGGGGCATGCCCGCTCGTTTTGGCAGGGCTTCTTCAAAATTCCTTAGCGACAAGCGAGCAAAGCGAGCGCAGTCCTGAGCGAATCAAGAGACTGGGTCCAACGGAGATTCGGTGAGTCGAAGGACCGGAACGTAAACCTCGGCGCCGCTTTCGATAAACTCTCGCGATTTTTCGGCCATCCCTTGCTGCGCGAACTCGCGGACCTCTTGCGTAATCTTCATCGAACAGAAGTGTGGGCCGCACATCGAGCAGAAGTGCGCGATCTTCGCCCCGGGCGCCGGAAGCGTTTCGTCGTGGAACTCACGCGCCGTTTCCGGATCGAGTGAAAGATCGAACTGATCCTGCCAGCGAAACTCAAAACGCGCCTTTGAGAGAACGTCGTCCCAATGCGCGGCGCCCTTATGTCCCTTCGCGAGATCGGCCGCATGGGCGGCGATCTTATACGCGATGACCCCGTCCTTGACGTCCTTCTTATTCGGCAAACCGAGATGCTCTTTGGGCGTGACGTAGCACAGCATGGCGGTGCCGTACCAGCCGATCATCGCGGCACCGATAGCGCTGGTAATGTGATCGTAGCCGGGAGCGATATCGGTGACGAGCGGCCCCAGCGTGTAGAACGGCGCCTCCTTGCAGACCTCGAGCTGCCTGCGCATGTTCTCTTCGATCATCTGCATCGGCACGTGACCCGGACCCTCGATCATCACCTGGACGTCGTGCTTCCAAGCGACGTCGGTGAGTTCGCCCAGCGTTTCGAGCTCCGCAAACTGCGCCGCATCGTTGGCGTCGGCCGTGCAGCCGGGGCGCAAGCCGTCGCCAAGCGAGAAGGCGACGTCGTATGCCTTCATGATCTCGCAAATATCTTCGAAGTGTTCGTACAGAAAGTTCTCACGATGGTGCGCCAGGCACCACTTTGCTAGAATCGACCCGCCGCGCGAAACGATGCCGGTGATGCGGTCGGCGGTCAGCGGCACGTATCGCAACAAAACGCCGGCGTGAATCGTGAAGTAGTCTACGCCCTGTTCGGCCTGTTCGATCAGCGTATCGGCAAAGAGCTCCCACGTAAGGTCCTCGGCCTTCCCGCCGACCTTTTCGAGCGCCTGATAGATCGGAACCGTACCGATCGGGACGGGAGAGTTGCGCAGAAGCCACTCACGGGTCTCGTGGATGTTCTTGCCCGTCGAGAGATCCATCACCGTGTCGGCGCCCCAGCGCGTCGCCCACGTCATTTTCTCTACCTCTTCCTCGATCGACGAGCTCACGGCCGAGTTGCCGATGTTGGCGTTGATCTTCACCAAGAAGTTCCGACCGATGATCATCGGCTCGCTCTCGGGGTGGTTGACGTTTGAGGGAAGAATCGCGCGCCCGCGCGCGATTTCGCCGCGCACGAACTCCGGCTCTACGCTCTCGCGCAGCGCGACGAACTCCATCTCGGGTGTGATCTCGCCGCGCGCAGCGTAGTGCATCTGCGTCACGTTGCCGCCGGGCTTCGCCCGCCGCGGCAAGCGCGGCGAGGGAAAACGCACGACGTCGAGCTCGGACATCGCCTCCCGACCACGGCGATAGAGCGAGGTTGGCCGG
Source organism: Candidatus Cybelea septentrionalis (assembly GCA_003158175.1). Taxonomy (GTDB): domain Bacteria; phylum Vulcanimicrobiota; class Vulcanimicrobiia; order Vulcanimicrobiales; family Vulcanimicrobiaceae; genus Cybelea; species Cybelea septentrionalis. The sequence continues at coordinate 13,147 of PMHJ01000016.1, forward strand.
TCCAACTCGATCGTATCGTTGCGGCCGGCGATCCAGCGCTCGCGCAACGGCTGCAAACCGCGGCGGAGGTCGAGCGACGATTCCGAATCGGTATACGGACCGCTGGTATCGTACAGCGTGTGAACCGTTCCGTCGGTCAGCGTTACTGCACGGCGCGGAACGCGAATCGAGGGGTCGCTGCCCCCAACGTAAACCTTCATTCTATCCTCCCTACGCCGGCATTATCCGGATCAGGTTAAGTGCGGTCGGCGACTCGCGGCCGCCCTCTCAGCCAAATTTAGCTCCCGCGCAAGGACTCTATACGCGGGAAGTGCGGTTCTTCCCAGGCAGGCGGGTGCCTTTGGAAGAGATGGGCTCGCCGGACGGAAATGACGGCAGCGATGACTAGCTTCCCCCCCGACCCCGATCCTCAAGAGACTCGCGAGTGGCTAGAGGCCATGCGAGGCGTACTCGCCGTCGAGGGGCCCGGGCGCGCCCGCGAGCTGCTCTCTGCGCTCGTCGACGAAGCGCAGCGGGCCGGCGCGCACGTATCGCTGGGCCCAACGACGCCGTACGTCAACACGATTCCGGTCGACCGGCAGCCGGCGATGCCCGGCGACCGCGAACTCGAAGCGCGGCTGCGTCATATCGTGCGCTGGAACGCGCTTGCGACCGTCGTGCGCGCGAATAAGGTCAGTTCCGAACTCGGCGGCCACGTTGCTAGTTTTGCCTCCGCCGCGACGCTCTACGACGTCGGCTTCAACCACTTCTTTCGCGCGCCGAGCGAAACGTTCGGCGGCGACCTCGTCTACTTCCAAGGCCATTCCTCGCCCGGTGTCTACGCGCGGGCTTTCCTCGAGGGCCGGATCACCGAAGAGCAACTCGAACACTTCCGCCAGGAGGTCGACGGCAAGGGCCTTTCGTCGTATCCCCATCCCTGGCTGATGCCGGACTTCTGGCAGTTCCCGACCGTCTCGATGGGGTTGGGACCGATCATGTCCATCTACCAAGCGCGCTTTATGCGCTACCTGCACGATCGCGGGCTCATCGATGCGACTGGGCGCAAGGTGTGGGCCTTCGTCGGTGACGGCGAGATGGACGAGCCCGAGTCCCTCGGCGCGATCTCGTTGGCGGGCCGCGAGCGGCTCGACGATCTGATCTGGGTCGTCAACGCCAACCTGCAGCGCCTCGACGGTCCGGTGCGTGGCAACGGTAAGATCATTCAAGAGCTCGAGGGCGTCTTCAGAGGCGCGGGCTGGAACGTCATCAAGGTCATTTGGGGCAGCCGCTGGGACCAGCTACTGGCCGCGGATTCGGGCGGCAAGCTCGTGCAACTGATGAACGAGTGCGTCGACGGTGATTATCAAACGTTCAAATCGCGTAACGGCAAATACGTGCGCGACGAGTTCTTCGGCCGTTATCCCGAAACCAAAGCGCTGGTCGAAGGCTGGAGCGACGACGAGATTTGGGCGCTGCAGCGCGGCGGCCACGATTCGGTGAAGGTGTACGCTGCATATAAGGCGGCCTGCGAACACCGCGGCCAGCCAACGGTCGTTATCGCCAAGACGATCAAGGGTTACGGCATGGGTGAGGCCGGTGAGGCCCAGAACATCGCGCATCAAGCCAAGAAAATGGAGCTGGCAGCGATGCGAACCTTCCGCGATCGTTTCGCGCTGCCGATCTCCGACGACGCGATCTCCGCCGACAAGGTTCCGTTCTTCAAGCCCGCGGAGGATTCTGCGGAGATGCGTTACCTGCGGGAGCGCACGAAGGCGCTCGGAAGCGTGCCGAAGCGCCGCCGCAAATCGAACGCTCTCGTGGTTCCCGACTTATCCGCCTTCGACGCGCAGCTGCAAGGAACGGGCGATCGCAGCATCTCCACCACGATGGCGTTCGTGCGAGTTCTCAATACGGTCGCGCGCGATCGTGAAATCGGAGCGCGCGTCGTTCCGATCGTCGCCGACGAATCGCGTACGTTCGGTATGGAGGGGATGTTCCGCCAGCTCGGGATCTACTCGTCGGTCGGACAGCTCTATCATCCGCAAGATGCCGAGCAGCTGATGTGGTACCGCGAGGACAAGCTCGGTCAGATTCTCCAGGAAGGCATCAACGAAGCCGGCGCGATCTCATCGTGGATTGCCGCGGGAACCTCGTATGCCAATCACGACCGCCCGATGATTCCGTTCTACATCTTCTACTCGATGTTCGGCTTTCAGCGCGTGGGCGATCTCGCGTGGGCCGCGGGTGATAGTCGCACGCGCGGATTCTTGCTCGGCGCGACGTCGGGTCGAACGACGCTCAACGGTGAAGGATTGCAGCACGAGGACGGCAGCAGCCAAGTCGCGGCCTCGTTTATTCCAAACTGCCGAAGCTACGATCCCACGTACTCCTACGAGCTGGCGGTGATTATCCAAGACGGATTGCGCCGCATGCTCGCCGAGCAGGAAGACGTTTACTACTACATCACGCTGATGAACGAGAACTACGTTCACCCGGCGATGCCGCCCGACGCGCGCGACGGAATCCTGCGCGGCATGTACCTTTTGCGTCCTTCGACGAGCTCGGGGCAGGCTAAGAAGAAAACGCCATGCGTCCAATTATTCGGCTCGGGCGCGATACTGCGAGAAGTTCTCGCCGGCGCCGATCTGCTCGCCAACGAGTGGAACGTAAGCAGCGACGTGTGGAGCGTAACGAGCTTCAACGCGCTCCAGCGCGACGGCGTCGCGGTCCGTCGTTGGAATCTGCTGCACCCCGAAGAGAAACCGCACCTCTCGTATGTCGAGGAGTGCCTGCGGGATCGTCAGGGCCCCGGCGTCGCCTCGACCGATTACATCAGGACCTTCGCCGAACAGATTCGTCCCTACGTGGGACGCCGCTACGTCGCCCTCGGAACCGACGGCTACGGCCGCAGCGATTTCCGTCGCAAGCTGCGCGCTTTCTTCGAGGTCGATCGCCATTTCGTCGCACTCGCGGCGCTGCACGCACTCGCCGAGGAGGGAACGCTACCGGCCTCGACCGTGCAAAAGGCACTCAAGAAGTACGAAATCGATCCGAACAAGCCGAACCCGATCGATGTGTAAAGACCTTGCAGGGGACGCCCGCCGTCCGCAAGTTATTTCTGCTCTCTTGCGAAAAGCTGGAGCGCGATGAGCAGTACGATCGAGGTGCGCGTTCCCGACATCGGCGATTTCAAAGATGTCCCGGTCATCGAAGTGCTCGTAAAACCCGGCGATCGCGTCAAGAAGAACGACTCGCTCATCACGCTGGAGAGCGAGAAAGCGTCGATGGAGGTGCCCGCCGAGGCCGACGGCGTCGTGCAAGACGTCAAAGTAAAAGTCGGCGACAAAGTTTCGCGGGGGATGCCGATCGTCGTCCTCGCGACGTCTACCGCCGCGCCTGCGCCTCCAGAGCCCGCCGCGCCTGCGCCACCAGCGCCCGCCGCGCCTGCGCCACCAGCGGCCGCCTCACCCGCACCCGCTGCGGCACCCGCACCCTCATCGCCGGCGGCGACGATCGAGATCCGCGTTCCCGATATCGGCGATTTCAAAGACGTGCCGGTTATCGAAGTGCTCGTTAAGCCCGGCGATCGCGTCAAGAAGAACGACTCGCTCATCACGTTGGAGAGCGAGAAGGCATCGATGGAGGTGCCGGCCGAGGCCGCGGGCGTCGTGCAAGACGTCAGGGTGAAAGTCGGCGACAAAGTTTCGCAGGGGATGCCGATCGTCGTTCTCGCGACGGAGTCCGCCGCCGCGCCCGCGCCTCCCGCGCCGGCAAAGCCGCCTCCTGCGGCTGAGGCTTCGGTGGCTTCGCCCACGCCGGCGCCGATCGGTAACGGCATGGTTCATGCAGGTCCCTCGATACGGCGATTCGCGCGCGAACTCGGGGTCGATCTGCAAAACCTGCGTGGAACGGGTCCGAACGGACGCATCACGCGCGAAGACGTTCAGGGCTTTGTAAAGAGCGCGTTGCAAAGCAGCGCACGCGCCGGCGGAGCCACACCGTTTGCGGGATTGCCGGCGTGGCCCAAACTCGATTTTGCCCAGTACGGCAGCACCGAGCGGCAGCCGCTCTCGCGCATCAAGAAGCTCTCGGGTCCGAACCTGCATCGCAATTGGGTGCAGATTCCGCACATCACGAACTACGACGAGGCCGACGTCACCTCGATCGAAGCGCTTCGTTCTGAGGTCAATGCCGAACAGGCGAAGACCGGCCGACCCAAACTCACGATGCTCGCATTCCTGGTTCGGGCCTCAGTCGCCGCGCTGCAGCGCTTTCCGGAGTTCAACGCGTCGCTCGACGGCGACGAACTGATACTCAAGCGTTACTACAATGTCGGATTCGCAGCCGATACGCCTGGCGGTCTCGTCGTTCCGGTTATCACGAATGCAGATACTAAGGGTTTGATCGAAATCGCGCGCGAGGCCGTCGAACTCGCGGGTAAAGCGCGCGATGGAAAGCTGACGCTCGCGCAGATGCAGGGCGGGAGTTTCACGATCTCCTCGATCGGCGGAATCGGCGGCACGGCCTTCACGCAAATCGTCAACGCCCCGGAGGTCGCCATTTTGGGTGCGACTCGCGCGACGACAAGACCAGTGTGGGACGGCAAAGCATTCGTTCCGCGATTGATGCTGCCCATCAGCGTCAGCTACGACCATCGCGCGATCGACGGGGCGGGCGCCGCCCGTTTCCTCGTCTACATCGCCGAGCTCCTGGCCGATTTCCGCCGCGTTATGCTCTAAAGCTGACAGCGAGTGTCATATATCGGCTGATACGATCTTCCCCAGAATACAACGCGCAAAATGCAACGACCAAAATAGAAAGAGAGACATGCGATGATTAAAGGAATCGATATCGCCGCTTATTTAGTGCGCGACCCGCAGGCTCAGATCGCCTTTTACCGCGACGTGCTCGGCATGAAGCCGACCGAGATCGACGACCAAGGGCGCGGCGCCGAGTTCACCCTCGCTGACGGTTCTACATTCGGCGTCTGGAAGCCCGAAGGCGAAGAGACGGGCGGCGCCGTGATGTTCGCGGTCGACGATGCGAAGGCGGCCGTCGAACACTATCGAGCGCGGGGCTTGCAGCTCAGCGACGTCGTGGAGTCGCCCGTCTGCTACATGGCCTTCGCCGCCGACCCCGAAGGAAACGGCATCATCATCCATCAGCGTAAAGCGTGACGCTCGAGCGCTCGTCGGGCCCGGCGCGCGATCGCCTCGCGCAACTCATCGGGCTCGACGAGCGTGGCAACGTCCGACCACGCAATTGCTTGAAAGACGGCGACTTCTCGTCCGGGAAACGTCACGCGCACCATCGATTCGCGGGAAGCCTGTGAAACGATCTCGGCAGGCCAGTAGTAGGTGAGGCGTTCGAGAGCATCGTTTGCTGCGCGGAACGTTACGACGCAATCCGCGCTGCGCGACGCCTCCGCAAAGCGCGCCGAAGACTCGGCCCAATAACGTTCCAAATCGAAGTCGGCGGGACGTTCGAAGCGTTCCGGAAGTTTCTGCGCGCTCGCGACGCGCTCGACGCGAAAGCTGCGCAGTTCGCCGTCCGACCGCGCGATAAGATACCAGACGCCCGCCTTTGCAACCAAACCCAGCGGCTCGACCGTACGCGTGGTCGACTTTCGATTCCGATCCTCGTAGCGAATTCGCAGGCGGCGGTCGTCCCAGACCGCCCGCCGTAGCGCAGTGAGCAGCTCCCGCGGTGGTTCGGGCTGATTCCAGCGCCGCTGATCGAGGTGAATGCGCGAACGCGACTCGTCGGCGGCGCGTTGATGGACGCCCGCGAGGCCGCCTCGCAGCTTCTCGAGCGCCTGCGCTAGACCGCGCTCGAGTCCGAGGTCGGCGAGCGGGCTCGCCCCGGAGACAAAGAGTGCGCGCACCTCGTCCTCGCTAAAATAGGTCAGCGCGCGACGGTAGCCGTCGGCGAGCACGATGCCGCCGCTCGATCCGCGCTGCGCATAAACGGGAACGCCGGCCGCGCTCAGCGCGTCGACGTCGCGGTAGATCGTGCGCTCCGAAACCTCGAGGCGCTCGGCCAGGACGCGCGCACTGCATTGACGCCGCGACTGGAGCAGCAGGAGCAGCGCAACGAGCCGGTCGGCCTTCACCCTCCCATGAGACTACGGAAACATGACAGCGAGTGTCAACTATCCGGGCCGCGAAGATTGTACTCCCCGCTCGCATCCAAATTGATAACAAATAACATTGACAATTGTTATTATTTTTGGGGAATTCATACTTTTCTCGCGTCACTCTGATAACATAAATCATCTTTTATTGGGGTGTTCAATGGGTGACCGAACGTGAACGAACGTCGTGACTCTCGCCACTCGGTGATAATCGTGCTCGCGGTTCTCGCCGCCGGCCTTTGCGCGTGTTCGGGTTCGGGCAACGCGGTGCCAACGGCCATAGGTCCCGCAACCCGCGCAAACGTGGGTCTTCCATTCCTCAGAGAGCGGGTGAAGATCAAAGAGTTTGCCGATCTTCCGCAGTACAGCGGCGACTACTCGCCGTCCGCCATCGCGTCAGGGCCGAAGAATTCCCTCTGGGTAACCGACGTAATCGATCAAGATTACGGCGAAAACTTGGTCGCGCTAATCGACACGTCGGGCAAGCGGCTAAAGACGTTCTACTACCAGGGGGTGTCGACTGAAGGGTCCTCATTTGTCGGCATCGCCGCGGGCCCAGACGGCGCGCTGTGGATCACGGACTATTACAATTGGCAGATCGTGCGCATGACAACCGGCGGCACTTTTTCAACCTTTCCGTTGACCACCGCTCCGATCGGGATTACGGTCGGTCCCGACAAGGCGCTCTGGTTTACGGAGTCCGGTGCAATTGGACGCATCACGACGAAAGGCGCCGTTACCATCTATCCCGCCGGTGACTTCGACGAGGACATTACCGCAGGCCCGGACGACGCGTTGTGGTTTACCGAACTGAGCGGGAATGCGATCGGGCGCATCACGACGGACGGAAAGATCACGACGTACACAAAAGGCATCAGCAGCGGAGCCGGCCCTTACTGGGTCGCCACGGGACCCGACGGCGCGCTGTGGTTCACCGAAGCGACGGGCGGGCGCATCGGACGGATCACAACGAGCGGCAAAGTCACCGAATATTCCCGCGGAATTACTCCGACTGAAGAGCCAGTCGGCATCGCCGCCGGCCCGGATGGTGCCATGTGGTTCACCGAATACGAAAGCTACGATTCGTACGAGATACGCGAGTCGAAGGTTGGGCGTATCGCGATGACCGGCAGAATTTCAGAGTATTCGAAGGGTCTTTCAGGCACGTCCGGTCCGGGCGATATCGTTGCAGGACCTGACGGCAACATGTGGTTCGTCGAAACCTACGCGGATCGTACGGGCCGCGTCAATTTGTGAAAGGTAGGAGTGTTGAACACGGTGCGATGGATCATCCTGGTTTCCGCGCTCGCGGCCGTGGTTTGCGGCTGCTCGCAGTCCGGAGGTTCGCCCTCGCCGGCGGCGGGCGTTCTACCGGCAGTCAAACACATCAAGATCGAAGAGTTTTCCGATCTCCCTGGTGGTAGTGGATACTACTTCCCGACGGCCTTGACCGCTGGGTCGGACGGTCAACTTTGGATCGCCGTCGACGTCGACCAGGATTACGGCGAGAGCGCAGTGGCGCGCGTGACGACGTCCGCGAAGCGAACCCGAACGTTTTATTATTACAACTCCGCCAGCCCTGCATTCGAAGGCATCGCCCAGGGATCCGACGGCGCTTATTGGCTTACGGATTGGGCGGATGGCTTGATCGTCCGGTTGAGCCCGCACGAGAGAATGAAAAAGTACCACGTCTACGACAGCGATCTCTCGGACATCGTCGCCGGTCCCGATGGGGCGCTGTGGTTTGCGCAAGGCGATTCCGTGGGGCGGATCACCACATCGGGAAAGATCACCATCTTCAGTACCGGCGCACGGCAGACGACGTACGCGTGGGACCTCGGCGTTCAGGACATTACGGTCGGGCCCGACGGCGCGCTTTGGTTCACCAATAAGAGTAGAAACGCGGTCGGGCGCATTACGACCGCGGGAAAGATCACGGAGTACACACGGGGAATTTCGGCCGGCGCCGGCCTGACTTCGATCGCGCCTGGGCCGGACGGCGCGCTTTGGTTCACCGAGATGAGCGGAGGGCGCGTCGGGCGCATCACCACAAAGGGAAGCGTCACCGAATATACGAGCGGCATTACGGAGGGCGAACAGCCGGTCGGCATCGCCGCGGGTCCCGACGGAGCGATGTGGTTCACGGAGTATGAGGGCAGCTACGCTTACTACGGCGCGAAGATCGGTCGAATTACGATGCGCGGTAGGGTCTCGGAGTATTCCAATATCAGCTCGACCTCGGGACCGACCGCGATCGTGCAAGGCCCCGATCACAATATGTGGTTCGTCGAGACGTCGGTCAATAAGTTAGGCCGAGTCGACCTCTCGGGAACCTGATCGTAGCTGACGCAATACGTATTGCAGAATGCCGCCGTGCCGATAGTACTCGGCTTCGTTTGGAGTGTCGATCCGCACGAGCGCGTCAAAGCGTAGCGACTTGCCGCTGTGCGGATCGGTCGCTTTGACGTGCACGCGCATCCGAGGGTCGAGCTTCGCCTCAATCCCGGTAATATCGAAGATCTCTTCACCCGTCAGTCCGTACGTCGAGCGATCGGCACCGTCGAGATACTCCAGCGGCAAGACGCCCATGCCGATGAGGTTACTACGGTGAATCCGCTCGAACGACTCCGCGATGACGGCCTTGATGCCCAGGAGGTACGGTCCTTTTGCGGCCCAGTCGCGTGAGGAGCCCGAACCGTACTCCTTGCCGGCAAGCACGATCAACGGCGTGCCCTCAGCCTTGTAGCGCATCGCCGCATCGAAGATCGATAGGCGTTCTCCGCTCGGCAGATAGCGAGTCACGCCGCCTTCGACGCCCTCGGCCAGCGCGTTGCGTAGCCGAATGTTCGCGAAGGTCCCGCGCATCATCACCTCGTGATTGCCGCGCCGCGCGCCGTACGAGTTGAACTCGCCTGGTTCGATACCGCGCTCCATCAGGTATCTCGCCGCCGGACTAATCTTGGAGATGCTTCCCGCCGGCGAAATATGGTCGGTCGTCACGGAGTCGCCGAGCACCGCAATCGCACGAGCGCCGTGCACGTCCTGCAGCGCCCGTGGCCGTTCGGGCATTTCATCGAAGTACGGCGGTTTCTTCACATACTCCGAATCCGGATCCCAAGCGTACCGTTCGCTGGTCGCGACTTGAAGATTCCGCCAGTTCTCATCGCCGTCGAAGACGTGAGAGTACTCGCGTTCGAACATCTCCTGGCCGATGCACGCCGCCAGCGTCGTGGCGATCTCGTCGTTGCTGGGCCAAATCTCCGCGAGAAAGACCGGCAGCCCGTCGCTGCCGGTACCCAACGGCTCGGTCGTCAGGTCGACGTCCATTCGGCCGGCGAGTGCGTAAGCGACAACCAGCGGCGGCGACGCGAGGTAGTTTGCGCGAACCTGCGCGTGGATGCGCCCCTCGAAGTTTCGATTCCCCGAGAGTACCGCCGCAACGATCAAGTCTTGATCGGAAACGGCTTCGGCGACGTCGCTCGGAAGCGGTCCCGAGTTGCCGATGCAGGTCGTGCATCCATATCCGACGACGTTGAAGCCGAGCCGATCGAGCGGCTCTTGCAGCCCGGATTTGGCGAGGTAATCCGTGACGACTTTCGAGCCGGGCGCGAGCGAGGTTTTCACCCACGGTTGCGTTCGGAGGCCGCGTGCCAGGGCGTTACGCGCTAGCAGACCCGCACCGATAAGCACCGACGGATTCGACGTGTTCGTGCAAGAGGTAATCGCGGCAATGACCACCGCTCCGTCATAGAGCTCGGCGTCGGTCTTCGCAATCGTCGCCGTTCCGCCGCCGCCCTCGTTCTCGAAGCGCTCGACCGCGTTGTTTGCGCGTTCCCGCTGCGCAACCCACTCCTCCATCGCATGTTCGAAAGAACGTTTAACCTCGCCCAGCGGCACCCGGTCTTGCGGACGGCTCGGTCCGGCGAGACACGGCTCCACCGTCGAAAGATCGAGCGCGAGCGAATCCGCAAATGCGGGATCCGGCGTCTCATCGGTGCGAAAGAGGCTTTGCGCCTTCGCATAGGCCTCGACCAATTCGATCTGCTCGCGCGAGCGTCCGGTCAATCGAAGATACTCGAGGGTGCGATCGTCGATGGGAAAGATCGCCACCGTCGATCCGAACTCCGGCGACATGTTGCTGATCGTCGTACGATCCACGACTGGCAACGCAGAGAGTCCCGGCCCGTAAAACTCGACGAACTTTCCGACGACGCCTTTTTGGCGCAGCATTTGCGCGACGGTAAGCACCAGGTCGGTGGCAGTCACGCCTTCGCGCATCGCGCCCTCGAGACGAAAGCCGACCACTTCGGGAATCAACATCGTAACGGGTTGACCGAGCATCGCAGCCTCGGCTTCGATGCCGCCGACGCCCCACGCTAGCACGCCTAAGCCGTTGACCATCGTCGTATGCGAATCGGTGCCGACGGCTGTGTCGGGGAAGGCGAGCGTGGGTTCCTCCGAAGCGTTCACGGTGCCGAACACGACGCGCGCGAGATACTCGATATTGACTTGATGAACGATTCCAGTTCCCGGTGGAACGACGCGGAAGTCCTGCAGAGCCGACTGTCCCCATTTCAGAAAAGCGTAGCGTTCCAGATTGCGCTCGAACTCGAGGTCGGTGTTCTTCGCCAACGAACCATCGGCGCCGAAGTAATCCACCTGCACCGAATGATCGATCACGAGCTCGACCGGCTGCAAGGGATTAATGACTCGAGGGTCGCCGCCCATTTCTGCCATCGCGTCGCGCATCGCCGCCAGATCGACGACGCACGGCACGCCGGTGAAATCCTGAAGCAAGACGCGAGCCGGGGTGAAGGCGATCTCGCGCTCGTGGCGCGAATGGCCGTCGTAGCGCGCGAGCGCTTCGATATCGTCACGCGTCACGGTTCGCCCATCCTCGCAGCGGAGCAAGTTCTCGAGCAAGATCTTGAGCGAGAAAGGCAGGCGCGAAAGTTTTCCTATTCCGCGGCTTTCCAGCGCGTCGAGACGGAAATAACCATACGTACGATCGCCAGCGCGCAGCGAGTCGAGCGCGCTAAAGCTGTTGGGATGGCGGTTCATCGACCAATCGTACTTTGGGATCGCCGGTGGCGTAGCCTTCGATCTTTAGCACCGCTTCGCCGCGGAGCATCCGCCAGAGCGGTTCGGCGACGAGCCACAGCCGCCAAGGCTGCAATGCCAAGACGCGTTCGAAACTCTCACGATCCGGCGGAATCTCACGCGCCAAACGCTCGAGTGCGGCGCGCGGCACCAGCAAGCTGGACGGCAGCTCGGCCTCGCGCGCGATTTCCGCGATCACCGCGCCAAGCAGCGAAACGAGCGCATCGCGTGCCGGCGCCGCGTTCCTAACCGGCCGCTGCGGGAGCTCGTCTTCGGAGAGCGCTTGTCCTCGGGCCACGGCTTCGAGAATGGCCGCACCGAGCTGCCGCTTCATTCCGCCGTCAAACCTTCGGAGCTGGGCAAAATCGTCGGTTTTCGCGGGCTTTGTCGCGGCCAGCCCCGCCACGACATCGTCGGGAAGCACGTACCTCACCGGAAGGTCGCGGTCGCGCGCAACGGCGTCGCGCAGCTTGACGAGCTCGTTGAGAATTCCCAGCTCGCGGCGGCTCATTCGCATCGCACCGGGAATGCGCAGATAAGCCCGGCGTTCGTCCATGCGATACCGCTCGATGTCGCCAAGCTCCGAACACTCCTCAAAGACCCATTCGTAGCGTCCCTTCTGTTCCAAACGCGGCAGTAGCGCGTCGTAGACCGGCAACAGATGCACGACGTCGTCGACGAGATATTCGATCTGACGTTCGGAGAAGGGCCGCGCCGACCAATCGCTGACCGTTTGCGACTTTGCCAATCGAACGCCGCAAACGCTCCGCACGAGGTCGGCCAGCGAGATCTGCATGCCGTAGCCCAAAAACGATGCCGCGATTTGCGTATCGAAAACGCGCGACGGCACGAGACCGTAGCGATCGGCAAAGATCTTCAGATCCGCCGAGAGCGCGTGACCCACGACCGTCGTTTGGGTCAGCGCCAAAACGAGCGGCCGTAAATCGGTCAGCGCGAGCGCGTCGACGATGACGGCGCCGTCGTCGAAGGCGAGCTGCACGACCATGAGCCTCGCCGAATACGTGCGCTCGGCGTGGAACTCCGTGTCCAGCGCAACGCGCGCGGCATCGCGAACTCGAACGCAGAGCTCATCGAGGCCGGCTCGATCCGCAACGATTGACGGCGTCAAGGCGAAGGCGAGGCCGTCGCTCGCCGGCGGAAGTGAAAGTGCGGACACTGGTGCGTCAAGCAATAATGATGCGCGTAGCGGCGAGCTCGCCACTCATAACCGTGCACGGCAACGGTAACGCGATCCCCAAAGACCGTCAGCAGCGCACAAATGGGCACGGCGATCGCGCACATCGTCCACACATGTACCCAAATCGGTACTCGAAAGGTGGCCGCGGTCGCGGTCGCAACCGTTCCGCCGAACCCCGGAATGACGCGCACTGCCAGCAAGAAGGCCGGAGAGCCGACGGGGAAGCGCTTCACCCATCCCGGAAGGCGGTGCAGCGATTCCTGCAGGTTGAAGAGCTTGGACGCGTGGAGATTGATCCAATAGCCGAGTAGCGCAGCGAGAACCAATCCAACCGTATCGACGATCGTCCCGACGATCGGTCCGAAGATGGCGCCGTTCATGATTGCCAGTGCGTCCGTCACGGAAAACGGTGCCGACGCGACGACCGCGAAGATCGCGACGGCCAGCGGATAGGCAAACGGCCCAATGATGCGGATCTCGTGCTCGACGCGCGGCTGATGGCGAATGACGAAAAACGCCAGCACAAAGGAACCGGCCAATAGAGCAAGAGCGGCACCCCGTCGAAGGAGGCGATTCAAGCGATGATCGTACGCGCAGTTATCACGGTGCTATGCGGAGTTGGGCTCTACACCTCGCTTTTCATGCTTCGCAAGAGCATCCGCGCCGCACGAGGAGAGATTCACGGCCCTAGCGTCGTTAAAACGCCCCGCGCTCACCTCTTCGGAGTGCCTAACTCCTTGCTCGGCTCGCTTTATTACCCGGCCGTGGCGGTTGCCGTCTGGTTCGTCCGCTCCCAGCTCGCTGCGGTCGTCCTGCTGTTGGTGGCCTTCTCTGCTGCCGCCACATCGGTCGTCCTGGCCTATTCGCTGCTTTTTGTTACGCGCCGCGAGTGCCCGTTCTGTTGGACCTCGCACGCAATCAATTGGGCGCTCCTGGCCCTGTGCGGCTGGCTATTCGTGCCGGACGTATTGAGTCGCGGCATTTGATTTGGTAGAATCGCCCTCTCTGGTCAGGACGGCGCGAACTGTCGCCGAAACCGCCCGAGAGCGAGTACCGGCTGCGTAGCATCAGTTCTGCGCCCCGGCGAACGGCAGACCATTAATGGGGTTGCGCGAGTGCGCAACCCCTCTGCTTTTTCTTTTCGCCTCGGATGGGCCGTTCGCGTTGTCGCGACGGCCCTCATGAACGCACTAGTTCACTTCGGGCCGTCGCTCCTAGCGCCCGACCCATCCGAGACGAAAAGAACCCTCTTAGAGCTTGCTGACGTCGGCGATCATCGCGCGGTAAGCTGGGTCCTGGGTGACCTTGGCAGCGAACCAGGCTTCGAGCATTTCGTCCGCCATGGGCGCGGAGGTTGCGCGAAGGCTCAGGCAGAGCACGTTGGCATCGTTCCACTCGCGCGCGCCGCCGGCGGTCGCGGCGTCCCCGCAGAGCGCAGCGCGAACGCCGGGCACCTTATTTGCCGCGATGCTCACGCCCGTGCCGGTCCAACAGCAGAGGACCCCGAAGTCCGCCTGGCCTTTCGCGACGGCGGCGCCCACGCTTCGCCCGACCGACGACCAGGCATCGTCGGCTTCCGGCGCTAAGGCGCCGAACCGGCGCACCACGTGACCGTGCGCGCGCAACCACCGATCGATCGCCTCGGGAAGGTCGGCCTTCATATCGCTGCCCAGTGCTATCTGCATCGAGAGGTTTTCGCCACGGCGTGACAGGACGCTAGTGCCTCGTGAGCGATGTGCGCTTGGCGGCGACGGTCATCCTCGTTCGTTCGCCCCTCGAGGTCTATCTGACGCGTCGTAGCGCGAGCAGCGTCTTTGCGCCCGACGCCTTCGTCTTTCCGGGCGGAACGATCGAGGCGCAGGACGCCACGCCGGAAGCGCGGCTCCGCACCGTCGGGCTCGACGGCGATCGGCTCCGAGAAGAGTTTCGAGCGACGATTTCGCCGGCTTTGGCCAGCAGCGAGCCGGCCGTCGACGAAGATGCCGCGCGAAGCCTGCTCGTGGCTGCGCTCCGCGAACTCTTCGAGGAAGCCGGAATCCTCCTCGCTTGCGATCCATCGGAGAGCCCAGTAACGATGGACCCGGACCGGGCGCAGATCTCTGCCGATCGCATCGCCGTGCGCAAGGGCGAGTTGACCTTCGCGGATTTTTTGCGCGCTCACGATTGGTTCGCCGATGCGCGCGCGCTGACGCTCTTTTCGCATTGGATCACTCCGACGAGCGAGCCTCGCCGCTATAACACGCACTTCTTTTTTGCGGTCGCTCCGACGAATCAAGTGGCAGACGCCGACGCGCACGAAACGCACGACGGGATGTGGATCGCACCCTTGCGAGCACTCGAGCTGCAACGTGCAGGAACGCTGCATCTCGTCTATCCGACGATCAAGCATCTCGAGCGCCTCAGTTCCTTCGCCTCCGTCGACGACGCACTGCGTTACGCTCGCACCAAACCGGTGCTGACGATCATGCCGTCGGCAGATACCGCTAATTTTGCGATCCCCGCGGCGCTCGAAAACGCGTGGTAACGCTCGTCCGCGCGCCCAATCCCTCACCGATGACGCTCTCCGGCACGAATTCGTACGTGCTCGATGGCGGCGATGGAACGGCGCTCGTGATCGATCCCGGCCCGGCTATCGATCGTCACGTCCGCGCGTTGATTGAGACTGCAGCCGCGCAGCGCCTTGCGATCACCCGCATCGCCTTGACGCACGGCCACCCCGATCACGCTTCGGCTGCTCCAGCGCTCGCAGCCGCAACCGGTGCTTCGATCTACGCGCACCCCCGCAGCGGAATCGCTCGCGACGCCGACCTTCCGCTGGAAGCCGGCTTTGCCGCCGGTCCGCTCGCGTTACACATAATGGATGCACCCGGCCACACCTTCGACCACGTGATCTTCTATCTGCCGGCGCAGCGTGCGCTCTTTACCGGCGACACCATTCTTGGCGAGGGGACGACCGTAATCGCGCCGCCCGGCGGCGCCATGCGCCCGTATCAGCATACGTTGCGGCGGCTTGCCGGCGAGTTCACCGACGCCCGAACGATCTACGGCGGACACGGACCGGTCGTGCACGACGCGCAAGCGAAGATTGCCGACTATATCGCCCACCGTGCAATGCGCGAAGAGCAGATCGTCGCCGCGTTACGCGACGGAGCCCGGACGATCCCAGATCTCGTACGAAGGATCTATGGTCCCGAGCCGCATGTGCTGTGGGCGGCAATGGCGCGGCAGATTCTCGCCCATCTCCTGGCGCTGCAGGCGGAGGGACGCGTCGTCGCGCGACCCCGCAAGCGGGACTTGAGCGCGGAAGAGTATGCGATGCTCAATCCGGACCTAGAAGCGATCGTCGGCTCCGACGAAGCGGCCGCCCTGGCTGCGGAAATAGGCGCTGAAATGCGTTTAGAAAGCCTCGACGAATACACGCTCGTATGCTGAACCGAATTGTGCGCCGATTCCTTATGGTCGCGATTGCGCTTGCGTTGGCGTCGTGCGGCCGATCCGGTGGCCCCGCGCTTCCGCCCGCGATCGACGAAGCGCACAACTCGTCGTGTTACGTAATCAAAGAAGATCCCACGACGGTGCAGGCGACGATTACGTTCTACGGGTGGCCCGACAACTCGCCGCCGGGAAACAAGATCGCACACGGCATCATCCACAAGCGCGCGGGCGGTGACGGAACGTACTGCAATCCGACGACCTTCGCAACCGAAAAAAAGAACGACTCAACGATCCCTTACGGCATCAAGATCTACGTGCCGTTTATCAAACAGTACTTCATTCGCGAAGATCTCTGCGCCGCGTCGGGGCCTCACAAAGGCAGCGGCAGCAACGGCTGCAAGGGGCTCTGGTTCGACCTATGGATCGGAGGAACGGGAAAATCCAAGGCACATGCGGTGATCAAGTGCGAACGCGAGCTCACGCCCAACGGTAAGGTTGACGTTATTCTCTATCCGAAAGACGGCATGCCGGTGGCGTATCCCGGCCCGATTTATCAAAACGCTCCCCCGCCCGACGGTACCTGCGACGGCAAACCGGAGGGGTAGTCCGCTTTAGGCGTTTTCTCGTCAGTCTATTCTTAGGACGACCTTGCCAAACTGCTCCGCGCTCGCAAGATGCTGCATCGCGGCAGCCGCATCTTGCAGCGGAAAAATCCGGTCGACGACGGGGCGCAAACCTTTACCGAAGAGCTCGAGCATAGCCGCGAAGTCTTGCGGGCTTCCCATCGACGTTCCCAAGATGGTTACGTGCTTCCAAAAGAGCGGAAAAAGTTTGATCGTTGAATCGCCGTTCGTGCCGCCGTAGATCGCGATGCGCCCACCGGGGCGCACGATATCGAGTGCCTTGCGCAACGTTTCACCGCCCGAGGAATCCACGATCAGATCGATTGGGCCGGCCGCGCGTACGACCTTCGCCCAGTCCGGCGTCGTTTTATAGTTGATTGCGAGGTCGGCGCCGAGCGCTTTCGCGCGCTCGAGTTTTTCGTCGCTGCTCGACGTCACGATCGCACGCGCACCGGCATGCTTGGCAAAGCGCAATGCGAACGTCGCAACGCCGCCGCCTACGCCGGTGATGAGAACCGTCTCTCCGCGGGCTAACGTTCCGCGGGTAAAGATGGCGCGGTATGCCGTGAGCCCCGCCAGCGGAACCGCGGCGGCCTCCTCCATCGAGAGCTGCTCGGGTTTGCGATAGACGTTCGCCGATGGAACGGCGACGTATCGCGCAAACGTTCCATCGCGCGGCATTCCGAGGATGTTCGCCGTCGCCGTATCCCAAACGCGCGGGTCGTCACCCCACTCCAGCAGCGGGTCGATGACGACTTCGTCGCCCACCGCGCCTTCGAAGCTGCCGGCACCGATTGTCGCGATTTCGCCGGCGCCATCCGATCCAAGCGTAACCGGCATCCGAATGTTCGGATAGAGTCCCTGCGTAATGAAGACGTCGCGGTGATTGAGGGCCGCAGCGCGCAGCCGCACCAAAATCCCACCCTCTCCAGCCACGGGCATCGGAATCCGGTCGAGGCGAAGGCTTTGCGGTCCGCCCGTTTCGTGAAGCCGCACCGCTTCCATCTCCGCCGTCATTCGTAAAACGTAGCTTCGTCCGTCTAGGCGCCAGGCCTTCCGCCGCGATGCGACGTACAAACGCACTGATGAACAAACGAGCGCGCGTGCTGCGCGCAGTCTTTCGCGGCCTAGCGCGCGTGCAGCGAACGTTCACGATCGAAGTCGGCCCATTGCGCGCTAGCGGCGTTCCCGCCATCCTGCTCGGCGTCTCGGGAATCATCTTGGCCAGCGGAGTTACCGCCGCGCTCGCTAAGGGAGCGAACCGTCTTCCAGAGACCCTCGGCGAAGCGCGCAACTTGGCCGAGGCGCTCAATACCAGCTCACCGCGCTTGAAGTCGTGATCGACGACGACGTGTTGACCGGTCTCATCGTCGACGGACTGCCCGACGCCCGGGTGAGCATCCACGATCGGACCGGCACGATGGATCACTTCAACGTGACCGTTCGCTCGCATGCATTCAAGGGAAAAACGCTAATCGAGCAACATCAGCTCGTCTACCGCGCGCTAAAAGGCGCGCTTGCAGATGGGCGCGTCCATGCCGTCGAACTCACCACTATCGCCACCGAAAGCTAAGGAAGCATCATGCCGGAAGATTTGAAGGAAGAGATCGCTCGCGAGATTACGAGCACGAGAATCGTCGTCTACGGTAAGGGAACGAAGATGGCGCCCCGATGTGGCTTTACGCTCGAGACCGTCGAATTCTTCAACGCCCTCGGCTTCCCGTTCGAAGTGATCGACGTCTTAGAGAATCTGCCAAAGCGCGAAGCACTCTCGGAAATGACGGACTGGCCCACGCTGCCGAAGGTCTTCATCAACGGAAAGTTTTACGGGGATACCGATATTCTCGGACCGATGGCGGCCAGCGGCGAGTTGAAAACGAAACTCGAGGAAGCCTTCGGCGGGGCGTCTCCAGCGCCCAAAGCGACGATCAACCTTCGATAGCGTCCCGGCTGCTCGCGTTGTTTACTAGCATTATCCCCCCGGAAGCGCTGTTCGAACGGCTCGGTAGCTCCGGTCTCGTCATTTTGGACTGCCGTCACGCCTTAGCCGATTTCGCGCTTGGACGGCGACTCTACGACGAATCGCACATACCAGGCGCCTTCTTCGCCGGGGTCGAGGAAGATCTGGCCGGCCCAAAGACCGGGAAGAACGGGCGCCATCCGTTACCGGACCCACAGTCCTTTGCGCGCTTCTTGTCCGAGGGCGGCGTGAACGACGCAACGCAGATCGTTGCTTACGATGCCGGAGCGGATATGTTTGCGGCGCGACTGTGGTTTCTGTGCCGATGGATCGGCCACGACGCGACCGCCGTTCTCGACGGCGGCCTTGCCGCGTGGAATGCGCTCGGATTTCCCATGACCGCCGCAGTGCCGAAGCTCGGGCGTGGCGGCCGGCTGACCATCGCACTGCGTCCGGAGCTCGTAGTCGAGGCGGACTTCGTTCTTGCGCATCTCAACAGCGAGGAGATGCACCTGATCGACGCGCGCGCCCTCGAGCGCTTTTCGGGCGAAACCGAACCGATCGATCCGGTCGGCGGACACATTCCCGGTGCGAAACAACGCTGGTTCAAAGACAACTTCGAAGCCGATGGTAGATTTAAATCTCCCGAACGTTTACGCGAAGAGTTTGCGGCGAGCGGATTGGATTCCAAACGTACGGTCCACCAGTGCGGCTCCGGCGTCTCGTCGGCCGTCAATCACCTCGCCATGGTTCACGCAGGTCTCGAAGGCTCGCGCATCTACAACGGATCGTGGAGCGAATGGGTCTCCGATCCCGTGCGGCCGGTCGCTAAGGGCGTCTGACCGGCGGCGGGACGGCGAAGGGTTTGGCGATCGCGCCGGCGGGCGAGGCCTGCAGGTGCGCGAGCTCTTCGGGTGTGGGCGTCTGTGGAAAATCACGGCAGCTGTCGACGAAGCAATAGAAGCCGAACGGCGTATCGCCGCGGTTGACAAACTGATGTAATACCAGCGGGCCGACGTACACGACGTCGTCGGCTCCCAGCTCGCTAACGTCGTCGCCGATTACCGCGTAACCGACCCCAGAACGAACGACGACGTAGTGTTCGTGCTCGTGCTTTTCTAGTCTCGATGCGGCGCCGGGCTGGACTTCGAAATAGCGAAGTTCCATCTTTGGCCCCGGCTCGCTTGGGTCGTCTTTCCGGCTCCCCACGATGGTGTGGCGAGTCACGCCCGTGTCCGGCGCGTGCGCGGCGTAGCCGGCCGGCTCGACACCCTGCCAACCATGCGCAGAGGCACGAATGATTCGTTGCTGCATCGCTGCCTACGATAGCACATCGGCAGTCCTGCAACCAGGGCATGGGGCGCTATCCGCGAACAGCGCAACGATGCTTCGGCCAATCAACGCGTTGCGCTATGCAGCGTGCCTTTGCGTGCTTACCGGCGCGGTCGCCGGCTGCGCGGGACTTTCCTCCGGCACCAGCCCGGCTGCACCACTGCACGACTCCCTTCTCGCACGCAGCGCTGGATCTCAAACCGATCTCATCTATGGCGGCGTCCATCAGAGGGTCGTCGTCTACACGTATCCCGACGGTACGTTCGCAGACACGTTTAAGACTTCGTTTTCGATTCAGGCGATGTGCTCGGACGTCAAAGGCGACGTCTTTATGACGGCAGAGGTTCAGAGCAAATCCGGCGCCGGAACCGGGTACGTCTACGAATACGCGCACGGAGGGAAGTCGCCAGTTGCAACGCTCGACCTGCCGAGTCATGAGATTCCGGTCAACTGCTCGAGCGATCCGACGACGGGAAACTTGGCGGTCACGAGCTACGACCTTCGCAACTTCGCTCCGTTAGTGGAAATTTTCACCGG
The DNA here is from genome assembly GCA_003158175.1 of Candidatus Cybelea septentrionalis. GTDB lineage: Bacteria > Vulcanimicrobiota > Vulcanimicrobiia > Vulcanimicrobiales > Vulcanimicrobiaceae > Cybelea > Cybelea septentrionalis. The sequence goes on from PMHJ01000016.1 coordinate 33,444, forward strand.
CGGCAGCGGCGAGCCAAAACTGTATCACAGCGAGGAGCTGGGCGCGGACCCGCAACCCGCTTACGATGCGAGCGGTAACCTTTTCGTTATCAGCGGCGGAAACGTGGGCGCGCTGCTTCCGAAAGGCAAGCAAGAGCTCGAAAAGATCGGGCTGAACGAGACGATCGGAAACGTCGCCCACGCCCAATGGGACGGCAAGTACTTTGCCCTACAGTCCTACGCGCCTACGAAGCACAATGGCGAGAACATCTACGTGCACTACTATCGCGTGCAAATTTCCGGTTCCAAAGGGACGATCGCCGGCATCAGCCGCTTCGCCAACTGGCGCCAAAAAAATGCCGGCCAATCGTGGCTTGCGGACGACACGCTCGTCGCGACTCCCGGCAACGCGCTCACGTTTTGGAAGTATCCCGCCGGCGGAAAGGCCTTCAAGGTTTTGCATCCCGCCGATCCGAGCCAGGCGGTGACCGTCAGCATCGCTCCGTAATGTCCCGGCACTGGCTGCTGAAGACCGAGCCAAGCGCCTATTCCTTCGAACGCCTGCGCCTCGAAGGGACGACCCCGTGGACCGGAGTGCGCAGCTTTCAAGCGCGCAACAATATGATGGAGATGCAGCTTGGCGACCTCGCACTCTTCTACCATTCGAGCGTTGCGCTGCCGGCCGCGGTCGGCATCTGCGAGGTCGGCAAGATGGCCTATCCCGATTTCACGCAGTTCGAGCGCGATGGGGAGTATTTCGACGGACGCGCAAAGCCCGACAAACCGATTTGGTTCATGGTCGACGTCGCGTACGTCGAAGCGTTCGAGAATCCGGTCACGCTCGCGCGTATGCGCGCCGAACCGCGACTGGTCGGCATGGCCCTGCTGCGACGCGGACAACGGCTCTCCGTGCAACCGGTGATGCCGCACGAATGGAAGATCGTTTTAGAGCTCTCGAAGAGCCCTGATTAATCGCTAAGCCTAGGGACGAAGGCTCCGTTGGGGAGTCGGTCCCGCCGGAGCGGAGGTGGTCATCACCGGCATTGACGTGCTTGTAATGAAAGGCGACAAGATCGGCGCAGTTTACGTCTTCCAAGATTCACCAAAGAAATAGTCCGGGCGCGCCACTCCGGACTGCCGCGGCCGATCGCGCGCGAGTCAAGGTTCGGGTGCGCCCGATCGCGGTGCCTGTTGCGCCGACGTCGGTCCGATCGGTGCCCATGGCGACGGCGGCCAATGCGTGCCGCAGTTGCGGTGCCAAGCTCTTAATCCGAAAGCGCCTATTTTGCGATCAGTGCCTTCCCGATCGGCGCGACGAAGCGCTCGTAGCGGCAATGCCCAAGTTCAATGCTGCGGGATCGGCCAAAATCGCCGCCATGCGCGCAGCTGGCTTCGATCCCACCACGACGCCTGAAGCGCAGCGCCGCCGTGCCGCCACGGCTTCGCGGAAGCGCAAGGCCGTGGTCGCGTGGCGCGACGATGGGTCGCTCGATCGCGTGGATTTCCGGCGCGATTCTGCCGAAGCTCCGCGATCTGCCGGTGCGCGTAATTGCCGAAGCGATGGGTTCGAGCATTTCGCACGGATCGAAGGTGCGATGTGGGCGACTCGTGCCACATAAGCGGCATTGGAAAATGCTAGCTAAGCTGCCAAAAGATGTGTGAGCGCCTCACTAATCTATGGATCGAAGTTTTCGCCTCACGTGGTGGATGCCCACTCTATGGGCCCACGAAAGTCAAACTTATTGCGGCGCTCAAACGCAAAGAGAAGTCCCGCTGATGGAGAGGGCGTCGTGCATTCGGGCGCGGGAACCATGGTCGCTTTTCCTATGATCGCGTGCCTGTTGCGATGGAACTGTGGCGAAGCGCCGAACGGTCCTTAGCCGTCGATCCGTTGACGCTTCAGGAGGCAGGGCCAATGAGGACTTTAAAGTTTTGCCGCTTCGCTTTAGGCATTTGCGCAGTTGCCGCGATGCTCGGAGGCTGCGGGAGCCGTTCGGGCAACGGCGCGGTGCTGCCGTCCAACGGCGCACTGGTGCCGCCCATCGGCATCGACAAGGCCTCTTCGCGCCATCGCAGTTTTTATTACACGGGTAGAGAGCAACACTTCAGGGTACCGCCCGGCGTCAAGTGGGTAGGGGTCGTCGCCCGAGGCGGCGGCGGGGCTGCCGGCGGTGGTAGCTACGACGTTTCGGGCGGCCGCGGCGGACGCGTGCACGCCTTTATCCCTGTCACTCCGGGGGAGACGCTCGGAATCTACGTCGGTGGCGAAGGGTCAGGAATGAGTGGCGGCTTCAACGGCGGCGGTGATGGCGGACAGAAATACTACTGCAACTGTCCAGGTGCCGGTGGCGGTGGTTCGTCGGACGTGCGTCAAGGTGGTGATGGATTGGGCGACCGCGTGCTGGTGGTCGGCGGTGGCGGCGGAGCCGGCGGTGGCTCTTTTGAAAATGCCCTCGCCGGCATCGGCGGAAAAGGAGGCGGCAGCAAGGGCGGCTCTGGCGGCAGCGGCGCCGGCTCCACAAGCGGGGGCCAGTCTGCTGGAGGAGGATCCGGCGGCGCCCAGAGTGCCGGCGGATCGGGCGGAACCGGTAGTAGCTGCGACTCCTCCTACAGCGGCAACCCAGGCGCCAACGGAACGCTTCTCGATGGTGGAGCCGGCGGGCAGGGCGGACCCTATTACGGTACAGGTGCCGGCGGCGGTGGTGGCGGCGGAGGCTACTACGGCGGCGGGGGCGGCGGCGCTGGTTCCTCTGCTTATACCCGTTATTGCCATCTCCCCGGTGGCGGTGGTGGCGGTGGGTCGTCGTATATCGAGCCCAGCGCTAAGAGTTTCCGAGGGTGGCAAGGCTGGAAGAATGCGGTGGGCAACGGGCTCGTGGTCATTAGCTGGCAATGAATAAGTTGTGCTTCAGCCTTTATGCGTTCAGCTGCGTGGCTGGGGCAATGCTTGCAGCGTGCGGCGGATCGCAGCCGCCGATCGGCGCGCCAGGCGCGATGCCTCAGGGCGCAGGGATCATGGCGCTTGAATCGGCCGCGGCAGCGCGTAGCGTCGCGCATCGCATCGTGCCTGAGTCGTCGTACCAGGTGCTGCACGGGTTTCACAACCACGGGAGCGGCGGAGCACTGCCGCGAGCAAGCTTGATCGATTTGAACGGCATTCTGTACGGCACAGCGTCTTACGGCGGCTCGGGATGCGACGGCTACGGTTGCGGAACCGTCTTTAGCGTTACTGAGGGCACGTGGAGGGTGCTGCACAGGTTCAGTGGCGAGCCATACGACGGAGATAGACCCGAGGGAGCCTTAGTTAACGTGAACGACAAGCTTTACGGCACTACCGCCGCCGGCGGCGTTCATCTCTGCGGTAGCGGCGGTTGCGGAACCGTCTTTAGCGTCACAACGGCGGGCGTTGAGAAAGTGCTGTACAGCTTCGGTGGCGGCCCTTCCGACGGCGCCTCTCCTATTGGCAACTTGATCAACGTGCACGGGACGCTATACGGCACGACGGCCGTCGGCGGCGTAAACGATTATGGAACCGTCTTTAGCGTTACAACGGCGGGCGCGGAAAAGGTGGTGTACAGTTTCGGTGGCGGCGCCGACGGAGCAAACCCCGAAGCTGGTCTAATCAACATAGGTGGTACCTTGTATGGCACAACTTTTGAAGGCGGCGGTTCGGGATGTAGCGGACTCGGTTGCGGAACCATCTTTAGCGTTACGAGGTCCGGCACGGAGAAGGTGCTCCATAGTTTCGGCGGCAGCTTCGACGGAGCGTACCCCGTAGCGCCTCTAACGAACTTGAACGGCACGCTGCACGGCACAACCTACGGCGGAGGCTCTAGCAACTGTTCCGGCGGTTGCGGAACCATCTTTAGCGTTACGACAGCCGGCGCGGAGAAGGTGTTGTACAGCTTCGGGGGTGGCCTTCACGGAGACGGACCATCCGCAGGCTTGATCAACGTAAAGAGAACGCTCTACGGCACAACCGCGTATGGCGGCTCGGGATGTCGCGGAATCGGTTGCGGAATCATCTTTAGCGTTACGACAACCGGCGCGGAGAACGTGCTATACAGCTTCGGTGGCGGCACTTCGGGCGCGTTCCCACTCACAAGCTTGATCGAAGTAGACGGGACGCTGTACGGCACCACCGACCGCGGCGGGTTCCGATGCGAACGCTACCTGGGTAAGTGCGGAACTGTTTTCGCATTCACACCTTAGCGCACGGCACTAACCGCCCCGCACGCTCTGCCCCTCTGCACGACGTTCGCGAATGCGAGGCCGTGTTGCTATGCGGGCTTTGCACTTTGCGGGCATTGCTGGGGGGATCGCGTTGCAGTTGCGCAGCCATAGCCGCGTGGATCGCGTAGCCGCTTAGTCCCGGGCTTTGAGGCATAGCGGGCTTGGCGGCGAGGGGGCGCAGAAAAGAGCGCTTTAATCCTTTTTTTTCTGCGGTTTTCACACGCCCCTCGCACACACTGCCCCTCTACACGGAGCTTGAGCATCGAGCTACCCGTTCAGGGGTAGTTCCACAAAACGACAGGGCTTTGGCACAATCCCTTAACCAATCGAAGGCGCACGACGCTCGTAAAACCGATGCTTACGCCGATCTCGTCAGAAAAGGCGCACGCCGAATCGGTTTTAGCCTCTAAACCGTAAGCGCCAGGGGCAAGGTCCGTAAAATCGAACGAACCATCCGACCCGGATAGGGTCTTTTCTATTGTCTGATTCGCTAAAAGTGCAACGACCGAGATGGGCACCCCAGAGACAAGTTTGCCATTGTCATCGACGATGCTCCCCGTGATCTCCGGGGCCGGTGATAGAGCTGCAAAGGTCAGTATACAGCAGGTAACGAGATTCATCTTAACCCTCTATGCAATCCAAGCGGCCCCAACGGCGCCGCTGTGACAGAAGCGACGTAGGCATCAACGGGCTTTTGCGGCAGTCCGCACAGAACGCCCCTGAGCGAGCGCCGCACGCTCTGCCCTCTACACGGCTTCGCGAAAGCGCGCCGTGTTTGCTTAGCAGGCTTTGCAGCATCGCGGGCGTTGCTGCGTGGATCGGCATTGCAACTGCGCCAGCATTAGCAGCATGGACCGCGTAGCCCCTTAGCCCCGCCGCGATCGCTGCGATGCCCTAGCGACCAGGCGCCGGGCTTGTCTCGTCTTGGCGGCTCTGGCTCCTTGTATGATGCCAGCAGGGCAGGTCACGCTGATTGGCTCCTTAGGTTGAGAACCCGTGGGACAGATAGGCGGCCTGCCCATTGCGTCCCAGAGAGATCGGGCGGTGTCGTGAGCGCCGGGTGTACGACCGCAGACTTAGCAAAGCCGTCGCCAAACTGACGAACAAAATCGTACCCACATACTTCACAGATGTGGCCCTTCATGTCGAGCACATGGAGCCGATTGCCATCGCTTCTTTCCCTGAACTGCTGTACGCGGTAGCGCAGTGAGCCCTCTTCGTCGATGCCGCCCACATCGCCGTCGGTAGGTTCCGGCAGCCTAACCTTAAGGGCGACTAAAAGCTACTCGCTGTCCCTTCACTGTGAAAGTCCGAGTGGACAGGTACGCGCTTGTAGCCAACTAGCGCACAATACTCCTGGTCGCTGAGATCGCACGGCCGCAATTTGTCAACCGCTAACGTCAGCGAATATGAGCCGCTCGTCGGAGGCTTCCATCCAGCGATTTGCTGAATTGAGTCGCCCCGCCATTTGAAAGCGATCGGCGCATAGTGAGTAAAGCGCTTCGCCGTATAGAACGCCGCGATATCGCCGATCTCGATTGCATCCCACACGCGAAGATTGCGCGCCTCATCCGTCAGCCGCAGCGCCCATATTCCGTACTCGTCCTTCTTAGCAAGCTCGTCAAAAAGCGTTGCTTGTGGGGCATCCATTGATTTTCGAATGCGCGCTCGAGGCGACTGATGCTCAACAGTGCGCTCGAAATGGTCGAACGCCTCACTTGTGTGCGCGGCTGGGAAGCGGAATAACTTCATTTGAAACTATTGTGACGGGAGGTCGTGCGCCGTGAGTGAGTCGTCATATTCCGGAACGTTTTCCCAATGCCATGTGGTGTTTTGCTGCCAATACGGCGAGCCCGAGTGCCCGGTGATCAGGATTCCACGATGATCAAAAAATTGACTGCTGCAGGTCTGGCCCGGAAGCGCAACACAGGCTTGGTTATAAGCCCATATCGTCGATCCATCCGTGTTCGTCCCATTGGGAGTGGCGGTCCAAAGGCCAGTATTGGACGAGCTATCATTAACTAGACTGACTGTGACTGTTTCCTCCAGCCATTTCGCATGCTCCGCTGCTGCACGCTCTGCACCCTCTAATTGCGCTTTGGAAACGGCTTCTTGTGCCGCGAGAGCTATATCGTGTTGCCGCTGTTGGAGGGTGCTAAGGACGTAATTACCCACGAAAAACGTGCCTGCGATCAACACAAGCAGGATTGCCGCTGCGATGGCCGCGCGAATGTATGGTCTAGGAATTAGTGGATCGTCTTCCCTCATGAAGCTCCCTCCCAGCCGTCCACGACTTTAGAGTGATCCATCATCCCCGTCGATCTCGTTGTAGAATGTGTAACCGCGGACGTGCTTCACCGCGGAAGTGGGCGCGGGCTAGGACTTGCGGTCGCGGCCTGTGCCTCTTCGTCGGAGACGACCAGCGGCGAAGGAACCGGACCCGGTGCCGCAGTGGTTGCCTCGGCACAGATGTTCTTTTCCGGCCGGTCGGTTTGGGCTTTCAGGACGGACCCCTTAGCGAAAACGGCGTCGTGCGCGTGGATACCGAACGACATGAAGCCGCCACGTGCGCCGCCGACAAACGTGCGCTCGAATTCCAGGTGGACGGTGTCCCCACAGAAATTCACAATGTCATCGATGTCAAGGGCGACCTCCTGCGACTCGTTGGTCGAAAAGACGCGCTTGGTGATGTTGTTTTGGTTGGTGTACTCGCCCTCTGCGAGATCGCCCGCTTTGGCAACAAGGTATCCGTTGAGGATGACGTCCTGCGTGACCTCAAACTTAACTTTATGGACTTCACTATTCGTACCGGCGCCCCCAACACGAATGTCTTTGGTCACGGTAACGTACATCACTGTTCGCCGCGGTATATTTACGGTCGGCGAGCTCGTGGATGGAGCCGCTGTGGGGGGCGTAGCGGCTACGGTGACCAGAAAGACAATAGCGACTGCCGCGATCCCGATCGGCAATCGCCTAGACTTAAAGCGATCCGTCATCTGCGTCTACCTCGTTGTAGAACGTATAGCCGCTCGCGTGTTTCACCGCCTCGTACGTGCCATGCACGGTGATCGTCTGCCCGTCGCTTATGCTTGGCGTGCCGAAGGCAAAGACGCGAATACAATGACCCGAGCAGAGAGAGAACGTCACGTAGGGGTTGCCCTTATGCGAAACCTTCTGCTCTAGGCGTTCCACGGTGCCCCTCACATCGACGTGCTGACCATCATACGTCGATGCGCTACCGAGAATCTGGGCGATCGTCGCCGCGGAGGTCGCGGCCGGAAGACCCACCAGAAATACGAATAGCGCCGCTGCCGAGGCGAAGCGTTGAAACATGCGCAACCTCCGAGGCCTCAAAGGTGGGCCCCATGCTCCTTAGATCGGCCGGCGGGTCTGCTCCCTTTAGCTAAGCATGGACGAGGGGCGCCAATCGGCGAGCTGGCTGGGCGGTCTGGGCCGAGGCGGCTTCCGAGATCGCGGGCTGGGTGCTAAGATGGATCCGGCAACAGAACGCCTAGGTCTTGTTATTTCCTCACGCGTGGCCTTGTAACTATGAGGTGGGTTTATGTATTGTTCAGCCTGTGGAAAACTTAATCCGGATGGTGCGCAGTTTTGTCCGGCTTGCGGGCAACCAACAGCAGCAGCGATAGCGCGCCAAGGGCTTCAATCTCAGCCGCCG
>PMHJ01000040.1 GCA_003158175.1 Candidatus Cybelea septentrionalis
GGGATGGCCGGGAGTCGAACCCGGACGTCCTTTCGGACTGCAGATTTTCGCACCACTATGGCTTTAGCCACCGCAATGTTTGCGTTTGTGGTCCGGACTGTGCCTTGACCCTATGAGATCGATCTCACGTAGGTCGCGCCCGTCCAGTCTCTACACCTTCTCCGCGCAAGCGGAGCTTGGCTCGGCGTCGTCACGTCGCCACGACAGAGAGTTCACCGACTTTGAGCGCATCCCGTAGCGAGTTTCCAACGACTACGGCTCAACGGAGCGTGTCAAGTCTGCTGTGTCTGCCTGTTCCACCACCATCCCAAAGGGTTACTGCTGATAATGCTCCACGACTTCTTCGCTGCGCACCTCGGCGACATCCGGGTCTTGCCCAGCATCGCGGCGGGCGCGGCGCTGCCGCAGGAGATCCCAATACTGGTCGAGCCGTACGGAGATCTCATCGAGGCGCTTGCGATCCTCTTTGGTCAATTTGGATACGTCGCCGTGCTCGAGCAGGCGATGCTCTTCGGTAACGAGACCCTCAATGTGCTCGTGTATCTGCGCATCGTTCATGTACGAAATCTCCCACGCGTCTCCGAGGCCTTAGTGTAGGCGACTTGAGGTTGTCCGGCCGATGCGTCGCGCTCCTGCAACAAGATGCCGAGCGGCAAATCCGACGACGTCGCGACGGCTTTGTCGGAGCCAGTGATCTCCATAGCGGTCTCGATGACGATGATTCCACCTGGAAGGATGTCGGCACGTTGCGGCTTCATCCCCTCGACCTTCTTGCGTTCCTCGAGCGGCATCGCGAGCAACCGTTCCAACGTGCGTTGCAAATCCTCGCGGGTCAAGTCGCAGGAATGGATTGGCGTTCGGCGACCTCGCACGATCCCGGCGATCGTGGTTGCGGTTCCGCCGACCAACGCAAGCCGTTCGACGGCCGCGCACTCCGTTAGAGGCTCGAGCGCCTTGCGCGCCATTGCGCGAGCGCGTTCGACGGCCGGGGCTGCGACGGCTCCGTCACGGCCGGCTAACTCAGGTACGGCCTCGGTGACGCGCACGGCGCCGATCTCACACGTGATCAGTTTTTCCGGTTCTGTCGAAGTGCCGATCGCATACTCCGTGCTGCCGCCGCCGGCATCGAGCACGCCCACACGTTCGCCGCGCAACTCCCCGAGCACGGTTAGAGCTCCTCGATAGGAGGCCTCCGCTTCTTCTTCTCCGGAGAGAATGCGCAACGGCGTACCCAGCAAAGCTTGGACTCGCTGCGAGAACTCCTCACCGTTCTCCGCCCGTCGCAACGCGCTGGTCGCCACCGCGAAAAGCCTGATATAGTGACCCTTCACCTCGCGTTGAAACTGCCCGATCGCCTCGAGCGTTCGCTGCATCGGTTCGTCGCCGAGTCGTCCCTGCTCGCCCAAACCCTCACCCAGCCGCGTTCCGACGGAGCGAGCCGTTTGGGTGCGCGGAATCGCCGGAGCCACGTCGGCCAGCAGCAGCCGAGTCGAGTTCGTGCCGACCGAAACGATGGCAAATCGTTTACTCACTCGCTCATTGTCCCCGAAAAGTTAATGCTGCTTGGTCGCAAAGTATGCCGCCCGCCGTTTCTTTTGTAAGAAATGGCGCTCGGCCGCCGGCATCACATCGGCCGGCTCCCATTCCTGAGTGCTTTTGAGATACGCAGCGATATGCTCTTCGAGCTCGTCGTCGCGAATTTGCGGGGCGAGCGACACCGAGCAGCGCCGGCCGTCTTGGCGAACTTCGAATGCTAAGTGCTTGCGCGCAAAGAGCGAGCGCTGATACTGATCGCGATGCTCCGCTACGTCGGACGCGCTCGCGGTTGCAAGCTCGCCTCCCTCGAGGCGGATCGTCGCGCCGTAGGTATTGAGGTTGATGACGACTCCTTTTAGCGTATCGCTCACGGCGATGCAGCGGGTTGGGGTGATACGAAGATCAGGGCCTCATTCGGCCGCACGAGGCGCAAGCGATCGTGGATTTCCGGAATTGCACCTTCCGGATCCCGAAGGCGGCGCACCTCCCGTTCTTGTTCGTCGCGTTGCCGTCGCAGCGACCCGATGTCCGCGCGGATTGCGGAGAGTTGGCGCGACGCCGAAACGTCTTCTCCGATTGCGCGCGCATACTGCACGGCAACGAGCACCACCAGAAGTAGCACGACCGCCGCCGCCAGCAGACGGCCGGCGGCGCGGAGGACGAGGCGGGCGCGTCTCAACGCGCCGTTCGAACGGGTTCTAGACCTTCTGCCTGCCATTCTCCCAATCGCCGGTATTTTCGATATCGCTGGTCCAAGAGCATTTCGGGCGTCAGAGCCGCCAGCGGTGAAAGCGCCGCTTCGACGGCGTCGAGCGTCTGCGTCACAACGTTGCCCGCATTACGGTGCGCTCCGCCTAAAGGCTCGGGGAGTATCTGGTCCACGATACCGAACCGGTGCAGATCATCGGCCGTTAACTTCAAGTGCGCCGCTGCTTCTTCCGCTTTGCTCGCATCGGACCACAAGATCGCAGCGCAACCCTCGGGGGACGCAACCGAATACGTGCTGTGCTCGAGCATGATGACGAAATCGGCAATCGCGAGTGCGAGGGCGCCCCCCGACCCGCCCTCCCCGACGATCGTGGCCACGATCGGAACCGTCGCCGTCGAAAAGGCCTGCAGGCAAATGGCGATCGCCTCGGACTGCGCGTGCTCCTCGGAACTGATTCCGGGATCGGCGCCCTTAGTATCGACGAAGGTTACGATCGGGAGGCGTAATCGCGATGCGAGCCGGGCAAGGCGCGTCGCTTTGCGATAGCCTTCCGGTGCCGGCATTCCAAAGTTGCGGTGTAAATTCTCCTTCGTATCGCGCCCGCGTTGCTGCCCCAGGACCATGACGTTGCGCGCCCGCAGGGTCCCGAACCCACCAACGATCGACGGGTCGTCGCGGAAATGACGATCGCCGTGCAACTCGTCGAACCGATCGAAACGCGCAATATAGTCCAGCGACGTCGGCCGGTTGGGATGGCGTGCCATATGCACCTTCTCCCAGGGCGACAGCGTTCCGAATAGCTCCTGGAGGATCAGCTGATACTTCTCCTCCAGCGCAGCGATCTCGCTCGACATGTCGAGCGGCTGCGCGGCCGACACCTCGCGCAGTTCGGCGATGCGCCGTTCCAGCTCGACCAAGCTTCTTTCGCGCTCGACGATGAGATTGTTACTCATGAGCCGCGTACTCCAGCAGGCGAACCAGAGTACCCTTGAGATCCGCGCGCTCGACGACCATATCGATCGCGCCCTTCTCCAGCAAGAACTCGGCAGTTTGAAACTGATCGGGCAGGCGCTGGCGGATCGTCTGCTCGATCACCCGCCGTCCTGCAAAGCCGATCATCGCTTTGGATTCGGCGACGATAACGTCGGCTTGAAAGGCAAAAGAGGCGGAGACGCCGCCGCTCGTCGGGTCGGTCAGCACGACGAGGTAAAGGTTTCCCTCTGCCATGAAGCGCGAAACTGCCGCGGTCGTCTTCGCGAGCTGCATGAGGGCGAGCATGCCCTCTTCCATTCGTGCGCCGCCAGAAGCCGCAAAAATGATGCACGGAACGTGCTCTCGCCGTGCTTCTTCGAGTAGTAGCGTAATTCGCTCGCCGGTGACTTGCCCCATCGTGCCGCCACGAAAATGGAAGTCCATCACGCCCAATGCAATGCGGCGACCCCCAAGGGAGGCAAAGCCGCAGACGACCGACTCGGAAAGGCCGCTACGTTCGCGGTCGCTCTTGAGCTTGGCTGGATAGGATCTCCGGTCGGACCAGCTCAGCGGGTCGCCGGGTAATACGTCTGCGCCCAACTCGGTAAACTCACCGTCGACAATCGATGCGATACGATCGTACGCTTTCATACGAAAGTGATAACTGCAGCGAGTGCAGACAAAAAGATTGGCGGCCAAGTCGCGCCGATAGAGCACCTCGCCGCACTTCGGACACTTGGTCCACATCGCACCATCCGTCGCCTGAGCCTCTTTGGTGCGGCGCCCCGCCAGCCACTCGGGCCTAGGCATTAGGCGACCCGCTCCTTCGCGCGCTTGGGACGAAGCCAGGCGGAATAGAGCTTACCGAGCTGTTTGAGGTAGTTAAGGATTTCGCGTTCGTTGAGTTTCGATTCACCGGCAACGCGGTCGGTAAAGACGTATGGGACCTCGATCGCCTTTCCATAATGCGCTTTGGCTATGACTTCGAGTCCGATCTTGAACCCGATCGGATCGAGTGCAACGCCGGATAAAGCCTCGCGCCGAACCAAGAAGAAACCGCTGGTTACGTCCTTGACGTTCGTGAGCGGCCGGGCCAGCCAACAAGCAACACGCGATGCGATGATACGCCGCTTTGGCCAGTTGGCAATCCCGCCGCCCGGTACGTAGCGGCTGCCGATCGCCAACCCATAGACCCCCGATTCGAGCGCTTGCACCATCTCCGGCAAAGCATTGACGTCGTGGCTAAAGTCTGCATCCATTGCTCCAAGCACGGTCGACTGGCCGCGCGCAATCGCCCACCCGTCGATCACGGCACTGGAGAGGCCCAACTTGCCGCTGCGATGCAGGCAGCGCACGGGCAACTCTCGAGCAAGCCGCTCGACGACATCTCCGGTGCCATCGGGCGAGTTGTCGTCAACGACAATGATCTCTCCATCGAGCCCGTTCGCGCCGAAGGTCGCCCCGAGCGCTCGGAGGAGCTTTTCGATGCCGGCGGCCTCGTTGTAGGTCGGAATAACGATTGTAAAGGGGAGTGCCATGCGCAATCCGTGTTTTTACGACGCGACGGCGCCAATCACCGCCAACAGCACGAGAGCGGCCGTATCGGTGCGTAGAACGCGCGGCCCAAGCCAGAGCATTGCGGCCCCGCGACACTGCGCGAGCTCCGCCTCGGCGTGCGTGAACCCGCCCTCCGGGCCGACGACCACCAGCGCCCGACCGGCGGCCGGCAATGCCTCCGCCAGTCGCCGATGCAACGGCGCCGGCGCAGCGAGCTCCCATGCGAAGAGCACCGCGTCGTACTCGCCAAATCGCTCCACGAGCGTCTCATACGGCATCGGATCGAGGACCGCCGGAACACTCTTGCGCCCGCACTGCTGCGCCGCGCTGCGTGCGATGCGCCGCCAGCGCGCCGCTTTCTCGGATCCGACGTCCCGGCTGATGCTACGCTCGCAATAGAACGGAAGGAACGTCTCGACGCCCAGCTCGCTGCCTTTCTCGATGACAAAGTCCATTCGGCGCCCTTTCGGGACGGCTTGTGCGACGTCAATCCGAGGTGCAGTCGAGGGTGCGCGATCGTCGAAAATCTCCTCTTCGATCGTTGCGCGTACGACTCGCCCGACGGCGGCGATCGCCGCCGTAAACGTTCGCGCTGTCGAGTCGATCACCACGACGCGATCGCCGACGTTCAATCGCAGGACGTTCGCAACCTTATGGGCGTCGGTTCCGCCGATCTCGACGATGCCGCCGATTTCCTTCGCGCCCTCCACAAAGAATCGGCGCGCCGCAATCACTCGGGGCGGAACGCGTCCTTCACGCGCTCGAAGAAACTTCGATCGTCAATCTCGTCGCCTCCGGCAAGTGCGTAGGCGTCGAGCGCATCGCGTTGACGCTTGTTCATCTTCGTGGGAACCACGACGTGAACGGTCACGTGATGATCTCCGCGCTGGCTGCCGCGCACGGTGGGCATGCCCAATCCTCGCAGCCGCAGCGTCGTGCCGGATTGCGTCCCCGGCGGGATCGTGACGTCGATCGGTCCACCGAGCGCAGGCACTTCAATCGAAGCGCCCGACGCAGCAGCTGGAAAACTCACCGGCACGTCCACGAACGTGTCTCGACCTTCGCGACGGAACAGCGAATGCGGTAAGAGGCTCAAATAGACGTAAAGATCGCCGGTTGGGCCGCCGCGCGTTCCGCCTTCACCGCTGCCGGCAATGCGAATCCGCGAACCATCGTCGACTCCGGCCGGGACATTGACGGTCAACCGAGTCTCTGTTTCTCGAGCGCCTCGCCCCGCGCAGTGCTCGCAGGGGTGCGCGGCGACGTGCCCCTCTCCCCCGCAGCGCGTGCAGACCGTTTGCGTGACCATTTGTCCGAGCGGGCTCTGACGCGTCATGCGCACCGTTCCACTGCCGCTGCAGCGGTCGCACGGCGTTACGATCGTCCCAGGCTTAGCGCCCGTTCCTTTGCAGGCCTCGCATTGCGCCAGACGATCGAAAACGATCTCTTTGGTCGTACCTGCGAAGGCTTCTTCGAGGGTGATCTCGAGGTCGTAGCGCAGGTCCGCACCGCGTTGTGGGCCCTGACGGCGCGGTTGCGCGCCACGTGCTCCCCCAAAGAACATATCGAAAATGTCGCCGAATCCGTTTCCGAAGCCGAAGTCACCCGGTCCCGCCGAAGCACCGTTGCCGACGGAGCCGTAGCGATCGTATTGCGCTCGTTTGTTCGGATCGGAGAGGACCTCGTAAGCTTCGTTAATCTCTTTGAAGCGATGCTCGGCTTTCGACTTATCGACGGCGACGTCGGGATGATGCCGGCGCGCCAGTGCGCGATAAGCTCGCTTGATCTCCTCCCCCGAAGCGTCGCGACCAACGCCGAGGATCTCGTAATAGTCCGTGACCGACATGTTAAGAAGTTGGCAGGTGATCCACGTCGGAGAGACGCTGGCTCAACGATTCGGCGGTGCCGGAAGCAAGTGCCAACAATCGCCCGTACGGCATGCGCCGGGGCCCGAGGATCGAGAGCATTCCGAAGGCGTTAGATCCGAAATGATAGGGCACCGTAACGATCGAGAGGTCGGCGAGCTCTTCGCTGCCGAGCTCGTGACCGATTTTGACGCTTACGGTGTCGGCGACCATCGCATCTGCGACGATTTGGTAGAGCGTCTTCTGCTCTTCCACGATGCGCAGGATGGAGCGAAGCTTACGGAGATCCTGAAACTCCGGCTGATCGAGGAGGTTTTGCGCGCCGGCGGCGGCGATGTTCGGCTGTTCGTTCGACCGTGCCGAGAGGCAGGCCGTGACTACCGCGCCGCGCAGATCCTCCGAAATGCCCACGTCGTGCGCAGCGCGCGCGATCTCGCTCTCGGTGACCTCACGAAGCGGACGGTTTGCAAGGCGCGCATTGAGCGCGTTGGAGAAACGGGTCAGGTCGTCGGGCTGGACCTCCGCCCCCACTTCAAATAAGCTCTGAGCGGCCACGCCAAGCGACGTTACCACGATCGCAACCCCGGTGTGCGGTGAGAGCCAGATCAGTTGGATATGCTTGAAGCTTTGCGTCTCTTGCTGCGGCTTGGTTACGAACGCTAAGTTATTCGAGAGGCGCCCGAGCAATCGCGTGGTCTGATCGATAATTTCGTCGAGCTCGCGGGTTGCATCGCTTAGCTCGTCGCGTATGCGCCGACGGTCGTCGCCGGTGAGCTCTTCGGGCTGCATCAGCCGGTCAACGTAGGTCCGGTACCCGGCGTCGGAGGGAATCCGACCGGCCGACGTGTGCGGCTGCACCAGGTATCCGGCCGCTTCGAGCTCGGCCATCTCGTTGCGGACCGTGGCGGAGCTGATCCCCAGATTGTATTTCTGGGTCAATGCCTGCGAACCGACGGGTTCGGCGGACGCGATGTATTCGTAAACGACCGTGGCCAAAATGTACGCTTTACGCTTGTCCAGGCCGATGCTCTCTGTCACGCTCCCTACTGTAGCACTCCTGCGCCGTGAGTGCCAGCCGTAACGTTACCTTGGGCCCGGTCGATTGCTTGGTGGAGTTCTTGCCAGCTCAAGCCCCCCACGGAAACGTACGCAACGGCTCCGCTGGGATCGAGCACCAGCGTCACCGGAACCTTCGTGACGGAGTAGATGCGAAAGATCGCGCCCTGCGTGTCTTCCACGAGGGGCAGCGAGATATCCCAATGCTCGAGGTAGCTCGACGCTACGCCCGGCAGCTCGTCGGAAACGGTCACCACTGCAAGGTCCTTGCCGTAGACGTCTGTCGCGCGAACGAAGTCTCGCAGTTCGGCCGTACAAACATCGCACCAGGTCGCCCAAAAATCTACCACCACGACTCGCCCGCGCAGATCCGAGAGATAGGTCGAGCCGCGCGCCGTCGCGATCGCGAAGTTTGGCGGAGGCGCGTTATATTGAATCGTTGCGAGTCCCGTTTGCGCCGGTATGGTCAGCGCAGCGAGGACGAGTGCGGCCAGCATTGTTTATCTCTTTGTCACCTTAAGCAATGTCATCCTGAGCTTGTCGAATGTCATCCTGAGCTTGTCGAATGTCATCCTGAGCTTGTCGAAGGATTGTCGAAGGGTTCGGCAGGCCTGACCGTGCGGCCCTCGTAAGTCGGTACGCCTATGAGTTCTGCCATCGAGCCGCTCTTTGAGGAACGCCGCCGCTTTCCACCCTCTCCGGAGTTTGCATCTCAAGCCAACGCGACGGACGAACTTTACAAGCAAGCGGAGCGCGACTACACCGCTTTTTGGGCCGGCTGGGCGCGCAAATTGGAGTGGAGCAAGCCCTTCACCGTAACGCTCGAGTGGAGCGAGCCCTTTGCGAAATGGTTCGGCGACGGCGAGCTCAACGTGTCCGTCAACTGCCTCGACCGTCACGTGCGCTCGGGACGGGGCGACAAGATCGCCTATTATTTCGAAGGCGAGCCGGGCGATCGCCGGACGATCACGTATCGCGAACTACTCGAGGACGTTAACCGATTCGCTAACGGATTGCGCAAGCTAGGAATCGGTAAAGGCGATCGCGTCGCAATCTACATGCCGATGATCCCCGAGCTGCCGATAGCAATGCTGGCCTGCGCACGCATCGGCGCCGCTCACTCCGTGATCTTCGGCGGATTCGCTCCCGAATCGATCGTAGACCGCGTGAACGACGCAAGCTGCGTCGCGCTCATCACCGCCGATTTCGGTTGGCGCCGCGGAAACAAAGTCCCGCTCAAACGCAACTGCGACGTAGCGATGGAGCAAACACCGACGATTGCGCACTGCATCGTCGCCCGTCGAGTAGGCGACGACGTGTTCATGCACGAGGCGCGCGACATCTGGTGGAGCGAGCTGGTCGCCGGCGAATCGACGGAGTGCCAACCCGAAGCGATGAACGCCGAGGACCTGCTCTTCCTTCTGTATACGAGCGGGACCACTGCCAAGCCGAAGGGGATCAAGCACACGACCGCGGGATACTTGACGCAGGCGGCGATGACGCACGAGCTCGTCTTCGACCTCAAAGAGGCGTGCGATATCTTTTGGTGCACGGCCGACATCGGATGGGTGACGGGACACTCTTACGTCGTGTACGGTCCGTTGGCAAACGGCACGACGAGCGTCATCTACGAAGGCACGCCCGATTTTCCCGATAGGGACCGTTTTTGGGAGATCGTCGAACGATACGGCATCACCATCCTCTACACGGCACCGACGGCGATCCGAACGTTCATAAAGTGGGGGACGGAGTATCCGGCTCGGCACGATCTTTCATCGTTGCGCCTGCTGGGCACGGTCGGCGAACCCATCAATCCCGAAGCCTGGATNNTGGTGGCAGACCGAGACCGGCGGCATCATGATCGCGCCGCTTCCCGGCCTGACTACCCTGCTGCCGGGCAGCGCGACACGGCCGTTACCCGGTATCGGCGTCGACATCGTGAACGATCGCGGCGAGAGCGTACCGCTCGGCGGTGGGGGCTACGTCGTGCTCACGAAGCCGTGGCCCGGTATGCTGCGCGGCATTTGGGGCGACGACGAGCGCTACGTACAGACGTACTGGTCGAAGTTTCCCCATCTTTACTTCGCCGGCGACGGCGCGCATCGCGATGCAGACGGCAACTACTGGTTCATGGGCCGCATCGACGACGTAATGAACGTCAGCGGTCATCGCATCTCGACGACGGAGGTAGAAAGCGCGCTGGTCGATCATCCGCAGGTCGCCGAAGCGGCGGTCTGCGGGAAGGCCGACGAGATGACGGGCCAAGCCGCGTACGCATTCGTCTCGCTCAAGGGCGGCGTTCCGGGGTCGCCGGAGCTGGCGGACGAGCTGCGGGAGCACGTCGGCTCAAAGCTGGGCAAGTTCATTCGTCCGAAGTACGTGACGTTCACGCCGGAGCTTCCTAAGACGCGCAGTGGCAAGATCATGCGCCGTTTGCTGCGTGACATCGCCGAAGGACGCACCCTGGGGGACACGACCACCCTCGCGGACTCTTCGATCGTGCACGAGCTCGCCGAGCGCGCTAAGATCGAGGTCGCGCAGGAAGAGTAGCTACGAAATGACGGAGCGCTCCGGTGAAAAGAACGGCGCGAGGTCGTCGAGATGTTCGATGCGCAACGCCGGAGGCAGCGCCGAGAGAATCGTGGCGCCGTAGCGCGTCGATATGGCACGCCCGTCGAGCAACGCCATCAGACCGCGGTCGCTTCCGCTGCGAATGAGGCGCCCAAAACCTTGTTTGAGACGCACGGTGGCGGCCGGAACCATGTAGTGCTCGAAGCCGTCCAGACCGCGGGCCTCGAGCGCGCGAATGCGCGCCATAACCAGCGGGTCGCTCGGCGAAGGAAAGGGAAGCCGGTCGATGATCACACACGACAGCGCGTCGCCAACGACGTCGATTCCCTCCCAGAACGTTCCCGTTGCAAACAACACTGCGCCGGGCGTTCGTCGGAACCAATCGATGAGGTGCGAGCGTGGAAGCTGGCCTTGCAACCGAACCGGAAAAGCGAGACGATCTGCGAGCAGCGCGTAAACCTCCCGCAAGCGCGCGTACGACGTGAAAAGCACGAAGGCTCGTCCGCGCGTTCGGTCGAGGCATTCTTCGATGAGCGGTGCGGCGCGGCGCGCAAAATCCGGCGACTTTGGGTTGAGTTGCGCGGGCGCGATAAAAAGGCGGGCTTGGCGCTCGTAGTCGAACGGCGACGTGGCTACGAGTTCTTGCGCATCGTCGATTCCAAGTGTGCGGCGGATGAAGTCAAAGGATCCGTTGGTCGAGAGCGTCGCACTGGTCAAGATCACGCTTGGCGTACGCGAGAAGAGCGTGCTTCGCAAGAACTCCGCAACCTCGTGCGGCGCGCAGTGCACCGAATATCGCGCATCTGAATCGCTTCGCTCGGCCCACGCGATTGCCTCGGGGGAACCGCCTTCGATTCGGTCGACAACCGTCTCGTGCGCCACGACGAGCCGCAGCATCAGGTCGCGGCGGCGCTCGGCCTCCGCGACCGTCTCGCCCTCGGGCTTGTGTTTACGCGCACCCGTCCAGTTCGCGAATAACCAGTTTTCCAAACGATAGAGGCTTTCGCGCAAGAGAAACAGCGCAGGCCCGGCTTCCTCGTTTGCCGCAAGCGGATAACGATCGCCGGGAACGCGCGCGAGCGAAGATTCCAATCCTCGAACGGCTGCATCGAACTCGCCGTCGAAGGCGGCGGGAAGCTCGTAGTTTCGATGGATCTTGCGCAGCATACGCCCGATGCTCGCCCCGGAAAGCACGGCGGTGACGGCATCGGTGGCCCATCGCTCGCATTGATGCGCTTCATCGAGTACGGCAACGTCGTAAGGCGGCAAGAGGCCGCCTCCGACGGCCAGGTCGAGAAAAAAGAGCGCGTGATTGACGACGACGACGTCGGCATACTTGGCCTGATCTCGTTTGTTGAAATAAAAGCAATCTCGGAAATGCGGGCAGTACTCGCCGACGCAGTCGTCGGCATCGGCATCGAGCTGCTCCCATTCGCCTCCCGGCAGCACGAACGGCAGTTCCGCACGATCGCCGGTTTGCGTGCGCGCGGCCCATTCCGACACGCGTTGCAGGCTCGGCGACGGCGCCAGCGGCCGGTCTTCGCGCATTCGCTCGAACTTTTGCCGGCAGAGATAGTGCGAGCGTCCTTTTAGCAGCGTCACCCGCACGGGGATGCCGAGAGCGGCTTCCACCAACGGAATATCTTTTTGAACCAACTGCTCTTGCAAAGCAATCGTCCCCGTGGAGAGGACCACTTTCTTGCCGCTGCGCAGCGCCGGAACGAGATACGCGAGCGACTTCCCGACGCCGGTGCCCGCTTCGACGATCGTGTGCATGCTTTCCATGATGCCGCGGTCCACGAGCTGCGCCATCTGCAGCTGTCCCGTACGCAGTTCGAAGTCGCGCAGATTCCGCGCGAATGGTCCGTCGGATCCGAAGATCCGATCCAGCGTCATTGCGTCCAATGCTGTCGATCGTGCGGCGATTCGTAGTGCGTTTCTAAGGTGCGCCCCGTGGAGCTTTCAACAACGACCGGCGCAACGCGCCTCGGAGGATAGTAGATCGCGTAGGTGAGCACGAAGCCGGCCAAGAGCCCCGCCACGTGTGCTTGCCAAGAGATCGCGGGAACCGTAAACGTGATGATGAGATTCAAAACGAGAATCCCGATGTTCGCCCGCACCAAGTCCATTCCAGGCTTGCCCAGCTTGAAACCGATCGCGAAGAGCGCCCCGAAAAGGCCGAAGATTGCTCCGCTAGCGCCAAGCGTCGGCGTCATGGGATTGCTGAAGTAGACGACTCCCAAACCGGAAACGACCAGCGACACCATGTAGACGAGCAGCATGCGCCACGAACCCAACGCGTACTCGATGAAGCGGCCGAGAAACCAGAGCGAGAGCATGTTGACGCCGATGTGGATCAGCCCGCCGTGCATGAAGGCTCCGGTCACGATGCGCCACCATTGCCCATACTGCAGCACGTCGGCCGGAACCAAGGCGGCCTCTTCGAGAACGCGCGCGGCGCCCGGGCTGTCGAAACTGCCGAGCACGCTCGAGCCCCCGACCGATAACTCCCACAGAAAAACGAGGAAGTTGACGATGATTAGAAAGCGAGTGATCACGCGATCATCACCGTGCGCGCCAGCTCCAGCGAGATCGCGTGACGCTCTCCCGAAATCTCGATCGTTATCGGACCGCCCAGCGGCGCCTTGTCGATCACGCGCAGTTTAACGCCGGGACGCAATCCGACTTGACCGAGATAGCGCAAGATCTCCGGCATCTGCTCGGTCACGCCGGAGACGGTCACGCGCTTCCCGGGCTCGACTTGCGCGAGCGGGCTGCCCGTTCGCACCGGCTCCGTGAGATCTTTTGGCGGAATCGGATGGCCGTGCGGACAGGTGCGCGGATCGCCGAGCGCCGTCACGAGACGCTCCTCGACGCGCTCGGTAATTGCGTGCTCGAGAATGCAGGCCTCGGCGTAGACTTCATCCCACGGCATCTTTAAAACATCGGTGAGCAGGCGCTCAGCCAGCCTGTTGCGCCGCACCACCCCGACGGCGACCTCCAAGCCCTTTCGCGTAAGCTTGATGTCGCCGCGTACTTCGTGTTCGACGTATCCGTCAGTGACGAGTTTTTTCAGCATGCCCGAAACGCTAGCGGGAGCAACTCCGAGCTCCGTTGCCAGAGCCGACGTCGTCACGCCGGGGCCCTCTCGTTCGAGACGGTAGATGGCCTTCATATACATTTCGAACGATTCGGCGAAGTGAGAGTGCGAGTGCCCGGGCATAGAAGCTCTAACTACTCGATCGCTCGTGAAGTTCCGCGACGGCCCGATCGAGCTGTGCGCGCATGGCCTGCTTTTCAATGGGCTGTGCAAACGTCGCCTCGATCGCGTTTCGCACGTAGCGCTCGAGTGCGGCCGGCCCCGCGGTGTTTTCGACGAGCTCGTATTCCCGGGTAATCGACGAGTCAAAGAGCGCGGGATCGTCGCTATCGATGGTCACGAGGCAACCCAGCCGATCGAATTCGACGTACGGATGAGGATGATCGGCCAGGACCGCACCGGTGAGCCGATTCGAGGTGGGACAAATTTCCAACGGTATGCCACGCGACGCAAGCAGCTCGACCGTCCTTGGATCTTCCAGCGCGCGGATACCGTGGCCGATGCGCTGCGCACCCAACAGTTCGACGGCATCGCGAACGCTTGCGGCTCCGCCGACTTCGCCGGCGTGCGCGACACAATTCAGCCCCTGCGAACGCGCGTAGGCGAAGGGATCGACGAAAAGCCGCGCCGGAAAGCGTACTTCGTCCCCACCGAGCGAGACCCCAACGACGTCCAGATCGGTCATCGTCGCCATTGCTCGTGCGGTTTCCATCGCTCTGGCTTCGCCGAAGTTACGCGTGAGATCCGGCAAGAGTCGGAAGGTCGCACGCGGCCGCGCTCGCCGCAGTTCGCTCACGATCGCTTCCATCGTCGAGCGTGTGTCGAGGCTGGGGTTGAAGAACGACCAGACCGGCGGCGAAACGAAGAGCTCGCCGTAGATGACGCCCTGCGCCAGCGCGTCGTCGACGAACTCGGCCGCCAGGCGCGCATAGTCGCTCGGCTCCCGCAGCGACCGGCTGACCGCCGCAAAAAGGTACAAGAACTCCCCCATGCCTTCAAACCGATACGGCTCCGCGGGATCACCTTGGCCCCCATCACCATCCTGAGCGCTCCCGGTGTCATCCTGAGCGCTCCCGGTGTCATCCTGAACGCTCCCGGTGTCATCCTGAACGCTCCCGGTGTCATCCTGAGCCTGTCGAAGGATGACCGGGCGATACCGCAACCCAACGCCATGCTTTGCGGCCAACTCGACGAAGGTCGCCGGGCGCAATGTTCCCTCGAGATGACAGTGCAGATGAATTTTTGGAATCCGTTTTGCAAGCAGACCGAGGCCCATTCGCCCTGCTTTCGGCGCCGGCAGGGGCAAAACCGGGCTCGTCGTAATCTAGACGGTCGCGACGCGGGGTGGAGCAGTCCGGTAGCTCGTCGGGCTCATAACCCGAAGGTCGGTGGTTCAAATCCACCCCCCGCAACCAACTCCTATCGGCACACTTCCGGAGGCGCCCACATGGCGGATGAGATCACCACGAGCTTCGCCAGGGACATCCGACCGATGTTTACCGACATCGACGTCGAGCACATGAAGCGCTTAAGCATCGATCTCTCGAGCTACGACGACGTCCAATCCTACGCCCACGCCATCTACCGAACGGTTAGCAGTGGCACGATGCCGCCGCCCGGCACGGGGGAGCCATGGACGCCCGAAATGTGCGCGCGCTTCAAACAGTGGCAGCGCGATAACTGCCCGCCCTAGTTTTTCGCCGCTTATTTGTTGGACGGCGCTAGTTTTCGATCGGGACTGGAGCGTCGTTTTCGATCAAGTCTTCGGATCGAAGATCCGACCAGAACGCGCCCGGAATCTTCGTCTTTAGCGACGTGTAGTCCGCGAGCGCCTGCTGCGGATTCGCACACCCGACGACGAGTGCCGCCGCGACGTCAGGCGCGCCGGAGAACTGCAGGGCGGCCGTGCGAAGGTCGACACCGTGCCGCGCCGCAATGGCGCGCAGTCGCTCACGTTTCTCGATCACCTCAGCCGGAATCTTATAGTTCTCCTTGCCGTAGTTAAAGCGTGCACTGCCGCTGATGAAACCGGCGTTGAGCGACGAGCCGACGACAAACGTCATGCCGCGCTCGCGCGCCTTTGGGAAGACCTGGTGCAGGGCCCTCTCATGATCGATCAATGAATATTGACGCGCTAGGAGACACACGTTCGCATCTGCGACGTCCATCAGCTTGAGAATCGGTTCGGGCGAGTTGACGCCAAGCCCCCAGCCTTTGATCGCGCCTTCGTCGCGCATCTTGCTCAGCGCCGGAAACGCGCCCTTGCGCGCGATCTCGAACTGCTCTTCCCAGGGTCCCGGCAACCACGGATTATCCGGTGAGAGATCGTGCACGAAGACGAGGTCGAGCGCGTCGACGCCCAAACGCTGCAGACTGTCTTCGATCGAGCGCTTGATGCCGTCGGCGGTGTAATCGTAACGGAGATTGTTGGGCGAAGAAGTGAACGGAAAGTACTCTTTTGCGTCGTTATCGCGCGATGCGGTGAGTAGTTTACCGACCTTCGACGAGAGGACGTACTCGCTGCGCGTCTGTTTGTGCAAGAACGCACCCAGACGACGCTCTGCCAGTCCCAGACCGTACCACGGGGAGGTGTCGTAATAGCGCACCCCGGCGTCCCACGCGGCTTTGATTGTATCGTACGCGTCTTCATCGGTTACGTAAGCGAACTCGTTGCCGAACGGTACGCCACCGAGACCGAAGGGCTTTCCGCGGAGGATTTCGGACGGCTTCATGCATACGGTTATCCCCGCATGCCGCGAAGCCTAACGGCCGCCGTTCTCGGCCTCCTTTGACGATCGCGGCCGGCGGCAACAGCGTGACGGCACCGCCGACGCTCGACGCGGCCCCCGTAGCCATGAAAGCGCGCCTGCTCTTCGACGACGAGTTCGCCGGGTCGAAGCTCGATACGTCGAAATGGTTTTGGTGCTATCCGACGCGAGCCCGAAAAACTGCACGAACAACCAATACGGTATTCCCTATCGTGAGCGAGAGCAATACTGCGCGTCGCAGCTCGTCGTCGGCGACGGTGTGCTGTCGCTCGTCCCCGAACGCCATTCGGTCAAGCCGCGCTTCCCGTGGACCTCGGGAATGGTGACGACCGGCGGTCCGTTCGAAAAGGGCGTGCCGGAACCGACCTTCGTATTCAAGTACGGCTACGCAGAGGTGCGCGCGAAGTTGCCCGCCGGCCACGGCTTCTGGCCCGCCTTTTGGCTCTTGCCGGCAAACGGCTCGTGGCCGCCGGAGATCGACGGTACTCGCGGAACGATTCGTTCCAAGGCACGTTCGACGGGCCAAAGTTTTCGCAGGCATTTCACATTTATGGAATCGACAGATCGAAGGGCGTGGTGGAAAGCATTTGCGCTTGCCGATATATCTGCTCGCGAACCTGGCCGTGGGCGGATGGGTGAGTCCGCCGAATAAGCACACGCCCTCTCCCGCTTCGATGAAGATCGACTACGTCCGCGTCTGGAACCGCCGCCCTTAACCTAGTTTCTTAGCCGTTTGCCGATCCGATTGCCGTTGTATTCCGTGAACCACAAGCCGCCGTCCGGACCGAGCGCGATGCCGTCCGGCGAACTGCCGTCGCTTATACCGTCATCGGACTCGGCGATCGCACCGGAGGTGGTGATCCGGCCGATCCGCGACTGGTTGAACTCGGTGAACCACATCGCTCCGTCGGCCCCGAGCGCGATATTTGAGGGGCTGCCCGTCGCGTCGCCTTGATCCGGCATCGCGAACGTAGCAATCTTGCCGTCGGGAGTGAGCCGGCCTATCCGATGGTCTTGGGGCATCGTGAACCAAATATTATGATCGGTCCCCAGAGCGATGCCTTGCGGGAAGCTGCTACCGTCGGGCAGCGCAAACACCGCGACACGGTGACTGCCAACGCCCATCGAACCGATCGCATTGGCCGGAAAACCCAATGTGAACCAGATTCGCTCTGGGTCGCTCGCGATGCCATCGAGCACGCCGCTGCCATTGGGCAATGGAAACTCGGCGATCGTGCCGGAGGTCGTGATCCTGCCGATCTTGCCCCCATCTTTTGCATCGTTTGACTGGACGTCTTCGGTGAACCACAACGCGCCGTCCGGACCGGCTGTGATCTCTTGCGGAGAACTGCCCTTACTCAAGGCCGCCGAGAACTCTACGATCTTGCCGCCTGCATCGATCCGGCCGATCCGATGGCCCAGCGCCTCCGTGAACCACATGTTGCCGTCGGGGCCGGCAACGATGCCGATCGGATTACCGCCCGAAGGCAACGCGAACTCGACGACCGCGCCGCCCATGCTGACGCGCCCGATTCGCTCGCCCGTCTGCTCCGTAAACCACATGTTGCCGTCCGGGCCTTTGGCAATCCGGTGCGGGAGGCTGCCGCTTTCGAGCAACGGATACTCGGTGATTGCGCTCGCCGTTGCACTGCATCCCGAAAACGCGAAGAAACCCCCAACGAGTACGATCGAACGGATCATAGTGCCGGCGCTTGTGCCTCGGCGGCATGGAACTCGTGCCGAATCTCACCGATGTCGACCGCCGGCGGCGGGAACTTCATGTCGAACGATTTGAGCGTCTCGATGACGATCTTCGAGACCGCGAGATTACGAAACCATTTGCACCTCGACGGAATGACGAACCACGGAGCGTAGGGCGTGCTCGTCTTTTTTAAGACGTCTTCGTAGGCTCGGACGTACTGCTTGAAATACGCGCGTTCGGCATAATCGGCTTGGCTGATCTTCCATTGACGCTTCGGATCGTTCAGCCGCTTCCCGAAGCGCTTGAGCTGATCGTCTGCCGTGATGTGCAGGTAGAATTTGAGAATCGTCGTTCCCGCAAGCGCGAGATTTCGCTCGAACTCATTGATGAGCTCGAAGCGCTTCGACCAGACGGATTCGGGAACGAGATCGTGTACGCGCACGATCAGCACGTCCTCATAGTGAGAACGATTGAAGATCACGAGCTCGCCCTTAGCGGGCGCGTAAGTGTGCGCGCGCCAGAGGAAATCGTGATCCGCTTCTTCCTGAGATGGCTCCTTGAAGGCGTGTACTCTCGCGCCTTGCGGATCGAGCGCACTGAAAACGTGACGGATGGTACCATCCTTTCCCGAGGCATCCATCCCTTGCAGCACGACGAGCAGCGAACGCTGGTGCTCTGCGTACAGGAGATACTGCAAATCGCCGAGCCGGCGATCGTCGCGCTTCATTTCGCCGGCGGCCGCGGCCTTGTCTGTGTGTTTTCCCGTAAAGCCCGAATCGATCTCGGAGAGCGCCATTTGGCTCTCGGGGCGAACCTCGAAGCGTTTGCGATAGCTCATGGCCTCATTTGAGCAAGCCGGTTTCGCGTCCAACCTTTTCAAAGGCCGCGAGCGCGCGATCCATTTCGTCCTTCGTCAGCGCGGCGCTGATTTGCACACGAATCCGGGCCGTTCCCTCCGGCACCACCGGATAGCCGAAGCCCGTAACGAAGACGCCGGCTTTCAAGAGCTTGTCGCTGACGGCGATGGCAAAGGCCGTCTCGCCGACGATGATCGGAACGATTGCGCTCTCGCTCTCCAGCGGTTTGTAACCCATGCGATTGAGCGCATCGCGGAAGTAGCGGGTGTTCGCCCGCAGCTTCTCGACCAGTTCGGGATGCGCCTCGAGGTGCTCGATCGCGGCGAGCGAACTGCAGGCAACCGTCGCCGGCAGGGCGTTGGAGAAAAGCTGCGGCCTCGAGCGCTGAATGAGCGTATCGATCAAGGCGTCGCTCGCGGCGACAAAACCGCCGGCCGCGCCGCCCAGTGCCTTTCCGAGCGTTCCAGTAATGACGTCGACTTGCCCCGTCAAGCCATAATGCTCGATCGTGCCGCGTCCGGTTTTTCCCATGACGCCGGTACCGTGGGAATCGTCGACGATCGTAATGGCGCCGTACTTTCGCGCGAGCTCGACGATCTCGGGGAGCTTAGCGAGATCGCCTTCCATCGAGAATACGCCGTCGGTCACGATGACGATTGGAAAGCAATCCGCGACGCTTTGCAGCTTCTCTTCCAGCTCGCGCATGTTGCTGTGCTTGAAGCGCTCGCGGCGAGCCTTTGACGCCAGCCGGACGCCGTCGATAATCGAAGCGTGGTTGAGCTCGTCGGAGATGATCGCCGACCCCGCATCGCAGATCGTCGCAAATAACCCGGTATTCGCATTCCAGCACGAGACGTACGAAAGCGCCGCCTGCGTACCCAAAAATTCCGCGATCCGCTGCTCGAGTTCGCGGTGGATGGAGAAGGTGCCGCAGATGAAGCGAACGGATGCGGTTCCCGCGCCGTATTGGTCGAGCCCGCGCTTTCCCGCCTCGACGACTTCGGGAAGGTCGGCGAGTCCCAAGTAGTTGTTGCTCGAGAGCACGATGACGTCGCCGGCCTCTTCCATATGGACTTCCGCGGCCATCGGCGTCGTCAGATGACGCAGATGCTTGTAGGTGCCGGCCTTCTTGAGGGCATCCAGATCGGTTTGCAGCTTCTCTTCGAACGCCTGATTCATGATTTTGAACTCGCTCCTTTGAAATCGAGAACGATCTTGGCGGCTTCGCCTTTGCGCATCAAGTCAAACGCATGGTCGAACTCTCGAAACGGAAGAACGTGCGTAATGATCGCCTTCAGATCGACGCGACCGCTCTTCACCAGCGCCTCGGTTTGATACCAGGTTTCGAACATGCGTCTGCCGTTGATGCCGAGCACGGTCAGACCCTTGAAGATAATGCGCTCGGCGAGATTGAGATTGACCGAATCGGACGGAATGCCGAGCAGCGCGGCGGTTCCCCCGTTGCGCACGAGTTGGAGGCCCAAGTCGATTGCGGCGCCGCTTCCGGACATCTCGAGCAAGACGTCGACGCCGTCGCCGCGCGTACGGCGCTTGATTTCGTCGACGAGGTCGGTCTGGCTCGAAAGAAAGGTCGCATCCGCACCGAGCCGTTGCGCGAGTTCGAGCTTTGCGGGATTGACGTCGATGGCATAGACGAAGCTCGCTCCGGCAGCCCGCGCGACCGGTATCGCCATGAGCCCGATCGATCCGACGCCGGTAATCGCGACGCTCTTGACGCTTACTCCGGCAGCCATGACCGTATGCACGGCGTTACCGAGGGGATCGAAGATGGCGGCGTATTCATCGGGAATCGCCGGATCGAGCCGCCACACGTTGTACTCCGGTATCGAAATGTATTCGGCAAATGCGCCGTCGCGATCGACCCCGATGATTTTGACTCGCTCGCAGATATGTGCGTTGCCCGTCCGGCAAAGGAGGCACGTGAGATCGGCGATATGCCCTTCCGCCGAAACGCGCTCGCCGACGCGAACCGAGCGGACCGCATCGCCGACCGCGGCGACCGTTCCCATGAACTCGTGTCCGACGACGATCGGCGGCTTGATGCGGTGCTGTGCCCACGCATCCCACGCGTAGATGTGGTAATCGGTTCCACAGAGGCCGGCCTTCTCGACCGCAATCAGCACGTCGGTCGGACCAATCGAGGGTATCGGCACCTCGGCCAAGCGAAAACCAGGCCCAGGGCCCGGTTTGACCAGAGCCATCATTGACGAAGCCATGACGGCGCTGGTATTTCACTCGGACGCGCGGGAACCCCCGCCCTGCTCGCTTACTAGAAGTCGTACTCGAGTTGAACGCGGTTGTATTTGAAGACCGGCAAGCCGCCGAACTCCGGT
>PMHJ01000020.1 GCA_003158175.1 Candidatus Cybelea septentrionalis
CCCCCAACCAAGTGATTAAGAGTCACCTGCTCTACCAATTGAGCTAGCGGTGCATGAACGTTATTCTATATGACTTTTTCTTTTA
Organism: Candidatus Cybelea septentrionalis; assembly: GCA_003158175.1. Classification (GTDB taxonomy): domain Bacteria; phylum Vulcanimicrobiota; class Vulcanimicrobiia; order Vulcanimicrobiales; family Vulcanimicrobiaceae; genus Cybelea; species Cybelea septentrionalis. The sequence goes on from PMHJ01000020.1 coordinate 86, forward strand.
GAGTCAACTTGTCTACGTGCACCTTAACGGCTAGGCCGCCTTCTTGGTCTTGGGTCGCACCAGGCGCGCCAGGATTTCGCCCATGGAGTTTGCTGCAACCTTCTGCAGGGATGGGATGGAGGCCAAGTACAGGTCCGTGGTTATGGCGATGCTAGCATGTCGAGGCGCCCCTTGGACTATCTTCGGGTTGACCTCCTCTATCAGGACTGCAAGTGTCACTTGTTGGTTTGGAGACCCTCTGGTCGCGGCGAAAAGTCTAACTCTCTGCCCATTCGTACTACTGCGACTTGCAACGCATTCACGTCAGCCAACGAGCTCCGGAAGTTCACAATACATGCGCGCAACACGAATTTTCCACGGATCACGTCATTGGAAACGAACGTCTCTTCACTCTCCTGCAGATGGTGAGCAGTCCGCTGTTCAACTGTTCAGATACCGTTCTACCTGTTCGTCACCTGAACCGAGGCCGCTTGGGTGGTAACGGAAAGTGGTGATACGCAGTGAGTTGGTAAATGCCTCGAGTTCACGGTCGAGATCAGCGGCATGGCCCATCAACTTCGCGGGATCAGACCCTTCCTTCGGTAGGGTGCGTCCGGCGTCGAGCGCTTGTCGAATCTGCTGGGGAGATTCACCAGTTGTGACCCGCCGCCCAGGGAGCGAATCGAGGAAATCGCCGACTCTATCGACCATCTACCCAATAGCCGAAACTCGCCGGAGCTCATGGCGATGGCAGACTGACGTTGCTCCAGATCTTCGGTTTCGTGAATTGCCCACCTCGGAAGAATGATACGCGATTCTCGTAAGTTATCGACAGCTTGAAACTGCGTCCGACTCATTGGATCAGCACTCATAAGTCGACACGGCCACAGGAATTCTGAAGACACGCAGTGGCCAACATCGGGCTTGCCCGTTCCCCGACTCGCGCAAACGAAAAGGCGCCCGAAATTGCAAAGGCGCCTTTCGCTGCTCCAAGGTTGACTTATTGGCGCCCATCCACTGCCTACTAAGCGCCGCTCGGCCAACCGTTTCCAAATAGTAATCGTGCCGAGCGCACTTTATCCTGAGAACGATACACGCGACCAGGCGTCCCGCCAGTTGCGGTTTAACGAATGTGTAAAGCGAGGACTGCGCTCTGGCTGCCCGACCCCTTAAGGTCGCAGTGAACTTGCAGTTGCTGGGCCCTCGCGTTTCGGCAGTGAATGTGTAGCCCGCCTTTACCCCGTCTTCCCACCAAAGAAATGTATTTACCGTGACCCCTCGAGGACAAGATAGCTTCGTTTGATACGGGGCATTATAATAGGTCAGCTTCGCTGTACGCTCGCGGTGATATCCTAAGCCCAGCTCTGTTGGCCGCCAGGATAGCGTACCGGTCGTAGGGCTACCCAAACGCGCCAACTGACTCGCGTTATAAGGTGTTAGACTGTGAACCAGCGCATCCGGCTAACAACGCAGCCGCGGTGGAAACGCCGAATATCGCGCAGACCAGACGTGTCGTTAACATGGCTTCCGCTCCCAGATTGCCCCAAGTTCGACAGGACGAGAGAACGCCCTCGGCACTTGAAAAGGGCCGCGCTTTCGGGACTCCTTGACACGGTAGGCGGCCGGACATGGGTGAAGGACTACTCGGGGAAGAAAAAGTGCGCCCTCCGGGGATCGAACCCGGGACCAACGGATTAAAAGTCCGGTGCTCTACCAGCTGAGCTAAAGGCGCCTACGATAATTTGGGGTGACTGACGAGAATCGAACTCGCGACCTTCGGATCCACAGACCGACGCTCTAACCAACTGAGCTACAGTCACCACAGAGAGATTCTTCTTTCCCTGGCTGCCGAGCATTCACGCGCCCGCGCCGCAAACCATCCTGCGCCCGGAGGGACTCGAACCCCCATCTTCGAGTTTAGAAGACTCGTGCCTTATCCTGTTAGACTACGGGCGCCAATGATTGGTCGGGGCGACAGGACTTGAACCTGCGAACCTCTCGCTCCCAAAGCGAGCGCTCTACCAAGCTGAGCTACGCCCCGACGCCTGCGGCCATCGAAGGGTCTCCACCGTTCTCCGGCGATGACAGTTCGCGCATCGGACCTCACACTTCGCGATTTCTCGAACTATCCTCTGCCATGCCATTCCAACCCGAACCAAAGTGCTGATGTCTAATTCTTTAATGCCCTCGCGTGATCGAACTCAAGGACGCGCACATCGGATTCACTGCAATCGACGCAGCGGTGAGAGGAGAGGTACTCCGTAACTCCGCGCCGATTTCGTGCGCGGTAGCTTTGGCAAAACTTTCGAACGGGAGCAACTGATGACAAACCCCACATTCCCTCATGTTGAAGACCGTAGAACGCGAAAGTGCCACCATTATTGCACTCGGTGACTTCCTTCTTTAGCGTATGCTAAAGCAGCAATGCATGATAGCCGACGTACGTTGAGAGATCGCCTTGAAATGCATCTCCGGCGAGTAACGAAACCGATTCGATCCGCAAACCGGCGCGTAACGCGGCGCGTGCGATTCGCAGATTCGAGCCCGGCACCAACGCCGAACACCAAGATGCGCCGTACGTCCGCGTAAGCGAGAGCAGCGCATAGGCGAAGATCTGCACGAGATAGGCCTGCGACGCGCAGCTTAACGGGCCGATCCGGCCGTCGGGCCAGACGTAGGCGTAGGCGACAAACTCGCCGCGCAGGAAAAACGCGTGTCCCGTTGCGCCGGCGGCAAACCGCTCGTGATCGGCGTCGCGCGTCGTGCCGCGCGTCTGGGCGTCGAGGCCGCGCAGCCCGAATCCATGCGAAACCGAGTCGACCGCGTCCACCTCAAACCGATAGTCGCCGGCGGCCATCTTCGCGAGCTCCTCTTCTCGCGGAATCGCACCGGCGAGCCGCACGATGGGCTCGCGCAGCATCATGCGTTGCTTCAAAGCCAGCGCCAGGCTCCCGGCATCGCTCGGATCGAGCATCATCGCGCGCGTACGATCTCCGGCGTCGAGAAAGACCGCAGCCAAAAGTTCGCCGCCTACACCGGTACCGCGATACGAAGGCTCAACGAAGAGATCGCCGACGTATCGCTCGGACTCCGAGTCGTGCGCAACCGCGATTCCCACGCTCTCGCCGGCGTCGCGTGCGATCCAAACCGTCCCACGTTCCGCAGAGGCCAGCGCAATCCGGACCGCCGCGTCGTCGCAGTTTCGCCGCCGCTGGATCGATCGAACTTCGTCGGCACCCCCGAGTCCGATCGCAAGATCAGACACGGCTTTGCAACGCCGAGAGCAACGCATCCGCGGCGCGCCGCCGATGGCTGACGGCGTTCTTCTCCTTCTCGCTCAGCGCGGCGAAGCTGCGGCCGGATGGCGGATAAAAGAACAATGGATCGTAACCAAACCCGCCTGCGCCGCTCTCGACCTCTAATAGGTAGCCGTTCACGTGACCGGTCACGATCACGGGCTCTTGGCCAGGTTCGATCAACGCCAGCGCGCAGACGAAGCGTGCCGAACGGCGGTAGGGCGGTACCCCGCGCAGTTCGGCGAGCAATGCGGCGCGGCGCTCCGGCCACCCGATATCCGCTCCACCGTATCGCGCCGAATAGACCCCGGGCCTGCCCTCGAGCGCATCGACTTCCAGTCCGCTATCGTCGGCGAGTACCATCCCTACAATTTCACGCTTCTGCAGCGTCGCGGCGAGCGCTTGCGCCTTGAGGAGCGCATTGCCTCCGTACGTATCGGCATCCTCGGCGGGGGCGGCGTACTTCCGAGGCTTCGCGAGCGCAAGTGAACTCCCGGAGAAAATCGCTCGCAGTTCGCGAAGCTTTCCCGCGTTCTGCGTAGCGACGAAGGTCTTCACGACCCGAGCCGCAAGACGGCCATAAACGCTTCCTGTGGAAGCTCGACCTTGCCGACGCGTTTCATCCGCTCTTTGCCAACCTTTTGCTTCTCCAGAAGCTTGCGCTTACGCGTGATGTCGCCGCCGTAGCACTTCGAAAGGACGTTCTTGCGCATCGCGGTAACGGTTTCGCGCGCCACGATCTTTCCGGAGATCGCTGCCTGAATCGGCACCTCGAACATTTGACGAGGAATAAGCTCTTTGAGTTTCTCGGCCATCGCACGTCCGCGCATTACGGCCTTGTCGCGCGCGACGATGAACGAGAGCGCATCCACTACTTCGCCATTGAGGAAGATTTCGAGCTTCGCGAGGTCCCCTTCCCGATAGCCGATCACCTCGTAATCGAGCGAGGCGTAGCCCTTCGTCCTCGATTTGAGCGCGTCGAAGAAATCGACGATCACTTCGATCAACGGCATCTCGTAGGTCATAATCACGCGCCCGTCGTGCAGGTATTCCATATTATCAAGGGTTCCGCGCCGGCCTTGCGTGATCTCCATGATCGCGCCGACGTACTCCGGTGGCGAGATGATCGTCGCCTTAACGTACGGTTCTTCGATCGAGCTAATCGCGGTCGGAGGCGGAAGCTTCGACGGATTGTCAACCATCAGCGTGCTGCCGTCGCTGCGCACGACGCGGAAGAGCACCGACGGAGCCGTCGCAATCAGATCGAGGCCGTAGCCGCGTTCGAGCCGCTCCTGGACGATCTCCATGTGCAGCAGCCCTAAGAATCCGCAGCGAAAGCCGAAGCCCAGCGCTGCCGAACTTTCGGCCTCGTAAAGGAGTGCGGCATCGTTGAGCTTGAGCTTTTCAAGCGCATCGCGGAGGAGGTCGTACTGCCCCTCATTTGGATAGAGGCCGCAGTAGACCATCGGCACGGCTTTGCGATAGCCGGCCAGTGCGATGTGTGCCGGATCGCTAGCCGACGTAATCGTATCGCCGACGTCGATCTCTCCCAGCGACTTGATGTTTCCGATGACGTAACCCACGCTTCCGATATCGAGCGATTCCACCGGCCGCATCTGCGGCGCGAAGACGCCGACCTCGGTGCATTCGAAGATGCGCTGATGCGCCATCGACATAAAACGAGTGCCGGCGCGCAGCGTCCCGTCGACGACACGCACGTAGCTGACCACGCCCCGATAGGGATCGAACTGCGCGTTGAAGACCAGCGCGCGCAAGCGATCGTGATAGCCTTTCGGCGGTGGAATTCGATTGACGATCGCCTCAAGGATATCCTCGATGCCGATGCCGTTCTTGGCGCTGGCGAGGATGCATTCGCTGCGCTCCATCACCAGCAGTTCCTCGACCTCGCCCATCACGCGCTCGGGGTCGGCAGCGGGGAGATCGATCTTGTTGATCACGGGAATGATCGTTAGGTCGTGTTCGAGCGCGAGGTGATAGTTCGCCAGCGTCTGCGCCTCGATGCCTTGGGCCGCGTCGATGATCAGCACGGCCCCTTCGCAGGCCGCTAGAGATCGCGAGACTTCATACGAGAAATCGACGTGTCCCGGCGTGTCGATCAGGTTAAGCTGGTACTGCTCCCCATTGAGCGCCCGATAGTTGAGCGTAACCGGATGCATGCGAATTGTAATGCCGCGCTCGCGCTCGAGGTCCATCGCGTCGAGCGCCTGCTCTTCGAGGTCTCGCGTGGCGACCGTTCTCGTGATTTCGAGCAGCCGGTCGGAGAGGGTGGTCTTGCCATGGTCGATATGCGCGATGATGCAAAAGTTGCGAACGTTGCTCGCGACGTCGATACGATGTGGGCGATCGGTTTTGAGAGCCAAGCTGTAAGGCTAGAAAACCGGTATGCAGCTATTGAAGGCGAAGTGCGCGAGCGCCGGTCGGACCAGAAGCTGCAAGGCAAAAAACAAGATCAGAAACGCGAGATCGAGTCCGCCCAGCGGCGGAATAACCCGGCGTATCGGAATCAGCACGGGCTCGATGATCGACGCCAAGTAATAGACCCATCGTCCCCGGCGCAGATCGGGGAACCACGAGACGATCGCGTACACGAAGAGGAGCATCGTGTAGATATTGACGATCCAGACCGCCGCCTGTGCTAAATCGCAAACGAGCAGATTCACGTACCGGCCGTTCTACGAAGCCGGCGAGCGAGCCCGCTCGATGGCTTCCAGCTCCTCGGGCGACGCTTGGACCGTCGGCTTGAACGCTGCAACCGGTTTGCCGAAGGTGCGCGTGCCATCGCGCGTATAGATGCTCGTCACAACGACCCCGTCGCCTTGGCGATTGAGCAGCGCCAGGGCATAGGAAAGGCCCGCCTCGCTATCGGTAAAGGCATCGTATCGCACGAAGCCGCAGCGCGACAGATCGGTAGCGGCGAGCGACTCGAGCCCACCGATTCTTGCGCCATCGCTTTCCAGGCCTGCACGCAGCGACGCGTCGCTGCTCTCGAGCGCGGCGAGCCGGCCGGCTGCCCCACCGGCGCCTCCGGCAATCAGACCGTCATGCGCTTCGAGTAGCGCGCCGGCGCGCGTAAGCGCGGGACGGACGACGGCGACGTGATAGATGGCCAGCGCGACGAGAGCGCCGGCGAGGGCCGCTAGGGCCGGATAGATAGATTGAAACGCTTGCATAGTTAACATTCAGAAGACCACGACGAGAGTCAGGTGGATCACGGCACCCGTAAGGGATCGCTTACCGTTGCTACCTTCCGGTTCTGGCGGGGTTCACGAGGTTACGCCGCGTGAAGCCCAACTCCCATCATGGCCACGCAATGATAGCATATGCCCGCGCGGGCGCGAGGAAGCAGCCATACCGTCGCCAACGATGCCTGCATGACGAGGGCGTTAATCGCGGCAGCTATCACATTAGTAGCATCTACGACGTCGCTGTACGTCGGAAGCGACGATATTATCGCCGGTCACGCCATCCCGAAGGTCTTCATGGCGCGCCAGTGCGGCGGAGAAAACCGCTCGCCCTCGCTTGCCTGGAGTGGAGCGCCCCACGGCACCGCCTCGTTCGCCATCGTGATGCACGACGCGGACGCTCCGATTCCGGGCGGCTTCTACCATTGGGTTCTCTATAATCTGCCCGGCGGGACGCACCGCCTCGAACCCAACGTCAAGGTTGCGGCCGGCCAGCTCGGCCAGACCTCGGCAGCTCGCACGGAGTATCACGGCCCGTGTCCGCCTCCCGGCCCCGCACACCACTACACGATAACGGTGTATGCGCTGGACCTCGCGCGCGTTTCGGCCGCGACGCCGCTCAGAGGCCCACAACTCGAACGTAGCATCGACGGGCACGTGCTCGCTCGAGGCGTTCTCGAAGCGACCGCGGCAACCAGCCCCTAATTCGAACAAAGCCGGACCGTATCCCGAAGACGTCGAAGGCCTGCCGTTAATGGACGAAGTCATCATCAAAGTCCGCGAGAGCGGTCCCTATCTCATCCGTGGAAAAGTCACGCTTACCGACGTCGACGGAACTCCTTACACCGTCGAAGGCCCAAATGTCGCGCTCTGTCGTTGCGGCGGCTCGCAAAACAAGCCGTTCTGCGACGGGACGCACCGCGAGAACGGATTCGCGGCAACCGAACGTGCGGCGGTGGTAGAGCAGAGCGTTCCGTAGTGCCGTCGTATCTGCGAGAAGGGCGCGTGCCCCATAAGCGCCACATTCAGTTTCGACGACCCGACGGCGGCCTTTACGCCGAGGAGCTCTTCTCGACCAAGGGTTTCGAAAGCGTCTACTCGTTGATCTATCATCTCCGCCCCCCGACCGCAACGCTGGACGTTCGGCCCTGGGAACGCCCGCCAATCCGCTTCTCCCCCAACGACCCGCTGCGCAATCGTCACTTCAAAACGCCGCAGGTCGCGCGCGACGGCGAAGATGCCATAGAATCGCGCGCGCCGCTGCTCGGCAACGACGACGTGGTCCTTTCGATCGCAAACGCGCAGCGCCCGATGGAGTACTTCTATCGCAACACCGGCGGCGACGAGCTGCTCTTCATTCATTCCGGGGCGGGCATCCTCGAAAGCCAGTTCGGCGAGCTTGCATATCGCCCGCACGACTATCTCGTCATTCCCACCGGTACGACCTATCGGATCGTGCCCGCGTCGCCGACGCGCATGCTGGTCCACGAGATGACCGGAACGATCACGCTCCCGCGCAAATATCGTAACGAGTTCGGACAGCTCGAGGAGCACGCGCCGTACTACGAGCGAGACTTTCGAGCACCAATGCTCAAGCCGCCCGTGGAAGCTCAAGGCGAATACGAGGTTCGAGTCACCAGCGGCGGACGCCATGCGATCTATGTCGTGCAGAATCATCCCTGCGACGTCGTCGGCTGGGACGGCTACTGCTATCCCTACGCATTTAACCTCGAAGAGTTCGCACCAATTACCGGAAAGCTGCACCAACCGCCGCCCGCGCATGCCACGTTCGAAGCGCCCGGCGCAGCGTTCTGCGCCTTCGTGCCGCGTATGTTCGATTATCACCCGCTGGCAATCCCCGTTCCGTACAACCACTCGAGCGTCGACTGCGACGAAGTGCTCTATTATGTGAGCGGAAACTTCATGAGTCGGCGAGGGGTCGAAGAGGGTTCGATCACACTGCACTCGTCGGGTGCGCCGCATGGGCCGCAGCCTGGCGCAGTGGAGTCGAGCCTCGGCAAGACGTCAACCGACGAGATCGCCGTTATGGTCGACACCTTCAAACCGCTGCTCCTCGCCGAAGCGGCAATTGCGTGCGAGGATCCAAGCTACTTCCGCTCCTGGATCGAAGCTCCGACCGCTTAGGCCGGCTCGACGCGCCCGCGCGCCGCGCCGAATCCAATTCGACGCGCTCCGCGTCTCTCGCACCATCCGCGCAGCGTAACTTCGTCACCGTCCTCTAAGAAGCGGCGGTTCTCGCCGTCGGCAAGTGCGATCGGACGCTCGCCGTTCCACGTTAGCTCGATCAAACTTCCTTGACTACCCGGTTCGGAACCGCTGATGGTTCCCGACGCGAAAAGATCGCCCGGCCGCGTGACGGCACCGTTGGCCGTCGCGTGCGCGAGTTGTTGCGCGAGGTTCCAGTACATGCCGGCAAAGGTCGTCTGCGAGATCGTCTGAGGCGAGATCCCTCGCTCTTCCATCTGCTGTGTTCGAATATCTACGGCGAGGGAAATCGCATACGCCCACCGTTCGTCAACGCGTAAGTACGAAAGCGGCTGCGGATCCTGTACCGGGCCTTGCACGCGAAACGGCTCCAGCGCGTCGAGCGTCACGATCCACGGCGAGATCGTCGTCGCAAACGATTTTCCCAAGAACGGCCCGAGCGGCTGGTATTCCCAGGCTTGAATATCGCGCGCGCTCCAATCGTTGACCAAGACCAATCCAAAGATATGCTCGGCCGCGTCGCGCACGGGGATCGGTCTGCCCAGCTGATTTCCCGGACCTTCGATAAAGCCGACTTCGAGCTCGATGTCCAAGCGGCGGCTCGCCCCGAACTCCGGCTCCGTATCACTCGGGGCTTTTCGCTGTCCGCACGGCCGGCGAACCGGGGTTCCGTCGATGAGGACCGTACTCGAGCGCCCGTGATATCCGACCGGAAGCCATCGCCAGTTTGGCAGCAGCGCCTCGGCGTCGGGCCGGAAGAGCCGGCCCAAGTTCGTCGCGTGCTCGATCGAGGAATAAAAGTCTACGTAATCGCCGATCTCCATCGGCAGGCGCATCTCGACCTCATCCTGCCGGCAGAAGAAACGCTCGACGTTGACCTCGCGCAAAGCAGCGTCGCCGCCGACACGCAGAAGCGCCGATAGCCGCTCGCGCAGCGCTCTCCACGTGCCGGTTCCAGCGGCGAGCAATGGATTGAGCACCGGAGCCTGCAATAGCTCCCGCTCGCCGGCGTCGTCCAAGAATCCGGCATCCGCCGTCTCGGAGAGATCGAGGATTTGTTCGCCGATCGCGACGCCGATGCGTGCGCGTCCATCTCGCACAAAGACGCCAAACGGCAAGTTTTGGATCGGAAAGTCGCTGCCAGGCGAGACTGAAACCCACGACTCGAGGTGCGGGTCGATCGTATCTCCCGGCGCGATCATGGCGTCGCGAAAACTCCGAGCGCTTCCAAGTCCTCGACTGGCTCGGAGAAGCTGCAACTGCCGTAGGAGACAAACGCGGCACGCCGGCTCGATTCCAACTCACCGAGCTCGATGCGCTCATCGCTCCAGCAAAGCGCCGCATCTTCGAAGTGAAATGCGGCCGGATCATCTTCTGCGACGATTCGTCGCAGCATCGGGCGTTCGCCGCGCGGCGCCAGGGCAGCCGCGGCTAAAATATTTAGGAAGCCGTGCATCGTGAAACCGGTCGCAGCATCCACGTGACGTACCGGATGGTGCAGGCCCGCGGTGGCTTTGAACGGCACGCGCGACGCTGCGGCGGCAACGAGAAACTCCACGACTTCATCCACGCTGGGAAAGGCCTGCGCCGTCAGTCCGCCACAACGCAACTTGGCGCCGCAACCGGCATGCATGGCGGCGCTCATCGCGCGCTCGACGACGGTCTTCCACGGCCCGCGGCGCGCGAACTCGACATAGACCGGGAGATCGGATACCTTCGCGCCGTCCAGGAGATCGCGCAGACCTTGCAGCGGCTCCTCCGGCGCGCAATCCTCCGTGAAAAGCGCCGGCAAAGGAACCTCGATTGCTTCGATTGCAACACCCTCCCCTCGCAGCGCTGCCACGGAATCGATGCGCGATTTAATGGAATCGAGCCAGCGGGGCGAATCCGAGCCGCCGTCCAGAACGACGGAAAATGGACCGTCGCCGGCCCGCGGCGAGGATGCCAAGGCCGTTACCGGGATGATGAACCTTCCGAGCATCCACGCATGTGGCCCGAGCCGCGCTTCGAGGTATTGCGCGGTTGCTTGCGCCAGCGGAAGCTGCGCGGGTGGGAAGAGACCGGCGTAATCGACCAATCTCGAGAAAGCGCTTCGAACCGATGGTCGCAGCGTGACCGACGTCTCCATACCGACCGCTTTCGACAGGGCACCCGGCGAAGCTTCGCCAAACCCGTTCGGCATGAGCACAGCGACCGAGGCGCGCAGCAATCCGCTCGCGCAAATCGACTGGGATTACGTCGAGTTCTACGTCGGCAACGCCAAACAGGCGGCCCATTATTACATGTCCGCCTTCGGATTCGATCAAGTCGCCTACGCCGGCCCCGAAACGGGCGTGCGAGATCGCGTCAGCTATCTCTTGGCGCAGAATAAGCTGCGTTTCGTGCTTACCGCCAGTTTGGTTCCCGACGATGACGTCGCGCGTCACGTGGCCTCGCATGGCGATGGCGTCAAGGATATCGCGATTCTCGTCGAAGATGCGGACGCCGCCTTCGAGATGGCCGTGCGCGGCGGGGCTCGGGTCCTCCAGCGGCCCACCGCCTTCGAAGATAGTAACGGGCGGCTGATACGCGCGACGATCGCGACCTATGGAGATACGGTCCACTCGTTCATCCAGCGCGACGGCTATTCCGGCATTTTCGCACCTGGTTTTGTCGAAGCGCGCAAGAGCGTGCCGACCGCGAAGAAGCCGGGCCTCTCGTTCATCGATCATTGCGTCGGCAACGTCGGCTGGGGCGAGATGGACGCCTGGGGCGATTTCTACGGGCGGGTCTTCGGATTCTCGCAGCTCGTTTCGTTCGACGATAAGGACATCTCGACCGAATACACGGCACTTCGCTCGAAGGTGATGACGGATCCACGCCACCTCGTGAAGTTCCCGATCAACGAGCCCGCGCAAGGTAAGAAAAAATCGCAAATCGAGGAGTATCTGGATTTCTACCGGGGCGCCGGCGTTCAGCACATGGCGATCCGGACGGACGACATCGCCGCCACCGTGCGGGCACTGAAGCATAACGGCGTGGAGTTCCTCGATACTCCCGACTCGTACTACGACATGCTCGAAGAACGCATTGGGAAGATCGACGAGGCGATGGAAACCTTGCGAGAACTGCGCATCCTCGTCGACCGCGACGACATGGGTTACATGCTGCAGATCTTCACCAAGCCGCTCCAGGACCGGCCGACGCTGTTTTTCGAGATCATTCAGCGCAAGGGCAGTCTATCGTTTGGGAAAGGCAACTTCAAGGCGCTCTTCGTCTCGATCGAGCGCGAACAAGAGAAGCGCGGAACGTTATGATAACCAGCGCCGGCCTCGACCGGTCAAAACTGCTCGACTGGTACCGCAAAAATCGAAAGCGTTCTGCAGCGCTCTTCGCGCTGGTTAACGACGAAGCGTTCTACGATCGGCCGATTCCCTTGCGCCACCCCTTCGCTTTTTACGAAGGGCACATTCCGGCGTTTAGTTATCTGGTTCTCAACGAGCGAGGACTGCAGGAGGAGTCGCTCGACCCCGTTCTCGAGCGCCTCTTCGAGCGCGGGATCGACCCAGCGACGGTCGACGAGGCGCGGCATCACGAGCGTGCCGATTGGCCCCACCGTCGCGCCGTCGCGGCTTTTGCCGCAGCGTGCGACCAACAGGTTCTGCGCGCGCTTGCGTTTAGCTCGATCGAAGATTCCACGGTTCCGCGGCTGGTGCGAGCTCAGTCGGCCTATACGATCCTCGAACATGAGGCGATGCACGACGAAACGCTGCTCTACATCGTTCATCAGCTCGATGCGAGCCGTAAGGGATTCGTCGCGCAGGATCACCACGACTACGCACCGCCCCCGAACGATCCTCGCACCGTGGAGCGCGGCATCGCAACGCTGGGCGCACAACCCGGCGAAATCGCGTTTGGCTGGGATAACGAGTTCGGACGCACCGAGGTCGAGGTTCCCGCCTTCGATATCTCAACGTATCCCGTCACCAACGCCGACTGGCTGCGGTTTGTCGCCGATGGTGGGCCCGTGCCGCACTTCTGGAAGGAACGCGACGGCGCGTGGCTTCTCCGGCTGCTCTTCGAGGAAATTCCACTACCCCAATCGTGGCCGGTCTACGTGACGCATCGGCAGGCTGAGGCGTACGCGCGCTGGGCAGGCTCGAGATTGCCGACCGAGGCCGAGTACCACCGCGCGGCATTCGGCACGCCGCAGGGCAACGAGCGCCCCTTCCCCTGGGGATCCGAACCACCGGCGCCGGAGCATGGGAACTTTGATTTTCAACGCTTCGATCCGGAGCCGGTCGACGCGCACCCCGCCGGCGCCAGCGGCTGGGGCGTTGCCGACTTGATCGGCAACGGTTGGGAATGGACCTCCACGCTTTTTGCGCCGTTTCCCGGCTTCGAGCCAATGGCATCGTATCCGCTGTATTCGGCTGACTTCTTCGACGGCAAACATTACGTGATGAAGGGAGCTAGTCCGGTGACGGCACGCGAGCTGATTCGCCGCTCCTTGCGAAACTGGTTCTTCGACGATTATCCATACATGTATGCAAAGTTCCGCTGCGTGTCGATTTGAAGACCCCTATAACCGTTGCGTACGGCGACGGTATCGGGCCCGAAATCATGACGGCGACCCTGCGCATCCTCGATGTGGCGGGCGCCCAGCTCGAGCTCGAGCGCATCGAGATCGGTGAGACGGTTTACGAGAAAGGCTTGAGCAACGGCATCGAACCCGCTTCCTGGGACTCGCTGCGCCGCACGAAGGTATTTCTCAAGGCACCGATCACGACTCCGCAAGGCGGCGGCTTCAAGAGCCTTAACGTCACCGTTCGTAAGACGCTGGCGATGTACGCCAACGTTCGGCCGTGCGCGTCGCTTTATCCGTACGTCGCGACCAAGCATCCCCTCATGGACATCGTCATCGTCCGCGAGAACGAGGAAGATGTCTATGGCGGCATCGAGCACCGTCAGACCAACCAGGTGGCGCAGTGTCTGAAGCTGATCTCCCGCCCCGGAAGCGAGCGGATCGTCCGATACGCGTTCGAGTATGCGCGCGTTAACAAGCGCAAGAAAGTCACGTGCTTCACCAAGGACAACATTATGAAGTTCACGGACGGCTTGTTCCATCGGACGTTTAACGAGATCGCCCCCGAGTATCCCGAGATCGAACACGAGCACTGGATCGTCGACATCGGGGCGGCCAAGATGGCGGATACCCCCGAGGCCTTCGACGTCCTCGTTATGCCGAATCTTTATGGCGACGTCCTCTCGGACGTCGCCGCTCAAATCACCGGCTCCGTGGGACTCGCCGGTTCGGCGAACATCGGCGATCACTGTTCGATGTTCGAAGCGATTCACGGTTCCGCACCACGTCGCGCCGGCCAGAACCTCGCTAATCCGTCGGGCCTGCTACACGGCGCCGTCCTGATGCTCGTTCACATCGGACAGCCCGACGTCGCCGAGCACGTTCACAACGCATGGTTGGCAACGATTGAAGACGGGGTACACACGTACGACATTTATAAAGAAGGCACGTCAAGCGAGAAAGTGGGAACGAGCGAGTTCGCCGATGCGGTGATCGCGCGCCTGGGCAAAAAGCCGGCTCACCTCAAGGCCGTCGAATATGCGAAGGGCGCGCACATGGATCTCGCGATCCGCCCCGCGGGGGCAGCGGCGTCGAAGGCGCGAGCCGGAGTCGACCTCTTCATCGACCGGCCTGACGGCAATCCCGACGTCATCGCTTCGGCGATGCAGCGCTTCGGCGTCGAAGGCGCGTGCCTGACGACGATCAGCAATCGCGGCACGAAGGTTTGGCCCAACGGCAATCCCGACACGTATTGGAGCGATCATTGGTCCTGCCGATTTGAAGCCGACGGCGTGGCTTTTACCGCCGATCGCATCGTTGCGTTGCTCGATGCGGCCAACCGCGCGGGCTTCGACGTTATCAAGACCGAGGGGCTCTATACGTTCGACGGCGAGCGCGGCTACTCGCTCGCACAAGGGGAGTAACCCAAAGCCGACCTTGAGAATCGTCAGCCTGCTGCCGAGCGCGACGGAGATTCTCTTTGGAATCGGCGCCGGCGAAGAAGTCGTCGGCGTTACGCACGAATGCGATTATCCGCCCGAGGCGCTGGGACTGCCGAAACTTACGTCCGCTTCGACTCCCAACGGCACGACCTCCGCGGAAATCGATCGTCACGTCCGAGCAGCGGTTCACGCCGGATCGAGCCTCTATCATCTCGACAGCGCGCTGCTCGCGCGACTCGAGCCCGACCTCATCGTTACGCAGGAGCTCTGCGCGGTGTGCGCGGTTTCGTACGAGATCGTCGATTCCGCTACGAAACTCCTAAACTCTTGTCATCCTGAGCGCAGTAATGTCATGCTGAGCGCAGTCGAAGCACGAACGACTCGCGTGGTTTCGCTCGAGCCGGGTTCACTACAAGACGTCTTTGCAACTATTACAACGCTTGGCGAGATCACGGGTCACCTGACGGAGGCGCGTGATCTCGTTGCGCGGCTTGAGTCGCGCGCTAAGGTGTTGCGTGCCAGGACCGCCGGCACCGCAAAGAGGGCGCGAACCCTCGTTCTAGAGTGGACCGATCCCCCGATGAGCGCCGGCCATTGGATTCCCGAGCTCGTCGATCTGGCCGGCGGCGTTCCCGTTTTGGCAAACCCCGGCGCGAACTCGCGGCGACTGGAATGGACCGCGATCGCGCAAGCCGCGCCGGAGGCAATCATCGTCGCACCGTGCGGTTTCGATCTAGCCAAAACGCGCGCCGCTATCGAAGAGCTCGACGCCATCGAGGCTTGGAGATCGCTTGCCGCGCAGCGTACCGGTCGAGTCCTAGCCCTTGACGGGAACGCCTACCTGAGCCGGCCCGGACCGCGGTTGGTCGATGCGGCCGAGATCATTGAGGGGTGGTATACTGGCGGCGCGGAGTACGCTGGATGACCGCGCCTCCATCGACGAGAGTCGAATCGGGGGTGAGGAAAGTCCGGGCTTCATAGGGCAGGGTGCAGGATAACGTCCTGTCGGGGCGACTCGAAGGAAAGTGCCACAGAAACATACCGCGTGGGCTCCTCTGGAGTTCACGCAAGGGTGAAATCGTGAGGTAAGAGCTCACGGAGTCGCGCGGTGACGCGCACTCGGGTAAACCCCACCCGAAGCAAGATCGCTCGATTTTAGGGACGGCCCGTCCGAACGAGCCACGTCGCATCGAGGCGCCCGGTAACGCGCGCCCCAGAGAGATGGTCATCGCCCACTCGTGGGAACAGAATCCGGCTTACAGGCGTGCTCCGCCTTTCGATAGGCCTGCAACCGGTGGGGCGCTCAGCGCGTCTTGGCGAATGAGAGAAAGCAGATAATGAACCAGCAGCAGCATTTTACTCCCGAAATGACCGTGGACGAAGCATTCAAGCTCCATGCCGGTGCGCGGCGCGTTTTCGCGCGCTTCCATTTAGGCGGTTGCTCGAACTGCGCGATCAGCGAATCGCACACAATCGGCGCGATCAGCGACGACTACGGGATTCCGTTGCCGATGCTCCTCGACAACCTCAACGCGCTCTTCGACCAGCGTACGCTTTCGGTCGGCGACCGCGTGCGCATACCCGACGAAGTCCGCTCAAAGATTCCGCAACTCGCCAACGTCGTCGAGGTCGGCGAGATCACCGGTGCCGAGGGTGGTGCCTATACGGCCGACTTCGGCGAGGTTCGCCTCCAGGGGCTCGCCGAGGATTTTATCGCCGTCGAAGCCGAGCCGGCGACTAACTAGAAAAGCTGATTTAACGGGCGACGGGCAGTGAAGCCCTCGTCCATGCCGTGCCAGTAGGCAACCTCTTCTTCGCCTAGCTTCCAACAAAGATAGACCGGCTCGTCGCCCCGCATCGAGGGGAAATCGATCAGCCCGAGGTCGATATCTTTGACGACGCAGCCGAATGCTTCGACCCGATAGATCAGGCGCCCGATCTCTTGTTTGAGCTCCGCAAAGCGCGGCTCGGGCAGCGCGGAGCGCATACCGGCCAGGCGCGGCCGGCTCGCCGGCTTGGCGTGGTGAAGGGCCGGATCCGACTCGAGCAGCTTGATCGCAAGCTCTCTGCGCTTTGTCAGCAGTTCCTCAATCAGCGGCTCCAGCTTAGAAATGAGGGCGTTGGCGCGCTCGGGCGAAAAGAGCTTCATATGGGTTCCCTGCGCATCGTCTTCGTCACGGGGCTCTCCGGTGCCGGCCTGAGCCAGTCAATAAAGTCGTTTGAAGATTTGGGCTTTTACTGTATCGAGCACCTTCCTCCCGCCGTTCTCGAAAGCGCCGTGACGGCGCTCGAGCAATCCGGCGTGACGGACGTTGCCGTAGCGCTCGACGTTCGTGGCGACGCGCGGCTTGGCGACGCTCGAACCGCAATCGATCGCATCAGAGGCACCCATTTGGTGCAGGTGCTCTTCCTCGACGCTGCCGACGAGCTACTCGTTCGCCGCTTTAGCCAGACACGGCGTCGCCATCCCTTTGCGCAAACGGGCTCCGTTCGAGAAGCCATCGACGCCGACCGGCGACTGCTGGCTCCTTTGCGCGAGCTCGCCGACGTGGTCATCGACACAACGAACCTGACGCACGGCACACTGAAGGAGCGAATCGCCGCGGCCTTCGTTACGGATCGTCCGATGCGCCTCGCCGTTACCTTCGTTGCCTTTGGCTTCAAGTTCGGGTTACCGACCGATCTCGATCTCCTGTTTGACGTGCGTTTCTTGCGCAACCCGAACTACGTTGAGACACTCGCCGATAAATCCGGTGACGATGAAGCGGTCGCAGCCTTCATCGAGGAAGACGATGCTCTCGCTCCGTTTCTTGCCAAGGTTACCGATTTGATCGACTTTTTGCTTCCCTGCTATCTCGCCGAAGGCAAGTCGCAGCTTACGATCGGCGTGGGGTGCACCGGCGGCCGTCACCGCTCGGTGTATGTGGCCGGACGGCTCGCGCAGCGCTTCGCCGCCGATCGCCGCATCGATGTCGTGCTCGAGGCCCGCGACCTCGTGCGGGCGGCTTGATGCGCCAGCGCTTCGTTCGTTCGTTTCAGTGGCTGCTGCCCGGCGTTGGCGTCAAGCGGTGGATTCTCATCGCAGTCTTCGGCATCGTCCTGCTGCTCGACGGCATTACGCGCTGGTTCATTGCAGAGGGCAGCGGGCTCCACGTCAACGAGACTCTCGACAGCATCGTCGTCGATTATTTCTCACCGGCCTATCTCACGGGAATTCTGGGGATCGCCGGCATCGCATTTCTTAGCATCGGCGTCTTCATGTGGATGCGCAGCGTCGCTCGAATCGCCGGCAGCCGCCAGCCCAGGGGATTTCGCGACGCGTTGGCGGGCAGGCGGCTTCAGCAAGGCTACAAGATCGTGGCCATCGGCGGCGGCACGGGGCTGTCGACGTTGCTGCGCGGCCTCAAACGGCGCTCGAGCAATCTCACCGCCATCGTGACGGTCAGCGACGATGGCGGCTCGTCGGGGCGTCTTCAAAAAGAACTCGGGGTTCTGCCGCCGGGCGACGTTCGCAACTGCCTCGTCGCGCTCGCCGACGATGAGGCGATGGTGACCGACCTTTTCCGCTATCGATTCACCGAAGGTGAAGGACTGAGCGGACATTCGTTTGGGAATCTTTTTTTAGCGGCAATGAGCGGCATCACCGGAAACTTCGATCGCGCCATCAAGGAATCGAGCCGCGTGCTTAATGTCGTGGGGCGCGTCTTACCGGCGACGTTAGGCGTCGTGCGGCTCTGTGCAGAGCTCGACGACGGCACGATTCTGGAGGGCGAGTCGAACATCTCGCTCGCGAAGCGTCCGATCAAACGGGTCTTCTTCGATCCCCCGGCCGCGGCGCCGCTGGAGGAGGTGATCTCCGCCATTCGCGATGCGGATGCCATCGTGCTGGGGCCCGGCTCGCTCTTTACTTCGGTCGTCCCGAACTTCTTGGTGAGCCGCATCGCGCGCGAAGTCGGCGATGCATCGGCAGTAAAGATCTACGTTTGCAACGTCATGACGCAGCCCGGCGAGACCGATGGAATGACGGCGGCCGATCACCTCGAGGCGTTGATTGCCAACGCCGGCGAACGCGTCTGCGACTATGTGATCGTTAACGACGAACCGCCGTCGCGCTTGCTGTCGGCATACGCACAAGAGGGCCAAGTGCCCGTAGTGGCCGATACGGAGCGCATTTCCAACATGGGATACCATCCGGTCACGGCGGCGGTGATCGGTGAGACGGAGACGGTGCGCCACGATCCCGATCGCCTCGCTACCGTCGTCTTGGGCATCGTCGATCGGACGGTTGCCGACCGGGCAACGCTGATGAAACCCGCGAGCGCCTATCGCCGCTCCACGGCGGTCAGTTCAAACTAGGACGTTAGTGGGGTGGTGGAGAGGCTTGCGTGCGCAGCGTTAAGTTTAGCGTGAAGGGTTTGCCCGGTTCGATAGTTGTGGTCGACGACATCGCTTGATAGCCCGTAGCCTCGACCGCGTAGTCGGTGATGCCGCTGGGAACCTTGTCGATCGAGAAGCGGCCGGTTGCGTCGCTAGTTGCCGTCAAGACCGTGTCGACCGTCACCACAGCACCGTGGATCGGTACGTTCGTGACCGAATCGACGACCGTTCCGGACAGACTCGCAAAACCGGCCGCCGGCGGCAACTCATCGGTATTGCATCCCGGCGTTCCCAATAGCAGCAACGCTATTCCAATGAAAAACCTGCCTCGGAGTGAATTCATAGGTGAAGGTGTTCGCCGCGCTGAAGGCGGCGCTCCTATGGCAAGCACCGCGCCATCCCCCCCGGCGTCAAAACTCGCATACTGCGAAACCGCGTTAGACGCCATTGGCCACACCCCGCTGGTAAGATTGAACAAAGTGGTCGACGGCGCGGCGTGCCTGGTGTTGGGCAAGGTCGAGTACGTGAATCCCGGCGGCAGCGTCAAGGATCGCCCCGCGGTCGCGATGCTCGATGCCGCGGAGCGCCAGGGCCTGCTCAAGCCCGGCGGCACGATCGTCGAGCCGACGAGCGGCAACACCGGTACCGGCTTGGCAATGGCCGCCGCCATCCGCGGCTATCGCTGCATTTTGGTGATGCCCGACAAAATGTCGAGAGAAAAGATCGACCTCCTGCGCGCCTACGGTGCGGATGTCGTGATCACCCCGACCAACGTTCCTCCCGATTCGCCGGAGTCGTATTACGGCGTCGCAAACCGTCTGGCATCGGAGATACCTGGCGCATTTCAGCCGAATCAATTTCACAATCATTTCAATCCGGAAGCGCACTACCATTCGACCGGCCCCGAGATTTGGGAGCAGACCGGCGGGACGATCACGCATTTCGTTGCAGGCATCGGTACTGGAGGAACGATCTCCGGCACGGCTCGGTTTTTGAAAGAAAAGAATCCGGCGATCCACGTCGTCGGCGCGGATCCCGAAGGGTCGATCTATTCCGGAGATATTCCGCGCTCGTACGCGGTCGAAGGCATCGGCATGAGCTACTTACCCGAGACCGTGGACTTGCGCGTGATCGACGAGATGGTGCGGGTTTCGGATCGCGATTCATTTTTGATGGCGCGCCGAATCGCACGCGAGGAGGGTTTACTCGTCGGCGGTTCTTCGGGAACTGCGGGTGTCGCCGCGGTGCGCCTTGCCAAGACCCTGGGGCCCGACGCGATCGTCGTCGTTATTCTGCCCGACTCGGGCCGCGGCTACATGTCGAAAATTTTCAACGACGACTGGATGATCGCCAACGGCTTTCTGGCCGATGCAAAGCGGCGCGCGACGGTCGGAAACGTTCTGCGAAGCAAGACGCCATTGCCGCCGCTGCTCACCGTGCAGCAGGACGACACCGTTAGGACCGCGCTAGACCTGCTGCGCCAGTACGAGATCTCGCAGCTTCCCGTAATGCAGGGGCGGGAACAGGTCGGAAGTGTCAACGACGTCGGCGTTATGCGCAGTGTCTTCGATCATGCGGACATTCTCCATCAGCCGGTCAGCGAGGTGATGGGCCGGCCTTTTCCGGCCCTCGAGCAGTCCGAGGAGATCGAGCTTGCGTACAAGCTCCTGACGCTTGCCAATCCGGCCATCGTCGTAACGGACGACGGAGAGCCGATCGGCGTGCTAACGCGCCAAGACATCATCAGCTTCCTCTCCACCAGCTCCGACGTCGTCCACAAGTGAAGTTTTCGACAAAAGCAATTCACGTTGGGCAAGAGGCCGATCCGGCCACCGGCGCGACCATCGTTCCGATCTATCAAACGTCCACCTTCACACAGACCAAAGTCGGCGAGCACAAGGGCTTCGATTATAGCCGTACGGTGAACCCAACGCGCGTGGCCCTGGAGCGTCAGTTGGCTTCGCTCGAGGAAGCGCGCTTTGCGAGTGCGTTTTCCAGCGGCATGGCGGCGACGTCGGCCGTAATCAATCTGCTCTCGGCCGGGGATCACGTCGTCGTGGGCGACGATCTTTACGGCGGCACGTACCGGCTCTTCGAACGCATCTTCGCGCGTTACGGCCTTACGTTCACCTACGTCGATATGCGCGATCTCGAAGCAGTCGCCGCCGCCGTGCAGCCGAATACGAGACTCTTCTGGATCGAAACCCCCAGCAACCCGCTTTTGAACATCGTCGATATTGCCGCAGTGGCATCCTTACGCCGTCCCGATCAGATCGTCGCTGTCGACAATACTTTTGCGACACCATATTTTCAGCAGCCACTCGCATTGGGGGCTCAGATCGCCGTTCATTCAACGACCAAGTATATCGGCGGCCACAGCGACGTCGTCGGCGGCGTGGCGATCACCGACGACCGCGAGCTCTACGAACGGATCAAGTTCGCGCAGAACGCGGCCGGCGGAGTCCCCGGGCCGCACGATGCCTGGCTCACGATGCGCGGCGCGAAGACCCTGGCCGTCCGCATGCGCGAGCATGCGCGCAACGCCCAAACGGTTGCCGAGTTTCTCGAGTCGCGGGATGACGTTGCGCGCGTGTACTATCCAGGCCTTCCGTCGCATCCGCAGCACGAACTCGCACGCCGGCAGATGAGCGGCTTTAGCGGCATGCTTTCCTTCGTCTTGGAGGGGCCGGTCGAGCGCGCACTCGATTTCGCGAGCCGCCTTACTTATTTCAGTCTTGCCGAGAGCCTCGGGGGCGTCGAATCGCTTATCTCCCATCCGGCACGCATGACGCATGGGTCGATTCCAAAGGAAGAACGCGAACGCCGCGGTATCACCGACGGGCTCTTGCGCCTCTCGGTCGGAATCGAAGATGTGGAGGACCTACTCGGCGATCTGCGCGCAACGCTCGACGCTACGGCTGATAGAGTGGATACTGAACGGCCGTTACTTGCTTGAGGAAGCTGCGCGCCTCTTCGTCGTTCCCGTCGCCCATACGCGTCGTCTCGGCGAGTACGATTCCGCGCTGACCGTCCGCCCAAACGACGGCGTACTCTTTTTTCGCGTCGAATCCGCTGCCATATGCGACCTCCACGAAGGTCGCCGGCATGCCGTTGAGCAGGGTCATCGGCGTCTTATTGCGGATGAGCGTCCCCTCTTGCGCGCCATGGGTCTGACTTTCAAACTGCCCCTCCCACTCATTGGGTGCGGCGGTGTAGGCTTCCATCGAAAGCGTAATGGTGCGAGCATCCTCCTTGCCGGGATTGAGAACCCATAAGGCAATCGGCTGCAAGTCGTCGCTGAGTTGCGCCAACGGGACCTCCTGCCGATTCACCAGAACGGCAGCGGCCGGCGCCGTGAAGCTCATCGCCGCATCGCTATAGATGTGCGGGTCCGGACTGGGGGTCGGCGGCGGTGGAACCTGCGCGGAGACCCGCGCGAAGCTCGCCGCAGTCAGCAGTAGAACGAAGAAAAATCCGAATCGTTTCATTCCTGATCCAACACGGCGGCAAGCGCCGGAAGCGAAGTTTCGTACCGGTAGCCGGTGTTGCGGTGATCGTCGTCAAATTCCTCGTGGCGCACCGCGAGCCCCAGCCCACGGATGCGCTGGGTGACGACCCGCGCGCCGACATCGAGATTATATTCGTCGCGCCGCCCGCAGTCGAGATAGCGAAGCCGCAACCGGGCCAACGCGTCGCGCCCGTGGATTACGCGCTCCGCCGGATCGAAAGCAAGCCAGCGTGAGAAAACGTCTTCCCGTAGCTCGCCGGTGCCTTGGTCGAACGGCAACTCGAGGTCGTAGGCCGCGGCGCTGCGCGGCGAGTAGGCGGACGCGTAGGCAAGCATCTCCATCGTCGTATAATCCGCAGGGTTGCGCTTCGGCTTGCGTTCGAATGCGTCGACGTAGCCGGAGATGTCGAAACCATGCGCCTCGAGAGTACGATGCACGGTTGCAAACGCCGGGATGTGAGCGTAGCGAAAATACGAGTCGCCGCTATGTGAGGCAAACGCGCCAAAAACCCCTGGATGCACGAGCACGAGATGCATCGCTCCGAACCCGCCCGAGGACTTGCCCAAGACCGCCCGTCCGCCCTCGGATGCAACCGTCCGATAGTTGCGGTCGACGTGGCCGACAACGTCGCGCACGGTGTAAGTCGCGTACGCGCCGTTGTGGATCGAATCCACGTACTGCGAGCCTCCCAACCGCGTAAATCCATCAACGAGAACGAGCACGACGGGCGGCATGCGTTTCGATGCGATCAGCCGGTCCGCCCATTGAACGACGTTGGTCTCCCAGGGCCGCGATGACACCATTGCGGCGACGTCGCCCGTGTAGCCGTGCAGCACATATAACGCCGAATACCGGCGCGAGCCCGCAGGATCGTATCCCGGCGGTAGATAGACGGCGGAAGGCCGCATTGGCGGATCGCCGAGTGCGTTCCCCGCGAGCGCCTCGCTGTCTACGAAGTCGACCTTCAGCGTTCCGTCTAGCCGTAATAAGCGCGAAAGCGCAGAAGCCTCCTCCATCGGATTCTCTTTTCGTCGCACCAAGAGGCCGCGCCTCGCACCGCGAACTGCACGTGCGGTATGAAGCGCGCGATCGATCTGCGGGGTGCCGTTTCGATCAACGTCATAACGATGATCGGCATCGGTCCGCTGGTGACGATTCCGCTCGTCATCGCGGCGCTCGGCGGTCCTCTCGCGCTTGTTGGCTGGATCGCCGGCGCGATTGTCGCCCTCTGCGACGGCATGGTGTGGGCGGAGCTTTCGTCGCAGTTTCCCGGATCGGGTGGAACGTACGTCTATCTCCGCAACATCTTCGGCCGCGAAAGCTTGGGAAGGGCGCTGGCCTTCCTGTTCAACTGGCAGTTCCTCTTGTATGCGCCATGCCTTTTGGCCAGCGGGTATATCGGCTTCGCGAACTACGCTGCCTATCTATATCCGCCGCTTGCAAACGGCGCCGCCCACGTTCTCATCGCCATCGCCATCGGCTGCGTTACGATCCTCTTGCTCTACCGGCGCACGTCGAAGGTCTCGGCTTTGAGCGCGTTGCTTGCGATAGCAGCAACCGCGACCGTCGCCCTGGTTGCCGTCGCGGGACTTTCACACGCCGACTTTACGCGCGCGTTTCACTTGAGTCAGCCGATCCGGTTTGGCGGCGGTTTGCTCGCCGGATTCGGGACGGCCCTCTACATCACGCTCTATGACTACGTGGGCTATGCCGACGTGGCGCTGCTCGGCGACGAGGTCATCCGGCCGCGGCGGACAATTCCGCTTTCCATTCTGATCTCGGTATTGGTCGTCGCGATCCTTTACGTGCTATTGCAGATCGGCGTTCTCGGCGCCGTACCTTGGCAGTCACTGCTCGATTCACACGGTCAACCGACGACCCAAGCTCAATATATCGGCGCCCTCGTCGTCGAACATACGTGGGGCCGCGTCGCCGCCGTTGCGGTAACCATCCTCGTCCTGGTGACCGCGTTTGCATCGCTGTACGGAAATTTGCTCGGATTTTCGCGGATCTCGTTTGCCGCAGCTCGGGACGGCGCGTTTCTACCGGCGTTTGCGAAGCTTCATCCGCGAAAAGAGATCCCTCACGTTGCGCTGTTGGCCGTTGGCATGCTATCGCTGTTCGCGAGCTTGTTCACGCTCGATCAGGTGATCGCGTTCTTGACCGCCGGCATCGTACTCATTCAGGGCGTGGCGCAGGTCTTTGCGCTCGTGCTGCTGCGCATGCGCAAGATTCGGGCGCCGTTTCGAATGCCGCTCTACCCGCTTCCGGCGTTCGTAGCGCTTGCAGGATGGTCGCTCGCATTCGCCAGCTCCGGCACCGCCGCGATTGCGCTGGGCCTCGGCTGGCTTGCTGTCGGAGTGGTAGTTTTTCTCATCGCCGCGCAGAGGGAACGCTGGTGGCCCTTTCTTGCGTTGCTTTTTCTATCGCTGATTCTTCCGCCGGTCGCCCTCGCCGGGACTTCCGCGCCGGCTTGGTCGACGTGGAGCACCTCACGCGTCTCCGCGGAACGCGGCTATCCGGTCTTTAGCGTCGATGGACGGCCATTTTTCGTTTACGGCGCGGCCTTCTTTTACGAGCGCATCCCGCGCGAGCGCTGGCGCGCTACGCTTGGCGCCTACAAGAATCTCGGCATCAACACGATCGACCTCTATCTCATCTGGAACTGGCATGCTTCGACAAGCTCAGCACAGGCCGCGACGAATTATGACTTCACGGGTGCCACGGATCCGCGGCGGGATCTTTTGGGGTTGTTGAAGCTGACGCACGAGCTCGGTTTCAAGCTGATTCTGCGGCCCGGACCCGTGATTCGCAACGAATGGCGCAACGGAGGATATCCGGCATGGCTGCTGCAGCGTCCGCAGTACAACATGCCGCTACACGACGTCCTCGAGGGACGCTATCCAGCCACGGCCACGCTCCAAAACGCGCATGCCGATGCGGCCGCGGCCGAATGGCTCGCTAACGCGCAACATTTGGGCTCCGCCGGCCAATGGCTAACCGATGTGTTACGGAGCGTCGAGCCGTACTCGCACGATGTCATCGCGATCGCCCTGGACGACGATCAAGGCGCCTATCTCGATAACGACACGTGGCCGGCGCCACACTGGCACGCTTACGTCGACTGGCTACAACACACGGTGGCGTCGGTCGTTGGCTCGCGCGTACCGCTTTTCATCAACACTTATGAGATGAAAGTACCGAGCGCCTCACCGGCATGGGCCTGGGGCAACTGGTATCAAAGCGATGCCTATCGCATCGGCGGGCATGACCTCGCCGATCTCGACTTTGCGACCGGTTTGCTGCAGACACAAGCGCATTTTCCGGTGATGCAGTCCGAGTTTCAGGCCGGCTGGCTGCAGGGCGCCGATGAGGGCGCCCCGCGACCGAGCGATTCCTCCAACACGGCACTCGCGCTTGGCGAGCTCCTGCGAGACGGCGCGCACGGATTCGTCAACTTTCCGCCACAGGATACGATCTATCCGCACGGTTGGGAGGCGCCATGGGCGAACTGGTCCTACGCGTGGGATGCGGCGCTCACCGTCGACCTTCACGCGTCGCCGCGATACGCGCCAACACGCATCTTCGGCGACCTCATTGCGCGGTACGGACCCGCGCTTGCAAGAACCCACGTTGTGGCCGATGCGTCGATTATCTGGCCGCCGAGCCTCTTCGCACCGGGAAGTTTGAGCGACGCCGATTTCAGTGCTCTTGCGGGCGCCACAATCGCCATGCAACGCGCATGCAACGCTCGCGGCTTGTCGTGCACGCTGGTCGACCTTATGGCCGATGGCGATCGGGCGTTACCCTCGAAGCCGCTTCTCCTTCCACTGCTCTCATCAAACCCGCTCATGCGTCGCTTGCAACCCGCAGCCGTCACGCGCCTAGCCACATTACACCGATCGGGACGGTTGATCTTCGACGCGGCGTCAGTACACGTTTCCGCGCCTTCCAGGAAGGCTTCCGATGTGACGCTCTTGCTGGCCGACGATTCCTCGTACGGTTTTATCGCTGCAGTGAATCCGAGCGGCGTGCCCCGTCGCATCGGCGCGATGCGCGTTCATCTAGCGAATCGCACGGTTGTCGTAGCCGGTTTCGTCCTGCGAGCCCGCGGCGCACGAGTGATTCCGGTCGGCATTTCGGCCACGACGCCGGCAGGAGCGCCGGTACCGCGGTTGGGAAACCCACCACCGTTTCGGGATCCAGACGGCACGTCGCTCGCAAACGGACATCTGCGTGTCGTTTTTGCGCCCTTTGCCGGCGCAAGGGTTGCCGAGCTCAGCGACGGACTGACAAATTCGGCAACGAGCATCGGCCTCTTGAGAGATGCGACCGATCCTGACCCGCCGGCGTCGTCGCGCGATTACATTGCGGCATACACGCATCCCTTCGCGGCGGGCACGTTTAA
This sequence comes from Candidatus Cybelea septentrionalis, assembly GCA_003158175.1. Classification (GTDB taxonomy): domain Bacteria; phylum Vulcanimicrobiota; class Vulcanimicrobiia; order Vulcanimicrobiales; family Vulcanimicrobiaceae; genus Cybelea; species Cybelea septentrionalis. Next base: position 27,090 of record PMHJ01000020.1, read on the forward strand.
CCGCCAGTACGTCTGTAACAGAAACGACGTGCTGACGACGGTGCGCATCACGTGTTCGTACGACGCGCCCGACCTGCCGGTTGGCGGTGCGCTCTTTACGCGCACGCTGACGCTGGGAGCCGGCGACAACGAGCTGATTGTTGCCGAGGAGTTTGCGCCGCACGTTGCGCGCTCCACCGCGCGGCTCGAGAGTATCTCCGGCTTCGCCTTTGTTTCCGGCGACGCGGTTCTGAAGGCATCCGACGAAGATGCGTTCGGAATACTCCATGGCCGACGTTTGACGACGCTGCGCTGGCGACGCGGAGACGTGGCGCGGATGGACCTCCGCACGACGCGGGGAGCGGAGCTCGTGACGCTGATCTTCGCACGCCGATCGGTCGAGATGCGCCTTGGGGTCCGACCCGTTCAAGGTGCCGCCGAGGCTCAACGGCTACTCGACGCGAATCAGCGGTAGCTTCTGGGGAAGTGGCGGAATGGCAGACGCAGCCGCCTCAAAAGCGGCCGAGGCAACTCATGTGGGTTCGACTCCCACTTTCCCCACCAGGTTTGAGCACGAGACGGCCTCGAAAATAGCGCGACTGCCCACGGGCCTTCCTCACAGTCAGTGATGATAGGTGCACCGTCCGCTGCCCAACATGAGAGCGCCCGGAGTTACCGGCCGGTTCAGTTTCGAGGGAAACCCTGCACCACACGGCCTCGCTTTCGCGAAGCCGTGCAGAGGGGCAGAGGCGGGGGGTGAAAGGCCTGATTGTGGTCTACAGCTTGGTAATCAGTAGACTGGTTGGATCCCCGAGGCCGTCCGTCAGCGTCGCGTAGGGCGTGTACTGCCCTGATTTGAATGCGTACACAGCGTTCGTATCGGCGTCAGAGGTCACGACCGTTCCATGTGGTTTGCCACTATTCTGGATGCTGACGGCGTACGGGAACCCATTTCCGGGGATCTCTTCGACCGGCGAGGTATTGCCGAGTTTGTAAACGTTGATTTTGTTGCCCCGTCCGTCGGTAACCCACAGATAACCGGTTTTCTGATCGATGGCGACACCAAGAGGCTCCGTGAGATCTTTCAGATTGAGCGCGGTAACCGTGGTCGATCCATACGTGACCTCGAAGACTTGATCAGCACCGAAGTCGGCGATGTACAGGTTGTCGCTCTTATCGAGGGCGAGACCAAGGGGATCTTTTAGTCCTTGGCCCGCGATCGTCTGCGAAGGAGTAGTCGTGCCGTACGCGTACTCAACGATCGCCGCGGGGTAGAGGCTGACGTACAGGGTCCCCTTCTTGTCTATCGCAAGGCCCGAAGGGCTGTCTGTTCCGTCGGTGATAATGGTTTTCTCGATCGTCGAGCCCTTTGGAAACTCTTCCACGTCATTACCGTTACACTCGTCGGAAACGTACAATGTGCCCTTCTTATCCGCGGCTAGGCCGTCCGGACAGCCGGTCTTCGTATGAAGCGTCGCGATCGGGGGTGGATTCTTCGAGAGATCACTCGTCCGATAAATATTGACATCCTCTTGATCAAGATCGGCCTCAAAAACCAAGGACCCTTTCGCCGAATAACTTGGCCGAGTCGAACCTAACGGACGCTCGCGCACCGCGCCGATTGCAAACGGTCTACCCATTCCGGCGAGTCCTTGGCTGAGCCCCGCGGGAAAGCCGGAAGAGCTCGCTCCACCGCACCCAGCGGGCACTGCAACACCTGCGCAAACGCATAGCGCGTAGCGGCTGAAGTCTGAAATCTTCATCTTTCCACCTCCGGAAGCGCGACGCTTCGACGGCCGAGACTGTTCGGCGTGGCTCGCTCAGTCGCCTAGGCACTAAAGGCACCCCCACACTTGAGGCCCCTACCTCGGCGAGTTTGAGCAACGCTGCACGCACCGCCGCCGACGCTCCCACCGCTAGCCGTCGTGCCATAAAGGGTGCCGCGAACGTTCGTCTATGCCGCCATTGGTTTTGCACTGTCCGACGCTCCACCACCGAAACTGTACAGCGTCGTGAACGTGCCGCCTGTCGTGATCGAGAAGACCGTGCCGTGACCCTTCTTCCCGCCATCCGCGGTCGTACCGTAAAGCGTACCGGAGACGGCGGTGAGACCGGCCGCTGACCCCCTCCCGTCTTCCTTGCCTTGAAAGCTGTAGAGCAGCGCGAATCCCGAGCCGTCGGGTGAGATTGAAAAGATTGTGCCCATGCGGTAAGCGCCTCCGCCTCCACTCGTGCCATAGTAAAGGTTGCCGAGCCTGACCAGGCCGGATATCGGCGTCGAACCATCTGTAGCGCCACCCACGAAGCTGTGCAACACACGTTCCTTCGCAACGCGGCGGTTTGCGCTATTTCCCCCGCACTACGAAGTAAAATGTCCTAGTGAATGCGCCGCCGATACCCGCCGGGATATGTACTCGCCGCAGATCAGCCGGCGTCGGCAGAAGATCGCTCTCGATGGCGTCGAGTATTGGCTGGAGCACCAAAAGAACGAGCCCGCCGAAGCGGGCTCGTTGAACGGGCTGAATCGATGTGTCTCAGGGCTTGGCGATCAACAAACCCGTCGGAAGCTCGATGCCGTTTGTTAGTGTAGCGTATGGCGTATACGAACCGGGCTTGAAAGCATAGACCGCGTCCGTACCGAGGTCCGACTGCACGACTTCACCATTCGGGCTGCCTTTGTTTTCGACGCTGATCGCGTACGGATCGCCGTTTCCGGAAAACGTTTCGATCGGACTCGTGCTCGTGCTCAGGTCGTAAACGTTGACGACATTGTCTTCTCCTCCCGTTTCCCAGAGGTAGCCGGTCTTCAAATCGTACGCCAGACCAATCGGCTCTCCGAGGCCCGAAAGGCCGAGGTTCGTGACGCTCGTGCTACCGGCTTTGAGTTCGAACACCGCACTAGCGCCGAAGTCGGCGATGTAGAGGTTACCGCTGTTGTCAAGCGCGAGCCCGAACGGGTCTACCATTCCACCGCCCGTAATCGTCTCCGACGGCGACGTCGCTCCAGAGGCGTAGACCGTGATTGAAGCCGGATAGTTGCTCACGTAGAGATTGCCCTTGGCGTCGATCGCCTCGCCGAGCGGATTGCTGATGCCGTCCGTGATCGTCGTCTTGAGCGTCGTTGAGCCCTTTGGATATTCCTCGACGTCGTTACCGCCGCAGTTATTGGCAACGTATATCGTCCCTTTCTTATTCACTGCCAAGCCATAGGGGCAACCCGCGGCAACGTGAATGGTGGCGATGGGCGCGGGGTTACTTGAAAGCTTGGCCGTCGGGTAGATATTTACCGCCGCTTCCTCCTGATCTCCCTCGAACACGAGGGACTTCTTGACCGGATAGGCGCCCTCTCTCCTTTCCGGATGCACCAGCGCGCGAAGCATCGGTGCCGCGAAGGGAACTCCAGAGTGCACGACTGCATTGGCGGCCTGCGAGACGAGCGCCGGTGATTGCAAAGGCGTTCCGCCGCTGCATCCCGCAATGAGAAAGAGCGTCGCTACAGTGATGGCGCGACGAGAAGTTACGAACATTTGAGCACCTCCTCTAGAAGCAAGAAAGAGGGCGTAGGTTTCCTCGCAGACTCATAGGCTCCTACGCATACGAGCCGCTGCCCTGATGAGCCGAATACGGGGAATGCCTAATGCGCTAACGGGGGGCACGGAGCTGTACAGGCCCGGCATGATGTAGCCGCAGTCTGTGCGCACTGCACCGAATCCACGAGTAATCTGGTTCACAACGCGGGTCGATTCACACCGCTGAAGCCGCGCCCCGACTCGCAGGAAGTTACCCTAGCATCAATCAGATTGGTGACGCGCCGCGTTTCTTCGATTTCCTCCGTTTGCGAAAACGCGTACTTATAGGTGTTTCGCACCGCTCTATTTCTTCAGTTTCCCTTGTAGTTGAGTTTCGACTTCCACTTTCCCCACCAGGTTTAAGCACGAAATATGGGCGAAATCGCTCTGACTGTACACGGGCTTTGCAAACGGCAGTGATGGTAAGTGTCTCTTGCCCTGTCGCTCTTGAAACCTCTCCCAATAGGAACGACCTAAGGCGAGAAACTCATGCCCAGTGATCGTTTTCTCGTCTCGGAGTATTTCAACGTCCTCAAAGACAACGGCAACACTTCTGTCGCCGATAGTTTCCTACTCTGATGCATCGACATCGAGCGTTAACATCTGAATCTCTGTGCCTGACTTAACATTGAGTTGAGGCCAAGCACAGTCACCAGCGCGGTCTACGTATCGTGCGGCATCGACGATTCTAAGGCCCAGGGGCCTGTAAAATCCTCTACCTCGATGCTAACCATCCTGCCGTGGTTGAGCCTTTGATCTAAGGATGCTTCCGAACCGTTAGCAGCTTTCCAGGATTCCCAGGCCGCGACGTTTACCGCTCGCACGGCCTTCAGGACGATAACAAAGTTGGAACCGTTTCCGTATCACAGATCGGCATTGCAGCATTTGCCATCGCTTCGACTGGGGCGTTGACGCAAATTTCCGGGTCACCGTTTTCGTCAGGAGCCTTTTTATATGCTGCGGTTGAGGCGCGCGGCAAATTCCTTTACGTGGCAGACAAGGACAGCGTTTGGGCATATGACATCAATAAGCACAACGGAACCCTTACGCTCGTGCGCGGCTCGCCATTCCAGACGGGTGATATTTTAGGGCAAGTCGTTATTGCCGCCCCTCACTAAGCGAGACCCCCATGGGAGTGTAAGAGTCTGGTGGCTCGCACGGTCGTACGCGTAAGCGTTGGCGGTGGTCGCCACCGACGAGCGCTTGAGCGCCATCGAGACATACGTGTGCCGCAAATCGTGAAGACGAACGCGCTTGACGCCCGCGTCACGTAACGCCCTGATAAAAGCCGTCGTGAAGGTGCGATCGGGGGCCGTCGCTGATAACGTCCCGAATTGACCGCGAACCCCACGAGCAGGCGGAACCGCGTCATCATGCGCGGCGCAGGGAGGGTGCTGAGAAAATGAACGCCTAACTCCCGTCGAACTGATACTGGGTCGAAAGGGACATCGTAATGTTTGATTTCCGTCGCGCTTTTGGAGTCTACGTGTCTATCGGCATGCTTGCCGGGTGTGCTCAACCCCCGATGGGCTCCGAAACCGGCGTGCCGTCGCTTGGCAGCGTCTCGCCAGCCTCCGGCACCTCTGCATACATACAGCACGTCGTCATCGTGGTTCAAGAGAATCGCAGCTTCGACGACTTCTTCGCGACGTTTCCCGGCGCGGATGGAGCAACGGGGGGATGCATGGAGCCTAAGTCGGACCTGCTCCGGCGATCCAAGGCAACGTCTCAGGGGTGTCCGAGCGGCGATACGTACATCCCACTCAAGTCCGCGCCCCTCGACTCTTTGAGCTTGGCACACCAGCACAATGCGTTCGTGCATGAGTACGACAAAGGGAAGATGGACGGTTTCAATGACGTAGCGCTAACGCTCAGGAAAGGCATTAGACAGCCAGCCGGCACGTACGCCTACCGGTACGTCGAACCAAGCGACATCCCGGAGTATTGGTCCATGG
>PMHJ01000029.1 GCA_003158175.1 Candidatus Cybelea septentrionalis
CTGAGCCTGTCGAAGGATGACGTGCCACGCACGCTGAGGGTCCGACTTATTTTCTAATTAGCTCGATCCGGTTCCCGAACGGGTAGGCAATGTAACAATGTGTCAAATAAGAAATCATCTTCGATGATTTGCCCTCCATGAGAGCGTAATGTGGTCGATGCGCCGAAACGGTGCCGAAGGACTCACGGTAAAATTTCGGCGTTATGTACCTTCGCGGCAGTACAAGCGCCGGCGCTGACGTGCAGGATGTTCTAGGCCAAATCGAGCAGTCAAACCTTGGCAGCGGCACCCTCTGAACGCCGTCCGATCCGGTTCAAGCGGTAGCGTCGTTCCGTCGGCTCTAACAGCCACACTTCTCGTCACTCCCAAGGAGACCCCTGATGCGTTACTTTACTTCTGCGCTCTGTGCCGCGGTTGGCGTGGGGCTTCTCGCCGCTTGCGCCGGCAATCTGTCTGGGCAAAGCGGTTCTGTTCCGAGCCTTCTATCGCCATCACGCGCTGAGCGGGCCAACAACCGTACGCCGATCAGCTTGGTAGCGGCATGGATGCGCCCTACCGGCATACAGCGCTTGCATCTTGGAATGGCCTTCCCGGATAAAAAGAAGAAGCCGGCGGGCGGTCTTTATGCCAGCGAATTCTACAGCAACCCTTCGGACGGAGAAGGCCTCATCAACGCATATCCAAATCCGAACAGTAAAAACGGCGCGCCAACCTGTACGATCAATGGTTATGCAATAAATGGTTGGGGCGTCGATCTCCAGCAGAACCTGATCCTTCCGTCAGCAAGCGACGCAAGCTCGGACCCGTCGGTCAATGTTTATGCAGGTCCTAAGCTATGCGGAAAGCTTCTCGGATCAATCGCCGACACGAACGGTCAAGCGTCCGACGCCAAGAGCTTCGATGCTACGAAGGACTCGATCTATGTCGGAGAAATCGTGAGCATTGCTACCGGCGATGGCGACGTTCTGATCTGTGCGCTCAAGACGAGCAGCTGCGGTCAACCGGTGACGAACTCGTCCATTACGGGATATGGCGGCGGTATCGCTGCAGACACAAAAGGTGACTGTTGGATGTCGGCAGCCACGTCGACGACGACTGGTTTTGTCTTGGTCTATTGGAAGGGCTGCAAAGGTAACGGCGCGGTTGCAACCGGCACGAAGAACGCCGGTTTTGGCGGTCTTTTCTTCGACGCGAAGGGCAACTTGGTCTCGATCGATGTGACGGGCGCTCTGTACGTGTACAAAGGCTGCGACCCGAAGTGCACGGTCGTCAGCTCCTCGACCCTCAAGGGTGACTCAATTTTCGGCAACCTCAACCAGAAGGGCAATGAGTTAGCCGTCGGTGACGTCGCGAACAGCGACGTTGATGTCTACAAGTATGCGCCCACGGGCGTCAAGTATCTCTATAGTTTCAATAACGGCCTCGAAGGTACGGGCTTCACCGAAGCTGCCGGCTTCTCGCCCACGAACAAGAACCTATAAGCCGCGCGCCTTATTTAAGGAGGCACAAACGACAAGGGGATAGCCGTTCCGGGATTATCCCCTTGTTCGGTCTCGTCGGAGCTTGGGAAGTCTGCGGGCACAGCCTCCTCAGCCGGCGCTCAAAAGGTTTGGCCATTGCTTAGCGCGATGCCCTGAGGCGTGTTGGGGACCTGCTCCACGACGGTCCACGTTGAGCGTGAGGTGATCGGGTAGTTCGTCGCGTAGACGTAACCAGAGAACGAAGAGACGAAGAGCCTGCTTTGATCCGAGGTAATAGCGAGTTCAACCGGGATGTCACCGTCGGGAAGCTTGAGTTTAAACGCCCGGTACCGTTTCCCCGGCCGAAAGAACACCACGCCGGCCCACTTTTCGGTTTCTACGACAACAACATCGCCGGCATTGTCAACGATTAGCCCTTGTGGCTCGTGATCTCTGACGCCCAGATCCTCACCCTGAGTCGAGCCCGGTGCAAACTTTGCGATGCCGCCGACGCGGCGGTCCCGGCAAAAGCGGTAGGAGACGTAAAGGTCTCCCTGTTGGTCCAGGTCGATGCCGTCCGCTTCATATCCAGGCACGTGCAATCTCCTGTAGGGCACCCGGCTCCCCGGTTGGTATTCGATGACCGTTGCTTTGTGGCAGTCTTGCAGAGGAGCATTACTTACGAAGAGGTCGCCGTATCGATCGACGACCATATAGTGCGGCCGAACGAGGTCTTGCGAATATGTGGCGGATGGAAAGGTTGAACCAGGTGCGTACACCGTGACCGTCGGTGGATTTTGATTCGCCACGTACAGGTTGCCGGATTGATCGACGTATAGGCCATATGGTGAGGAGATGCCTGACGTGATCGTGCCGACCGGCGATTGATAGTAACCCGATTCCGGGTAGATGAGAACCTCGTTTGCGTACTCTTCAGCCACGTACAGGTACGGGCCGGTGGTGTTCTTTTGGACCCTTGACGATAGCGCCGTGCGTTGCGTCGTTGGGTTGGAGTTAGCGGCAGATTGCGCTCCACCGTCGGCGAGTGAAAACGAACATCCCGCCAAGAGCGCCGACGCGAATGTGGTCCATAAAGCTGCAGTCTTCATAGTGTACACCTCAGAATATTTGGCTATTATTTAACGTTGCCCCAAAATCGGTATTTCCTGCCGTCCGCCGGTCGACAATGGCTCGGTGACGTGCTTTGCAGCTGCGCCGATGACATTCCGTGAGGATGACAAGGCTCACCATGACATCGAGCTTCACGCTGACGTGGCGGCGAGGCGCCAGGTTGCGACGAAGGCCTTGAAGACGACCGGATAGGAATCGTGCACGAAACGAACGCTTCGAGAGCCGGTGCGTTCGAAGCTTGGCATGGTAGCGACGAGATGCGCTTGCGCGGCGGTGACGAGCTGCACGTCGAGCGCTATCGGCGGCTCGAAGCGAAAGAGCTTCGCTGCCGCCGCGCCGGCGATCGCCGCTTCGGCTTCGCGGCGAATCGCGCGTTGCGCCGCGGCCGGCACCATCGAATCGGCCGCGAAGTTGCCGATGGATTCTTTCACGATGACGCCGCGCACCCAGGGCATCTGCTCCACGATGCCTTCGACGGTCGTGCGATCGCCCGTCGCCAGTAGGAGCGGGACGCCGTAAAAGCCGAGCAGACCGGCATTGAGCGTTGCCTCGCTGCACCGAACACCGTTGACGCGAACGTCGTAGATGATCGAGGGCGTATACGTATGGCACAAGACCGCGTCGGCATCGCCTGCCGCCCCGTGATAGCCGATGAAGAACGCTCCGTCGAAACCGCCGTCGGCGTCTTGCACCATCGAGAACGGCTTGCGGTTACCGAAGATGACTCGCACGTCGTCGGGAAGTTGGTCGAGCGAAAGGTTGCGCATCGATCCGTGCGAGTCGTTGACGAGCACCCCTGCCGCGCCGCCCGCCCGTGCGCCCTCAATCGCACTCGCCACTTCCTGGGTGTAGTAGCGGCGGTAGATCTCGTACTCCGGGTGCGGTGTGCGACCATCGACCTGCTGCCAAGCGCAAACGCCGGCTATGCCCTCCATATCGCTGGAAATATAAAGGTTCATCCGATTGCGTCGGCGGCGGCGGAGATGCGCGTCGCGGCGAGAAAGGCCGCTAGAAGCATCGGATAATCGCCGCTGGCGAACTGCACGGCACGTCCGCCGATGCGGGCGAAGCCCGGCATAAGCTCGATGAAATCGGCCTGCTCGACGGTGGCCGTCTCGATCGTCAGCTCGAACGGCGCGTCGAAAACGAACGGCTTAGCGTGGGCAATGCACGCCATCGCCTCGCGAGCCCCGGCGCGAATTGCCTCGCGGGCTGCCTGCGGCGTCAGCGAGTTCGCGGCAGAGAAACCGACCGCGTCCTTCACCGCGACTCCGACCGCCCACGGCATGACGGCAACGCTCTCTTCGACGATCGTGCGATCTCCGGTAATGAGGACGACCGGAACGCCGTAGCTCCCGGCCAATGCTGCATTGAGCAATGCTTCGCTGCACGGTGTTCCGTTGACGGTCACCCGGTAGACATCGTCGGAGTAGGTGTGGGCCAGCGTCGCGGAGTCGCCCGCCTTGGCATGATAGCCCGTGAAGAAGACCGCGTCGATCGAAGCGTCCAAGCCCTGCATCATGCTCCAAGGTTTGGGCGCACCCGAGATAACGCGCACGTCGTCATCTGCGGGAAGCTCGTCGAGGAGAAGGTTGCGCATGGACCAGTGCGAGTCGTTGACGACGATTCTACGTGCGCCGCCCTCGCGCGCGCCGTCGATGGCCGCGCGCACCTCTCGCGTCATGTACGAGCGAAAGATCGGATATTCGTGAAGGTCGCTGGGGTCGCATTGCTTCCACGAGCACAGACCGGCCGTTCCCTCCATGTCGCACGAAATGTAGAGCTTCATTGGCGCAATGCTTGCCGAGCTTGCGTCAGGCCCTCCTGCGCCGCGACGTTTCGTGGGTTGGCGCGCAAAGCACGCTCGTAGAACGGAATCGCTTGCTCGAAATGATCCGAGGCCAGGTACATATCGCCGAGCTGCTCTAAAGCGACATCGTCGCTGGGGTGTGCGGCGATGCGCTCGCGAAGCTTCCGCAACTCGGCCACCACGGGTGCGGGCGGACCGCCCTCAACGTCATTCTGCGACCCCTGCTGCAGCGTCTCCCCGGCGCTTCGCGCGGTGACGGCCTTCCCGAAGACCGAACCGGTCACGCCAAATCCGTCGGCGACCAAATACGCCATGATGCAGAGAAACACCGCAGCGGTGACTACGAAGATCGGTAAGTAAACTCGAGGCGGAAGCCCACCCGACTCGTTTGGCGGCACGAAGAATCGGTTGGACGCATCGCGAAGAAAACCATGCATGCTGCCCGCGGAAGCCGACCTTCAGCTCCTTTTTGCGCGATTGAACTACGAGTTTTTCAACGGTACAGTCCCCGGCTGCCGAATTCGTTATAACGCCCGCTTTTCAAACTCGGCCGGCCGCATCAGTTACACCGGTCAGCCGATGCTCATCGAGCTCTCGTCGAAGCAACTCGGGCGGCGGCCGGACGCGCTGCAAGAGACCCTTCTTCACGAGATGATTCACGCGTGGTGCTTCGCGCACTTCAAGGAGATGGGCCACGGCGCGCGCTTCAAGCGCAAGCTGCGCGAGTGCGGCCTGAGCTCCATCTATCACGATCTCGGGAACGCCCCGGCGTTGAGAGAATCGACCAAACGCTACATTCTTCGGTGCGAGCATTGTGGGCTCGAAGCGCTCCGTCGAAGCCGGCCGAGCAAGCCGTCGAGCTGCGCGCGCTGCAACAAACGTCGCTTTGATCCACGCTTTCCGCTGACGGTCTATGAAATCGTCGAGATGCACGCCGTCGGAACCACGCTCGAACGCACCGCTGCCCGGAAAGGCCGCGACTGACGCCGAAGCTTCCCGACCATGACGACCAAGATGCATAACGGTGCGCCGGTCCGAATCGAGAGCGACTCGATGGGGAAGATCGAGGTTCCGGCCGACAAGTATTACGGCGCGCAATCGGCGCGCTCGCTCGTGCACTTCGACATTGGGGAGGGCACGTGGCCTCGAGACGTTATGCCGAGGCAGGTCATCAGGGCGATGGCGTTGCTCAAGAAGGCCGCGGCGACGGTCAATCACGACCTCGGCAAACTCGATGCGGAAAACACACGCCTGATCGTCGCAGCGGCCGACGAAGTGATCGCCGGTAAGCTCGACGCGCATTTTCCGCTTCGTGTATGGCAGACCGGGTCGGGAACGCAGACGAACATGAACGTGAACGAGGTCATCTCGAATCGGGCGATCGAGATTGCCGGGGGCGAGATGGGATCGAAAAAGCCGATCCACCCCAACGATCACGTCAATATGTCGCAATCGTCGAACGATACGTTTCCGACGGCGATGCACGTCGCCGCCGCGCAGGCGATGTCGGACGTACTTCCAGCCGTGCAAGCGCTGCGCGACGCGTTGGATGCCAAGGCGCGGCAATGGTCGCACGTCGTAAAAGTGGGCCGAACGCACCTGCAAGACGCGACGCCGCTCACGCTGGGCCAAGAGTTTTCAGGGTACGTCACCCAGCTCGATCGTGCGATGCGCGCATGCAAAGAGGCGTTGGATCCGCTCTTCGATCTCGCAATTGGCGGTACCGCGGTCGGCACTGGCCTCAACGCGCATCCCGAGTTCGGCGAGCGCACCGCGCGCAAGATCGCCGAGCTTACTGGGATACCTTTCCGCTCGCATCCCAACAAGTTCACGGCGCTGGCATCGCACGACGATTTCGTCTTCGCCTCGGGCGCTCTCAAAATGCTGGCCGCCGCCCTCATGAAGATCGCCAACGACATACGCTGGCTGGCCTCGGGACCGCGCGCGGGAATCGGCGAGCTCATTCTACCCGAGAACGAGCCCGGCAGCTCGATCATGCCGGGCAAAGTCAATCCGACGCAGTCCGAGGCGATGACGATGGTCTGCGTGCAAGTCTTCGGCAATGACTTGGCTATCAGTTTCGCAGCGTCGCAGGGCAACTTCGAGCTCAACGTCTTCAATCCGGTGATGATCTATAACTTCTTGCATTCGACGACGCTCCTGCGCGACGCGTGCACGATGTTCCGCGAGCACGCCGTCGAGGGGCTGCAAGCCAACGAGGAGCAGATCAAGAAGTATTTAGATGAATCGTTGATGGTGGTGACGGCGCTCAACCCGCATATCGGCTACGACAAATCAGCCGAAATCGCAAAGAAGGCACACCACGACAAGACGACGCTTAAGAAAGCCGCCCTCGCGCTTGGCCACGTCTCCGAAGAGGAGTACGACCGGATCGTCGTGCCCAAAGAGATGACCGCGCCGCGCTAGCGCGGGAGTTCGTTACGCTTTCGAGCCGTTAAAAGTGCTCTTCGTCCCTTTGATGGTGACGCTGCCCTTCATCATCGTCCGCGTTTTGTTTACCTGAGCCGTCCCACTGCCGGTTCCGAGCCCCTTAGCGGTGACCGCAAGGGTAAGTTTATTCTTGCGGATGGTGCCTTTGACGGTCCCTTTGGTAGTAACTTTTTGTATGATAATCGTAAGCGGGCCGGAGAATTTCTTGCCCTTTTGCGTTAGGTGCATCGTGAAGGTGCCTGAGGCGGTGCTCGTGTCCCAGCTGCCCTTCCAGCTTCCGGTTAGCTTCGGCTTTGCCAGTTCGAGCGTTCCGGTCGCGGGGGCGGCGGACGGTAGCGTCTTGATCGAACACGACGAGAGTACGGGAGCAAGAGCGATTGCGAGCACGAGACAAATGGATTGTGTACGTGTCATAGCCGCTTAACTCTACTCCCCAACGCGGGTCTTGGCCAGAGGTGGGTTCTAAAGTTGGCGCCAGACCAGCGTGCCGGCGGCGATTACCAAGGCGACGGCCACGACGAGCAGGAGCTGCGGCGATTTGAGCCGCAGCGAGAGCCGCGCGCCGATGGGGCCCCCCAGCAAACCACCTGCTACGAGCGGTACGACGTCGCGCGCGACGATGTCGTGCTGCAACGCGTGAACCGCGAGCCCGACCGGTGACGTGAGAAGGATCGCGAAGTGCGAGGTGGCGCTGATCGCGTGCGCCGGCAGCTCCGAGAAGTAAAGGAACGTCGGCACCAAGACGATTCCGCCGCCCAAACCAAACAGGCTCGAGAAAATTCCCACGACGAATCCCAAACCGAGCGCGGCGCGATACGACATGCCCTTGATCTTTGCGACGCGATCGTGCTCGATTCGCCCCGCCATGCGACGCTCGGCATTCCACGCCATATCGATCGCCACGGCAACGAGCAGCACCGCGAGGATCGTGTCGAAAAGCCGCGCCGACATGTGAACCGACGCAATCGCCCCGAGAATGCTGCCCGGCAGGCCGCCCGCAGCGATCAGCAGGCCGATCTTTAGGTGGACGCGTTTTTGCAGCAGATAGGTGAAGGCGCCGCTGGCGCTGTTAGCAACGATGAGGACCAGCGATGTGCCCGCCGCGTAGGCCGGCGAAAATCCCAAGAAGAGACGCAGGATCGGGACCAAGACAAAACCGCCGCCGAGCCCGACCATCGAGCCGAAGATGCTCGCGAGGAAGCCGGCGGCGAAGAGCTCTAGCGCAAAACGCAGATTGTCTAACTCGAGCGACCGATGTAGCGACGATCCCGCGTATCGATTTTAATGACGTCGCCTTCTCCGACGAAGAGCGGAACGTTGACGGTGGCGCCCGTCTCGAGTTTGGCCGGCTTCTGCACGTTCGTCGCGCTGTCGCCTTTAAAGCCCGGATCCGTCTCAACGATTCGCAACTCGACGTGGGCGGGCAGGTCGACGCCGATCGGCACTCCATCATGAAACTGCATGTCGACGACCATGCCGTCTTTCAAGAAATCGGCCGGATCGCCGATGAGATCGCGCTGGAGGGTGAAGTTCTCGAAGCTTTCCTGATCCATGAAATGGTAGCCGTCGGCATCGTTGTAGAGCATCTGCATTTGCCGGTTGTCTACGGTGGCGCGCTCCAGCTTTTCGCCCGCGCGAAAGGTGCGTTCCAAGGTCGTTCCGGTCTTGACGTTTTTCATGCGGGTGCGAACGAAGGCCGAGCCTTTTCCCGGTTTGACGTGCAAAAACTCGATGACGGTCCAGAGTTGGCCGTCCACGACGATGGTCACGCCGTTGCGAAGATCGTTTGACGAAATCATGAGCTAGGCTTCGAAAGGCGAATCGGACTCTCCGCCCCGGCTCGCAAGCGTGCGATATTTTCGCGGTGCTTGAATAAAATCAGCACGGCCGCGAAGATGCCGTAGGCCGTCTCGGGGAGCGAGCCGGTGAAAATCCAAAGCGCTAAGGGCGCCAGGACGCTTCCCAGCATGGAGCCGACCGACGAATAGCGCGTTATTGCGGCGCCGGCCATCCAACCGCCGGCCGCAACCAAACCTGCAGGCCAACAGAGCGCAAAAATTGCTCCGAAGGAGGTCGCGACGCCTTTCCCTCCGCGAAATCGTAGCCATGGCGAGTAGCAGTGGCCCAGTACCGTGCCGGTCGCGACGAGTGCGGCGATGATCTGTCCACTCGGCGGAAGACCCGGAGTGTCCAAGAACCCGTTGAAAACGTGGAGCGCCCAGAGCGTAGGAACGAATCCTTTGAGCGCGTCGAGCAGCAGCACGACTGCGGCGCCGCGCATTCCCAGTGCGCGTAGCGCATTCATCGCGCCGATGTTGCCGGAGCCTTGCTTGCGTATATCCGTGTGGAAGAAAAGACGGCCCACGAGATATCCGAACGGAATCGAGCCGATGAGAAACGCAGCGATGAAGATGCCGATCACAATCGCGATGACGATTACCAGCATGCCGATCGCCGTCGACTCGGGGATGCCTACGTCCACTACTCCGACTCCTCTCGCTCCCGGCGCGGACGAAACTCGAGCGTGAGCGGAATCCCTTCAAAGTTGAAATGTTGCCGGATGACGTTCTCCAAGAATCGCTTATAGTGACCTTGCACGAGATCGGGGTCGTTACAGTGAAAGACGAAGACAGGCGGGTGCGTTCCCGGCTGCGATGCGTAATAAATTCGCAGGACTCTGCCCGAGGAGACGGCCGGAGGATGCGTCAGGATGGCACTGCGGACGACGACGTTTAGTTGCGCCGTTGGAATGCGCCGGTCGAGATTCTCGGCAAGCTCCAGCACGATAGGCATGAGGCTTCCTAAGCGGCGCTCGGTTTTCGCGGAGAGAAACGTGATCGGCGCGAAGGGCGCAAATGGAATCTGCTCTCGAACGGCGCCGGTCAGATCGCTGCGAGTATAGTCGCCGCCCTGTTCGCGAACGAGGTCCCACTTATTGCCCACGACGATCAGGCCTTTGCGTTCCTCGATGGCGATGCCGGCCAAGCGGCGCTCCTGCGTCATGATTCCGACCATGGCGTCGAAGACGAGTATCGCGATGTCGCATCGAGCGATCGCGCCCAACGACCGAAGTGCGGCGTAGTATTCAATCGCACCATGAGCGTGCTGTTTCTTGTGAACGCCCGCCGTGTCTACCAGCCGATAGGCTCGGTCGCCCCAGCGAAACGGCGTGTCGATGGCATCCCGCGTCGTGCCGGGCGTCTCAGAAACCAGCGTGCGTTCTTCTCCGAGCAGGGCGTTGACCAGCGAGCTCTTTCCGACATTGGGGCGGCCGATTACGGCCAGGGCGAGTTCCCCGTCGGCCGGGGCTTCGTCCGTTTGAGCGGGCAGGAGGTCGACGATCCGGTCGAGCAGGTCGCCCGTCCCTTCACCATGGATCGCCGAAACCGCGACCGGCTCGCCGAATCCAAGCCTCGCAAACTCCGCATAAACCGCCGCCGCCGCGCTGGGGGATTCGGCCTTGTTTGCAACCAGAACCATCGGGCGCCGCTTGCGCCGAAGGATTGCCGCGACATCGTCGTCGAGCGGATGCAGGCCGGTCTGGGCGTCGACGACCATAACGACGACGTCGGCCGCGTCGGCGGCGGCCTCGGCCTGGCGCCGAGTCGCATCGGCGAGCTCGAGGCCGTGTGCCACATCGGCGCCGGGGTCGATGCCCGCCGTATCGACGAGGCTGAAAGTTCGTCCGCGCCAGTCGGCGAGTGCGTAGAGGCGATCCCGCGTGACGCCGGGCGTGTCCTCGACGATCGCCAGCCGGCGGCCGATCAGGCGGTTAAAGAGGGCGCTCTTGCCGACGTTCGGACGTCCGACGATCGCAACGGTGGCTGGGTTTAGCACGGCACCTCATTTCTCAATGCGACCGAGCGACACCCACAGGGGCCGGAATGGCCCGGGCGCCACGCGAACTGCGAAAGGACCGATGCCCAGTATTTACATTGAGACTTTCGGCTGTCAGATGAATGAAGCCGATTCCCGGTATATCGCGGAGCGCGCGGCCGCGGCGGGCTATAGCGTCGCTTCGGCCGCCGAGGAAGCGAACGTGATTGTCCTCAACACGTGCACCGTTCGCGATAACGCCGAGCGCCGCGCATACGGCCGTATGAACCACCTTAACGCGCTCAAACGCGTCGATCCCAGTTTGCGTCTGGTCGTTACGGGCTGTTTGGCCGAACAGGATCGCGACCGCATGAAGAAACTCGCACCGCACGTAGACGCGATCTTCGGCACGCGAGAGCTCGCAGCACTTGGCGAGCAGCTCGCTGCGTGGCAGACGAACTTCGACGACGTGGACTTCAGCGACGATCGCGCCCTCCTGACGTCGCTCGGAGGCAGGGGCGACGCGATAAGCGACGCATTTTCGCACCTGCGCGCCTTCGTCACGGTGCAGCGTGGCTGTTCGTACTACTGCACGTTCTGCATCGTGCCGCACGTCCGGGGACGCTTCGATCACCGGCCCCCCAAAGCGATCCTCGACGAGACGCGAGAGCGGATTGCGCAGGGCGCGCGCGAAATCGTTTTGGTCGGCCAAACCGTCAATGCGTGGAACGATCCCGCAAGCAGCGACGACTTTGGCGATCTCTGCCGGTCGATCGCAGCGCTGCCCGGTCTCGAGCGGCTCGGCTTTATCTCCCCGCATCCCAAGGATTTCACGGAGAAGATTCTCGACGATCTCTGCAGTCTCGAGCAGCTCAATCCGCGTATCCACCTTCCGCTGCAATCCGGTAGCGACGCGCTGCTGCGGCGCATGAATCGAAAGTACACGCTGGCGCAGTTTGACGGGATCGTGCAGTCCATTCGGCGCCGTCTGCCGGAGTGCGCGATCACGACCGATTTAATCGTCGGCTTTCCGGGCGAAACGGCGAATGACTTCCAGGCAACGCTCGACTACGTGCGTTCGGGCGTTTTCGCCAACGCCTTTAGCTTTATCTATTCGATTCGGCGTGGGACGCCGGCCGCACGATGGGCGCAAGTTCCCAGAGCGCTCGCGCTCGAGCGCTTTGCGGAGCTTCTCGAGGCGCAGAACGCGGTAACGCGCGCTTACCACGACTCCCACGTCGGACGGACCGTGCGCGTTTTGATCGTTGGTGACTCGAAGAAAGGCGCCAGCCGGTTGACTTCAAAGGCGCTCGACAACGTGACCGTTGTCGCGCCAAAACCGGCGGATTATCCGTACCCGCAGACGCCCTGGCTCGACGTTGCGATCGAAACTGCGCACGTTTGGGGCTGCACCGGCACGGTGGTCGGACGCGCTGCGCGTTTTGCCGATGCGGGAATGCCGGTCATGCGCCCCCTGCTCGATCTGATCGCTTCGGCGTAACGCGTGGGTCACTGCCGCTTCGCGCTCGCTTCGATCCTGGTGCTCGTGCTCGGCGCCTGCAACGGCAATCTCGCGAACCTGCCGGCCGGCAACGGGGCGCCGCGGCTGCCGGAAGGCGGTTCGAGCGCGACCGAGTTCGTG
This sequence comes from Candidatus Cybelea septentrionalis, assembly GCA_003158175.1. GTDB lineage: Bacteria > Vulcanimicrobiota > Vulcanimicrobiia > Vulcanimicrobiales > Vulcanimicrobiaceae > Cybelea > Cybelea septentrionalis. Next base: position 12,311 of record PMHJ01000029.1, read on the forward strand.
GGCTTTTGGGAGTCGTGGTCGGATACGAATCGTCAGGACGCATTCTTCCGCCTAGACAGCGTGCCCGGCGCGGTGACGACGGTGGACGTCGCATTCAGCCTAGCCGACGGTAATGCGATATCGCCTCCGCAAAACACCTATTCGCTGCGCCCCGGCGCAAGACGCATTCACGGCCACGGCGGCAAGGTGCTGCTCTCGTTCGGTGGGGCGACGTCGTCGTTCGATATTACCGATGCCCTTCTTTTCGCTCGCAACTTACGGAAGTACGTCAAGGCGAATCCCAAGCTCTACGACGGCTTCGATTTCGACGACGAGGTCATTCCGGCCAACGGCCAGCAACAGCTCATTGACCTCCTCGAAGCCGTGCGAGAAGCGTTTCCGGCGCCGGTAATTTCCTTCGACGCGTTCATCGACGGCGCCGATCCCGGAGCGGGAAGCGGTCACCAAGGCGAAGACATCGCCATCATCGCGCAAGCGGGATCGGCGGTCGACTACGTCAATGTCATGGCGTACGATCAGTATGGCTGGAAGCCCTCGAACCATCCGAACTGCAGCTACACGCAGGGATCGCGCGACGATTGCCGGCTCGACGTTTTACATCAGTTCGCGCAGATTCGCACGTCTGGCGGCCAAAAGTTTCCCAAGAGCAAAATCGTTCTCGGACTCATGATCGGCAAAGCCGACGACGGCGTCGTCATCGCGCCGAAGGCGGCCTCGGGTTACGGTAGCGACGTCGAGCGCTTGGGCTATCGAGGAATCATGATTTGGGATCTCGATCTCGACAATCCCCAATCACCGCCAAACGGTACGGGATATCCCAAGGGCACCTACGTCCGGGCCATTTCGAAGGCGCTGGGAACGTAGTGTCCGGAGCAGGGCAGTAACGCTGGCCAAGTACTCGCCGATGCTCGAGCAGTACTTTGGGATGAAGACCAAGCATCCCGAAGCGATTCTGCTCTCGCGCGTGGGCGATTTCTACGAAGCGTACGGCGACGATGCCGAGACCATCGCGCGCGCGCTGCAAATTGCGTTAACGAGCAAAGAGGCGGGCGCCGGTCAGCGCGTGGCAATGGCCGGCGTTCCCCACCACGCGCTCGCGGGCTACCTCGCACGGCTCGTTAAGCAACGCTTCATCGTCGCGCTCGCCGAGCAGCTGGAAGTTCCGCAACCCAACCGGCTGGTGCGGCGGGATGTCGTGCGTCTGGTAACGCCGGGAACGCTGATCGAGGACCAGTTACTCGATGGCAAAGAGAACAACTATCTGGCCGCGATGGCGACCGCCGGTGAAACTTTCGCAATCGCCTATGCCGACGTCTCGACGTGTTACTGCGCCGCCACCGCAATCGCCGGCGATAGCTCGTACGACGAGCTGCTCGCGGAGCTGGCGCGCATCGCGCCGGCGGAGATCGTTGCCGACATTCCCTCCGAGATGCGCGCCGCCGTCGCGATTGCCGTCGAGGCGGCCGGCGCGCGTTTGGCTACACCCGCGTTGGGATTGGTCGAAGCGCGCGATCGAGCGAACCTCGATGGCTTTTCGATGGAGGAGTCGCTAGCTATTCATCGAGCAGTCGACGCGCTTGGCGCATTCGTCAAGCGAACCGGAGTCACCAACGGCGAACGCGGTCTTGGCGAACCGCAGCTCTATCGGCGTCAAGAGTTTCTCGTTCTCGATCCAGCGACGCGCAAGCACCTCGAGCTGACCCGCGCGCAAGGTCTCAATTCCAAAGCGACGCTGCTCGCTACCCTCGACCTGTGCGCGACCGCGATGGGATCGCGCATGCTCAACCGCTGGATCCTCGCACCCCTGATCGAAACCGGCGAAATCGCGCGGCGCCAAGATGCGGTTGCCGCGTTGGTCGCCGAGCACGAGCGCCGTCGATCGCTGCGAGAGGTTCTCAAGGGCATCTTCGATCTCGAGCGGATCGCGCAGAAGGTCCGCTTTCGGCGTGCGACGCCGCGCGATTTTGGCTCGTTGCGGCGCACGCTAGCGATGTTCGGGCCGTTGAGAGACGCCGCGGTACCGGCCATCGCGCCGTTGCTTCGGCAAGTCGCAGATTTTGACACGATGCTCGACGATCTCAACGCAACGCTTGTAGACGACCCGCCCGCGCAGATTGGCGACGGCGGCGTCATTCGCCCCGAGTCCGATCCGGAGCTGGCCGAGTGCGCCGCGCTTCGCACGGATGCCCGCTCGAGACTCTCGGCCCTCGAGCAGCGCGAACGCGAGCGTACGGGAATTAAGACGCTCAAGATAAAGTACGCGAGCACCTTCGGCTATGCAATCGAGATCGGCAAGAGTTACACGGGCTCCGTTCCCGAGGATTACGTCCGCAAGCAGACCCTGACGACCGGGGAACGATACGTTACGCCGGAGCTCAAAGATCTCGAGCTTGCAATCTCTACGGCACAAGCGCGTCAGGAGCGTCTGGAACAGCGGCTTTTTAGCGCCCTGCTCGAGCGCATCGCTGCGCGCGCCGACGAGCTGTCGAGTGCGGCCGGCGCGGTCGCGCAGGTTGACGTGCTCTCGAGTCTTTCGCAGTGTGCCGCCGAACGCGGATACGCGCGTCCGGCATTCGTGGAGGAGAGCATCGTGGCGATCGAAGACGGTCGCCACCCGGTGATGGAAGCAGTGCTGCACGCGAACTTCGTGCCCAACGACCTTCAGCTCCGCGCGGGCGAGCATCGCTTTATTCTACTGACGGGGCCGAACATGGGCGGCAAATCCACCTACCTGCGACAGGCCGGCTTGTTGACGATCATGGCGCAGATCGGCTCGTTCGTCCCGGCGAAGTCGATGAAGCTTGGCGTCGTCGATAGGATCTTTACGCGAATCGGTGCCGGCGACGATCTGGCATCGGGCCAATCGACCTTCTACATGGAGATGGCCGAGGCGGCGAACATCTTGCGGCGCAGCACGGTGCGTTCCTTACTCTTAATCGACGAGGTGGGGCGGGGTACTGGGACGCTCGATGGCCTAGCGATCGCGCAAGCGATCTGCGAATTCCTAGTCGGTCTCGAGGAGCAGTCGCCGCTCGTGCTTTTTGCGACGCATTTCCACGAGCTCTGCGCGCTCGCCGAGCACTGGAACGTCGTTGCCAACTATCACATCACCGCCGTCGAAAACACCGCCCGCGGCGGAGTCCCGGTCTTCTCTCATCGCGTACAGCCCGGAAGCTCTTCTCGCTCCTTCGGCATCGAGGTGGCGCGCATGGCGGGATTGCCCGATGCTGTCATCGAGCGCGCGCAAGAGATTGCCGACGCGCTCTCGGGTGAAGCGGATATCGAGACCCGCATTCCATTGCGGAAGAAGATGCCAAAGCGGCAGCCCGCAGAGAGGCAGCTTACGCTTTTGCCCCCGACGTAGATTCCCGTCACGGGGTCAAAGCGAAGACGGTTGAGACCGCATCTCCATGAAGCAGATGGTTGGCCGTCGTGCCGTACAGCGTGCCGTTCACGTCGACCAGGCTCGCTACCGGATTGCCGCCGTCGGCGTCGCCGGCAAAGTTGTGCAGCACTCGTTCCACGCCGGACTTGCTCAAACTGAAGACGGTTCCACAGCCGCTCTTGTGGCCGAAGAGGCACCCCGTGCCGCTGCCGCCGCGCCTCGTCGTGCCGTACAGCGTGCCGTCAGCAAAGATCAAACCAGCGTGCGGCTTGGCGCCATCGGAGCGCTCGAAATAGTGCAGCACCTTCTCCGTGCCTTGGGTCGTTACGCTGTAGACCGTTCCACACGTTTTGTTGCAGACCGATGAACCACCCGAATATGTCGTGCCGTACAGCGTACCCTTGACCGCAATCAAACCACCGATCGGAAAGGCTCCGTCCGAGGAGCCGCCGCGAAAGCGATAGAGCACCTGCTCTTTCCCGCCGGCGCTGACGCTGTAGACCGTCCCACACCCCGGCCCAAAACAGTTGCCACCGAACTCAGTCGTACCGTACAGCGTACCGCTCACGTCGACAAGGCCACCCCACGGCGTCCGCCCATCTGCATTGTGGCGACTGAAGCGGTAGAGCACTCTCTCGATGCCTTTTGTGCTAATGCTGAAAACAGTCCCGTTGTCGTGGCCACCGCGCTTCGTCGTGCCATACAGCGTGCCGTTAACGTCGATCAAGGGCGCCCATGGACTACATCCGTCGAAGCCGCGTTCGGCGCCGCGAAAGCTGTAGAGTACTTTCTCTTTGCCGCTCCTGCTGATGCTGTAGACCGTCCCGCAGTGACTGTTGCCGCCGTCCGTCGTCGTTCCGTATAGCGTTCCGTTCACGTCGAGAAGGCCGGCGGCCGGATCCTGTCCGTCCTCGGAGCCATCGCCGAAACTATGTAGGACCTTCTCCGCGCCGTCCCTGCTAATGCTATAAACGACCCCGTCTTGATCGACGCCGCCGTGCCTCGTCGTGCCGTACAGCGTTCCGCCCACGTCGAGCAATGGAGCGGCCGGGAAATAACCGGTCGAACCATCGAATTGGTAGATCACGTGGTAAGCGGGCGCCGATGCGCGGGCGGCAATTGGCAGCTGCGCGTCATCCTGACCCTTCGACGAGCTCAGGGGAAGGGCACAACCGGCGAATAGCGCAGTTGCGCCGATGCTAAGGCAGAAGCGAGCGAAGGTCCTCATATGCGATGCCTCCCGAAACCTAGACGAACACCCGTTGACGGGATTCGGCGTTGCGCGGCTTAGTCCCGGCGACCAATTCCGTGGTCTTCTGCTAACAGTACGATCCCACGAAAGAGGTCGCCGCGCCTGGTGGAGGGGTGAACTTCGGGCGGTTGGAAGTGTTGACGGGTTGAATCGTACCTCCCTTCGCCTCGGATTCTGTGCCGCGGTCGCCGTCATTGCGGCGGCAATCGCCGATCCGATCGTGGAGTTCGCGTCTAACGCCGGTTGCTTTGGTGCGGGCCGGTTTACCGATCGCAGCAACCTTGATGTCGCACCGGCGATCGCCGTCGGCGTCGCGCTGCTGGTCTGGTATCTCATTGCGAAAGCGCACGCGGTGCTGGCAGGGCGGGCACTTCCACAGCGGATAGCGCCGCTCTTACCGCTCATTTTCATCTTGCAGATGATAACGCTCTGGGCGATGGAGACTGCCGAACAACTGACGGTCTACGAGCACGTCATCGGTCCCAGACTTTGGCTGGGCGGTCCACTCGAATGCAGCCTCGCGATCCACGCGCTCTTGTGCGTCGCGGTCACGCTCATCGTCGCGCGCTCGCTGCGCCGGCTTGCCGTAACGACGCTGCGCGTCATTGCACTGATTAAAACTACTGCAAGTTTCGCAGCGCACGCGTTCGAGATGTTGCTGCCCCGCCGCTGCGACGAACGCTCCTTCCGGCAACTCGTCCCCGTGCTTTGCCGAATCGGAGAACGCGCGCCCCCTCTCGTACGAGCGTAGCTCGTACATCTTCGAGCCCGGTGTAGACGACACCGCGCCTGCTTTAACGCATTTTGCGAGAGAGGGTACATCGTATGTTTAGAAAGGCTTGGTTTCGCGTCGCCGCCGTTGCGGCCGCTGCGATCGTTTCGATCGCCGTCGCCGTCATCGCCGTTCGCGGCCCAATTCGTCAACAGATCGTAACACAAACGGCAAAGCGCTCGTTCGGGCAACTGAAATTGAACCTCTTGATTCTTGGCTACCAGGCGGACGAAGCGACGACCGATACGATCATCCTGGCGCATCTCGACGTGCGCCGCCGAGCGGTCACGCTCGTGTCGATTCCGCGCGATACCTGGGTTTCGGTTCCCAATCAGGGCCCCATGAAGATCAATGCCGCATATGCGTTCGGCGGCGCGCATATGACCGCTCGCGTCGCTAGCCGGTTGTTAGGAGGCGCCCCGATCGATGCGATCGTGGCATTGCAGCCCGAAGGCGCCGCCGCGATCGTGGATGCGATGGGCGGGCTCGACGTAAACGTCGATGAGAACATGGACTACGATGACGATAACGGCGACCTCCACATCCACCTGCAAAACGGAGAGCGGCATCTCAACGGGGCGCAGGTCGCAGGCTACGTGCGATTCCGGCACGATCCCGCTTCCGACTTCGGGCGCGTCAAGCGGCAGCAATCGGTGCTTAAACTGTTGATCGATCAGTTGAGCGAACCGCAGAACTGGGCAAAGCTCCCTAACATCATGCAGCTCGCGCGAAAAAACATCAAGACGACGCTCAGCAATCAGCAGCTCATCTCCCTGTTGACGATCTACCGCAACGTCCCCGACGAGAGTATTCGATCCTTTACGCTTCCGAGCAAGGCCGGGTGGGTTGGGGATGCGTCGGTGGTCTTTGCCGACCAGCGCTGGGCCAAACTGATCGGGGCGGTACTCTTCGGCAAAGGCGATCCGCCACAAGACGAAGTCTTGGTAGCCAACGCGACCGGCAATGCGGCGTTCGACCGAACGCTGATCGGTGCGCTGCGCGGCGCCGGCTGGAACGTGCCGACTTTCGTCGACGAGAAGGCAAAACCAATGACTGTCGTTATCGGCGCGACGCCGGCGGCTGCAAGCCTCGCGCACGTCTTTGCGAAGACGATCCATCCCGGAAGCAAGACGGCTCTGGTTATCGGGGCCGATCTCGCTCCCGACACCGAGTAGGTGCGTTAGCTGCCGAGCGCCGGGAAGAGGATCTGCGCCGTCGATACCAAGGTGAGCGCGCCAACGATAATGACGGTGGCCCATGCGATGACGTTAAAAAGCGGCGAATTGGTCCAGCGCCCCATCAGGCGCTTGTTATTGATCAGCAGTAGCATGAGAACGAGCACGATCGGCAGCAGAACGCCGTTGAGTACCTGGGAGTAGAAGATGATTCCCAGCAGCGGCGCACCGGGAATGATTACGGTCCCGGCGCCGATGACGATGAGCGCGAGGTAGAACCCGTAGAAGACCGGAGCTTCAAAGAAACGATTGTCGACGCCGCGCTCGAAGCCGAAGGCTTCACAGACGTAATAAGCAGTCGAAAGCGGCAGGATTGAGGCCGTGAAGACGGCCGCATTGAGCAGTCCCAAGGCAAACAGCAACGCAGCGAATTTTCCGGCGAGCGGGGCGAGCGCGACCGCGACGTCGCCGACGCCGTTCACGACGATCGGATGAGCGGCATGGATATTGTGAACGTAGATGGTTGCCGCACACGATACGATGATGAAATAGGCAATTACGTCGGTCCATATTCCGCCCGTTACGACGTCGAGGCGTGAATAGCCGTAGTCTCCTTCGCGAATACCTTTTTCGACGACCGCGGCCTGGATGTAGAACTGCATCCAGGGGGAGATGGTCGTTCCGATGACGGCGATAACCATCAAGATGTAGGCCTTCGACGCTTGAATATGCGGTACGATGCTCTGGTGCAAGACGTCGTGCCACGCGGGATGGACGACGAACGCGCTGACGATGTACGCAACGTAGACGAAACAGAAAAAGAAGAAGACCCGTTCGAGCAGCTTTGCGCTGCCGCGCGTTACCGTCATGAAGACGAAGATCGCCGCGGCAGCCACCAGCGCGATCTTGAAGGCCTCGAGGTTGGGCACGTGCAGATAGCCGCCGAAGATCGGCGCCGAGGCCGCGACCCCGGCGAACTCCGTGGCGGTATTGCCGATGTCGCCCAGGACGAAGAGCAGAAGGCACCAGAAGGTAACCTTCACCCCGAAGTTCTCGCGGATCAGATCGGCCAAGCCTTTGCCCGTGACCGCGCCCATCCGCGCGCACATCTCTTGCACCACGACGAGCGCAATTGTGATGGGCACGAGCAGCCAGAGCATCGAGTAGCCAAACTGCGCGCCGGCTTGCGAGTACGTGAGGATGCCGCCGACGTCGTTGTCGGCATTGGCCGTGATGATGCCCGGCCCAACGATCGAAAGGAACATGATGACAGAACGAAAGACGTTCGGTCTCACGAAGCGGCCGGCCACGGTTTGCGTGCTCATAAGCTAACTTCTGATCGGCGATGAAGCACGGCAAATCACCTTTGTCCGTCTAGTCGACGAGAGAGCGCCAGTAGCTAAAGGTATAGGCGGGATTGCTACCCTGGTTCGCCCGCAACGTATCGTCGTGGAACGCGGCTTTTCCGCGCGCCCGGTTGCTCGTAAAATCGAGCAAGAATGCCAGAACTCTTTTCATGACACATACCTCCTATTTGTTATGCTCTGCCGCGCCGGTCGGACGGACACGGCAGGAATACGCGGCTCATCGCGAGCCGGCGCGATCGACTACTAGGTCCGTCGTCCATGGCCTGACATCACCCCCTTTCGTTGCCAAACAAAAAAACCGTCGCTGCTCCTCGCAAGACGACAGTTTGAGAAATTCGTGCGGCATTGGCCGCGCATTCTCCCTCACTGTCGACCCTTCGACTCGCTGCGCTCGTCAGGACTGCGCTTCGCGCAGGCGTTAAGGAATTTGGAGCTTCAGTGTCATCCTGAGCTTGTCGAAGGATGGAGGACACGCGTTCTGGGCCTTCCCTAACGAGGAATCCTCAACCAGGATACTCGGGTGAGAGGCTTTGTCAACCCCGAGACGCCGAGGAGCCGGGGTCCGTATACCGATACCCCCATAGGGTATTATGTGGCGTCGACGAAGCCTCTCGGTCCATGAGTCACACGATTGTAAAAAAGGAAAAACTGCTCAACCGGGTGCGTCGAATCCGCGGTCAGATCGAATCCGTCGAGCGGGCGCTCGACTCGGAAGAGGGCTGCAGCATCGTCCTTCAGCGCATCGCCGCCGCGCGGGGAGCGATGAACTCGCTCATGTCCGACGTCCTCGAGGAACATGTAAAGACGCACGTCCTGACGTCGAAGGCGCGCGCCAACGTCGTTGCGGCCGACGAGCTGATCGAGGTCGTGAGGACGTACTTGAAGTGAGCCTCGCGCCCGAGCTCATGCTGCTTGGGGCCGTCGTCTCCGTTGGCGTTCTGCACACGCTCGTTCCGGATCATTGGGTGCCGATCGCCGTCGTGGCACGGAACTATCATTGGACGCGAGCTCAAACCGCTTGGGCCGCCGCCATCGCAGGCCTCGGCCATACACTCTCTACGCTTGCCATCGGCATCGTCGTCTGGCTCGCCGGCCTCGCATTGGCCATGCGGTTCGGTAATCTCGTCTCGATCCTGGCCGGGATGGCCCTCGTCGCTTTTGGCTTGTGGATTGCCGGCGCGTCACTGCTGGAGATGCATGCAAACCGCGAGCAAGACGATAAGAACAAAATCGACGAGAGCGGACCGCGCAGCCTACGCACGACTTTGCTCTTGATCCTCGGTTCCTCGCCGATGGTCGAAGGAATTCCGGCGTTTTTTGCTGCCGCTCGTTTCGGTGCCGGCTTGCTCGTCGCGATGGCGGTGTGCTTTGCGATTAGCACGATTGCCACGTATGTCGCGATGTGCGTCGGCTCGCATGCGGCCTTCGAAGGCGTATCCTTCGGGCCCCTGGAGCGCTACGGCGAAGTGCTCAGCGGCGCCATCATTGCAATCGTGGGCCTCCTCTTTCTGGTCTGGTCGTCCGCTTAGGGCCGGGACGGCCATAGGCCGTTAGGGAACTAGCAGGCGTGGCTGCAATTCGCGAGCTCGATGCGGTAACGATCGGTCAAATCGCCGCCGGAGAGATCATCGAACGCCCGGCGTCGATCGTCAAAGAGTTGGTGGAGAACGCCGTCGACGCCGGGGCGACTCGTATCGCCGTGAACATCGAACGAGGCGGCCTCGATCTCATCGAAGTTATCGACGACGGAACAGGCATCGCGAGCGCAGACTTAGCACTGGCGATTCAACGCCATGCGACCAGCAAACTTAACGTCGCGTCCGAGCTGGAATCGATCGCGACCCTGGGCTTTCGGGGTGAAGGTTTGGCCTCGATTGCCGCAGTTTCGGATCTCGAAATCGTTTCGCGCGAACCCGGCCTCCCGATTGGGGCGCGCGTTAACGCCCATGGCGACGAAGTGAGTGCCGTGGAACCGGCGGCGGCGCCGGCCGGCACGCGGGTTCGAGTTCGCTCGCTCTTTGAACGGCTGCCGGTCAGGCGTGAGTATCTTCGCGCGCCGAGCGCGGAGTTCAATCGCAGCTCGTCGTGGCTCTCGAGCTTCGCACTTGCGTATCCCCAGATCGCCTTCACGCTGCGACACGACGGGAAAGACGTTTGGGTCATGCCGGCGAGCGGAGAAGAGCGCGAGCGCCTTGCCATGGTCTTCGGAGCGCAAGCGGCGAAATCGCTGCTGCCGCTCGATGGCGGGCCGGCCCGGATGCTCGACGGCACGCTGCGCGGCTTCGTCAGCGAACCGGGACACGATCGCCCCGATCGGAGAATGCAGCTGCTTTTCGTCAACGGACGGCTCGTGCGCGGCGTGCCGCTAACGGGCGCCTGGACGAGCGGCTATTCCACGTTTACCATGATGGGGCGCCATCCATACGGCGTGCTCTTTCTCGATTTGCCGGCCAATCACGTTGATTCCAACGTCCACCCGACGAAGTACGACGTTCGCTTGCGTTATGCGTCGCAAGTCTTCGACGCCGTCCGGCGAAGCATCGCCGCGACGTTGAAGGAGCACGCGCGCGGCCGGTTTGCCGAACAGACTGGCAGCGCGCCGAGCGTCAGCATATCCGCGGGCTCGGCGAGCGCGGCCATCTCCCTCTTCGCTCCGGCGCCGGATGACGGCAGTCAGCAAGATGTCGATCGCCTTCGCATCCTCGCGCAGCTCCATCGCACGTTCATCCTCGCTAGCGACGGCGAGACGTTGCTGCTGGTCGATCAACACGCGGCGCACGAGCGCATCGCGTACGAAGCCATCGTCGCGGCCGCGGCGCAGCAGACTCCAAGCGAACCGCTGCTGGTGCCGCAGATCGTCGAGCTCGATGCGGCGCGAAGCGCGGCACTCGACCGCGCACTCGAAGCACTGCGCGAGGGTGGCCTCGAGATCGAAGCTTTTGGAGAGCGAACCTATCGCATCGTCGCAACCCCCGCAGGCTATGCGTCCCGAAACTTCGATCTGGGCGGAATGCTCGACGATCTGAGCGAGGATCCAAAGCAACGCGACGTTCGCGAGCGGGTTTGGGCCACGCTCGCGTGCCACAGCGTCACGGTTGCCGGCGAACCCCTCGCGCCACAGGAGATGTCCACGCTCGTCGAGCGTTTGCAGCGCTGCGCGAATCCCATGCATTGTCCGCACGGGCGCCCAACGATGGTGCGTTTGAGTCCCGATGAGATCGCGCGCATGTTCAAGCGTGTCTGACGGGGTCTTGATTTTAGCCGGCGCGACGGCGAGTGGAAAGACGGAGATCGCGCTCGAGTTGGCGACGACGTACGGTGCGGAGATCGTCGGCGCGGATTCTCGACAGATCTATCGTGGGATGCCCATCGGCACGGCCGCGCCCACGGCGGAGCAGATGGGGCTCGTGCCGCACCATCTCGTCGCGTTTCTCGATCCGACGCAACGCTACTCGGCGGCACGTTATGCAAGCGACGCGATTGCCGCGATTCGGGATATCCTCAGGCGCGGGAAGCGCGCCATCGTCGTCGGTGGGACCGGTTTTTATATTCGCGCGCTGCTCGGAGGGGTCGACCTCGCGCCGCAGTACGACGAAGTGCTGCGAGCCCGCCTCGCGCGTGAAGCGCAGCTTCACCCGGCAGATTTTCTCTACGAGTGGCTCGCAAAGCGCGCCGCGCCGCGCGCGAGAGCGATTCATCCGGGCGACGCCTATCGAGTGCTCCGCGCGCTCGAGATCGCGCTCGCGCAAACCCCGGCACCCTCTCTTCCGGAGCCGGCGCGAACGTTGCGTGGCGAGAAACTCACATCGCTTCTCGTCTTTCTCGATCTGCCACAGGCGGAAATCGACCGGCGTGTCGCGGTGCGGACGGAGCGAATGTTGGCCGCAGGATTGCTCGACGAGGCCGAGCGCATCGGCGAAGCCGCCGTCGCCGCCAACGCAGTTGGTTATCCGCAGGCACTTGCCCATCTGCGGGGCTGGAGTACGATCGGCGAGCTGCGCATTTTGCTCGAGCGAGCCACGCGACGCTACGCTCGGCGCCAGCGCGCGTGGTTTCGCAGCGAGGCCGATACGTTCTGGTGCGCGCCGGAAACGTTACACGAGCAGGTACGGGAAAAGCTCGGCTGGTCTGCGAAGCGCGTTTGAAGTGAAGGTGACCAAGATGCACGGTGCGCGAAACGATTTCGTGATCGTAGATCGGCGTAGCGACGGCCGCGCCGACCTCGTACGCTTTGCGAAATGGGCTTGCGATCGCCGAGCGGGCATCGGTGCCGATGGCGTTATAGCGATCGAATCGTCGAGCGTCGCCGATGCTCGCATGCGAACGATCAACGCCGACGGAAGCGAAGCCGAGATGTGCGGCAACGGCGTCCGCTGCGTGGCACGCTGGCTCGACGAAGCGGGAGAAGGAGCGAGCGTCACATTCGAAACGGAGGCGGGCTTAATTTCAACCGAGATCGTGTCGCGCGGAGCCGAATATGCGGTTCGCGTCGCGATGGGGCACCCCGTTATCAGTAATATCATCCCTCGACAGGCTCAGGATGACAGACAGGGTCAGGATGACAATGGTCAGGGTGACAATGGGGGATGGTTCGTCGATCTTGGGAATCCGCACGTCGTTCTCGTGCGGTCGAGCGTTGAACGTGTGGATCTCGAAAGCATCGCGGAGGAGCTTCAAGAGGACACACGATTTCCAGACGGCACCAACGTGCACGTCGTGGCGTTCGAGGATCAGCGAACGATTCGCGTTGCGCATTGGGAACGCGGGGTTGGCTTGACGATGGCGTGCGGCACCGGCGCCGTTGCGTGCGCCGCCGTGGCGATCGCAAGCGAGGCGGCTACTTCGCCAGTCGAGGTTTTCGTGCCAGGCGGACGGCTGGTGGTTGAATGGGACGGCACCGGCAATGCCTATCTCACCGGGCCGGCCGTGCGCGTCTTCGATACGGAAGTCGAGCTCGACGATGAAGTTGCGTGAACTCTCCGGCGTGGCACTCGCATCCTGCGATGCGGGGGGCCGGATCTCGTACGATCCGAGCGTCGTGCCGCTGGCCGACGCCGGCATCGTTCGCGAGGCCCTAGGCGACGAACTGATTCCGGCGCCGCAGAGCGTGCTGGAGATGCTGCTTCCCGGGCGCCGTCCGCTGACGACGATCGGCCCCATCTCCAGGCGCAACGCACTCGCGGTAGCTCTGCCGGCCGGCTACACGCGGTTGCTCGTGCCCGCCTATGCGACGCAGCGCAACGCCCCGGCGTTGCCGCTCTTCGGTTACACGTTCGCGTGTGCCATGGACGACCGTTTGCACGTGGCTGCGATGAAGACCGACGAGAGCGACGATTGGAAACCGCGCCGCTTTAAAAAGGGCGAACTGGAACGGCTGATCGACGGGCGCCTCTCGAAAGAGCCTAGAAACGGCGTGCTCGAGCAAGTGGCGCTCTGCTCGCGTCAGTATGGCTGCTTTACCGCGCAGAACGTCTTTCTCGAACGGGGCGAAGCCGCGTTGCCGGTTTCACCGAAATGCAATGCTCGCTGCATCGGCTGCATCTCCGAGCAAGAGGCGGAGACCGGCGTATCGTCCCCGCAGACGCGCATTGCCGAAGAAGTCGCGGCCGAGGAGCTCGCGGCCGTGGCGATTCATCATTTGGAGCGTGTGGAAGACGGCATCGTCTCCTTCGGGCAAGGATGCGAGGGTGAGCCGCTGCTGCGCTCGATCGCAATCGCCCGCGCCATCGAGCGAATTCGCGAGCGTAGCGAGAACGGAACGATCAATTTGAACAGCAACGGCAGTCAGCCGGCGTCGCTCGCGCGGTGCATCGATGCCGGATTGCAGGCGGTTCGGATTAGCCTCAACTCGTTTCGTCCCAACGTCTACGCTGCTTATTACCGTCCCCAGGGCTACGGGCTCGACGACGTTTTCGATTCGATCCGATTGGCCGTGGAACGCGGGCTCGCCGTTAGCCTCAACCTGTTGACGCATCCCGGCGTCACCGACGACGAAGAAGAGGTTGCCGCGGCGGATGCGTTCTTGCGCGCGACGCGGGTCGCGATGGTCCAGACCCGCACGCTCAACATCGATCCGGCGCTCTACTTCGAAACCGTCGGACGCCCGCGAGCGCCCTTAGGCATGCGCCGCGCAATCGAGGCGATTCGAGCGGTCACCCGCGTCGGAAACTTCACGCACACGCACTAGGTCGTTCGTGAAGCTGTGGCAGATCCTCGTCGTCGTCGGACTCGGCGTTCTCTACGGGTTGGTCGCGCCCGGGCGACTGGCGTACGCGCTGGGCCACGCCACGCTCTATGTTTTTCTCCCTCCGCTGCTCTTTGAGGCGGCGTGGAACCTGAACTTTCGGGCGATGCAAAGGCAATGGATCGCAATCGCCACACTCGCCGGACCCGGCGTACTGCTCACGGCGGCAATCGTCGCGGGAGCCCTCTCAATCGTTCGCGTGCCGTTCGGACCCGCGCTCTTGGCCGGTGCCATCCTCAGCGCGACCGACCCGATCGCGGTCGTAGCGGTCTTTCGCCGATTGAAAGTTCCCCGCACGCTGGCCACGATCGTCGAATGCGAGTCGCTCTTTAACGACGCCGTTGCAGTGGCGCTCTATCGCGGCGTGTTGGTTGCCATCGGCTTGGGCGCCGCAAGCGCCGGCACGATCGCGATCGTTACGCTCGATACCGTGGCCGGCGCCGCGGGCGGCGTGGCTCTCGGGGTTGCTATCGCCTTTGTAACGGCCCGCGTGCTGCGCGGTCGCCGGCGCGTCAGGTTCCAGATCGCCGCAACCGTGCTGTGCGCGTACGGCGCCTACTTCGCGGCCGATCGCCTTGCACTTTCCGGCATCTTCGCGACGATCGCGTACGGCATCGCGTTGCGATATTACGAGCGTTCGTGGATCACGCTGAGCATCGCCGAAGACGTAAACCGGTTTTGGGACGTCGCCGCATCGCTGGCCAACGGGCTCGTCTTTTTCATGGTCGGCGCGGGACTGCAGATCGCGCGGGTCGCTTACGAGCCAGTATTTGCCGTCGCCTGCATCGGTGGGGTCGCCGTCGCCCGGTTTGTCGTCGCCGGAATGCTTTTGCCGTTTCCGTACCCGCGCGATTGGCTCGATGTCGTGCGCGTCGCCGGGATGCGCGGAGCACTTTCGCTCGCACTCGCGCTCGCGCTTCCGGCTTCAACTCCCTATCGCGAAGCGATTATCGACGGCACGTTTGCCGTCGCCCTAGCAACTCTCGCCGCGAGCAGCTTGACCCTCGTACCGGTGGTGCGGCGAGTTGCGTTGCGTCAGACGCCCAGCGGATAGGCCTCCTCACCGTGCAGTGCCACGTCGAGGCCGCGTTCTTCGGCGGCTTCGTCGACTTTGACTGGCGTTACGAGGTTGATCAGCGCGAGCATCGCGTAGGTGAAGGCGAAGGCCCAAGCGCTGCAGACCGTCGCCGCGACGAACTGCTTGCCTAAGAACGCGGCGTTGCCGCGCAGTAGGCCGTCGGCTCCATTGGGGTTCCACAGCGTCGAAGCAAAGACGCCGAGCAAACAGATTCCCAAGAATCCGCCGACTCCGTGGACGCCCCAGACGTCGAGGGCGTCGTCCCAACCGAGTTGATTCTTCAGCGTGACGGCGAAATAACAGACGACGCCTGCCGCGAGGCCGATGATCACGGCCGTCATGGGCGAGACGTAGCCGGCCGCCGGGGTGATCGTTGCGAGCCCCGCGACCGCGCCGGTAAGAAGGCCGACGAACTTCGGCTGCCGACCGCGAGCCCACTCGACGAAGAGCCATGCGACGGCGGCAAACGATGCGGCGATATCGGTGTTGAGAAATGCCGAGGCGGTTACCGCGTCGACGCGCAACTCCGAGCCGGCGTTGAAGCCGTACCAGCCGAACCACAGCAGTCCGGTTCCCAGCGCGATGAGCGGAACGTTATGCGGTTTGTTGTCGATGACGTGGCGTCGTCCGACATAGAGCACCGATGCCAAAGCCGCAAAGCCGGCCGAGGCGTGGACCACGATGCCGCCGGCAAAATCGAGACATCCCCACTTTGCCAAGATGCCGTCCGGACTCCAGAGCATATGCACGAACGGGAAGTAGACGAAGATCAGCCACGCGGTGAGAAATAAGAAGTAGGCCTTGAAGGTCACTCGATTAGCAAACGCGCCGGTGATCAGCGCGGGCGTAATGATTGCGAACATCATCTGATAGGCGATGTGCACGACGAGCGGGATGTTTGCGGTGCTGGCAAACATCGTCTGCAGCGTTACGCCGTGGAGGAACGCATACGTCGCCGGATTACCGATGATGCCGTGCCAGTCCGCGCCGAAACTCTCCGAATACCCGAAAGCGAACCACAAGACCGTCGTCCATCCTAGCGACATGAAGCTTTGCATCATAATGGTCAGCACGTTCTTGCGCTGTACGAGTCCGCCATAAAAAAAGGCGAGCCCGGGCGTCATTAGCATGACGAGGCTCGCGCAGAGCAGCATAAAGCCGGTGTTTCCGATATTTATGCTTGTTGCAGCGGTTCCCATCGGCATTCCCTCCGTTCGGATCTGAGGAAAAAGGCGTTTGGCTGGCGGTTAGGCAGGTCGCCGGTTTTTCCCGCCTCCGCGAAGGGCTCGACGATTACGCCGGCTTCTCCGGCTACGCGTTCGCGCGACGAGCCTTCCATCTCCATAGCGCCACGAATCCCCATGCGAGCTCCACGACACCGAAGGGCCAGGTTCCGGCGAGCCATCCATAGGCCGACGCTGCGAAACATGCGATGGCGAAGAGAAGCGTGAAGGCTGCGCCGCGCGATTCAAAGGCATAGAAAAGCATCATCAGGGTTACCGATCCGGCTCCGAATGCTGTCAGCATCATAGCATTAGCGACGCGCCCGCCCCGATGTACTGCTCCTTTTGCCCGTCGATCAGCGTCGGTGAGAATCCGTATTCAACGTCGAGTTGCAGATGCGCGCCGAAGTCACGCTGATAGACGAAGTCCACCAGGCTCTTGCCGCCGAGATTCGGGCCGGCAGCAGAGAAGTACGCGTACTCGGCAGAGATCTGCGAAGGGCCGCCGGGCAAGGCAGCGCTCAGCTCGAGGCTGGGAATAAAGGCGAAGTATGATTGCGCTACGCCGCCGGAGTTGAGGCTGCTGAGCGCGTTAAAGCTGAGCGTGCCGGCGAGGCTGAGCTCGGGACTTAGCGTGTAGCCGCCATTGAGGTTGCCGGTAAACTCTGCGTTGCCGGCGCTAAAGGCGTGGTCGCCCGTTGGAAACGTGATGACGGTGTTGACGCCCCAATCGGCGTTGGAGCTATATCCCAACTCGTATTTTGCCCCGAGATTGACGTCGCTCGATCCGGTGATGACCGGCGTTCCGGCGGAGGTCGTTTGGTAGCTGGGCGGCCCGAACTCCAAGTCGAAGTGTGGATCGGCGGTGCCGACGCGAATGAGCGTTTGGGGGTAGGCGACACCGCTGCCGCCACCGGGTCCGGTTGTCGTCGTATTCGTATAACCGGTTTCGACGTCGAAGTGGCCGGTGCGCACCGTGCAAACGCCGGTCGTTACCGTCGGACGGTTTACGATCGACAGGATCGAACCGCATGGATCGCTCGGAGCGCTCGGTGTCGACGACGGGGACGGGGAGGGCGCCGGCGTTGCAGCGCCTGCACCGGCGCCCGTGGCCAAGAAGAAACTGACGAGTGCGGGCGCGAGGGAGCGTAGATTGATCATAGCTCGCCGATTATAAGAGCTTGCGATGCCGGCCGCAAATCCAAGTGGATCATCCGAATGGCGGATGGCATCGCGGGACCTAGTTGGCTATTCTTAAAGCCATGGGCCTCGAGATTGGAGTCGTCATCTTATCGATCGTCTGCTTCGTGCTCCTGGATTTGTACGTCCTCGGCTGCGAGAAGGTTTAGCCAATGCAGTTTGACGAGGTCTTGGGGCTTATCCTGACCATCGCAGGGTTGGCGTATCTCGTCTTCGCGATGCTTCGCCCCGAGAAGTTCTAGGGAACCGCGATGACTGCGATCGGATGGCTGCAGGCCATTATCTTCTTCCTGCTCGTTCTGGCGGTCACAAAACCGCTTGGGACGTATATGGCCCGCGTCTTCGCGGGCGAGCGCACCTGGCTAACACCCGTCTTCGCGCCGCTCGAGAAAGTAATCTATCGCCTTTGCGGCGTTCGAGAAGACGAGGAGATGACGTGGTACGTTTACGCGCTCTCGATGCTCGCCTTCTCGCTCGTCGGCCTCGCGTATCTCTACGTGCTGCTGCGCACGCAGAGGTGGCTCCCCTTTAATCCGCAGCACGTCGACAACATGTCGCCGGACTTGGCCTGGAACACGGCGGTGAGCTTTACGACCAACACCAACTGGCAGTTCTACTCCGGCGAAACCGCGATGAGCTACCTCACCCAGATGGCCGGATTGGCCTGGCACAACTTCGTCTCGGCGGCTGCCGGCATCGCAATCGCCGTCGCAGTCGTGCGCGGCGTCGTGCGGACGAACGTGAAGACGCTCGGAAACTTCTGGGTCGATTTGACGCGCTGCTCGCTTTACGTGCTGCTGCCGATCTCGATCGTCGTCGGACTCTTGTTCGTCTCTGCGGGAATCCCTCAGAACTTGCATGCGTACCAAGCGGTGAAGTCGATCGAGGGTTTCTCTCAGTCCATCACCGGCGGTCCGATGGCCTCGCAAGAAGTCATCAAAGAACTCGGTACGAACGGCGGCGGATTCGTCAACGCCAACTCGTCGTCGCCCAACGAGAATCCGACACCGTTCACCAACCTCATCGAGCTGTTGCTGATCTTTTCGCTCGGCGCGGGCTTGACGTACATGTACGGCAAGATGGTAAAAGATACGCGCCAGGGCTGGGCGATCTTCACCGCGATGGCGATCCTATTCTTCGCCGGATTTACGCTGGCGTACTGGGCCGAGGCGGGCGGAAACCCGATCGTGCACCACCTCGGCGTGGCCGGCGGGAATATGGAAGGCAAAGAGTGCCGCTTCGGCGTTTCGGCGTCGGCGCTTTTCGCGACGGTAACGACCGACACGTCCTGCGGCGCCGTCAACTCGATGCACGACTCGTTCATGCCCCTTGGAGGCCTCGTTCCACTGGTCGACATGCAGTTGGGCGAGATCGTCTTCGGCGGCGTCGGCAGCGGGTTGTACGGCATGATCGTCTTCGTCGTCTTGACGGTCTTCATCGCCGGCCTGATGGTCGGCCGCACGCCGGAGTACCTCGGCAAGAAGATCGAACGCCGCGAAGTGCAGTTCGCGATTTTGGCGGCCCTCGTCACCCCGGTTCTCTGTTTGGTGCCGACGGCAATCGCCGCGGTGATTCCCGCCGGGCTGGCCACGCTGAACAACGGCGGACCGCACGGCTTTTCCGAGATTCTCTACGCGTTTACCTCGACCAATGCCAACAACGGATCGGCTTTCGCGGGACTTGGACCCAATCTGTTCTATAATTTGATGACCGGCGTGAACATGCTGTTCGGCCGCTTCGCGGTCGCGGTGCCGGCGCTCGCGCTTGCCGGCGCGCTGGCCGGAAAGAAGGCGGTGCCGGAAGGCCCGGGCACGTTCACGACCCATTCGGGCATCTTCGTCGCACTGCTCATCGGCGTCATCATAATCGTCGGAGCGCTCACGTTTCTTCCCGCCGATTCGCTCGGGCCGATTGTGGAACACCTGCTCCTGCTAAAAGGAACGACGTACTGATGCTTAGCCAGCGGCGCTTGGAGCGCCGTCCGAAGGCCCGTTCGCTCTTCGATCGCGCGATCATTACGCGAGCCGTGGGCGACTCGTTCAAGAAGCTGGACCCGCGCTGGCAGGCCCGCAATCCGGTGATGTTCGTCGTCGAGGTCGGTGCGGCGGCGACCTCAGTTTTCTTCGTGCGCGATCTCCTGAGACACACCGGGATGTCCGGTTTCGACTTCGCGATCGCGGCGTGGCTGTGGTTCACGGTTCTCTTTGCGAACTTCGCCGAGGCCGTCGCGGAAGGGCGCGGCAAAGCCCAAGCCGAGGCACTGCGCAAGACGAAATCCGATACCTACGCGCGCTCGTTGCGCGACGACGGGACCGAGGAGCGAGTCACGAGCACCTCGTTGCGAAAAGGCGACCGTTTCGTCGTCGAAGCCAATGAGATCGTCCCGGCAGACGGCGAAGTGCTCGAAGGCGCCGCAACGGTCGACGAGTCGGCGATCACCGGAGAATCGGCGCCCGTCATTCGCGAGTCGGGTGGCGATCGCAGCGCGGTAACCGGCGGAACGCGCGTGCTCTCCGATCGCATCGTCGTTCGGGTGACGGCCAACCCCGGCGAAAGCTTCCTCGACCGCATGATTAGTTTAGTGGAAGGGGCTCAGCGCCAGAAGACGCCCAACGAGATCGCGCT
>PMHJ01000044.1 GCA_003158175.1 Candidatus Cybelea septentrionalis
CCATGGACCAATACTCCGGGATCTGGCTTGGATTGACGTACCGGTAGGCGTACGTGCCGGCCGGCTCTCTAATGCCTTTCTTGAGCGTTAGCTCTACGGTATTGAAACCGTCCATCTTTCCTTTGTCGTACTCATGCTGGAACGCTAAGTGCTGGTGTGCCAAGCTCAAAGAGGCGAGAGGCTCAGACTTGAGCTGGATGTACTTGTCGCCGCTGGGCGTTTTCATCAGCCCCTCCGTCGCTCCGTCGGCGCCCGGAAAGGTCGCGAAGAAGTCGTCGAAGCTGCGGTTCTCTTGAACCACGATGACGACGTGCTTGATGTATGCAGAGGTGCCCGAGGCTGGCGAGACGCTGCCAAGCGATGGTACGCCGGTGCCCGAACCCATCGAGCCTTGGGTACACCCACCCATCACCAAGGCGGCCGTCAGTCCAAGCGCAGAGAGCCCGTTCGCGATACGCATTCGGTTTTCCATTGCCGCATTCTCTCATGTGGGGGTACGTCTTGCCAAGCTGAAGTGCGTGGTGCCGGGGGTGTATTTTGCGCGAAGCATAGTCGCCTTGCGGCAAGTATCGCTTGCTCGCTTGACCTTAAGTTAAGGCTCCAGCGCACCATAGCCGCCGCCGCCTGGAGTTTGAATCGTCAGCGTGTCTCCCGGTTGGAGGGGCAGGGTCGTCTTTGCAGCGACGCGCGTTTTGGTTCCAGCGCGCTTCAATGTGTGCCGTCCGCACGTGCCCGGCTCTCCGCCGTGCGCACCCGGTGGCCGCAACGTATGGCGATCCGCGAGGAGCGTTGCCTGCGCGGTACCCTCCGTGAGCTCGATCTCGCGGACCAGCCCGCTGCCGCCGCGGTGCCGGCCTGCGCCGCCGGTGCCTTCCGCGATTTCGTAGCGCGCGATGCGCAACGGATACTCGCGTTCGACCGCTTCAATCGGCGTGTTGAGCGTGTTGGTCATGTGGCATTGGATGGCGTCTATCCCATCGGCGTTTAGACGGCCGCCGGAGCCGCAGCCGTTGGTTTCGTAGAAGGCCCAGGTTCGCCCGTCAGACCGCGTTCCGCCGAGCATCACGTTGCTCATCGTGCCGCCGCTGCAGGCCGGTACGCGCTCGGGCGCGGCGCATGCCAAAGCTTGCAGGACGACCTCGGCATTTCGCATGCTGGTCTCGACGTTGCCGCCCGAGACGGGTGCGGGACGGCGCGGATTGAGCAACGTGCCTTCGGGCACGCGCACCTCGACCGGACGGAAGCATCCCTCGTTCATCGGAATCGTCGGGTCGGTGACTGCACGCAGCGCGTAGTAGACGCCGGAGAGCGTCACGCCGAACACGGCGTTGAGCGGAAACCTGCATTGTGCGGAGGTTCCGGTATAATCGAGCAGTGCGCTGCCGTCGCGCAGCTCCAACCGCAGAGCAATGACGATGCTCGGCTCGCCGTCACGATCTTCCAGATAATCGGTTGCATCGAAGACGCCGTCGCCGATCTTACGAAGCGCGGCGCGCATCGCGCGCTCGCTGCCGTCGAGCGCGCGCGCGACTGCCTCGTCGAACGTTTGGGCGCTATAGCGGCTCACGAGCTCGAGCAGACGACGTTCTCCGGTGTAGTTGCCGGCGATCTGCGCTCGAAGATCCCCGCTGCAAGCGTCGGGCGTTCTCGAATTGGCGCGGAAGAGCGCGACCGCCTCGGCAACGACACGGTCGTCACGCATCAAACGCATGGGTGGAACGACGACCCCTTCGGCAAAAAGGTCGGCCGCATCGGCCGGCATCGATCCCGGCGCAGCGCCGCCGACATCCGCGTGATGCGCCTTATTGGCGGCAAACCCGGCCAGCCGCCCTCCGTCGAAGATCGGCCGCAACACCGTGACGTCGTTGAGATGAGTCCCAGTTACGTAGGGATCGTTCGCAACCCACATCTCGCCCTCGCGAACGCCGCCGTGTTCGCACGCGATGATCTCGAGCATGCGTTTGAGCCCCCACGGCAGCGAGCCAAGGTGCACTGGAATGTGCTCGGCTTGCGCGATCAAACGGCCATCACGGTCGAAGAGCGCGCAGGAATGGTCGAGACGTTCTTTGATGTTCGGCGAGTAGGCGCTGTTGCGCACGGCAAGACCCATCTCTTCGCTCGCATATACGAGCGCTGCGCTGAGGATCTCTGCCGTGATCGGATCGATCATTGGGCCGTCTTCTCTAAAACCAGTACGTCGGCATCCGCCGTCAACGACCACTGCGGTGCCACGTACGTCGTGCAGTCGTACTCCTCGACGATCGTCGGCCCCTCGATGCGCTCGCCTTCTCTGAGCGCCGTGCGTTGCAAAACGGGAGCGTTGATGAAAGAACCGTCGACCCAGACGCGGCGCGTCTCCTCACGTCGTTCTTCGACGAAGTTTATCTCGAGTACCGGCTCCGTCGATGGGCTCGGGGTGACGCGGGGAGACAGCGCGCCCACCCCCGTTAGGCGCGCGTTTATCAGTTCGACGATCTCGCTGCGAACGTCGTAACCGTAGCGAGCGCGGTGTGCGTCGTGAAAACGCTGCGCGATCGCTTCGGGCGAATCGGCATGGTCGATCGTCAGCTCGAAACCCTGTCCGCGATAGCGGGCGTCGTATTGTCGTCGAAAGGCAATCGTTTCCCGCTGCACGCCTTGTTCGATTAGCTTGGCGCCAGCGCGCTCCTCGCTCTCCTCGAACCAGCGCTGCAACGCGGATCGATCCACCTTGCCGGTCGAGCGAAGCACGGCAAGGACGTCGGTGGTGTGAAGATCTGCCCCCAGCAAACCGTGCGCGGAGAAAAGGCCCGGATGCTGCGGGATGACGATGCGCGCAATAGCCAACTCGTCGGCCACCGCGCAGGCATGCAACGGCCCTGCGCCTCCGAAGGCGACCAGCCCGAACTCACGCGGATCCAAGCCGCGCTCGACGGTGACGATCCGCAACACCTTCGCCATCGCGTGATCGATCAGCCTGACGATGCCCTCGGCCGTCATTTCGAGGCTCAATTCCAAGGCCGAGGCGAGGCGTTCGATGGCGGACCGGGCGCGTGCTGCGTCGATTGGAAACGCTCCGCCGAGCAACGCTGCTTGATTCAATCGGCCGAGCACGACGTTCGCATCGGCAACCGTAGCTTGTTCGGAGCGGCCGTAGCAAGCCGGCCCCGGGTCCGCGCCCGCCGAGAGCGGACCCACGCGTAGCGAACCGGCATCGTCGAGCCACGCGATGGTGCCGCCCCCCGCGCTCACTTCTGCCAGGTCGACGAATGGAAAGCGAACGGGATAGCCGCTGCCTTTGATCGCGCGGCCGCTGTGCGTTGCGCCGGCGGCTTCGAACTCTCCAACGATTTGGGCGACGCCATCGACGATGGCGCCCGCTTTCGCGGTCGTTCCGCCCATATCGAACGAGAGCAGGCGTCTTATGCCGATTCTGCGGCCGAGCGCCGCCGCGGCCATTGCGCCGCTCGCCGGGCCACTCTCGATCAACGCCGCGGGTCGCGAGAGAATCCCCTGCGACGCAAGGCCGCCGTCACTGCGCATAACGTAGAGCGGCGCGTCGATGCCGGCAGCCCGGACCGCAGCGCCTAAACGTTCGAGGTAGCCTTCGACGATCGGCGCGAGCACCGCGTTGACGACCGTGGTCGAGCAGCGCTCGTATTCACGGTACTGCGGATCGACTTCCGACGAGATCGTCACGCGCATTCCCGGAAAGGCAGCGGAAAGGGCCTGTGCGACGCGCCGCTCGTGCGCGTCGTTCGCATACGAGTGCAGCAGGCAGACCGCGGTCGCCGCTACATCGCGTTCGCGGAGCTCGGCGCACAAGCGCTCGACGTCGCTCTCGTCCAGCGCCAGGAGCACGTTCCCCTGAAAATCGACGCGCTCTCGGACGGTCAGCCGGTCGTTGCGCGCGACAAGGGGACGCGGCCGTTCGACGAACAGGTTGTAGAGCGCGCTTCGATTTTGACGGCCGATCTCGATAACGTCGCGAAAGCCGTGCGTCGTGACGAGCGCGACGCGCGGAAGCTCGAGATTCATCTGGCCGAGCAGCGCGTTTGTTGCGATCGTGGTCGAATGCGCGAGCAGCTCGATCCGCGGCGGCTCTTCGTAATCCGTCAAAATTGCGGCGATTGCTTCGACGACCGCGCGATGCGGTTCGCGCGGAGTGCTTGCGACTTTGCGCGTGACGACTCGTCCGCTCCAGGATTCGGCGGCGACGAGGTCGGTGAACGTTCCGCCGACGTCGATCCCGATGCGGAGCGTGCCTGGCATTAACCTCTGAGGTTACGTCGCCGGGCGGCGGATCACCGTCAGCTCCCTGGTGCTAAAACGTTAGGCGGAAAGTGTCGTTTCCGGCACTGCAGTCCTGGTTTCCGGGCGGCGACGGCGAAGTCATCCGGAGTCTAAAGTCGAAGGCGGTCGTGTTCGTGCCCGCATCCGACGCGCGCTGCCAGACGTATGAAAAGGTATAGGATTGACCGGGCGCTAGCGGCGGCACGCCGCGATCCTCTAACCGGGTTCCGTTTTGATAGATGTCGACGAACTGCAAGACGCTTGATGCCTGCCCCTGATTTCCGAGATTGGTGACCTTGCCGACCAACGTGTAATGGTTGAGCGAGCCGTTACCGGAGACGTTCTGCACGCGTACCGATGTGATCGCGGGGTCGGCTCCGGCGCAGCCGGCCGCGGCGGCGTTGACGGAAAGCTGAGCGAGAAGGATGGCCGTTATAATGATTGTGCGCATGCTATGGAACCTACCCGCGAGCGGGCGCGCGAAACAATCGCCGGTGGACTCTCGTAGGAGTCGTCATGAAGAACCGAGCTCTTGCCGCTCTCCTGGCGGCCGCATTTCTGGTTTGTCTGCCGCTGCGGGCCCCCGCTCAAAGCTTGCCGAGCGCGCAAATATCGGCCCTTCAGCTCCAATCGATTGCCGATTTCTTGGCCGCGGACCCCGAGGCCGCGACGTTCCTCGGCGACTACAGCCACGACGGCGACTGGAGCGATCCGACCCCGGCGGGCATCGCCCACATGAAGCAGCTGCTGGCGACGTACGAAAGTAAGCTCGACGCCATCAACATGGCCGGCGCCACGCTTCAGGATCGCAACGACGTGCGCGTGATGCGCGCCTTCGCCGCGGGCCAACTCCGGCAGCTGGCCGAGCTGGAGGCCGGAAAGGACCCGTCCGGGCCGCCACTGACCGTGCTCGGAGTGGTCTTCACGATGGTCCTCCATATGGGCGAACAGAACCAGGCGCTTTGGTGGGACCACATGATCTCGCGGCTGGAAAAGGCCCCGGCGTGGATGGCCGCGCAGCGCCCGCTCATTACCCATCCGGGACGCCTGCAAGCCGAGGTCGCTATTAAAGAGCTGGCGATGGCGCCCGCCCTCTTCAACTACATTTTGACGCCGATGGCCGCGCAGCTCCCGGCCGATAAGAAAGCGCGCTTTGAAAAGGCGCGCGACGCAGTCGTTGCGTCGATGACCGAGTGGACCAAATGGATGAGCGATAACGCGGCGAGCTGGCCGACCAACTACGAGATGGGATCGCAAGCCTACAACGCCATGCTCCGCGACGAGCTGCTCTTGCCGTATGATGCCGATCAGATTGCAGCAATCGGGCGCAAGACGCTCGACGCGGCCGTCGCGCAAGAGCGCGAGATTCAAGCCGAGGCGAAGGCCAAAGGCGTCAATCTTTTGGATCCAACGCAGGCCGCGGCAAACGGCGGCGGCATGACCCCGGCTACGAAAGACGCGCAGTTCGCGTTCTTTCAGGCGCAACTCAACACTCTACGCGCCTTCATCGCGGACAAACACATCGTGACGGTCCCGGCATACGTCGGCGAGATGAAGATCGAGGAGACACCGGCGTTTCTCTTGCCGATTCTTCCCGGCGCGTCGATGAATCCGCCGCCGATTCTTTCCAAACAGGTCGACGGCGTCTACTTCGTTCCGCCGCCCAATCCGCAGATGGCGAAGGCCGCGGCCACCGGCGCGATCTTCGAGGACTTCGATCGCGATCGCGTCCTGATGACCAGCGGACACGAAGGCTTCCCAGGGCACTTCTTGCAGCTCTCGATCGCCAAACACAATTCCGATCCCGTGCGCCGCTTCTCGTTCGATGGCGTCTTCGCCGAAGGCTGGGCCTTTTATGAAGAAGCGTTGCTCGAACGTGACGGCCTTTACGGTAACGATCTCGACGGCCGCTACGCCGTCGCGCAATTCGAGCGGCTGCGCGGCGCTCGCGCGATCGTCGATACGAAACTCGCAACCGGAGAATGGAGCTTCGAGCGCGCGGTTGCATGGTTCGAAGCGAATGCCGGCGTCGACCGCGCGACGGCGCAAGGCGAGGTGAGCCGTTTTGCGCTCGGTCCCGGGCAAGCGTTCGACTATGCCGTCGGCAAGACGCAGATCGAAGCGCTGCTCGCCCAATACAGGGCGAAGAAGGGAAGCGCGTTCGATTTGCAAGCCTTTCACGACGATCTGCTCTCGCACGGCACGGTTCCGGTGAGCATCGTCGCGAGCGAAATGCTCGCCGAATAGCAGAAGCGGCGATGAAGAACACGCAGGCTCTCGCGTACGAACGTTTTCGTTCGCTGCACGAACGCGAGACGGCGTTCGTCATGCCCAATGCGTGGGATGGCACGTCGGCGGTTTTACTCGCGCGCGCGGGATTCGAAGCGTTGGCCAGCACGTCGCTCGGCTTTGCGTTTTCGCTCGGGCGTCAAGACGGGATTCACGCAGTAACGCGTGACGAGGCCGTCGCGCATGCCGCATTCTTGGGCCGCGTCAGCGGTCTGCCGGTTAACGGAGATCTCGAAGATGGATTCGGTGCGGATCCGCAGGAGTGCGCCGCGACGGTTCGCGCCGGCATCGAGGCGGGTTTGGCCGGCCTTGGCATCGAGGACACGACAGCCGACCCCGCGCATCCGATTCACCATTTCGACGATGCGGTTGCGCGCGTTCGCGCCGCAGGGCAGGCCGCGAGCGGCCGCATCCTCTTGACCGGCCGCACCGATAACTATCTGCACGGCCGTGCCGATTTAGACGAAACCCTACGGCGTCTCGTCGCCTTTGCCGAAGCGGGTGCGGACGTACTCTATGCCCCCGGCTTGCCGGATATGGATGCGATCCGCGCCGTCGTTGCGGCTGTGGCGCCTAAGCCCGTCAACGTACTCATCGGCCCGAGCGAACCGGTACCGCTGGCGGATCTGAGTGCTGCCGGCGTGCGACGCGTGAGCGTCGGCGGTGCACTCTATCGAAGTGCCATGACCTCGTTGGTCGAAACGGCTCGAGCGTTGTCCGACGGAGACCTCTCCGTCTTGAGTGGCGCCATTTCCGGCGCCGAAATTTCGGGACTCCTGCCCAAAGCGTAAGGGTCGCTTTCGATTGAAGCCCCGCAAGCGGGGTACAAGCCGCTGCAATGGTCAGCCGAATCCGTAATTTTTTCTCGATTTTAGGCCCCGGCCTGATTACCGGCGCGGCGGATGACGATCCGTCGGGAATCTCGACCTATTCGGTCGCCGGCGCCACGACCGGATATTCGATGCTCTGGCTCACCCTGGTCTCGACGCCGATGATGGCCGTCATTCAAGGGATGTGCGCTCGCATTTCGATGGTCAACGGTGAGGGAATCGCCGCGCTTATGCGCAAGCGGCTACCGCTTGCACTCGTATATCCGCTGGCAGGCCTCGTCATCGTCGCCAATACGTTCAATCTTGGGGCGGATATCGGCGGCATGGCGGCCGCCACGCGGCTCGTCGTTCCAGTTCCCGTCGACGCCCTCGTCTTTCTCTTCGGCATCGCAATGCTCGTCGGGCAGGCATGGATGCCGTACGCGACGATCGCGCGAGTCTTTAAGTGGCTGACGCTGTCGCTTTTCGCCTACGTCGTCACTGCCTTCGTCATCCATCCGCCGTGGGTTCATGTGTTGGAGCAGTTCGCGGTTCCACGGCTCCATTTCAACTCGCTCTGGCTCTCCACGATGGTGGGGGTGCTCGGAACGACGATCACGCCGTACTTGTTTTACTGGCAGTCGTCGCTGATGGTCGAGGAGGACAAAGAGGCCGGCAAGGCGACTCTTGCCGCGCGACGCGGCACCGATCCCGATTCGGTACGAAATATGCATGCCGACGTCAACGCCGGCATGATCTTTTCGAACATCGTTGCATTCTTCATTATCGTTACGACGGCGTCGACCCTCGGGGCCGCCGGAAGGCACGACATCGCCACAGCTCAACAGGCCGCGCAAGCGTTACGCCCCTTGGCCGGTCCGTTCGCCGAGCTGCTCTTTGCGCTGGGAATGGTGGGTACCGGAATTCTGGCGGTTCCGGTCCTCGCGACGTCGTCGGCCTACGTCGCCGCGCAGACCTTTCGTTTCAAGGAGGGTCTAAGCGAGCCGGTGCACCGCGCTCCGCGCTTCTACACGATCATCGCGGCGGGCATACTGATCGGCATTGCGATGAACCTGTTGCACGTCGACGCAATCAAGGCGCTATTTTGGTCGGCCGTTCTCAACGGTGTCGCGGCGGTGCCGCTAATAGCCGTCATCGTTTGGCTCGCCTCGAATCGAAAGATCATGGGCGATTGGACGAGTTCGGGACTTGCCCGCACCTGGGGATGGGCGACGTTCGCGTTGATGGGCGGCGCGACGGTCGGCATGTTTTACTTCATGGCTCGCGGTTCGTGAAAGGAAAGCCGGTTCGCATCGTCAGACTCACTTAGAACGTGGAGCCACTCTTTACCGGACCAAATTCATTGCGAGAGCCCTCGGAGCGGGTCGCCTTCTGGCTTACCGGACTGGGCGCGTTCCCCGCGGCTCTGCTGATCGGCTACGTGCTTCACGAATCGATCGGCGCCTCGCAAGTCGCACTCTTTATCGTTATAGCGATGCTCTACGTGACTCTCGCTCGCGGACGCCTTCTCGGTTCGAGCGTGCGCATCCATCAGACGCAATATCCGCGCGTCTTCTCGATCGTCCAAAATGCCGCTGCGGCACTCGAGATTCCGACGCCGCTGATCTTCGTGCGCGAGGACAACTTCGTTCCCGCCGTTGCGCTTGGCCTGGGCCAGCCCTATGCGCTCGTGCTCTCGAGCCACTGGATCGAGCTCTTCTCCGACGACGAGCTGGCCTTTGTGATTGGTCGAGAGCTCGGACATATCGCGGCCGGTCACACACGATTTCACTCATTGTTGAGCGTCAACGGAAACGAGAACCCGTTGATCTCGCTAATTTTCGGCGGCTGGCTTCGACGCTGTGCCCTCACGTGCGACAAAGTGGGGCTGCTCTGTTGCGGCTCCCTCGATGCGGCAATTGGGGCGCTGGGCATCGCAACGTTTCACGCGTTCGGCCGGCAAGTCGACTATCAGGCATTTGCCGAGCAGCGTGCGGAGATTGCGACCGACTCGGTCCTGCGCTGGGGCGAGTGGCTGAGCAGCGAGCCGTATGCAACGCAGCGAATCGCTTCGATGCGCCGGTTCATCACGTCACAGTCCTATCTGGATGCGCAGGCCTGGTTCGTTCGCGAGCGCGGCGAAGCGCCGCCGGCGCTCGTGCTTCCGGGCGAAGCGACGGTCGATCCCCGAGATTGCGCCGGCTGGTGGCGGCGCTTCGCTGCCGCCGGCATCGATGCGGTCGTGGTTATCGCGATCATTACGTCGTTTGGCGGCAGTATCGCACCAGTCACGCGTCAGTCCGAGACAAGTATATCCGTCACCCCAGGCAACGTTAACGCCTCGGTCCCGGGACTGGGCGACATTGCCATCCGTGGTAAAACGCACGCGGCCGCGCCGCCCGGACCACCATCTCCGCCGCCGAGCACTAAATGGCATTGGGAAAATCCGGCAGAGACGGCTCTCGGCGGAGACAGCCTCAATCGCTCGGTCGACGCGATATTTACAATCGTGGGGCAGACCATCCGCCATCTCGGCTTCTTCTTCTGGTTCCCCGTGTATCTAACGCTGCTCGTAGTCTTCGCGGGACAGACCTTCGGGATGATGATTACCGGTTTGCGCGTGGTAACGACCGACTTTCGCAAGCCCAGCGTCGGGCGTACGATTTGGCGCTACGTTATCGTCTTCTTGGTTTGGTGGCTTATCGTGGCGCTGAGCTTCTTCTGGCGCCGGATTCTGCTGCACGATCGGTTGACGAAGACGCGCGTCGTGAAGGTGGAGCGCGTCATCGCACGCTCCACCGGGCCCGTATCGGAGGCCGCTAGGGTTCCGACGTAACCGTCAGCCGTACCGCGGCGGTGCCGGATACGACGTGGCCGACCGATGCACTCGGACTCACCGTGTCGATCTGCAGCCGGCCGACATTTTCGTCGACGTGCAGCGACGCGTGCGTCGTGGGATCGACGAGCGACTTCGCCTTCACGATATCGAACATCTGTCCCACCTGCACGCCGGCATTGGAACCGATGTTGATGATGATGCTCCTTCCATCGACGGCGGCGATCTGTCCGCGCAGCGCCGCTGCCACCGGGCCCGAGTTGAAACGGCTGGGATCGATTGTGGAGGCGATCTTCGCAGCCTCATCGTCAATCAAATGGCCCATGTCGCTATTGACGAACTGCTCGTTGCTATAGGAGCCCGCTACGGAGCCCGAGAATCCGCCGGCGTTCCAGGACGTGCCCGAGCGCGACTGCTCGTCGGCGAAGCTCTGAACGATCTGGCCGGTCTTCGCGTCGATCACGCGCACCGCGACTTTGATCGTCACGCGATGGGTGGAGACCCCACCTGCGGCCGCTCCAAAGACGCCAGGTAGTAGACTTCCTGCATTCGCCCCGCTGGCGCCGGTCTGGTCGAGCTGGAGAATGTTCCCCGTTATCAAGTACCGCGAGCCGATGAGGTGCCCAGCCCGAATGGCCGTCGCGGGATCGACTTCGCCGCTTGCATCGAGCTGGTGCTCGCCCAGGGTTGAGCTGAGATGCGTGCGGTCGAGCACGTTGAAGCGTCCGTCGTTGACCATCCTATCGGTGAGAAGGTCGCTCAGCGCCACGCCTGGCTCAAAGGAACCGTACGAATCCGAAGTGAGGCCATGTGTCGAGAAATCCAGGACGGCGATAGAGGGTCGCGGACCCGGCCCCGCCTGTTGAGCCAATCCCCAGACGGGCGCGGACGCCAAGGCGACGGCAATAAGAAAGGGTGACAAATGTTTAAGCACGACCCTATTATGCCACAACGGCGGCTTGCTCGGATATGGCGAAAGGGAAGGACGTATGTGCGGCAGATTTACGCTCACCAAACCGCAGGCGCTTCCCGCCGCCTTTCCTCAGTTTCGCTACCCGGAGTTCAGCGAGACGCGGCTTCCGCGCTATAACGTCGCACCGGCACAGGACGTGCTAGGTGTCCGCAACGACGGACGCGACACCGTTGAGGCGATGCGTTGGGGTGTGCGCGGCCGCATCAACATTCGCGCCGAATCGATCGCGTCGCGGCGCGGCGCCATCGCGCGACGCTGTATCGAGTTTGCCGATGGGTTCTACGAATGGCGCGACCGCCGTCCGTTTTACTATACGCTGCGGTCGGGTGAGCCGTTCGCGTTCGCCGGTCTTTGGGAGCCGAGCAATGGTCTGACGGCGTGCGACGTGGTGACTTGCCCGCCGAACTCGCTCGTCGCCGCGGTGCACGATCGCATGCCCGTCATCCTTTCCGGGGAAGCCGTCGCGCTCTGGCTCGACCCCGAGCCGCTAGCGGCCGACGCGGCCGGCGCGATATTGCGCCCGCTCGACGCTGCGCTCATGGCCGTGCGCGAAGTGTCGAGACGGGTTAATGACGCGAACTACGATGCGGCCGACGTTCTCGGGGCTGCCGAGCCGCGTTTGTTTTGAATGAGCACCACGCCGGTTGCAATCAGCCACGCCGCTGCGGGCAGCGCGCCGACGATACCGGGCCCGGCACCGCCGGGCGCCATTGCACCGTACGAGAAAAAGATCGAGAAGGTCGCGAGCGTCGCCCCGAAGGACGCGACATATCCCAGCGTCGCGAGCCACTGTGGCGCTGACTCGTGACGTCGTATGCTATGCGCCGCGGCAAATAGGAAGATCGCGACCGGAGCGTAGCCGAGACCACCTTGCACAAAGACGAAGGCGTCGAAGATGCCGGCGAGTCCATTGGCCGTAAATGCGTCGGGTGGAAGATAGACTGCCGCGATCTCCAGGCATGCCGCCCACAAGGAGCTCGCCGCCATCACGACGCCGGCGATCAGCGCGAAGGTGGGAAGCCCCTCCTGGCGCCCCGGCGCCGCTATCAAGTAGGCGCGCAATCCGACCAAAAACCAGAGAAAGAAAGCCACTGCTGGAAAGGTGAGCCACGCGCCCAACAAGAGCGCGAACCGGTGTTGATCGAATGCCAGCGCGGCATCGGAAGGCTTCAGATCCATCCCCGGCATGCCGCTGTTGAGGAATGTAGCGATAACCAGAACGGCGACGTAACAAAGGACGGACCAACCGGCAGAGCGTTCTGCGTGCACGTTTTCCATAGGCGCCTACGTCACGCCATAAATGAAGGAATTCCTTCCTTCGCCGGCGCGGTGCTACAGGCTCCTAGAGGCCGTAATACTTGAATGCCGGCCACATCGCGGCCAGTGGAACGCGAGGGTGTGTGCAGAGATAAACCGGTAGCGGACCCTCGAGCACCCAGCGGTAATCGTTGCGATAGACCGCGATCTGCCGAACCTCGCCGAACCAGTGCAGCAGCAGCCAATAATCGGTTGCGCCGACGGCTAAGACCGAACGACCGCTATAGCCGCGCGTGCCCCAGAGGTAGTAGGAGTTGTTCGGGCTGATGACCGTCGGCAAGCCGTATCGCGGCCCGTAATAATCGAGGGCGCCGGCATAGGCGTAGCGGTCGGCAAAGACGGCAGTGATCCTGCGTTGCGATGCGGGCAGCGACCAATACGCGCCCGCGACGGTCTGCGTCATCGTCTTCCAGCCGAGCTGGTCGGCGAACATCGGATTGACCAGGTGGCTCTTACCGTCTGGCGGCGCGGGACGGCTCAAACCGATTGCGCGTTCGTAGGCCATGTACCGAGGAAGCGGCAGGATGGGGAGCGAGAGCGGAAACATCGGCAAGCCGGCGACGAAGGTCGCCGCGAGCAGCGCGATCTTTAAGCGCAAAGGCCTCGCGCGTAACGCGCCTTCAATCGCCACGGCGCCCGCCGCGAAGAGCGCCGGATAGAAACCTTGAATATAATAGCCGCGACCGATGCTCGCAACGAGCAGTCCCAGCAGTAAAAGATAGGCAACCGTTAGATAGCGGTACGCTTTTTCACGCCACAGCCAGACCAGTCCCCAAACCCATACTGGCGCGAAGAGCGGATTTTGGTACATGAACTGGAGTGCGAACATATAGCGCGCGTTGATCCACCGGTTCGCCGATTCATCGGCCATGCCGTTACGAAGCGCGTGGCGGTTAAGCTGATCGTTGTGCAGCACTTCGAGCATGGGGAAGCCGTGACGAATTTGCCAGAGCGCGTTGGGCATTACGAGCAGTGCGGTCAGCAGTACGCCGAACAATAGCCAGCGCGACCTCAGCAGATTGGCGTGGCCCGTAAGCAGCAATCCGATCACCAAAGCAAAGGCACACGCAGCGATCGAATATTTCGCATACATCGCGACCGTGACGACCAGAGCGATCGGGACGTAAAGCCGGGTGTCTTGCGTCTTGACCAGCCGAATCGTTAGGTAGATCAACACCGTCCACGCCGCCGGCGAAAGAAGCTCCGTGGAAAGGCCGTAAGCAATGCCGATCAATCCCGGGGCCAGGACGATCGTCAACCCCGTCAACGCTTGCGCAAACGCTCCCCCGCGCAACTCGCGCGCGATCGCGCACCCATAGAGCACGGTGACGCCCGATAGTATCGCCGGCAGAAAGCGTAGCCCCCAGACCGGATATCCCAGCGGCGCCGTGAGCCATGTGACGAACGGCGCGAGCGGCGGCTGGTCCACGTATCCCCAGGCCAAATGCTTCGCGCAATCGATGAAGTAGAGCTCGTCGCGATAATAGCCGAAGCGGTGACAGACGGCGAGATGCAGCGCGGTGGTAGCGAGTGCCAGCACGTACGCGCTCGTATGAAGCCGAAGCTTCATACCGTATTCGTAGCCGTTTGCGATCCTGCGAGAAAGAGTTGGCTGATGCAAAGGCCGACGATCCCCGCTTCAACGATCGACCCAAAGACGAAGCTGGCGTCCCACCACGTACCGCCGAACATTGGAACGGCGAACGCAAAGTACGCCGCCAAATACGCCGAGGGAACCGCGAAACCCAGCGCGCGAAAGGCGTTGGGATTACGGACCGTTGGGCGCAGCTTGGCAACGAGAAAATCTCCGACGAACCCCGCGGCGATTGAGGCCAGCACGACGAGCAGAAGCTCTTTGAGATCGCTGCTGAGCTCGCCGCCGATCCACAGTTTTTCGACCACGCACAGAACGATGAGGCCGCCGAAGGCCAGCCGCCTGCCGGCGCACACGTAAAGGACCGCCGCCGCAAGCAGGACGCTCTGCCAAATCACGATCGCGATTTCGAGCGCCTGCCTGTAGAAAAGGAAGACCGAAAGAACGAACTGCTCGTGCTGGAACGCGGCCTGCGCCAGCGGATGGTCGCGCATCAACGCCTCGGGATAGAAGCCGTACTGCGTGACGAACTGAATGATTTCAAACGCGAGCCCGAGGGAAATCAGCATCGGAAGCTGTTGGATCAGGCGCGCGGCTTGCGGTCGGGCGAACGCGCTGCGCACGGGGCCGGTAATCAAGAAGAAGAGGCCCGCGAGCAGAAAGAGATGCGGTGGGCTGAGGAGCAGATCTAGCTGGTGCTCGAAGCCAAAGATCGAGTGCCAGACGAAGTCGAGTGCGCCTCCCACCAACAGCGCTGCGACGCCGACGACGCTCTGTGAATAGCCGGCGGGAATCGCCTTCCAAAAGGAACCGGCGCGCCGATAGTTGCTCCAAATAGTGGAGCTTAAAACCACGGCTGCAAAGACGGCGCCGCTGTACATCGTCATATGCCACGGATTAAGAAACGATTCGACCGCGAGAAAAAGATGCTGATGCGCGTCGATGAAGAGCCCCGTCAGTATCCAGAGGCCCGCGAAGGTCGCCAGCCAATCGAGCCGGCTGGGCGAACCCAACGGCTCGACGACGACGTCGAGGCGGGGTAGGGAAGGCCCGGCTTCTGCTCGAGGGGAAAGCAAATCCATCAGCTTCATGTATCGGGAGTCATCCTTCGACTCGCCTCGAAACCCTTTTCATAGCGCTCTTTCAGTGATGGTGATTGGGGCGCTTTGTTGTGTGAATGCGTGTTCGTCCAAACCGGTTGCCGTTCCGCCAAATCTCGTCGTTTCGAGCAAGGCACCGCAGGGGCTGCCGACCGCTCCGGTCGCAACGCCGAACGCGCCGCCCCGGATCGTGCGCATTTGGTTTTCCACGCTGACGCTTCGCCCCGGTACGTGGTTTGACGGAACAATTGTAGGAAGCAGCAACGTTGCGTCGGTCGAAGTCCGCACGGCCGCCTTTTCGATCAACAGCACGCAGATCGCGCCCGGCATCTACCATTTCCACATGCGTGTGCTCGAATTGCCGCCGCTTTCGCGCCGGCATTCGTACGAGCTCTATATCATCGCGCGAAATACTCCGGGCGACGAAGCGGTCGAAGAGGCTCCGCTGCGCGTAGAGTGACTCCCCCGCTCGAAAGCTGCCGGCCATTCGCCCGGTCTAAAACACAGAGGTACGCGGTCGGCCGATGAGGCGCCAGGATTTTGTGCGGGCGGCGGCCGGCACGCTGGCGGTAGTTTCGCTGCCTCGGGTGACGCAACGCGCGTTAGCAAGCGATGTCGTGGAGGTTACGCTGCGCTCGGCACCTCTTCGGTTTTCACCGGGGACGGGCTTGCACTTCTCAGGGCTAGCGTACAACGGTACGATTCCCGGACCGCTCCTGCGTGTCGCGCACGGACAACGGATTCGCGTTCGCTACGCAAGCGACGTCGGAGTACCGACGAGCATCCACTGGCACGGGATGCTTCTGCCCAATGCGATGGACGGCGCCGCCGGGATCACGCAAGCCGCGGTTCCGTTTGGCGGCGAGTATCTATACGAGTTCGTGCCCGGACCGCCGGGCACGCGCTGGTATCACGACCACGCATTGAGTTTGGCCTCCGCGCGAGGGCTCTTCGGGATGTTCGTCGTCGAGGATCCGAACGACGAGCCTGCCGACCGCGAGTTCGCGCTCATCTTTCACGACGTGCCGAGGTGGAGCTCGCTGGGCGCGGCGGAGCGCGGCGTCAGCAGCGCGCCGATGACCGATCCGATGGTATCGGGCGAAGGCATGCAAACGATGCATCGCAGCATGGGCGATGAAGTCGCCTACGTCGCCCATTGCATCAACGGCGCGAGTTATCCGCACGGTAAGGCCCTTACGATCCGCAGCGGCGATCGCGTTCGTCTACGCATGCTCAACGCGAGCCCGACGCAGACTCGCTACGTGCGACTTGCGGGACACGAGCTCGTCGTGACGCACGCCGACGGCAATCCTCTCGCGCAGCCGGCGACCGTTGACGTGCTGCGTATCGGCGCTGGGGAACGATACGACGCGCACTTTGAAGTGCGCAAGCCGGGGGCGTTTCTGCTGCAGGGCATTTCCGGCGATCCGCTGGAGTCGCAGCAGGCCGTTCTCCTGTACACCGAAGGCATGGAACATGCCCCGCCGCGCAGCGAGCCGCAAACGCTCGGCGGTTTGCGCGTCTTTACCTACGAGGCAGCCGGCGGTGTTGGGGCGCTAACGAAGTCGCCCAGGGGCGCGCCTCCGACCTACGATCTCGCGCTCGGCGGAGGGGGTTGGGAAAATCCGCGATGGACGATCGACGGCAACGTCTGGCCGAACACGCCAAAGCTGCGCGTGCGTCGCGGCGAACTCGTGACGGTCCGCTTTCGCAACACCAGCGACATGGACCATCCAATGCACCTGCACGGCCACATCTTTGCGCTGACGGAAGTCAACGGGGCGCCGCTGCTGCGCCCGCTCGCCAAAGATGGCTCGCTCGTTTCCGCAAACGGCGGCACCGCGACGTGGCAGTTTACGGCTAATTCATCGCCCGGGCGTTGGCTGCTGCACTGTCACAACGAGATCCACATGATCGGCGGCATGATGGCGGAGGTCGTTTACATAAGCTGACGCGTTGCGCCCTGAACCGCGTAAACGTGCGTAAACTCCGCGCCGAAGAGGACGATCTGCGCCGAGTAGTTTGCCCAGAGCAGAAAGACCACCAGCGAGCCGAAGGCGCCGTAAGCCGAGCCGATGCCGGCGCGTCCGAGATAGAATCCCAACAAGAACTGTCCGGCGACGAAGAGCAGCGCGGTTATGCCGGCTCCGATCCAGACGTCGCGCCAGGCGATGCGCGCATCGGGTAGGAATTCGAAGAGCAGCGCAAAGAGCAGCCAGACGATCGCGAACGAGAGGACGAAGTCGGCGCCTTTTACCAACGTCGCTTGGCCGCCGAATGCGTGCGGTAGATAGGCCAGGACGGCGGTGAGGGCGGCGTCGGCAATAACGGAGAGCAGCAGCAACGCCGCAACGGCTAGCATCATCGCAAAGCTGACGGCGCGCCGGCGAACGGTCTGCCAAACGCCCATTTTCGGCGGCACTACATCCCACGCAGTGTTTAGCGCGAACTGTAGCGAGCCGAACAGGCCAAGAGCGGCGATCGCGAAAAACACCCATCCCGCGATTTGCGCGATGAGGCCGTGCCGGGGCTGACCGAGTGTCGCGGCGACGATTTGGCGCACGGCGACGGTCTCGGGCCCAGGTAAGCGAGCGTAAACGTCGGCGAAAACACTCTGGTGGCCGCGCAGGAAGGCGCCGGTAATTGCAACGACGACGATAATCAGCGGAGCAACGGCGAATGCAGCAAAATAGGCAAGGGCCGCGGCAAGCCACTGGGCGTTATGGCGCTGATAGGCCGCCCACGCTGCGCGCAAAAGGGGGAGCCAGGCCGAGACACTCGGTACTCTCATGGCCTCATTCTTCCCACGCACAAACGCCAGCATTAGGGGGATACCGATGCCCAAGTATTTGGTTCACTCGTCTTACACGGCCGAAGGGGCAAGAGGGCTATTGAAAAGCGGCGGGACCGCGCGCCGCAGAGCCGTCGAAGAGCTGCTGGCGTCGCTTGGCGGAAAGCTCGAAGCCTTTTACTTTACGTTCGGTGATGAGGATGCAATCCTCATTATCGATCTTCCCGATCAAGTCGCCGCCTCGGCCATCGGTTTGGCCGTGAGCGCCTCGGGTTCGATGCGGACGAGGTCGACCGTCCTCATAACTCCCGAAGAGGTCGACGAGGCGATCAACAGGCCCGTCAAGTTCCACCCACCGGGGGAGTAAGGGTTGACACGGCGATCAATAACGGCCGAGGTGCCGCGGCGCTCGGTTTCCCCCAGACACGTGCAACCTTGCGACGGCGCGGCATCTCGAACCGTATAATCCGATGCTATCCCCAAGGCATGAAGAAAGCGTGAATCGCCCGGCTCCGTCCGGTACTGCGCTTTGGACAGGTTCCGTCGAAGGATGATCGGCCACTCGCCTTCAGAAACAGAACGCGACGGCTTCGTCATCAGCACGGATCCTGAGCGCCTCGACCTCGATGCGATCGAGCGACTTCTGCGAAGCAGTTACTGGGCCTCAGAACGCTCCCGAGCTTCCATCGAGCTTTCGACGCGTAGCTCCCTCTGCTTCGGACTCTATGAAGCGCGAAGCGGGCGGCAGATCGGCCTGACGCGGATCGTTTCGGATTACGCTACATTTGCGTGGCTATGCGACGTTATCATCGAGAAAGAGTACCGTGGCAGAGGACTGGGAACGTGGATGATGGCGGTGGTGCTCGGCGATCCGAACGTTTGTCGCGTCAGCCGTTGGATTCTCGCTACATCGGATGCCCATAAGCTGTACGACCGCTATGGCTTCACGCCGCTGGCGCACGCCGACCGTTGGATGGAGCGAGTCCGAGCGAAAACCGGCACGCAGCGCTAACGCAAACTGCCATGCACCTGGCACTCAGGCAGGCGATGATGCCATCATGGAGCCGGAGCACTACGCAGTTATTGACGTTGAGACGACAGGATTTAGCGCCACTCGCGATCGGATCGTCGAGGTAGCGTGCGCGCTGATCGACGGCGAGCGGATCGTTGGGCGATGGGCGACGCTGGTAGACCCGGGTATCGCCATCCCGTCGTATGCGACTGAGGTCCATGGCATCACCGACGACATGGTGAGTGGCGCGCCGCGCCTCGGACGGGCTCTCAAGTACTTGCGGCGGCGCTGCAAAGGTCGCGTCGTGGCGGCGCATTGCGCACGATTCGACCTGTCCTTCGTGGGGCCATCGGTCGGACGGAAGGGCCTCTGTACGATGCTGCTTTCGCGTGCGCTGTTTCCCGAAGCGCCAAATCACAAGAATCAGACCCTGCGGCGCTTCCTTGATATCGATCGGGCTGCCGAGGAAGAGTTTGAGGCGCATCGCGCCCTCAGCGACGCGCTGGTCAGCGCTCATATTCTCATCGCATGCCGGCGCCGCTTTCGCGCGCGCTACGCAGATGAGTCCTGGAAGCGGTTCACTCGCAGGAATGCCTTCGTCGTTATGAAATCGCGCTGATTCCTGAGCCCGGCGAGCGCACTCAGACGCGCCTCCGGTGGCGTTCTGAGTTTAGAGCTTGCCGGCTTTGGGAAAGTCGGGGCGGGGGTCCATTTGTCTGTGTGCTGCGGTCTTTGTTGCTAGCGAAGCGAACCGGTGACTTTTTTCTCCGGCTCGCCGTGTTCAATTACGCTTTCAATCGATACGACGGCGAGTAAGCGACGCTGATGCACGAGCAGTCGCGGGGCTCCGCAGTGGACCACGAGCGCATGCTGCGGATGCTTGCCGATTCCGTTCCGCAAATCATCTGCACCGCAGGCCCCAACGGCAAGATCGACTACTTCAATCGCCGCTGGTTCGAGTTCACCGGTTTGGACGAAGAGCAAACGTTTGAGAACGACGGCTGGCTGCAGGCGTTTCATCCCGACGACCGGGTCGCCGTCGAAGCCGGATGGCACGCCGGCGCCCTAGGCGGCAACGACTTCTCG
Source organism: Candidatus Cybelea septentrionalis (assembly GCA_003158175.1). GTDB lineage: Bacteria > Vulcanimicrobiota > Vulcanimicrobiia > Vulcanimicrobiales > Vulcanimicrobiaceae > Cybelea > Cybelea septentrionalis. Next base: position 20,080 of record PMHJ01000044.1, read on the forward strand.
GTTGAGGCCCGACTCTGCTCGCAGACCGGGGAGTACTATTGGTTTCTCGAGCGCGCGGTGGCCGTGCACGCGCAAGACGGTTCCATCGTTCGCTTCTTTGCGACGGCGACGGACATCAATGACCGAAAGCGCCTGGAAGAGCGCGAGAGATTTCTCTCGCACGTGAGTGAGGTTCTCGCCTCGACGCTCGATGCTCGAGAGGTGCTGCAAAAAATTACCGAGCTCTGCGTGCCGGAGTTTGCGGATTGGTGTCAGGTGCAATCGCTTTCTCCGGAGGACGAGCTCGTTGTGGAAGCGGTGCGCCATAGCGATCCCGAGTTGAACAAACGTCTGGAAAACTTGGTCGGGCGCAGCGTCATCGTTCGCAACGCATTCTTCGGGTCGCCGCAGGTGCTGCGCCAGGCGCAGAGCCGAGCGCTCGACCATGAAGCCACGCTTCGCGTCGTTCGCGACAACGTTCCCGATCCGCAGGATCGAGCGATCTACGAAGAGGCCGGCCTGGGCACTGCGCTGATCGTGCCGATGGTCGCGCACGGCCGCACTCGCGGCACGTTGCATCTCGTCAATATCGATCCCGCCTCGTGCCGCTCCGGGCTCACGCTCGAGGTTGCCGAAGAACTGGCACACCGGGCCGCACTCGCCATCGACAACTCGCGCCTGTACGAGCGCGAGCAGCGCGTCGCCTCGACCCTCCAACGGGCCTTGCTGCCGGCTCATCTGCCTTCGCACCCGCGGATCGAGTTGAGTTTCGCCTATCGCCCGGCCGAGCGCGAGTCGCGTGTCGGTGGCGACTGGTACGACGCATTTGCGATATCCGATGGAAAGATGGCGATCTCCATCGGCGACGTCGGCGGACATGGGCTCGAAGCGTCGGTGGCAATGAATACCGCGCGCCAAGCCCTGCGACTCAGCGCGCTGGAAGGTCTATCGCCGGCGCGAACGCTGCGTCGCGCCAACACCGCGCTGATGCTCAACGAAGAGCATCCCTTGATCACGGCAATCCACGGGATCCTCGACATCGAGCGCTCGACCTTCCGTTACTCCTGCGCGGGCCATCCACCGCCGGCGGTTGCTCCACTCTCCGGCCTCGCGCGTTATATCGATGGCGGCGGCATTCCGATGGGCGTCGAGCTGGATACAACGTTTCCGACACGCGAAGTCAAACTCGAGCCATACGCGACGCTGTTGCTCTATACCGATGGCTTGCTCGAGTTCGACCGTAACATCGAACGCGAAGCCGGCCGTCTTCTCGACGCGCTGAGCGAGCGCGTCCACGACACTAGCTCGGACGGCGCGGGCAGATTGCTGCGCCACGTGCTCAATAACCGCCAACTCGACGACATCGCGGTGCTCTCCGCGACGATTCTCCCTGCGCGACCCGAAACCGTCGAGCTCAAACTGCCGGCAGCTCCGTTATCGGCGACGATCGCGCGGCGCTTCGTTTCACGGTACGCGCGCGTCGCACAGCTGGGACCCGAACGTACCTTCGATCTCGTCCTGGCCGTCGGCGAAGCGGTCGCCAACGCCGTCGAGCACGCCTATCGCGGTGCGGCGGGCGATTTCGTTCTTCGTCTCTCAACGAGCGACGACAAGATTCTCGGAGAAGTGCAAGACCTCGGCACGTGGCGCGAGGGACGGCCCTCGCCCGAGCGCGGCCGCGGCCTGGCGATCTTACGCGCGACCACGCGGCGCCTCGAGCTCAACCGGACCGGCCGCGGAACGATCGTCGCCTTCGCCGTATAAGAGGCCGCGGTTCGCACGCTCGACGAACGCACAAAGAAGGTTTGCCAGTGCCATCTCTTCGGGCGTCCGGCACGCGATATCGAGCAATCGGGGGCTGCAAACCAGCACGCTGACCGCGCGCGCCCGCGAGATTGCCACGTTGAAACGATTGCGCTCGAAGAGGAACTCCATGTTGCGCGGCATGTCCTCGCCGCTCGACGTTGCCATCGAATAGAAGACGACGGCGGCCTCTTGGCCCTGAAACTTGTCGACCGTTCCGACGCGAACGTCCAGCCCGGCACCGGCGAGCTTGCCGGTAATCAACCTGCGCTGCGCGTTATAAGGCGTAACGACGATGACGTCGCGTTCGTATTGGTAGAGCGCGGCGATTTGCCGAACGATTTCATCGGCTTCTTCATCCGACCTGGAGCTGTTGCCGGCATGTTCGACCGGAACGAAGTAGAGCCCGGCGAGCTCCTGGACTCCGGTCGTCACGCGATGTTCGCGAGCCCCTTGCGAAGGCTGGAGACGCCCTTCGTACATCGCATCGGAGATAAACGCGCAGATCTCGGGCTGCATGCGATACGAGAATTCGAGGAAGATGCCGCGATCCTTGGGAACGGTTTGCTTGTCGCCCAGTAGGTGCTGGAGCACCGAATCACCTGCGTGCAGCGGTTGACGCCCTTGGCTCACTTGCGACAGTTGGGAAGGGTCGCCGAGCAGCACGACGTTCTGCGCGCAGAGCGAGAGAGCCAGCGCGTCGGCAAGCGCCATCTGTCCGGCTTCGTCGATAAACAGGTAGTCGAACTTGCCGTCAAACTCGTCGCGCGCTAGCAGCCATGCCGTGCCACCGCAAAGTTGGTAGTCCTCACCACACAAGTCTTCGTTCGTGCCGACCGATTCGATCATCGGGGCGACAAGCTTTGAACGGAACTCCGAACCGGCGTTCTTGCCGCTGTGCTTGTAAAGTCCGCGAAAGCGGCCACGACGTTTAGCCATGCATTCTTCGACTTTATGCAGCAGATTATGAATCGCTGCGTGGCTCGTGCTGGTGACGGCGACGCGCTTCCCGCGCTCGAGCAGATCGCAGATTGCCTGCGATCCATACGTACTTTTGCCGCTGCCTGGTGGGCCCTGAATGAACAAATAGCTCTTCTCGAGGCTGGCCATCGCCTCGAATACCGTTTCGGTATTGATGACCGACGGTTGTATTACGTTCTGTCGGGCGATTGACGACCGGTGCGGTGGCCGGCGCGCCAGCAGATCGTAAGTCGCGGGGTACTCTTGAAAAATGTCGCCCGCCAGAAAGGAACGCGCGATGCGCGCGAGTGCGCCGCGCTGGGGCTTGGTTTCCGGCGGCCCGGGCGGTATCAGCTCGGTGGTTGCGCGCGCGGCGTCAATGGAGGCCGTCGTCTTGATTTTCAGCAGACCATTCCCGTCATCGATCGATACGATCGTCGCAGACTTCTTGGTGCGCGGATCGACTGCATCGCCGGGCGACATCTTGTGATGCTGTTCCGGAAAAGCATAGGTGTAGATCTTACTTTTCTTGATCTCTTGTGGCGGGACATCTTCGCGCAGAACGAGTCCCGCGATCGCTTCTCGATCGAACTCGAGCAGTCGATCGACGTTTTCGCAGCGATCGAAGTACGCCCACCATTGCGGCTTTGCTTCCCTCGAGTGATAAGCTAAGAGGCTGCCGAGTAAATACCGAGTGCGTCGATCCTCCCGCATGAGCCCGTACTCTTCTTCGGTTTTCGGTATCAGCACGTTGGTGAGCAACGCTCGCTCGAGCTCGCCGCGCTCCGCTTCCTCGGCCTCGGCCCCGGCGCGATCCTTCGGCGCTACGAGCGGACGGAACGGGAAATCGACGCCAAACTGCGCAGCCGCTTCGAGGCGACGGGCCAATAGCCAACCGCGCAACTGCTGCGTCGAACGACAGTCGTCTCGATTGTACGCCTCGATGTCGTCGAGAATGCGTTGGTCCCCGGCAAGCATCCAGCGCTCAAACTGGACGATCGAATCGTCGCCCTTCTTGACCTCCGTTTCGCGCGTGAGGTCGTAGAAGCGCTCCAGTTTCTTGAGCCCGTAGCCGTCTTGAGAGATCGCGAGGGCCTGGCGCACAACCGCGAAAAGATCGACGAGCACCTCTCCGCGAAGCAGGTCGTCGATCTCGTTTGCGCGCGTAGAATGTTCTTGGGCCAGGCGGCGAAGCGCCGACTTCTCATAGTTCGCGTAGTGATACACGTGCAGCGCGGGAAAACGGCCGCGCCGCTCAACCACGAAGTCGACGAATTGCTCGAAGGCACGCTTCTCTTCGGCGCGGTCGAGCCCCCAAAAGGCGCGAAACGGCGGAGCGTCGTCGGGCATCCAGCAGCCGAAGAGATATTCCAAGCCGCGGCCCGGTTCGTAGAACGGGTCGCCCTCCATATCGAAGAAGAGGTCGCCGGCTGACGGGGCCGGCAGGAGCGAGAATCCTAGAGGAGGCAGGCACTCGAGTAACTCGTAGATCGGCTCGAGGCTCGTTCGTCCGCGGACCTGCAGCGACGCTTGGCGCCGAAGCTTGATAAACGTCTCGGGGTTCATTCCGTTCGGCCGCTGCCCGTCCGTTGCGTCTGCAAGGTGCGTGACGCGCTCGATGCCGGCGCCCTCGAGTTTCGCGATCTGGTCGCGTCGCATCCACGCAACCAAACTCAAATGATCGTCGGTCTCGCGTTTGCTCGTGCAGGCTTCGTTCCACGTGCAGATTTCGCAATGCTTACACTTGCGTGGATACTCATTGGCCTCGTGCATTTGATCGAAAGCCGAATTGCCGGCAAAATCCAAGAACGCTTTTTTTAGATGGCGGTAGTACGCCATGTAATCGTTCATGCGGAAGCGCTGCTCTTCGCCGTTGCCGAAAACGACATGGCCGAATTCCGGCAGGTGACCCTGGAGGCGCTCTAAATGTTCGCTGTAGTTGCAGAGCTGGACCAAGTAATAAGCCTTGGGCGCCAGCGCGAGCTTCGTGTCGACGACCTCGTAACCATAGTCTCCCAAGCTTGACGGCGCCTCGACGCGCCGCAGGAAGTCCGCGTGCCCGATGAACTGGCCGTCGAAGAAGGTCGCTTGGTAAATGACGCGCACCCCGCGCTGCATCGCCTCGAGCGTCCGCACCTCGGCTTGACGATACTGCTCCACACCCGGCTGCGCGCGATCGAACTGCACGACATCACCAGGGTAGCGTTCGATCAAGGCGTCGAGGTGCCGTTGCTCGTGCTCTTCGCCCTTACGACGGATTAGCTCGGCGCGTTCGTCTTGCGGGTTGGGGCGGAGGAGTCTCTTTCGCGCCACCAACGCCTCGAGCTCGCTGAGCCGTTTACACTCGAGGTAGTCGTTGAGATCGCTAGCGGAGTAAACGAAGCATCCGTCGAGACGTTGCATCTTGGCGGAGCCGTATTCGAATTTTGCAAGGATGAGGCCTTTGGCGTGAACGAACGAATCGCACACGCATGGAACGCACGACGTCAAAGATAGCCCTGCGCTTCGTCATCGTCATGGGAGTGGTCAATCTCTTCGCGGATATGACGTATGAAGGCGCGCGCGGCGTGGCGGGCGCCTTTCTCGGCCATCTCGGTGCAAGTGGTGCGGCGGTCGGCGTCATCGCCGGAGGTGGCGAGCTGGCCGGCTACCTCATTCGTTCGGTGAGTGGAGCGATCGCCGATCGTACTGGACGATATTGGATTAACGCGTGGGTCGGTTACGCCATCAACATGCTCTGCGTTCCCGCGCTCGCTCTCGCCGGAAGCTGGCCTGCCGCAGCGGGTCTTCTGATTGGCGAACGCGTCGGGCGCGGTATTCGAAAACCGGTCATCGCGGCGGCGCTCTCGGAAGCGGGTCGCCACGTGGGAGGCGGTCGCGCCTTCGGCATCAACGAGGCTCTCGATCAGATCGGCGCGACCGCCGGCCCGCTCATCGTCGCCTTTGCCGTGGCGCGCGGCGGCTACGCCACGGGGTTCGGCGTTCTCGTCGTGCCGGCGTTGGCGACCTTGGCGATTCTCGGGGTCGCCGCGTCGGTAGGACGAACCGTCGTTCCGCGTGCCGATGTGGGGGAACCGTCTATCGTGCGCGATTGGCCCGCGCTTCGGCGGTATGCGATCGGCGGCGCGCTCTTCGCGGCCGGGTACGTGGATTTCGCTCTGATCGCCTTTCACTTTGTGCGCAACGACGTGATGAGCGTGCCTGCGATATCGGTTTCCTTTGCCGTCGCGATGGCGGTTGGAGCGCTCGCCGCCCCGATGCTGGGTCGCTACTTCGATCGTGTGGGCAAGCCGGTGATCGTTCTTGCGTTGGCGCTCACGGCGCTGGCGACGCCGCTCGCGTTTCTTGGGCATGGGGCGCTGGCATGGATCGGGACGGCGCTGTGGGGTGTGGGAATCGCGGTTCAAGATGCGCTCTTGCTCGCGCTGGTATCGACAGCGATCGCGCGCAAAAAAGCGACGGCCTTTGGGCTTTACGATCTCGCCTTCGGCATCGCGTGGTTCGCAGGAAGCGTTGTCAGCGGCGTGCTGCTCGACCGATCGATCTTAAGTCTCGTGCTCTTTTCGACGATCCTACAGCTCTGCGCGATTCCGTTCTTCGCCGGCGGAAATAAGGGCAACCCTGCCAGGATGGCGACCAAGGGGCGGTGAAAGATTTTCGCCGATGAGCTTTCGGCGACTCGCCGTGGCAATGTCGGCGCTCGCATCGATCGTTTCGTGGCCGGGATGCGCGAGCAGCACGACCCCCGGCGCACCGCCCGCTCCGGTGTCCTTAGGCAAGTACGTTAAACACGTTGTCGTCATCATCCAAGAGAATCGCAGCTTTGACAACATGTTCAGTGGTTTCCCCGGTGCCGAGGCGCCGCAATTTGGTTACGAAGGCAAGAAAAAGATTGCCCTTCATGCCACCGCGCTCGAAGACCCCGGCAATATCGAGAACAACTGGCGCGACTCGATCAGCGGCTGGAATAACGGCAAAATGAACGGGTTCGCCTACGAACATTTCTACGGCGGCCCGCGCGATTACGCGTATGCTTACGTGCCGCGCGCCGAATCGGCGCCCTACTGGGAAATGGCGCGCCAATTCGTACTCGCGGATCGCATGTTTCCGACGGAGTTCGGTCCGAGCTTTACGGCACATTTGAGCTTGATTGCCGGTAATACGGACATCAAGGCAGCCTCGATTGCCGAAGTCGATGCCCCCAGTCAGATTATTTGGGGATGCGATGCACCGCCCGGCACGCGATCCTTTACGCTCAACGTCCATCGGGTCGAGCGTTTTAACGGTCCATTCCCGTGTTTCACCCACTTCCCGACGCTCGCCGACGTGCTCGACGCCCCCGGCGTTTCTTGGAAGTATTACGCGTCGCCGCTGAGCCACATCGGGGGGAAGGTGTGGTCGGAGTTTAGTGCGATTCGGACGGTCCGTTACGGGCCGGATTGGAAGAACGTCATCTCGCCGCCGACGCGAATTCTCGACGACGTTCCCGCCGGAACGCTTGCCGACGTGTCGTGGGTAACGCCCGACTGGAAGGATTCGGATCACACGGGTAGCGGTTACGATGATGGCCCGTCGTGGGTCGCTTCGATCGTCAACGCGATCGGAGAAAGCTCGTATTGGGATTCGACGGCCATCGTGGTGCTCTGGGACGACTGGGGCGGTTGGTACGATAACGTGCCGCCGCCCCAGCTCGATTTTCGCGGCCTGGGCATTCGCGTGGGATGCATCATCGTCTCGCCGTACGCGCGGATCGCGCCTGGCGCGAAGACGGGTTACGTTTCGCATACGCAGTACGAGTACGGCAGCATCCTGAAGTTCATCGAACAGGTTTTTAACCTGCAGCCGATCGGACCGCCATCGGCGGGCTTTACCGATACTCGGGCCACGAGCATCCTGGACAGCTTCGATTTCACGCAAGCGCCGCGGGCGTTTACCGCCATTCCGTCGCGCTATCCGGAATCGCACTTCCGCTCCGAGCGGCCGTCCTTCATTCCGCCGGACAGCGACTGATGCACGCTTGGATGTTTGCTTCGGAAGACGCCCGCACGGCGGTCGACGCGCGAACGCAGTTCGTCGAGTTTCTACGCAGCATCGGAACCGGCGACGAGCTCGTCTACAAGGCCGAGCTCGTCTTCGGCGAGCTGCTCGGCAACGTCGTTCGCCACGCTCCCGGCCCCGTCGAGATCTCGTTCGACTTGGGTTCCGAAGCCGCAATCCTTCACGTCATCGATTCCGGCCCCGAGTTTCCCGTTTCTCAGCCGCATCTCCCCGACGACGTGCTCAGCGAGCTCGGACGGGGCCTTTTCATCGTGCAACAACTCGCAACCGACGTGCGCGTCGAGCGTATCCCCGACCGCGGGAACCACACAATCGTAACGCTCTAACCGTCGACGGATTTTACATGAAACCGCAGGGTGGACGAGTATGAGCGTATATCGCGATGAGTTGTTGGAAGCCGAAGGGCAGGGGCTAGCGGCATTCGAGGCGATGGAGCGTTGGGTGAGCCAGGCGCCGGACGCACACGACGACACGCCCGGCTCCGTGCTGGAGGGCTACGCGCGGGATTTGCGCGAGAGCCGCGAGCGATTGCGCAACCTTCTGGCAGATCACGGAAACCGCGACGACATCGTGGAGGCGCTTGCGAAGAGCGAACGATACCATCGCAGTCTCGGACTTTCGATTCGAGACAAACCGGAACTGATCGAACCGGAGTGACAGGCGAGTGACCGCATGCTGCCCGTCGGAACGAGTTCGCAAGATTCTGGGCCAACGCGCATAAACTACGAGAGCGTATGAAGCCCTCAATTTGCCTGCCCGCGGTTGCCGGGATCTTTCTCCTCAGTGGCTGCGCCTCGAGCACACGGGGAATTCCGGCCGCGCCGCCAGCTGCACGCTCGTTGGCACCAAGCGATGCAGAAACGCAATCGAGCAGTTCGTTGACGCAGCTGATCAGCCTCGACTACTCCAACGGCACAATATCGGTTTTCTCGATCAGTAAGGACCGAGCGCGACTGACGAAATCGTTCGTTCCAGGGCAGGGAGTCGCCCAGGGTCTTGCCATGGACGCTCAAGGTCGTATCTACACGACGATCACGGCAGCGAGCTCCGACCTCTGCGCCGCATGCGTCGAAATTTTTACGACCGACGGCAAACTCGTGGAGAGTCTTCCCGCGCCGATTTTGTCGGGCGCCTCCGGGCAGCCGTCGCTGACCGACGTTGCAGTCGACGCGCATCGCAACGTTTACGTCAGCGATTACGGCCAACAAGCCGTTTACTTCTTTCCGCACGCCAGCAAGACGCGCGAGCCGACGATCGTCGTGCAGAACTCCCAAAACGCGGCGTCGGTTCTCGCGACGCCCGACGGCGGCACCGTCGCGGTCTCCGGCGGCTGCGGATTTGCCAGCGTCCGTCCGTACACGCGCGTTGGCCGGGGGAAATACACCGGCGGCTCGTGCTTCGGTATCGGCACGATCGCGCTCATCGGCGGTGACATCGACGATCAGATCGACGTGATGACGCCGATTGACGGCGTGCCTGCCCTCGTATCGGTGTCGTCGCCGAGCGGCGGAAACAGCTTTCATACGCCGGGCCGCCTCGCATCGATCAGCGGCGTCGCTTTCAATAGCGACGCCTCCATCGCGTACGTTGCAAACGCCCGAAAGGAGTGCGTATACGCCTTCGCGCGTCCGGCAAAGGGATGGCTGTCCGCACAGCCGAAGCTGCTCGCGACCTACAAGGGCTTCAAGAATCTCGATATCATCGCCGTAGCACCGTAAGGCAGCGCCAACGGGAATCGACGGCGCGTACGTCGATCGCGTTAAAAAAACTTGCCGAGGAACTTCGCGGCTTCATCCGAGATGCCGACGATCTTGTTCGTTGCCTGACGATAGAACTTGAAGTTGAGCTCGGTCTCCGGCCGACCGTCACTCCAGTCCGTGAACTCTTTGAGTTTGCTGCGCCCCAGCCGCCGCTTCGCAAGCGCGGTGCACTTGATCGTGAGGCTAACGCGCGGCGTTTGACGGACGACGCCGCGCGTCTTGGCGATCGCTTCGGCGGACGTGACGATGCCGCGCGCGATAAGGCCTTGCCCGCCCTCGTTCTCGCTCGCGAACACGAAAACCGTGTCGCCTTCGGCGATTTGCTTACCCCCGTACATCGTTTTTTGCGCGGTGAACGCCAAGATTTTCGGCTGCTGATTGCAAACCTCGGCCTTGATCGCGAACGCCATACCTCTCTCCCCCTCGTGCGACGATTTGCCTAGCTGTGTCCGAGCGTCGTAAATGCCCGCAAGGCACTCCTGGTGGTCCCACGTTTCGGTGAGAGGATCGATGAGAAGCGGCGACTCCCCTCCTCCTGCGCGGGCTGTATGCGATGTCCTGGGGTATGATAGAGGCTGCGATGAAGATTGGAAGGGTCCGCGGTTATATTGGTTTGGCAATGGCGCTCCTTGCGATCGTTGCTCTCGCGCTCTGGCAATGGAAGGCGTTGGTGCGCTTTGCCGTCACGGCGACCGCGGCCTCAGTCGGACACGTTGCGCTCTCGTTCGATCCAATAACGTTGACGCTCGATCGCGCCGTCTTCGAAAACGTCCGCGTGACGTCGGCGCAAGGCGAACCAATCGCGCGAATCGATCGCATCACTCTTACGTATGATCTACGCGACCTGTTGCCCGGGGGCAAGCGGCTCTTCGGCCTAAAAAGCGTCGACGCCAATTCGCCGCACGTGACGATCGTGCGTCACGCCGACGGTAGCTATAACGTCCCAAGCCTTCGGCCGCCGGCGAACGAAGGCCGGAAGCAATTGCCGCTTATCCTGCACGCGAGTGTGCATGATGGGTCGATCGATATCGGGAATGAGAGCCCGAACGCGGCTGCGGACAACAGGCATCTCTACGTCGAGAACGTCCAAGCCGACGCCACAATCTCGTCGGCCGCCCGCTCGTTCTATACCGTGGCGCTGAAATACGGCGAACGACCGCGCCATCTCTATCCGGTACGCGGTCGCGGCGATATCAACCCGGCCGCCGGATATATCGATCAGCGGTGGACGGCTCCAGCGCTTCCGATCGCCGCGGCGGTCGATTTCATCGTCAACTCTCCGTCGCTTCGGCTCGATTTGGGAATGCTCCGCAATGTCGACGCGCGTTACTTCGCGCTGACCGATCCGAGCGGCACGCTGTCGCCGCATCTCACGGGGAGCGCGACGTTGGCCGGCGGACGCCTTGCGATTACGGGCCTCGCGCAACCGATGGAAGATCTGCGCGGCCCCGTCGACATCTACGATGACGGACTGCTGACGCCGAGGCTTCTCGCAAGCGTGGCCGGGGCATCTGCGCAGGTGAGCGGCGGAATCTACGACCTGCGCAACCCGCGCCTGCGGATCGCGGTCCGCGGTGCCGGGGATCTCGGGAGCTTGCGCTTCGCATTCAAAGCCGCGCGGCAACTTCCGATCCACGGTTTGCTGCGGTTCGGGCTGCTCGTCGAAGGCGCTGCGGCGAAACCGCTGACCTGGATCGACTTGCGCGCGCCCGCCGTTACCTATGCCGCCGTGTCGCTCGAGAGCATGAGCGGCCTCGTCGCGTTCGACGGCCAGCGAGCCGACGTGATCGGCCTCTCCGCCCGTTATCGAGACAGCGATCTTAGCGTGAGTGGGCGACTGGAACTGCAGAAGAAGCGCGACGCGATCGAGATGCTGCTCGGCGCGCGTACCTCGACCACCTCGCTTCCGTACCTCAACACGATGCTGCCGGAGATGCGGCTCGAAGGCGTCGCGCTTGCAACCGCCGACGATCCCAAAGCGATCGCACTGCGCGGCCTCCTTTCGGGAGCGGGGCCCGGAGAGGCGCTCGACGCGCTCTTCAACGTCGATAGCCGCGGCTATGGCTCCATCGGGCCGCTGCACCTGAGCCGAAATGAGGGGTCGCTCTACGCTCGCGTCGCGCTCGACCGGCCGCACGGCCTCGCCATCGGTCTCGCGCGCGTGCGCAATCTTGCGATCCCGGGCGCCAAAGCCACGTTGAGCGCGACGCTCTTTGGCGGCCAAGCAAACGCGGCACTCGGTATCAACGGCGTGGCGCGTGTTGAATCTGCATGGGGAAGTGCGTCCGCGCAGACGCGCGTGGTGTCGAAAGGCGGCGCGCTCGAAGGCGGCCTCTTCGGAAGTTTGGGCCACGAGGCAGACTTCGGCGCGAGCGTTGCGGGAACGCTGCATTCGCCGCGCGTCGCTGGAACCGTCGTCGTCGCCGGCGGCCACTATCGGAGTTTTGACGTCAACGGTAACGCCGGTTTCTCCTTCGCGGGCGGTACGCTGCGCGTTAGCGATGCCGCCGTTGCTCTGGGCCCGCTCTTCATCGGGGCGTCGGGAACCGTGCGCAATCTCTTGAACCAAGGCACGTTTGCGCCCCGCTACGATCTCGCTACCGAGTTGCACTCCTCAGACGTGAGCGCGCTGCTTGCCGCCGTGCAGCCAAAAGCGGCGCCGTTCGTTCAAGGCAGCGTCGACACAAGCCTCGCCGTGCAGGGCACCGGCATGCGCCCGGCCTTCTCCGGCAAGCTGAGTGCTCCGGAAGGCGCCGTCAACGGTCTGTCGTTTCGAGATTTTTACGGCCGCGTCCGCGGAGACGCCTCGGCGCTCTCGTTAACGGCGGGGCGCGTGATCGTCGGTTCCACGAACGTCGCACTGAGCGGTCGCGCGACGACGCACCTCGACGCGAACGTCGACGTCCGCGCGCCGCAAGCCGACCTCGCCGATTTCAACGATCTCTTTGACCGAGGCGATACCTTTGCGGGAATCGGGCATCTGGCGCTCGCCGCAAGGATGCGTGGAATGCAAATCATCTCGAGCAGCGGCGATGCGTCCTTTGCGGGCGCGCGCTTTCACCAGATCGCTTTTGGCAACGTCGCAGCGAATTGGCGGCGCAGCGGCGGCTCGATCACGACGACGTTGAGTTTCGCCGGGCCGGCCGGAAACGCACGCGCCTCCGGAAACGTAGCGCCCGCAGCGAAGGCGATCGATATGCGCGCGACGGCGAGCGAGATCGATCTTGGCACTTGGCTGCCGATGCTCGGTTACAGCGTGCCGGTAACGGGGCACCTCAACGCCCAAACGAGCATTTCGGGACGATATCCCGACGTCACGATGAGCCTGCGCGCCGCCGTCTCTGGGGGAACCGTCGGGCGTTTGCCGGTCGCGCAATTCGAGGTGAGCGCGTCGGCTGCGCACGGGCGCGGGACGATTGCGTCCGCGACTCTGGAGCTGCCCTCGCTGCGGACGGTCGCGTCGGGCACGTTCGGCTTGCGCGAAACCGATGCGCTCGCGCTTGCCGCGCATGTCACCAGCCCGAATATCGGCACGTTCCTCAACGAAGCTTTCGGTAAAAACTTCGCATTGAGCGGAACGCTCGATTCGATCTTGCGGGTAAGCGGTACGCGTGCCCACCCGCAACTGCAAAATATGTTGACGCTGCAATCGCTGCAGCGCGGCAACCTGATGATCCCGCGCGTCTACGGTGAAATCGATGCAAACCAGCGCTTCGTCATGGTGCGCAACGGCGAACTCGACTTTGCGCGCGGCAAGGCACTCCTCACCGCGGAACTCCCGCTTCTTTTCAGTACTTCGGAGATCTCCGTCGGCAGGGGTCCGATAAAAGCATCGCTGACCGCCGATGGCGTCGAGCTCTCGAACTTCCTCCCACTACTGCCGAAGGCGACGCAGATGACCGGCCGTATCGACGGCAGCGTCGCTGCCGGCGGCACGTTCGATGTGCCGCAGATCGACGGTTCGCTCGCGCTGCGCGACGGTACGTTTGTCGGGCCGATGGAGAAGTTGCCAATCAGCGGTATCGGCGCCGAACTGGCTCTGCGTGATAACCGCGCGACGCTGCAAGCGCGCGCAACCGTCGGCGGCGGCTCGCTCAATGCGCAGGGAACGGCGGCGCTCGCGAACTTCCGAGAACCGGCGAGCTCGACTTTTAACATGCAGGCTCGTGCGGAAAACGTGCGCCTCGACATCCCCGACTATTTTGCGGGCGAGCTCAATGCCAGCGTCGCCGCCGAACGCGGAAGCGCCGGCGCACCGCAGGTGAGCGGCGAGGTCTCCGTCGCGAACGCGCGCATTCCGCTCAATACGTTTCTCAATCAAAAAGGCGGCGTCAACGAGCGTCCGGCTTTGCCGAATCTTGCCTTTGCAAGCCTGCAGATCACCGCGGGGAAGAACGTTCGCATTCAGAGCGCCAACGTCGATATCGGCGCGACCGGAGAGGCGACGCTCGGCGGAACGCTCGACGCGCCGGCCCTGGCGGGCAGCTTCGCTTCGACCGGCGGGTCGATCAACTTCTATCGCAGCTTCAATCTCGAGAGCGGGACCGTGACTTTCCAGCCGTCCAGCGGGGTCGTTCCGGACGTTGACGCGGTTGCGACGACCTTCGTTTCGAATCCGGCAACCGCGATTCGTCTGCACGTAACGGGTCCGGTCACTAGTATGGATCTCGCGCTCGCCTCGGATCCGTCGTATAGCCGCGAGCAAATCCTCGGGTTGCTCGTCGGCGCGCAGCAGTTCGGCGCCGTTCGCGGAGTGAACTCTACTGGCGGTCAGGGATTTTCGGCGGGCTCGGCCGCGACGCAGTACGCGCTCGGGCAAGTCAATACGCTCTTTACGCGCAACCTGTTGCAGCCGCTCTCGGCCTCGCTTGCGAGTTCGCTAGGCTTTACGAACGTGCAAATCACGAGCGACCTTCAAACCGGACTGGGTATCAACGCCGTCAAAGCGTTCGGAAAAAACGTGAACGCCATCTTTGCGCAGACCTTCGGATATCCGAGTACGCAGAGTGTGACCCTCGAGGTCAATCCAAGCGTCGGCACCGGCCTGCGCGGGACTTGGTACACGACGAGCGGCCCCACGCTCTTCGTCTTACAACAGCCGCAACTCGTCGGAACGGGCGTGCTGAATCTCAACCCGATGACGCAGCTCCCGCCGCCGACCGGGACGAACGGTGTTAGCTTTTCGTTCCTAAGAAAGTTTCCGTGACGCACAGGCCGCAGCGTTCTTCGGCGTGGATTCTCCTCGCGGTGCTGCTGACCGGCGGCGCGCCCGGGGCGCCGGTCGGCTTCGCCGACCTACCGCAACTGATCGCCGCCCATCCATTGCACGGCGTACTGGCAGCGTACGATCGTGAGATAGCCGCTCTGCGCAGCACGCAAACGGTGCCCGGTCTCGACGACCCAGCCGGCCGGTCGCGGAGCGGCGCCGCGTCACTGCGCAATCGTTTCGGCGCCGCTCGATTACGCGCGCAAGCAATCGCGGCCCGAGATACGCCTCCGGATTTGCTGCAAGAGAATGCGGCGCTCTCAACGATCGTCGCTTTGCGCGGCGCGAGCGAGAGCGCGGCCTTGCACTATAGCGGCGAGCTCGATCGCGAAGTCACCGCGAGCCTAAGTGCATTCGAGCGCGCAACGGCCCAGCGGACCGGCCGAGCATTGCTCGCTCGCCGTCAGCAGCTGCGCGAGCAGGAGCTGATGCTTGCGTACGATCTGGCGCGACGGGACGCGCCGCAACGCCTCCTCCTCCGACTCAAGCTCAGCGAGCTTCATCTCGACGCCGCGACGCGCAAGGCGTTGGAATCGCGGCTCGTTGCCCTTAATGAGCGCGAAGGGGATGCGCTCGCCGCCGGGCGGCGCTGGGATACAGCCCTTCTGGGGAACTATCGGCGTCAGTTGCTGGAAGAGGGCGCGACTGCCAACGCGCAGATGGCGGCGCAGTTTCGTGCCAAAGGCGCCGCGAACGACGCGATACGTTTGCGCTCGCTCCAAGCCGAATCGAACGCGGCGGCGGCCCTTCCGGACGTTCCCTCGCAACTCGCGCTCTTTCGCTCCAGCTATCGTTCCGCGGCCGACGCGCAGGCGATCGCCGAAGGCTTCGGCGCTGCGGGCGTCGACCTATCGCGTCGTTTCGGCGAGCTCAGCGACGTCGACCAGCGGTCGCGCGCGGCGACGGCCGCGCAGATCCAAAGGCTGAACGTCGATCGCCGCAAGCTGTATCGCTCGATCGTGGCGCAGATCGAGCGGATTGCAAATCGGCTCGCCCGCACGCGCCACCTGACGAAAATCCTGATAGCCGACTCGCGCCCGAAAGGAAGTATCGATCTCACGGCCGCCATCCGAGCCGCGATCACGCCCTTCTAAGGCTGAGCGAAACATCTTCGGCGTCGGCCCGTAGGTGGAGCGACGACCGAAGGAGGTTCGATGGTGCGCTTTGCTAGCTCGCCGGCGCGTACGGCCCGAGTCGCCTTGACCGTGGCACTTGTCGCGATGACGACGGCGGCCACGCGTCCGAGCGCGAGTTTCACTTCCACGTTGGTGTCGGCTCAGAAGGCATACGATCGCCAAGATTACCATGCGGCGGCGCTCCACTACGAAGTCGTCGTCCGGGATAATCCGGTAAACCCCGATTATTGGCGAAGCTTGGCGGCTGCCCATTACCTGGCCGGTGAGTATCGGGAATCGATCCCAGCATACGAGATGGCGCTCCAGCTCCGCCAAGACCAACCCGCCGCCATCGCGTACTTTCTCGCGCGGGCCTACGCGAAGGCCGGCGATGCCGCCTCGGGAATGCGGTGGCTGCGGCAGGCAATGCAATGGGGCTACGCTAATTTGGAGGACGCGCGCAGCGACGATGCTTTGAGTGCGCTGCGCAGCCAGCCCGGTTTCAACGATCTTCTTGGCATCGTGGACGCAACGCGTATGACACGCTCGCAAGGCTGGCGCTACGATCTCGCGTTTCTCGCGCGATGGGCGAAAGCCAAGGCTTATCATCCGTTTCGTACCGAGACCGGCGACCGGCTCGTGTCGAACGCCATCTATACGGAGCCGGAGTTCGACGCCCAGGTGCGGCACTTGGATCGCGATATCCCCTCGATGTCCGATGTCGAGATCGAACTTGCCATGATGCGCTTGCTTCAGAGCTTGGGCGACGGGCACACCGAACTCGCGGGAGGACCGCGCTTAGAATACGCTCGGACGTTGCCCTTGAAGTTCGAACGTTTCCAGGAGGGCCTGTTCGTCACGGCCGTCGATCCTACGTATCGCAAGCTCTTAGGAGCTCAAGTGCTCGAAATGGACAACCACGGTATCGCCGGGATAATGACGATGGCTGCACCCTACATCAGCCGAGACAACGATTACTGGCTGAGCGCGGTCGAGCCGTACCGCTTGCGTGCCATTCCGTTTCTGCATGCCTTGGGTATGACGACATTTGACGATCGCGTTAGCCTCCACGTGAGGACCCTCGACGGGGAGTTAAGCGATGTCTCGGTCCGCACGACCCTGGATCACCCAGACATCTGGAACGATTTACCGAGTCCACAGGGTTGGATCAACCTCTACGAAGTGTTGGCGAAGTCGCCGCCATCGTATCTAACGCGTACGAACGAACCTTACTGGTTTAGGTACGATCCCTCCGAGAAGGTCGTGTACTTCCAATATAACAAAATCGTCAACGCCTCCGCAGAGAGTCTGGCTGCCTTCACGGCGCGGCTAGGTAGCTTCCTAGCTTCGCACGACGTCGACAAGCTCGTCATCGATATGCGGTGGAACAACGGTGGCGACACGTTCTTAACTCAGCCGCTATTGCGAATGGTAGCGAATGCGGCGGTGAATCGCCCAGGCCATCTCTTTATCATTATCGGACCGCGCACGTTTTCTGCAGGGGTCAACGCGGCAGCCTATCTCCAACGCGACACGCACGCGCTTTTCGTAGGAGAGCCGACCGGCGGAAAGCCGAATTCGCCCGGCGATGAAACGTTCTTTACGCTGCCGTACAGCAAGATTGCCGTAAACTTCTCGCACGTCTACTGGGAGAGCGGATGGCCATACGACGCTCGATGGTCGATAGCACCCGACCTCTACACCCCGCGAACTTTCGCGCAGTACATCGCCGGCGACGATCCGGCGATGGATGCCGTTCTCGGGCTGCTTGATGAATCGACGGGCCAGACCTAGACGTTCCCCGGAACAGGCTTAGGGTCTTTCGGCGCATAAGAGGCGCACTCTTGAAATTTTAAAGGAGCTAGATAAATGTCGAATCATTTTACCGGTCTGAGCCTAGGGCCCCCGCTCGGAGACCAAAGACTCGATCTGTGCGACCTCTACGCCTTTGTGTCGCCCACGGATCCGACGAGGACCGTGCTTATCCTCAATGCGAATCCCTCGGCCGACGCGCTCCATCCCGATGCCATCTATCGACTCGCCATAGATAACGACGGGGATCTTCTGAACGACATCGCGTTCAGCTTCGTTTTTTCGAAACCAGAAAACGGTAAGCAGACCGTGGACGTCTTCATGGCAACGGGCGACGACGCTCGCTCGATCGAGGCTGTGGGGGCCAAGATCTTTGCCGACGTCGACGTGTCCTTTGGCGCAACTCCCAATATCGTGAAATCGGGCGGCTATACGTTTTTTTCGGGCGTTCGCAGCGACGCTTTCTTTTTTGACTACGACGGCATAAAGAATCTCTTCGATACTAGCGGCGGAAGAAATTTCACGGCGCCCCATTTAGGCGGTAAATCGCCCTGGACCGGTAAGGATTCGAACACCGAAGCAAATATATTCTCAATGGCGCTGGAGCTTCCAACGCGCGAACTCGGTGGGAGCCCCGCCGTCCGTATCTGGGGGCGCTGCAGCGTCCGGGGCAAGGACGGTGTGCTCCTTCACGTCGATCGCGCGGGCCATCCATCGGTTAGCAGCTTCTTCAACACCGACGACACGAAACTGGAATATAATGCCAGCGAACCTGTAAGCGATCGGGCGCGGTGGACCGATCTGTTCGTTCATTTAATGGGACATACCGGTAATTACACGCGGGAAGAGGCACTCGCAGCGATCGACGCGCACGGTCTACTGCCGGATATGCTGAGCTACGACCCGTCGAAGCCTGCGGCGTATCCCAACGGGCGTATATTCACTGACGACGTCATCAACGACCGCCTCGCCTTTCTATCCAAGGGAGACATCCCTCCGGACGGCCTAAAACCACACACGGATGTACTAAGCGAGTTCCCGTATTTGGGTACGCCGCATCAAAAAGCTACCTAGGAAGTTAAGGGTTCCGCGAGATTTTCTCGAGCGCCTCGGCGGCGTAGCGCCCGCGCCGCCGCCCTTCCTCCGATGCGTGAAGGAACTCGATTTCTACCTGCGAGTCGGGATGCACGGCGGTGACGATCGCTTCCTCGTCCTCGCCCTTCACGAAAACATGATCACCGAGCCGAATCACTGTACAACTCCATAACGTCTCCTAAGCAAAGCCTGCTGGTTCAACGGTACCCGAGAGTGGCTATTTTTGGCAATGGTCGACGGCGCATAGAGGACTAAGGTTTCAGCGTTTCTCGGAGGCGTACGAGGTGATCGAGCACGGCGCACAGGTCGTCGCGGTCGAACGAGCTCAGCAGCATTTGGGTGACTCGCGAAATGTCGAGGATCCCAGGCTCGGTTCCGGCGCGGCCGAGTCCCTCCGGATCGCGAAAGCCTTTTTCGTCTAAACTGAGTGTGGCGGCTTGGGCCCAAGTCCAAGGTTCCTTCTGCAAACCACTCCTGATCTCGACTGTAGCGTTCAGATCGCTCGTGCCCATGTTGGCCTCCTTGTTAGGGTGTGAATGGTGCATATTTTATGCGCGTTCTGAATACCTGCGTCTCCCTGTTGCAACGGGGCCGAAGGAGTAGGATTGCGGGGTCGCGCAGAGCGGACTTTGAAACCAAAAGCAAGGGAGAGATTTGATGGAGGCAGTGGTACTCACGAATCCCCGACAGATTAGCATTGAAGAGGTCGCCGAGCCGCAACTCCAGGCTACTACCGACGTGCTTCTCCGGCTGTCATCCACGGCAATTTGCGGCACCGACCTGCATATCTACGAAGGACGCCTCGGTGGCGGCGAACGGATGGTGATCGGTCATGAACCGCTTGGCGTCGTCGAGCGTGTTGGCAGCGACCTCGTGAACGTACGGGTCGGCGACCGCGTTACCGTCCCGACGCATATTTGCTGTGGTTTCTGCCCCAACTGCGTACACGGCTATTGGGCGCAGTGCCTCACGACCAATCCAGGTAAAGCAGGCGCCGCGTACGGATACCCCGGGATGGGCGGTTACACCGGCGCACAAACTGAGCTCTTGCGTGTCCCGTTTGGAGATGCGAATTGCTTGCGGCTGCCCGGCGAGCCCGGCGATTCGTGGGAGCATGACTTCGTCTTGCTCGCCGACGCGTTGCCTACCGCTTTTCACGCGACGGAGCTTACTCGAGTGCGCGAAGGCGACATCGTTGTGATCTACGGCGCGGGGGCGATCGGACTGCTTGCAACGATGTGCGCGTACATGCGGGGCGCAGCCCAGGTGTTCGTCGTCGATGCCATTCCGGAGCGCCTCGATAAGGCCGGGGAGCTTGGTGCCGTACCGATCGACATGCGCGAAGGCAATGCGGCCGATTGTATCCTCGAGCAGCTCGCACGCGAGCGAACCGGGGTCGCGTGGCGGGGTGAAGAGGCGAACCTAGGCGCGACCGTCTGTATCGATGCGATTGGATTTCAGGCGCGAGATCCGCACGATTACTCCGTGGAAAAGTCGACGGCGGTCATCGACGATCTTGCCCGGATCGTCGCTCCGAAGGGCCGTTTGGGTATTATCGGGGTCTTTCTCGACAGCGATTCACGCGCGAGAGACGAGGCGGCGCAGCGTGGCGAGTATCTCATCCCCTGGGGTACGCTTTTTAAGAAGGGCGTGACGATCGGTATGGGCCGAGACGACGACAAACGCTACAACGGCCACTTACGCGACTCGATCGTCCGCGGACGGATCAAGCCCAGCGCTATCGTCTCACATCGGCTGCCGCTTCGCGATGCCGCGGACGCATTTGCAAAGTTTGACGAGCGTAGCGACGGCTATATCAAAGTCGTGCTCGAGCCTTGAGAAGCGGCGGCAGCGGAGTCGCAGACTTGGCGCTTTGTGCTGCCTCAAGCGTTCGCCTACTCACTTTTCTTCCATTAAAACTTCCGAAAAATCAGTTATCCGGAGTCGTCGGCGGGGAAAATATGCCGCGCCTTTGCGATTCGTCGCAGGCGTGGAGGGCGCATGAAAACCTACGGAGCAGTTTCCGCGATACTCTTTGCGATAGTCATGGCAGCCGTACCCTCGGTCTCGGGCGCGCAGTTCGACCCGTGCGTCAGCGCGGCCGTAAGCGTGCCGCCTCCTGCCCTTCCCGAATACCAGGAGCAGCCGCCGGCGCCCGGACCAAACTATATGTGGAATCCCGGTTACTGGGCATGGAATTCGTATGGATATTATTGGGTTCCGGGCGTCTGGATCGCTGCGCCTGTTGTCGGCCTCTATTGGACGCCGGGTTATTGGGGCTACGCAGACACAGGCTATGTATGGAACCAAGGTTACTGGGGCCCGAGCGTCGGTTTCTATGGTGGAATCAATTATGGTTTCGGCTATTTCGGCATCGGCTTCGTCGGCGGCTTTTGGGCCGGCGGAGCGTTTAATTACAATACAGCCGTCACGAACGTGAATCGTACCGTCATCCATAACGTGTACTCTAACCGGAGCGTAATCGACGATCATTTCGTCACACACGGTCGCGTAAGCTATAACGGCGGTCACGGCGGAATATCGGCAAGGCCGACCCACGGCCAGATCGTTGCGGCTCGTGAAAGACGTTTTGGTGCTACGCAAGTGCAAACGAAGCACGCCGCTGTGGCCGGCACGAATCGCAACAACCTCGTGGCGTTTAATCGTGGCAAGCCCCCAGTCACCGCAGTGCAGAAGGCGAGCGGCACTCTACGCGGTCAGCCAGGCTTCAAAGCGCTTACGCCTCACGATCAAAACGTGGCGCGAGGGCAGGCGATGAGCCGCGTGCGCGTGGCAAATGCTGCCGTAACTCACGCGCAAGTCGCAAATCGCGGCGCCATAAGCTCGGCGTCGTCGCACGAGCAACCCGCTCGTCGCGGTACCACGAGCGCGCCAGCATATCACGGCTCGCAAGGTAGCTTCCACGGTTCGCCGCAAGGCGGGTTCCGCGGTTCGCTGCAAGGCGGCGGCCCCCGCGGGGGCGGTTCCGGCCATGGGGATTCCGGACCGGGGCAAGGAGGGCGTCCGCCGCACGAGCGCCCCTAACACCCTTCCGTCGACTTGAACCTTCTACGTGAGCGCGAGGCCCAGTGGGTCGGCAAGTCCCGTGGCGCTGCCGGCAATCGTCTGGATCGGCGCAACGTTGCCGCTTGCAGTCGCTGCAAATCCAAGGATCGCGTTCGAGCCCGGGTTAGAAACGAATATCTCACCGTTCGTCTTACTAACTGCTAGCCCAAAGCTGAACCCGTTCCCTCCGCTCAGTCCGGTGTTCGAACCGGAAATGGTGCGGATCGGCGCGACGTTGCCAGTCGCTCCAGCAGCGAACTCGCTGATCGTCGCCGTCTTAGTATCGAAGACGTAGACGTTGCGCGAAGCGTCAACGGCGACCGTGTCGAGAGGCAGGGCGGACGTGCCGGGAGCTCCCAGCCCGGTGTTGCTTCCGCCGATCTGCGCCTGCATCGTGGAAGATCCCGCCGGAAAGATATCGATCGTTGCCGTCTTCGAATTCGCCACGTAGAGAAGGTTGTTGCTGTCGATGGCCAGACCGCCCGCGTCGGAGATCGTACGCTTTGGTTTAACGCAACCGTTTTCTCCAGGCGCGAATACCTCGACGGCGCGGCCGCCCTCTGGTAAGAACGCGGAAACGAAGAGCTGCCCCTTGCTATCGAACGCCACGGCGTTCGTCTGACCGGGTTTGGGGAAGCACGAGATCCCGGTCAACAAATCGCCGGCCACCCCGAACGTTTGGAGCGCGGCCTGGCCGCCCGACGCGATGTTGCCGTTTGCAATGCCGATGCCTTCAGTTGAACTGAAGGCGATGGCGTAGGGTCCGTTAATGTGACTGATGACGGTGCTCGGCGCAGCGTTTCCGTTGGCGCTTTCGGCATATTCCCGAATCGAGCCGCCCAAGCCCGTGTTTTCGTTTGCGACGAGAATAAGCGAAGTAGTCGCCCTGTGGGCACCGGCGAGGTGTTGGATCTGCGGCGCGCCCACCGCCGGAACGGGGTTCGCTATCGAACCGCTCTGGCCGCCGGAGCACGCTGCAAGCGTCATGGCTATGCAAACGGCTCCAATATTGTGAGGTGGTTTCATCTCAAGTCTCCTTTAAGTGATGTTGGTGTGTGCTCTTACAATGATAAGTTGATGTAATTAAGAAAGTGTAAGCGCTACATTTGTAACGAGTGGTCGGTGATTGTTGCACCATTGCGCACGATTTCCACACTGCGGTAGCCCAGCACGCTCAATAAACGGCTCTGCGGTACTTGAAGCGGGCCAGGTTTGTCCGCCGTGCCAGGTGCCGGCTGCGGATACGCGGTGGAAGCGGCGGTGGCGAACCGGATGTTGCCGTCGGTATGCTGGACGATCTGATGGATGTGTCCGTTGAGCACCGTTACCGCGTTGAAACGGCGTAGCGCCGCTAAGACGCGCGACCCGTCCTCCGTTGTCCAACCCCACGGTGGAAAAAGCGCGTAGAGCGGAACGTGCGCGAAGACGACGATCGGGGTCGAGCTTCTCTGCGCCGCGAGATCCTTCTCGACGAAATCGAGCTGTTCGGTGCCAAGCTTTCCGTCGATCTCGAAGTTGAAGACGTTGACGAGCGAGAGAAAGTGCACCCCGCCTTGATCCCAGGACGACCAGCCCTTCGGAGCGTCGCCTTTGCCGAAGGCTGCAAAGAATGCCCCCGACGTCCCGATGACGTCGTGCTCGCCGGGAAGAACGACGAGCGGAGCCTTGAGCGTCCCGAGTATTTGTTTCGCCGTGTCGAACTGTGCGGGCTTAGAAAGATGGGTGACGTCGCCGGTATGCACGACGAAGGTTGGTTGGACGGGCATCGCGTTGATCGCGT
>PMHJ01000012.1 GCA_003158175.1 Candidatus Cybelea septentrionalis
AGGAGGTGGGCTCACGGTGACAAGGTTGGCGCGTCGTTGGGAGACGAGCTCTTCGAACCAGTGCGTCCATTGCGCGACCGGCGGCACGACGATCAACGTGGTTAGCGCGTCGTGCAGCTCGTCGGCATCGCGCACGACGGGCCACGATTCGGCCGCCACCTGTGCGATTGCGGCCGGATCCAAGATCCCGGCACCATCCACGTCGTCGCGTGTCGTTCGGCGCAGTTGCACGGCTCGCGTCCGTCGCTCTTCCAGAGGCGCGTCGTCGAGAAAGGCGTACGGATTGGCGTTGAGGATTTCGTGGCAAAAGACGGACGGCTCCGGCGTGTCGATGGCGACCGTTGTTAGCGTGCCGTTCTCGATCTCGCGCAGAATCTCGAGAAAGCCGTCGAGATCCATCGCTTCGTGCAGACAGTTCGAAAGCGTTTCGCGCACCAAGACGTGATCGGGAATCTTGATCGGGCCGGTGAGATTCTCGGGACAAGCGGCTTGATCGGGGAAGACCGCAGCCACCAAATCGTCGGCGCGCATCCGCATCAACTGCGGCGGCACCTTGCGCCCGCCGCTGAAGCGTAAAATCGCAAGGGCTCGCGTCGCGTTCCAACGCCAGCGCGCCGCGAACACCGGGGCGGGAAGTAGCGCCTGCGTGAGCGTCTGCTCGGCGCTCGCCGACTTCACGAACTCGAAGACCACGTCGAGCGGAAACGCGTGCTGGTCCGTCAGGGAGAGCACGATCCCATTGTCGGTCGCGGCAGCCTGCAGCTCGAGGTTGAACGAACGGCAGAAACGTTTGCGCAGCGCCAAACCCCACGCGCGGTTGATGCGCGCTCCGAAGGGCGTGTGCAGGATCAACTGCATGCCGCCGCCTTCGTCGAAGAAGCGCTCCGCGACCAGCGTGCGATCCGTCGGGACGACGCCGAGAATCTTCTTGCCGGCGCGCACGTACGCGACTGCCTGCTCGGCGCCCGCGCGGTCGAGCGCACTTTCCCGCTCGAGCCACGCGATCGCGTTTGCGTCGTCGCGCTCGTCGATCGCGATGCGCACGGCGCAAACCTCGCGCGAGAGCTCGATGGTGCGGCCGCGCCCCTCGCCGTTCCAGAACGGAATGGATGGCGGCGCACCGTGCGCGTCCTCCACGCGGACCACGCCGGCTTCCACGCGCCGGATCTTCCAAGAGTTGGTGCCGAGAAGAAAGATATCGCCGGCCATGCTCTCGATCGCGAAGTCTTCGTCGAGCGAGCCGATGACGTGGCCGTCCGGCTCCAGGATGACGCTGTAGTTGGCCGTCTCGGGAATCGCGCCGCCGCTGGTGATCGCCGCCAATCGCGCACCCCGGCGCGCACGAAGACGACCGTTCACGCGATCGTAGTGCAGATACGTCCCGGTGCGCCCGCGCGACGTCGCGATGCCGTCTGCCAGCATGGAGAGAACGGCTTCGAAATCCTTGCGCTCGAGGTTGCGGTACGGATAGGCCGTGCGAACGATCGCATAGAGCGTTTCCACTTCCCATTCGTGCTGCGCGCAGGCCGCGACGATCTGCTGCGCGAGAATGTCCAGCGGCGCCGTCGGAATCTCGAGCGCATCGAGCGAACCGCCGCGAATCGCGCGCACCAGCGCCGCGCACTCGAGCAACTCGTCTCGCGTCGTCACGTAGAAGATTCCCTTGGGCTTGGCTCCGACCCAGTGCCCCGAGCGCCCGATGCGCTGCAACGCAACGGCAATCGCACGCGGCGACCCCAGTTGCACGACGAGATCGACCGAACCGATATCGATGCCCAGCTCGAGTGAGGCCGTCGCTACCACCACTCGCAGCTCGCCGCTTCTCAGACGGCGTTCGACGTCGAAGCGCAGCTCGCGCGCCAGACTGCCGTGATGCGGCATGGCGAAGCCTTCTCCTAGCCGCTCGTTGAGCGCGAACGCGACACGCTCGCTCATGCGGCGCGTTCCAACGAAAACCAGCGTCGTCTTATGCTTGCCAATCTCGCCGGCGACCCGATCGTAAATCTCGCCCCACATCTCTTTGCTCGCGACGGGCCCGAGCTCGTCGCTGGGAACCTCCACCGAGAGCTCCATTTCGCGACGGTGCCCAACGTTGACGATCGTCGCGTTCTCGCTCAAGAACTGCGCGACGCGCTCCAACGGACGCACGGTGGCCGAAAGCCCGATGCGTTGAGGTTTTCGCCCGCTCGCCTGTGCGACCAGGTAATCCAAACGCGCGAGCGTGAGCGCCAGATGCGAACCGCGCTTGTCCGCCGCCATCGCATGAATCTCGTCGACGATGACCGTGGCAACGCTTGCGAAGAGCGCACGCGACTTCTCGGCCGTCAGTAGTATGTAAAGCGACTCAGGCGTGGTTACGAGCACGTGCGGCGGCTTTCGCAGCATGCTTTGGCGCTGGGTGGCGGTCGTGTCGCCGGTACGCACGGCGGTGCGAATCGGCGCCATCGGCAGGCCCCGCGCTTGAGCGAGGGCGGTCAGCGCGGCGAGCGGTTTCTCTAGGTTCTCGCGGACGTCGTTGGTCAGGGCCTTGAGCGGCGAGACGTACACGACCAGCGTCTGCTCCGGCAGCGTGCCCTCGGTCGAGCGGCGGACGAGGTCGTCTAGGCAGAGGGTAAAGGCCGCAAGCGTCTTTCCGGAGCCGGTCGGAGCGGAGATCAGGACGTCCTCGCCGGCTCGAATTGCCGGCCAGCCGAGAACTTGGGGCTCCGTCGCGGCAGAAAAACTCGTGTCGAACCATTCGCGAACGAGCGGATGGAAATCGTCGCGCATCTAAAGATCAACCGCTCGGTAAAGGTAAAGGATGCACAGCATTTTTCTGGCGGTTTCGCTCGTCTTCGCTGCGGCGGGTCCAGGGTCCGCAGCGCCACTGCCGCTGAGCCTCGATGACATGGCCCGGATCGTCGATCTCGAGGAGCCGGCGATCTCTCCGGATGCGCGACACGTCGCGTTGGTCGTCGTCACCCAAGATCGGTCACGCGATGCCTACGACAACGCCCTCGCGGTCGTCGACGTGAGGACCGCACGAATGCAAGTGGTGGCCTCTCGGCGCGACGCAGCGGTCCCCCGATGGTCGCCCGACGGTTCGCGCCTCGCCTATCTCGCGCGACCCTCCGAGAGCCTGCCGCTCCAGCTGTTCGTCCGCGAAGGCGGCGCGAGCGTGCAGCTCTCGCACGCCAAAGGCGACGTCAGCGATGCTGCGTGGAGTCCGGACGGGCGCGAGATCGCTTTTGTCGCCGCCGATCCGCCGAGCACCGCGCACTTCTTCTTTGCGGGCGACAACGACTATACGGCGACATCCTTGACGCCGCCGGAGCATCTATGGATCGTTTCGGCGAGAGGCGGGAAGGCACGGCGAATAACGAGCGGCTCTTGGACGATCGCGCCGACCGATCCCGGCGGAATCTTCTCACCGCAGTTTGCGTGGATGTCCGACGGCCGCTCGATTACGTTCACACGAGTGAACAATACGTTTAGCGGAGACGACGAGTACTCGACGCTCTGGCAGGTCGACGTTGCGAGCGCGGCGATGCACAAGCTGACCGCTCGCTCCGAATTCGAGCTCAGTCCGTCGTACGCGCCCGATGGGTCGCACTTGGCATACTGGTATCCGCTGGGGGGTGATTTCAATGCGGAAAACACCGTGCGCCTCATCGGAGGCGGGCACGACGTTGCGATCGCGCCCACGTTGGATCGGAATATCGCCGCATCGCTCTGGTTCCCCGATTCGAAGCGGCTGCTGCTCTGCGCCAGCGACGGAACGCAGACCCTCTTTTGGACAGCCGATTTGACGGGAGCCGTGCAGCCCGTGCCGCTCGCCGATCTCCATCCGGTCTGCGATCCATACTCGAGCTCGACGTTCGATGCCGGAAGCGCGGCCGCCATCGCGCGAGACGGTACGATCGCCTTCATCGCGACGACGTCGGCAACCGCGCGCGAGCTGTACGTGCTCGCGCCCGCCTCGACGAAGCCACTGCGGTTGACGCACGTCAACGATTTCCTGACGGGATTGCGGCTCGGTCACATGAGCGAGCTTCGCTGGACCGGCCCAGATAATTTCGCCGAAGACGGCGTCGTCACCGAACCACCCTCCTTCGACACAGCTCAGGATGACAAAGGGAGAAAGTATCCTATCGTCGTGCTCATCCATGGGGGACCGGGGCTCTCGAATGCGCGCGACTTCGTTTGGGAGCAGTGGCCGCTCGCCCAGACGATCGCCGCGCGCGGCTACGTCGTTTTTCAGCCCAACTACCGCGGCAGCGATAATCTCGGAAACGCATACATGACGGCAATCGTGCACGATACGGTCGTTGGCCCGAGCGCCGACATCATGTCCGGCTTAGTGGCGCTCGAACGCCGCCCGAACGTCGACGCGTCGCGTGTCGCCGTCTGCGGCTGGTCCTACGGCGGCGAGCTCACGTCGTGGCTGATCGGGCACTACCACAACTGGCGCGCCGCCATCTCGGGTGCCGCGGTCAATAGCGAGTTTGATGAGTACAATCTCTCGACGTCCAACGTGCAGGATCGATATCCCTTAGGGACGTCGCCCTACAGCGGCGACGGCGAGCGGATCTACCGCGAAAACTCGCCGATCACGTATTACGCGCAAATTACGACGCCGACGCTCATCTGGGGAACGACGTTGGATCCCGTCGTACCGATCGCACAATCGTACGCCCTCTACCACGCACTGGTCGATAATCACATTCCCGTTCGCTTCGCGGTCTTTCCGGCAACGACGCACGGCCCCGACGGTCCCCGGCAGACCGCCGAGCTCACGCGGCTCTGGCTGGACTGGCTCGACGACCACATGCGCTAGGTGGGTCATCCAATTGCGCTCCGGAGGCGTTATAGAGAATGTGAAAATTCGTAACGCTATCGCTCTCTTTCTTGCCCTCGGCATCGGCGCAGCAACGGCGCCCGCCGTCGCTACGGCCGACATGCCACCCGGGGGCACCGAGCGAGTGGTCCTTGCCGGTGGCTGCTTCTGGGGCATGCAGCTCGTCTTCGAAGAACTCAAAGGCATCGACCGCGTCGTAGCGGGCTATGCAGGCGGCAGCGCCAATACGGCGCAGTACGAAACCGTCAGCACCGGCACGACGGGACACGCCGAATCCGTCGAGATCACCTACGACCCATCAAAGATTTCATTCAAGACGCTGCTGAGCGTGTACTTCAAGGTCGCACACGACCCGACGGAGCTCAATCGCCAGGGTCCCGACGAAGGCTCGCAGTACCGGTCGGAGATTTTCTACACCACCGACGCGCAGCGCGCGGAGGCCATTGCGACAATCGCCCACCTGCAGCAAACGCACGTCTTTACGTCGCCGATCGTGACGGTCGTCGCGCCCCTGCGCGGATTCTACCGTGCCGAAGCCTACCATCAAGAGTTTGCGGTACACAATCCGCACGATCCCTACATCGTTTTCAACGACCTTCCGAAGCTCAAGGTACTGCGAGCGGACTTCCCGGAGCTGATTAAGGCGAACCCGCCCTTCCCCGTTTAGGGAACCTAGGACGGCGCGTCGTCGACGTGCTGCGCGTACGAGCGCGGATCGAAGTACCATTCCGGTAGAGAGTTCGGAAACGTGATATCCGTGAAATCGTAGTCGACGGTCGCGTCGGTCCCGAGGTAGTCGGCGTCTTTCTGGTACGTCGGCGTGCCGTGGATGTGCGTGACGATCGGCATGTTGTGCATCCACACCAGCGTGATCGTAAAGAGCATCGGATAGACGTGCCTGCCGTTATCCCCATCTTCGAAAAGCTTATCGGTCGCGATGACTTCTTGCAACTCGAGAGTCTTTGCGTCAACGTAGAGCTCGCGCAGACGATTTCGATCGGGATCGCGGCGAGCTTCCAGACTCACGTGAATCTGATTGCCTTCGTTGGCCACCCGGGTGACGCGGTAGTCGAACTCCCCGAGCGCGGTAACGCTGGCGATCGTCCTCAGGCTGCCCGTCGGCTCCGGAGTCGGCACGAACTCCCGCGGGTTCGAATGCGGATGGATCGGCGCCGGCTCGAAAAGGTCCGCCGTCGGAGGCCCCGGGTCCCACGGCTCGTTAAAGGAGGCGCGCAGGAACTCGAGGGTCCCGCGAGCCGAGCCGCGATAGACGCGCCGGCCCAACGCCGCCTTGTCCGACGTACGGCACCAGATGTGATAGGTGTAGCTGCCGAGCAGATCGGGATAGCCGTCGTCGAGCGTTTGTTTTCGAATCAACGTATAGGTGACGTACGGCGGCGGCGGACGATGCGATCGGAACTGCCGTCGGATCAGAAAGAGCAAGCGCTCGGGCGACGGGAGCGGAATCGGCGTCGCAGTCACGCGCGGCCGCGACGTAGCAAGGTGCCCCCATGGCGGCACGTTTTGGCCGGCCTGCGCAGACAACGCAACCACCGCGCACACCGCAGCAAACAAGCATGCAACTAATGCCTTCATGGTAACGCTGCGTACCGCTTAACGGGGCGCCATTCGGATCGCGCCGTCGAGGCGTATCACTTCGCCGTTGAGCATCTGGTTTTCGGCGATATGCCGCGCCAGCGCCGCATACTCCGCCGGCTTTCCAAGACGCGACGGGAACGGAACCTGCTTGCCCAGCGACTCGCGCGCGGGTTCGGGCAAACCCGCAAGCATCGGCGTGTCGAAGATTCCCGGCGCGATGCTCATCACGCGAATCTGATGCTGCGCGAACTCGCGCGCCACCGGAAGCGTGAGCCCGACGATGCCGCCTTTCGACGCTGCATATGCCGCCTGACCGATCTGCCCGTCGTAGGCCGCTACCGATGCGGTGCAGATGATAACGCCGCGATCCTCGAGCGGCTCAACGGGGCGTTCGATCATTTTGGCCGCCGCTAATCGGATGACGTTGAACGTGCCGATCAGGTTCACCGCGATGACCTTCGAAAAACGCTCTAAGGGCAGTGGACCCTCGCGGCCGATGACTCGTTCGGCCGTAGCGATGCCCGCGCAGTTGATCGCGCCGTGCAGGGCGCCGAAAGCCTCCGCCGCCAGATCCACCGCGCTTTGAACTTGCGCACCGTCGGTAACGTCGGTTTTCGCGAAACGTACCGCGGCGCCGATCTCGCGCGCCAGTTCGTTTCCGCGGTCGCTGACGTCGCAGATGACGATGTTTGCGCCGGCCCGCGCGAACTCCATAACGCATGCCGCTCCCAGACCAGAGCTGCCGCCGGTAACGATAAATGTCTTTCCCTGTAATTGCATAGGACGCAGTGCTACATCCCGGCGAGGGCCATATCCTGGATTGAACGAATAACTAGCGCCGGTGCCGAGAAGAGCTTCGCGACGCTCCGGCTCCCGCATGGGGCCGCTCGTTTCGCTGATCGCATTGATCCTTTTCGCAGCCATCGCCGGGTGGTGGCTGTTGCGGCCCAAACCTCACCACGCCACCCACTACGTCTTCCATACGCTTGCGCCGTCCGCTGAGCCGGCGGCCCCGACGCCGACCGTGGCGCCGACGGCAGCGCCCGTCGCGACACCGTTGCCCACGGCATCTCCGACGCCACTGGTTACCGGCCATCCGCACGGAGCTGCACTCGCGCTGATCGTCGACGATTGCGGCCAATGGATTGCAACCGAGCGTGGCTTCGTCGCCTTAGAAATACCATTGACACTCTCGGTCTTACCCGACGTCCCATACACGAACGTCATCGCGACGGAAGCGTCGGATGCGGGGAAGGGTGTGATGCTGCATCTTCCGATGGAGACGCTCTCCGGCCTCAATCCCGGCCCTGGAAAGGTCACCACCGAGATGAGCGATGCGCAGATCGTCGCGCAAGTTGAGAGCGACCTCGCGGAAGTGCCCCTCGCACGCGGCGTCAACAATCACGAAGGCAGCAAAGCCTCCGCCGATGCGCGCGTCATGCACGCAGTAATCGGCGTGCTCGCGCAGCGCAGCCTCTTCTTCATCGATTCACGTACCA
This sequence comes from Candidatus Cybelea septentrionalis, assembly GCA_003158175.1. Taxonomy (GTDB): domain Bacteria; phylum Vulcanimicrobiota; class Vulcanimicrobiia; order Vulcanimicrobiales; family Vulcanimicrobiaceae; genus Cybelea; species Cybelea septentrionalis. The sequence goes on from PMHJ01000012.1 coordinate 7,936, forward strand.
ACGTCGCGTCGGTCGGAGAAGCAACCGCGCGCGCGATGGGGGTTCCGACGGCGGCGCGAGACGTCTTTTTGGATAATCGGGCCGACGTGGCATACAGTGAAGCGCAGCTCTCGGCGGCGGCGGCGATCGCGCTGCGAACCGGCAGCGCCATCGCGATCGGGCATCCGCGCCCGACGACGCTGGAGGCCGTACGAGCGATGATTCCCAGGCTGCAGGCGCTCGGCATCCAATTCGTTCTCGTCCAAGATCTCGTCGGTAAGGACGGAACGTGAGCTTTTGCTAAATCCGGGGAGAAAGAGATCATGAGCATTGCGCTGTTAATCGTTCGACTTATCCTTGGGCTCGGCTTAGCGGCCCACGGTACGCAGAAGCTCTTCGGCTGGTTCGGAGGATATGGCCTCGATGGGACCGGCGGGTTCTTCGAAAATCTCGGCTTTCGTCCCGGCAAAATGTTCGCATTGATGGCTGGTTTGGGAGAGACTGCCGGTGGTCTCTTGATCGCGCTCGGATTGGGCGGTGCGCTCGGCCCGGCGTTGATCGTTCTCGTGATGCTCGTCGCGATCGGAGCGGTTCATATCACCAAAGGTTTCTTTGTGACCAATGGCGGCTGGGAGCTCAACGCGGTATATATCGCCGGTGCAATCGCGGTTGCATTCGCGGGTACCGGGCTCTATTCGCTGGACAACGCGTTCAATTTGCAGTTTCTTACCGATCCCACGCAGGTTTGGTACGCACTGGCGGCTGCGGTCGTCGTCGCGGCACTCAATCTGCTCGTGCGCCGGCCGGCCCCGAAGGCGGAGTAACGCCGCGTGGAGACCGTCGCCTTCTACGGTGCCGGAATGCTCGGCTCGGCGATGGTTCGCGCGATGCTGCGCCGCGGTATTGCGGTGCACGTCTGGAATCGCACGGCACCGAGAGCGCAAGCTCTGGAATCGGACGGCGCTCGCGCGTTTACCGACCCCGTCGAGGCGGCTGCCGGCGCAGGGCGCGTTCACCTTTGCTTGGCCGACGATGCGAGCGTCGACGCCGTGTTGGATGCCGCGCTCGCCGGAATTGCGACGGATTGTCCGATCGTGGACCATTCGACGGTGCTGCCGCAACGAGTCGCGCAGCGGGTCGAGCGGCTTAAGGAGTCGGGGTACTCCCTACTGCACGCGCCGGTCTTCATGGGACCGCCGATGGCACTGGAATCTAGGGGAGTGATGATGGCCTCCGGTGACCTGTCGCTCTTTGCGCGTCTTCGCCTTGCGTTAGAGGCGATGTGCAGCGACTTGCGTTACGTCGGCGAGCGCAGCGATCTCGCTGCGATCTATAAGCTGATGGGCAATGCCATGATTCTGGCGGTCGTCGGAGGCATCAACGACGCGTTGCGGATGGCGGAGGAGCAAAGCGTATCTCGAGCACAAGCCTACGAGCTCTTCGACTTCTACGATCCGACTGGGCAGATTCGCGGCCGCGGAAAGCGCATCGTCGAGAACGATTACGATCCGTTCTGGAGCATCGATATGGCACACAAAGATGCGGCGCTCATGCAGATCACGGCCCACCACGAACGCTTGCCGGTTATCGATGCGATGGAAGCCCTGCTGCGTAACGTTTCGGATCGCGGAATGGGCGATCGCGATCTGGGCGCCGTAGCATTGCGGTAGTGGATCGCAACCCCCAGGCTCGGCAGATGGCCGATGATTCGATGGTGCGAAACCTGGCCGCTCAGGCGCGAGCGATCTGGCCGCAGGAAGTCGCGCTGCTGCAGCGCTACGCTCTGCCGCCCGATGCGTCCATTCTCGATGCCGGTTGCGGCACGGGTGAGGGCGCATCGCGCATCGCCGCGCTTTTTCCCTACGCGCGCGTTTTGGCCGTCGACATTCTCGACGATCACTTGGAGCGGGCGCGGTCGCTCTACGCGGATTTGGCTTCACGGCTAACCTTCGAACATCAAAGCATCTTCGCACTCGACGAGCAGACCGGCAGGTTCGATCTGACCGTCTGTCGCCACGTGCTTCATTCGATTCCGGAGGCGGGTGCCGTCATCGCCGAGCTGGCGCGCGTGACTCGGCCCGGAGGCTACCTGCACCTTATCGTCGAGGATTACGGGATGCTGCATTTTGCGCGTGGCGAGCTCGACCCGGCAGACTTTTGGCACGAGGGGCCGCGCGCCATGGAGCGCGCCATGAATATCGATCTCTCGATCGGCCGAAATACGTTCCGAATACTCTCCGCGCTCGGTTTGGAGCACATCGCAATCGATTACGTCGTGGTCGACACGATCCGCGTCCCGCGCGACACGTTTGCGACGATCATCGAGGCTTGGCGCGACGGATACGCGGGTGCGATCGGCGAGTTGACGTCGATCAGCTCAGAATCTGCGATCGAGTACTTCAATGCGATGATTGCGAGCATTCGCGACCCGATGGGCTATGCCGTGTGGATGGTTCCGGTCGCGAGCGCACGCATACCCGTCGCCGCCAACGCATGAAGGCGCCGGGCGTCCGGAGGCCACGATCGGGCGGAGGGAGCGGGAGCGGAGTCCGCCGGGGCAACGGCGAGCCGGTCCAGATCGGACGCGGAGTCACCGGCGGCGCGGGTGTGAAGACCGTCGCCGGGGGAGCGGACGGCGCCCGCGGATCGAAGGGCGTCGGCGTTGCAAGACCGCCTCGCTCCGGGATCCGTACGATCAAACGGCGGCGTTTGGGCTCCCAGCGGAGCGACGCCCCCAGCGCTCGAAGAACCGGTCCGACCGCGACGTACGCACTATCGAACTGCTCTGGGAACGTCTTTTCCAAGCGCACGCGAACGCGCCGCGCGCCGCGCTGGATGACCAATGTGTCGCCTTCGTACCAGACGCGGTCGGCCAATCGCGTCAGCAGCGGGGCGACCGGTGCCAAAACACGTCCATCCGCCACATACGCGCGTACGTAGCTTGCGAGCGGGCGGCCATCGACCAGAATCGCTACCGGAACCGGTGGGAATAGCGGCACGTTCCAACGATATACCGCTTGCGATGCGGCGACTCATCTCCGCTTTTCGTGATGCCCTGGTTCGTTTCTCTCGCGATGGTTGCGCCTTTCACGCGCAATCGATCGCGTTCAACGCCCTTTTTGCGCTCTTTCCACTCGTGGTTCTCGCAATGAGCGGCGCGACTCTGATCTTTCCCGATGCGGAGCGACGGACCTTAGGGCTCGTCAATACGCTGGCCCCGACGCTGCACGATTACATCGCTATGAACCTGCAATCGTACATCTACGGGCGCGGCATTTCGAGCCTGATCGCCGCCGCGTTCCTGCTCTGGTCTGGAAAGAATCTTTTCATGGGCCTCGCTTTTGCGCTCGATCGCGCGCTCGCCGTCCCCAAAGGGCGGCCGCTCGTGCACAATCTGTTGCTGTCGTTCGTCATGCTTCCCGTGACCGGAATACTCTTATTGATTGCCATCGCGCTGCCGATCGTGCTTTCAATTTCGTTTCACGTCGCCGGGATTCACGATCCGCGCCGCGTGACGCACATTTTGGCCTACCTGATCTCGATCGCGCTGGTCTTCATCGTTGCGGTCGTGCTCTATCGCTGGCTGCCCAATCGCCGTAACTCCTGGGCATTCGCCCTGCGCGGGGCCACGGTGGTTGCCGTCGCTTGGCCGGCGGTGCAATACGCCTTCGCGGCGTACGTGACGCACGTGGACTTCACGCTCATCTACGGGGCCCTCTCCGCGCCGCTCGTCTTGCTCCTCTGGTTCTACTGCATCGGCTCGATCTTTCTCTTTGGCGCGGAGTACAGCATCGCGCTCTCGACCGGGTATCAAGCCCCTTCGCGCGAAGAGTCGTCGGCTGATGCCTGAAACACCCTTCGTGCGCCGAATGACCGGCCTGATTCTCGCGTGCTCGCTCCTCGGCTTCGTCGTCGCCGCGACGCCGTCGCCGCAACCCTTGCCGCAACCCTCGCCGACCCCGTCCTCCCTCGAAGCGCAGCCCGTGGTCCTGGTCTACCCCTTCGACGTGCAAACCGGCGCAGATCCGCGGATCGGGACCGCGATCGCGCAGATCCTGGGCCAAGAGATGGTGGCGGCAGGTGGCATTACGGTCCTGCCGATCCCCGCGGGGATAAAACGCCCCAGTTTTCTCGACAATGCCCGCGCCGCAAAAGCGGACTTTTATATCAGCGGCTACGTGACGCCGGTCGGAGACTCCGCCGCGGTCGTCGAGCAGGTCGTGAGCGTCGAGAGCGAAGTTATTCTGTTCTCGCAGACGGCGCAGGTCTCCAGCGTCGCAGACGTAGCCTCGCAATCGCTGCTGGCCCGCTCGCAGATTCTGGCCTTCGTCGGTCGCGAGACTCAGAACGTCGGAACGCAAACGGCAAGCACCCCCGCGCCGACCGTCAGCAACGGTGCGCAAGTTCCGATCTCGGGTATCTCGAACATCGTCGATTCGGTTTTCAAGCATAAAGGCGGCGCGCGGCCATCGCCCACTCCGGTCGTCAAGCCGTCGCGTGGCATCATCATCGCGCCCGTCACGGCATCGGGATATGTCGTACCGGCCGAGCTCACCAATGCGCTGCGCGAGCTCTACCTCGCGCTCGACAACCGCTTCGTTACGCAGATGACGGCCCTCACGTCGCCCCCCTCGCAGTCGGCGGATGCAATCTGCGGCCCTAACCGCAACAATACGATCGCCGCGGGCACGCTGACGGAAACGCCGGCCGGTCACAACCACGTGGCCGTGACGTTCGTCTTGCTCGTTTACACGTGCTTCGGCGCACCGCTCGAACGCGAAGTCGGCAAGGGGACGTCGCTCAAGGCCGCGGTCGACGCGGCCGTGACGGCCTATGCCGTCGCGCATCCGCAGAACAGTTAAGCGCCGCTTCCGCAACAACTATTATTAAACTAGTTGACAGGCGATATCCGAGCGGCTATCCTACTATTATGAAACTAATAGCACGGGAAGCCCGCATCGGAAATGCCGCGTAAAAAATCTTCGGTACTTACCGACCACGAGCTACGGCTCATGGAAGTCCTCTGGCGCGAGGGGAACGCGACCGTCGCCGATGTCGTCAATGGGCTCGCTCCGCCGCCGCTGACGTACAGCACCGTCCTCACCACGCTGCGAACCCTCGAACAAAAGGGCTACATCGCTCATGAGGAAGACGGGCGCGCATTTCTCTACCACCCGATCGTCCAACGCCGCCAGGCGGCAAAGTCGGCTATTGGCAATCTGCTGGGCCGCTTCTTCAGCGACTCGCCCGGGGCGCTGGCCGTCACGCTGCTCGACGACGCGCGATTAAGCGACGAGGATCTGGCAGAGATTGCGCGCGCGGTCGCCCGGCAGAGGAGAAAAAGCAAATGATCCTTCGCGTTTTGTTCGATGGCTTGTGGGAGGGCGCTTCGGTCATTGCGATTGCGTTTCTCGTCAACCGCTGCGTCCCACAGCGCAATGCGACGACTCGCTATGCGGTTTGGTTCGCGACGCTGCTCGCGCTGCTCGTCGTACCGGTGTTGACCGTTCTCTCCAATGCGGGGGCGCTTTTGCTCGCCGTCGTACAACCTCACGCCGCCGTTGCGGAGCATACGTGGAAGATTTCGCTCCTTCCGGGGCAACCGCTGATGCATGGCGCGGCCGTTTTCTTCGCTCCGGCACTGCGCTGGATTCCGGCCCTCTGGCTCTTGGGCGCCGGAGTCTGCCTCGGTCGGCTCGGCGCGAGCCTAGTTCGGATCGGCCGGTTACGTAAGGGCGCCACACCCTCACAAACGGCAGACGACGTTCTCATTTCGGCCGACATAGCGATTCCCATCGCCGTCGGCTTCCGTAAACCGGCGATCATTATTCCAAGACATCTCTTCGAAACGCTCGCGGCCGCCGACCTGGATCGCATCATTGCGCACGAGCGCGCGCACCTTCGGCGACACGACGTACCTGGCAATCTCGTCCAGCGATTGATCGAGGCAATCCTATTTTTCAATCCGTGGGTTTACTTTGCCGGCCGCAATTTAGCGCTGGAACGCGAAGCCGCGTGCGACGACTGGGCAGTTCGCAGAACCGGAGACGCGGGCGAGTATGCCGCCTTTCTAGCAACGCTTGCACGGCGCATCTGCACGACGCGCGCGCCCCTTGCAACGCCGAGCGCGTTGGGATCGCGCCATGAGTTGGTCGAGCGCATCGAGCGCCTGGCGGGCAGCGCGCCGCACGGTCTTACCGTCAACTACTACACTATTGGGGAACCGTTATGCTTTTTGTACTGCTGACGCTCGCACTCGAGGCTTTCTCACCAGCCCTTGCTTTTGCTCCGGCACAGTCCGTCTCTACGCCCGCCGTAACGGGCTCGTCAGTCGCGGCTGCACCCTGTGCGAAACCCAACGTGGACGCGCTGGTTCTGACGCCTGCCGAACCACAAACGCCGCACGGATTGAAGGCCGGCGCTTCGGCCATCGTCTCCGTCACGATCGCGCCCAACGGAAGCGTCACCCATGCAAACGTGTGGAAGACGAGCGGCAATGCCCAGATCGATCGGTCGGTTCTCGAGGCGGCTCGGCACAGCAAATATTCGCCAAAACTCGTTGATTGCAAAGCGGTCACGGGGAACTATCTCTTCCGCGCTGACTTCGCGCCGGACGCGCGCTAATTTCGCCTAATCGAGCAGCCCAGCCGGCGGATCGATGACGATGCGGCGGCGACCGAGATCGATCTCGCAAACGATCGCGCGCACCATCGGCACGAGGTGTCCGGTGACGACGAGCATATCGCCGGCGGGATAGTGCTCGACGCGCTCCACCGTCCCGTAGGCTGTGTCATCCGTGCCGCACACGGCGCAGCCGACGAGGTCCTCGTCGAAATACTCGCCCTCGTTCAAGACGACGTCTTGACGCGCGGCGTAAAGCACCGCACCGACGAATGCGCCGGCCGCATCCGCATCCTCGACACCCTCGATGCGAATCAGCAGACGCCCCTTGTGCGGCCGGACCTGCGTTAGCCGAATCGATGAAGAAGTTTGCTCGCCCTCGCAGCGCAGGGTCGTGCCCACCGAAAAGACGATGCGACCCGCGCTAGTCGGGTCGCATTTGAGCTCTCCGTGAAGGCCGAATACTCCGGCGATCCGCCCTACCGGAAGTTCATCCAACCTTTGTCATCCTGTCGCTTGTCATCCTGAGCCCGTCGAAGGATCCTCGACGCTCTGGGCCGCCTCGTCGCTATCCAGAATGTCGACGGAAACACGCCCCTCCGCCGTCGCGCGGACGATCGTCCGAAGCGCGTGCGCGACTCGGCCGCCGCGGCCGATAACCTTTCCCAAATCGTCGGGATGAACGATCAGCTCGATCACCGGCTGCGCGCTTTCGTCCACGAAGAGCTCGACCGCGACGTTTTCGGGATTCGCTACGAGCTTGCGGGCGAGAAATGAGAGCAGTTCCGATGCGCGCCGGTGTCCGGCCCACGGATCGCTCGACGGTGCGTTTGGCCTTCGCTCTCGACGTTCCGGCGGCCGCCCGGGTCGCGGCGGCGCTTGTCCTTGGCGGGGCGGCCCTTGCGGCGGGCGCGGCGGCCCTTGTCCCGGACGCGGCGGTGCTTGCGGGCGTGGCGGCGTCTGCGAGCGACGAGTAGGTTCTCGCTCTACGTCCTCGACAACCGTTTCGCTAAAGAGGCCAAACTCGTCGTCGAACGCGCTCACGACCCGCCGCCCTTTGCGCCCTTGGGTTTGCGCTTGCTCTGCGGAATCGGACCAGGTTCCATGATTCCTTTCTCCGCGAACAGCCGGCGAACGGTCTCCGAGGGCTGCGCCCCCTTTGTCAACCACACGCGCGCTTTCTCTTCGTCAACCACCACGGTGCGCGGCTCGGTGCGCGGATTGTAGTGCCCTAGGATTTCGATGAATCGGCCGTCGCGCGGCGCTCGCGCATCGGCAACCACAAAGCGATAAGTGGGCTGCTTCTTGGCGCCCATCCGGCGCAATCGAATTCGTACCATCTTCTCTAAAGCTGCTTTCGTTACAAGTTAAGACGTAAGAGGAGGCAAGAGCGCTCGCCGCTTCTTTCCGCCAAGGTGTTTGGCCATTTGACGGGCCTGTTCGAACTGCTTGACGAGCCGGTTGACGTCGGAGACTTCCGTGGCCGAGCCGCGAGCGATGCGCTTGCGACGCGATCCGTTGAGAAGATCGGGATTCCGGCGCTCGTTGCGAGTCATGGAACAGATGATCGCTTCGACCTTTACCAGCTCGCGCTCGGGTATTTCGAAGTTCTTGGGCAAAGCGCGCGACAAACCGGGCACCATCTTCAAGAGATCGGTCATCGAGCCAAGTTTTCGCACCTGGCGCATTTGCTCCAAGAAATCCTCAAGGGTGAAGCTTTGTTTGAGCAGCTTTTCATGCAGCTTACGCGCCTGCTCTTCAGAATAGATGCTCTGGGTTTTTTCAATCAGCGTCAGCGCATCGCCCATGCCGAGAATGCGCGAAGCCAGCCGATCGGGATAAAATGGCTCGAGCGCCGCGAGCTTTTCGCCGACCCCGACGAACTTGATCGGAGCGCCGGTAACGCTGTGAATCGAAAGCGCCGCACCGCCGCGCGTGTCGCCGTCCATCTTCGTGAGGATCACGCCCGTGATGCCTAGGCGATCGTGAAACCCCTTCGCAACGTTGGTCGCCTCTTGACCGGTCATCGCATCGGCCACGAGCAGGATCTCGTGGGGCGCGGCCACCGCTTTGATTTCCTCCAGCTCGTCCATGAGCGCTTCATCGATCTGCAACCGCCCCGCGGTATCGATGATGACCGTCGACAGCGCAAGGCGCTTGGCCTCGGCGATGCCTTCGCGCACGATGCGCACGGGATCGTTCGTGCCGCACTGATAAACGGGAAGATCGATCTGTCTGCCGAGCATCTGCAGCTGCTCGATTGCCGCCGGACGATAGACGTCTGCTGCAATCAACAGTGAACGCCGCCCTTGTTCCTTGAGGCGCAGCGCGAGTTTCCCGGCCTGCGTCGTCTTTCCCGATCCTTGCAATCCGACCAGCATAATGACCGAAGGCGGAGCATCGGCGAACTGCAGGCGACCGCGGCCGGAGGCGCTCGTGGGACCGAGCAGCTCGACGAGCTCGGCGTGAACGACCGTTAGTATCGTCTGCGCGGGCGTCAGCGACTCTAGGATGTTTGCGCCCACCGCCCGTTCTTTGACGCGCGCAACGAAGGCCTTGGCCGTCGCGAGTGACACGTCGGCCTCGAGCAACGCAACTCGAACCTCGCGCAAGGCCTCGTTGACTTCGCCTTCGGTTACCTTACCTCGTCCGCTTAGCCGCTCGAAGATGGCGCCGAGGCGGTCACTGAGCTGATCGAACAACGATTCTTACGGCGCCGAAGAACCCGGCGTCGTTTCGTCAATGCGCTTCACCGCATCGCCGACCGTCTTGATCTTCTCCGCTTCCTCGTCGGGAATATCGATGTTGAACTCCGTCTCGAACGCCATCACCAGCTCGACCTGGTCGAGCGAATCGGCACCGAGATCGTCGGTAATGGACGCTTCGGGCGTCACTTCCGACTCGTCGACGCCGAGTTGTTCGACGATGATCTTTTTCACTTTATCGAAGGTGGTGGACATCTCGTCTCCTTTCAAAAGCGTGTCGTTGCCGAGGTCACATCAGGACCCCGCCGTCAATTACGAGCGTTTGTCCAGTTATGTACCCGGCGGCATCAGAGCAGAGGAAGGCAACCGCTCCGCTGACGTCCTCCGGCTTCCCGGCTCGGCCGAGAGCGGCTTGTCCGATCAAGAACTCCCTGGCAGCACTGGGCATCTTTTCCGTCATGGCCGTTTCGATGAGACCCGGTGCGACGGCGTTGACTCTTATATTCCTCGAACCCAACTCCTTTGCCAGCGATTTGCACAAGCCGATGAGCCCGGCCTTCGAAGCAGCATATGCCGCTTGGCCGGCGTTTCCGGTAATCCCCACGATGCTCGTCATAAGCACGATCGAGCCGGCACGCTGCTTCATCATCGGTTTGGCGACGGCGCCGCAAAGGTGGAAGGCCGATTTCAAGTTGACGTCGAGCATACGGTCGATCGTCTCGGGCTTTAGTCGCAGGAGCAGCCCGTCGACGGACTGGCCGGCGTTGGCGATCGCGCAATCCAGATGCCCGAACCGTGCCAGCGTTTCGTCAACGACTCGCTCCATCGACGGCCGATCCGTAACGTCGGCCTCGAAGAGTTCCGCGGTCGCACCCGCGCGCGCGCGCACGCACAGTACGCCGGTCTCTTCCAGCGCCGCGACGTCGCGGCCCACCAGCGCGACATCCGCGCCGGCTCCGGCGAACTCCACCGCGATCGCGCGCCCAATTCCGCGGCTCGCGCCGGTAATGAGCGCAGTCTTGCCGGTCAGCATCAGACCGTCGCTCCGGTCGAGAGTTCGATCACGGCGCGAAACTTCTCGACGCCGGCAAAATCGCTGACGACGGTCACAGGCGGAGCGTCAGGCATCCTTTTCATCAGGGGACCGAGCACGCCGCCGGCTCCGAACTCGACGACGCGATCCAGGCCGTACGAGAGAAGCCGCTGCGCGGTGTCGTGCCAGCGCACTTCTTCGACTACAGATCGAATGAGATTGGCTTTAATCGTAGGCACGTCGCGATAGGGGCGCCCGTCAAGGTTGGAAATCACGTCGAACTGCGGCATGCTGAAATGACTCCGTTCGACGACGGCGGCCAGGCGTTTTACCGCGGGTTCCATCAACGCGCTGTGCCATGCGCCCGATACATTGAGCGGCACGACGCGTTTGGCGCCGGCAGCCAGCATCGGTTGCGTCGCGGCTTGCACGGCGGCGAGGTCGCCGCTGATCACGATCTGCGTTGGCGAGTTGAAGTTCGCCATGGAGACTCGGCCCACGTCCGCGCTCTGCAACTGCCCCAATACGTCGCGCACTTGCGCGGCTTCCAATCCGAGAACCGCAGACATACCGCCGGGCGCGTGTTGCGCCGCGTCCTGCATGGCCTTCGCACGCTCGTTGACGATCCGCAGTGCCTCTTCGAACTGAAGCGATCGTGCAACGACCAGACTGCAGAGCTCGGCGAACGAATGGCCAGCCGTAACGACCGGCTCAACGTCGTTCCCGGCGGCTTCGTAGAGCGCGACGTTGGTCGTGAAGATTGCCGGCTGGCTATACTCGGTTTCGCGCAGCACCTCTTCGGGGCCCTCGCGTTGCAACTCGAGCAGGTCGAAGCCGAGCACCGCTGCGGCACGATCGAAGATGCCACGTGCCGCCGCCGAGCTCGCCGCAACGTCGCAACCCATTGCGACGCACTGCGAACCTTGGCCGGGGAAAACGGCGGCAAACCGCACTACTGCGCCCATCTCCATGCGACCGCGCCCCACGAGAGGCCGCCGCCGAAGGCCACGAAAACGATCAGATCTCCGGGTTTAACCCGACCCGCGCGAACCGTCTCCGAGAGCGCCATCGGTATCGACGCCGCCGACGTGTTGCCGTATTCGGCGATGTTGATCACGACCTTATCCTCGGGCAGACCCAAGTAGCGCGCGGTTGCGTCGATGATGCGCTTGTTGGCTTGATGCGGAATCAGGAAAGCGATGTCGGATTTGTTCAAGTTCGCTTTGCTCAAGACGGAGCCCGTCGATTCGACCATCTTGTTGACGGCGAGCTTAAACGTTTCGCGCCCTTGCATATGGATAAGATGCAGCTTGGCGTCGAGCGCCGCGTGATCGAGCGGTTCGCGAGATCCGCTGCCATGAGCGTACAGCAGCTCCGGACGACTCCCATCGGCACCGAGATCGCAGGCGAGAAAAGAATCCTCCTCGGAGCGTTCCAGAATCACCGCGCCCGCTCCATCGCCGAAGAGAATCGCCGTTGAGCGATCCTGTTTGTCCAGAATCTTCGAGAGCGACTCGGCTCCAATCAGCATGACTCTCCGGTAGACGCCGGAGCGGATGAGGCCCGACGCAATCGTCAAACCATAAATGAATCCGCTGCACGCGATCGCGATGTCGAAGGCCGGCTTCTCGCGGGCGCCGAGTCGCGTGGCGACCAGACAGGCCGTGGCGGGAAAATAGTAATCGGGCGTTACCGTCGCCACGATGAAGCAATCGACGTCGGCCGCCTGCAGGCCGGCGTGCACGAGCGCCGCCTCGGCCGCGGCGGAAGCCAGGTCACTCGTCGCCTCGTTATCGGACGTCCAATGGCGGCGCTTCATTCCGGTGCGCGTCGTGATCCACTCGTCCGTAGTATCGAGCCACGCTTCGAGATCGTGATTCGTGACGACGCGGGCCGGCGCGTAATGGCCGACGCCAACGATCTTTACGCCACGCAAGGACACCTATGCTTAACCGGCCGGCTCGTCTTGTACCTTGATTACCTGCCGGCCGTTATACGTGCCGCAGTTTGCGCACGTAAAGTGCGGCCGCTTCGGCTGATGGCATTGCGGGCATTGGACGGTCGTGACCGCGCCGAGCTTCCAGTTCGCCGCTCGGCGGCTACGGGTCTTGCTGCGCGGCGTCTTCCATTTTAAGTTCGCCATAATTCTCCGTTCAAAAGTCTATTGGGCGCGGTCGCACGAGCATTCGCCCATATTCCTATTCGCCCCGCAAATGCCGCAAAGACCGAGGCAGTCTTCCTTACAACGCAGCCCCATCGGCAGTGTGCTCAACACGGTCTGTTGAGCTAGGTCTGCCACGTCGAGCCTCTGACCCGTCAAGACGTTGCTCTCGCCGAACGGCTCATCGTCACGCCCTCGGGAGGGGTCGAGCCGCTCGACGACATCGACGTGAACCTCCAGCTCGACGTCTTCGAGACACGCGCCGCACGGGCCGTAAACTCGGGCGTCCACGGTTCCTTCGACCGCGAGCATTCGGTCCGACTCGCGAAGCTCCAGTGCCACCCGAACCGGCTCCGGGAATGCGATGCCCTCGAAAGGCTCGAGCGGCACCTCATCGGCGATCACCATCAACTGGCGTCCGCCGGTCAGAAGCCCGCTGATGTCAACCCTGTGCGAACGCTCCATAAAATAAGACCGCCGCAGCACGAGGCCCCGCCAACTAGGCAGGGCCGCCACGACTTTGCCATTTTAGAACCCGCACCGCTCCTTGTCAAACGCAGCGGTCGCGGGGAAAGAGGCGTGCCATGAGTTTAGACCCGGTCGCTTCCCGACTCGCCCACACGGGCGTCGCGTTCGCCTCTCAGATCGAGAGCGCGGCCCGCCGCTACGGCCTCAATCCGAACTTGCTTGCCGCGGTCGCCGCGCAAGAGACCGGCGGCCCCGGCAGCAACGCGGGGCACAACATCGTGGGCGACGGAGGTCACGGGCATGGCCTCTTCCAGATTGACGACCGCTGGCACCCTTTCGCCTCGACCAAAGCCGCCATGGATCCGGCCCAAAATGCCGACTATGCCGCCGGCATGCTCTCCGGCCTCCTCAAGCGGTACGGCGGCAACGTCCATGAGGCGCTTTCCGCCTATAACAGCGGCTCGCCGACTGCGACCGGCACCAAGACCCGGTGGGACGATGGAGCCGAGCTCGGATACGCCGACTCCGTCATGCGCCACTATACGGGCCTGACGGGCAGCCCAGCTCCGGCTGAATCGACTGAATCGGCCGAGTCCACCGCGATCGCCGAATCGAGCGCAACGGTTTCCTCGGTCGGCGCGCTGGGCGCTGCGGCGCAGAGCTACCCGCTCCCGGCACTCTCATTACCCGCGCCTTCGCTGCCCGTACCCTCGTTGCCAAGCACCTCGAAGGCGCATTCCTATCACCGGCAGTCAACCGATTATATGTCGCTTCTCGGCGACGACACCGACGAGACAGACTCGTAGAAAAAGGAGATCTCACGATGAGCTCATTGTCTTCCATTCACGAAGGAACCATCTCGGCCAGACCCTTCCACGACGAACACAGCGGACGCATCGGCGGCTCGAACGGTGGCCGCATCACCGGTTCGGGCGAAAGCGGCAGGAGTGGTACGCTGCACGGTTGCGATCGTAGCGGAATGCTGCGCGGATCGAGCGGGAGCCGCGGCGGATCGTTTCACGGCGACTCGAGAGAATCGCCGGAGAGTTCGGCGACGGCCGAGATCAACTCACTCATCTCATCCGTCGGCTCGCTCTCCAATCAGGCGCAGAGCCTTCCATTGATAGCCCCGACCCTGCCGGGTTTGCCGCAGAGTCAGGGCTATCAACCCCAACCGATCGATTACGCCTTCGACGGCTCGAACTAAGAGTTCGCTAAAGGAGCAACGACATGGCATTTCTCCTTCCGGCGCTTGAAGGGCTCGGCTCGGGTCTTCTGGGCAGTGCGATCGGCGGTTCGCTGGGCAGCGGCATCGCCGGCAACGCGCAAAACGCCGCGATGAATGCGCTTAACACGCAAGACGAGAACTTCCAACTGGGCATGTATGCATCCGAGGTTCAGAATCAGGAACAGCTGCAAGTACAGTCGGAGGCATTCGATCAGATGATGGACGAACGCAGCGAAAACATGCGCGAAGTCGACACACTTCGCAACGTCGACATGGCTCAGCGCAAAATGGACGACTCCATCACGAAGAAGTTCATCCAGACCATCACGGAATGATGACCGGCCCGCTTCCTGCTCACCGCAGCGAACGGTCTGCTTCGGGGCGCGGCGCTCTGGCTGCGCCCCAAAGCGCGAGTTCGTCCGCCCCGTCCGATAGCTCCGATCAGCAGAACCAGATCGCCGCGCAGCACCAGACCTTCGACTTCGAAGCTGCCGAGCGCGCCGAGATCCTGCGCGAACACGAGGTCCTGCAGAGCATGCTAATGGCGCACCTCAAAAACGAGGACGAGATCACCAAGAAGTGGATCGCCCTGATCTAGTCGCGGCCCCTTATTTGTCAGACAGCGCGTACACCGCGGAACTAAAGGGAGCGGTAAACTGCCGATTGGTGACCTTTTTCCAACGGTTGTTGGAGACTCGGCCGATATCGAGCCAACCTCTTTCCGAGCTGCGGGCTTGTCTTTACTATCGAGGCCAAACCCGTGCGGATCGCATCCTTGAGAGCACGGCACGAGCGTATTGAACGGTGAGCCGCCGTACGACAGCGGCAGCGCGTATTGATAGATCTTATGACTGGAATCTCCCACGTTGAGGACCGTTCCGCCATCGACAGGGGTCGCCGACGGATTTCCTTTAGGCCAGTATTCGTACCCACTGCTATTGAGTGTACTGCCGCCAACCTTGTACTGGATTTGTTCCATGATCGCGAAGACATGGTTGTTGTCGACGACGGTGTCGGCGAGCAAACCTGCAAACTTTGAACAACCGGAAACCGCGCAATCAGGTGAATAGACGCGCGCAAAGCTTCCGTCCTTGTACTCCTGTATAACGCCGGCCTTGCCACCACTGACGTCGGTCACAAACAAGTTTTTGGCGCGGTCGACTTTGAGCGTCAACGGGTCACCGCCTTTGACCGGCTGGCTCTCTGTCGAAATAACCTTTAGAACGCGTTTTGTAGAACGCGTTTTGCGACCAACGACAGACCGAATACCGTGCTGGTCTGCTTCGCTGGCCGGTATTGCTGGCGGCGTGGTTCCACCGTTGCAGCCCACGAGAAGCGATGGGACGCATGCAAGCATGAACGCGAGAAGTGCGCGATTTGCTAAAGCGTTCATTGTGCGTTGCGAGCGGATTACTCTTGGCGAAGCACGAATCCTCGGCCGACGGCATTCGGCGGATCGGAGGCAAGAATGAGCTGCTTTCTCGACAGGCGCTCCGTGATAATCGCTAGCGTGAGTGCAACGTTGCTCACAAGTTGCGCCCTTCTCCCTGCGCTGAACATACCGACGAGCGAGAGCGCTGGTCGCCAGCCAGTTGCAGCGCGCCGCGAATCAGTCGTGCACTTCTTTACGGGACCTCCGGACGGCGGGTGGCCCGACGTCGGACGCCTGGTTTTCGACAAAGCCGGTAATCTCTACGGCGCTACGTATATCGGCGGCTCGGGAAATTGTAAGTTTCGGCGTGCGACGCACGGATGCGGCACGATCTTTGAGTTGAGTCCGCGCAGGCACGGCGGCTGGACCGAACGGGTAATTTACAGCTTCAAAACCCTCGCGGACGGCGCTGCCCCATATAGCACGCTTACACTTGATTCGATGGGGCACATCTATGGAGTGACGATGGGCGGCGGTGTAGTGCTCCCCACGCCTGACACGGAAAGAATGGCTTGCCTACCCGCTTGGAGGGAGTCATGCCGAGGTCCTACCGTCGCTTCAGCCGCGAGTTCAAGATGCAGGTCGTCGAATCGATCTTGAAAGGCGCCGTTGCCACTCAGGTTGCCAAAGCCAACGATTTGCACCCTGAGGTCGTGCGCAAGTGGGTGCGCGATTTCAAAGCCTATCAGAAAGATGCGTTCGCCGGCCGCGGTAAAGCCTACACGGATAACGCCAAAGTCGGTGAGCTGGAACGCCAACTCGGCCAGATGGCCGCCGAAAACCTCGTTTTAAAAAAAGCCTTGCAGCGCATCAAGGACTTAGCCCGCGAGCGAGGCGCGTAGCCTGCCTTGCGCTGGCGTCGGAACTCGCCGGCACGGTGGTTCCAACGCCATACGGTATGGTGCGCTTGACGATCACGATCTTTTCACGCGCGTTCAACATTCCACGATCGGCATTCTACCGCGCGGCGCAGCCGGCACCGCGCAAAGGCGATCTGCGTTTGGTTGCAGCCATCAAGGACATATTGATCAAGCACCCGCGATACGGCTATCGCCAAGTAACGAATCGCCTTCGCCGAAAGCGCTTAGTGATTAATGTTAAACGGACGCTGCGGCTCATGCGTTTGCACGACTTGCAGACCAAGCCATTGCGGCGTCCACGATGGCGTGGCGGACATGCCGCTGGCGAGCTGGCCAATCTTTCGCAGTTCAGCCCGACGGCTCCCGATCAGCTGTGGCTGACCGATATTACCTTCGTGCGTCTGCGCTCGCATTGGATCTATCTGGCCGTTATGATTGACGCATTTGCTCGAAGATGCATCGGCTGGGCCCTCGGAACAAGGATCACCACCGAGTTAACGCTCGATGCATTGCGGATGGCGCTTGTGTACCGCCGACCCAAAGCGACGCTCGTTCACCATTCCGATCGCGGAAGTCAGTACGGAAGTGCGGCGTATCAAGACGCATTGCTTGAGCAAGGGCTTACCCAGAGCTGGAGCCGGCCCGGCACACCAACCGACAATCCTGTGTGCGAACGTTTCATCGGAACGCTCAAACGCGCGGAAATCTGGGTTCGCGCTTACGTCGACATCGAGGATGCTCAGGCTTCGATCGGCGCGTTCATTCACGACTACAACGAGTACCGGTCACACAGCTCGCTCGGAAAGCGGTCTCCGGCCGAGTTCGAGAGAATGTATCATCAGGCCGCTAAGAGCTAACCCGCGCAAGCCGAACTAAGTGTTCCATAAGCGGGGAGCACTACAGAATGCCCACGTCCGAAGTTCCGGGGCGCGGCGAAGTGATATGGCCCGGAGCCTTCACTTGATCCCCGTGACGTCTTGGACAGTAACCGGGCCGGCGTTGTTCCCCCACGAGGAGCGTATGAAAGTTGCAACCGCAGCGATGTCGCTCGCCGCGAGCTGCCCGCGCCATGACGGCATTGCATTTCGACCTTGCAAGATCGTGGTCAACATCGGGGTCGGATTCGAAATATTGACATGCGGGTTTCCCGCGAGTGCCGGACCGATTCCGCCCTCTCCCTTGGCCTGATGACAAACAGCGCAGTTCTTCGCAAAGACGGAGGCTCCAACTTGGACCGAGACCGGGGAACCGATGCCGGCGACTTGTTCCTCCGTCACGGGCGAGGCATTGTTCCCCCAGGCAGAGCGAATATAGGTCGCCACCGCCGCAATGCTCGCATCGGTGAGTTGTCCTTTCCAAGTCGGCATCTGGCTGTTGAAAGTCTTGGAGTTGACCGTGATTGGCCCCGTGCGTCCGTTGACGATCACGCCGATCATCGTGCTGGCGTCGGCGGACATGACGACGGGATTGCCGGCTAGCGGCGGATACACGTCCGTTCCTTGACCGGCGGCTTGATGACAGGTCGAGCACTTCACCGCAAAGAGCTCAGCGCCGCTCAAGGCCTCGGGCGCACGCGCTGCCGCAACCTGATCCTCAGAGACTGCCGGCGCGCCGTTCTGCCAAGCCGTTCGCACGTACGTGAGCACTGCCGCAATCTGGACATCCGAAAGCTGGCCGCGCCAAGATGGCATGTTGCCGCCGTATTGAGTGCCGTTCACTACGATCGGGCCCGTGCGCCCGTTGAGAACCGTCTGGATTAAGTTGGCGCTGTCCACCGCATTGACGTCCGGATTCCCCGCCAGCGGCGGGTAGGGTCCGCCGCCCTTTCCCGTCGCCTGATGGCAAACGGCACAGTTGACAAGGAAGATCGCTTTGCCGTCGGGCGTTTGCGCGCCCATCACACTGCTGTGGAAATCCGCCACGATCAATCCCGCGACGAAGATCGCTGCGACAAGGCCGACCCTAACGCTGATCTTCAAGCGTGCCTCCGTCCTACTTTGAGGCTTCAACCTGCGCTTCGGTCACCGCGCTGGCCTTATTACCCCATGATGAGCGAATGTACGTGATTACATCGGCGATGTCCGTATTGCTCAGCTTGCCCTTCCAGGCTGGCATCGCGCCGCTGTAGGTCTTACCGTTAACGGTCATTGCGCCGGTAAGGCCGTTCTTAACGGTCGCGATTACCTTGTCCGGCGAGCCCGTGACCATCGAATTGCCCGCAAGCGGCGGAAATTCGCCAGCCAGGCCGGCTCCGCTTGCGCCGTGGCACGCGGAGCAGTTCGCGCCGTAGAGCATTTGGCCCGCCACCGTCGCGTCGTTCGTCGCTGCGCTGGCCGGGACGCGCGTATTGATTGAAATTGTCCAGAGCGAGGTCGCAATAGCGGCCACCAGAGCAAGAGTTATCCACCGTTTTGACATCTCTCCGATTCTCCTCGAAACACTTTGGAATCCGTTTGCCAATCATACCACGCAGGGCGCAACCAAGCTAGCTCGAAAATCGTAGCCCTTCGGAGGCATCATTCATGCGAGTCCATGGCAAAATCGGCGTTCCTTGGTGCATTACCGTTATCGTTTCCGCCGTGGTCGTGCTGGCCATAACTCGACCGGCGCAGGCGATGCCGAACTTCGCGCAAGCGTACGGCATTAAGTGCTCTGAATGCCACATTCAAATTCCGGCGCTCAACGCATACGGGCGCTACGTGCAGCGGACGGGATACGCGGGATTGAATCCGCACGTATTGGAGCGCGAGTCTCCGGTATGGATCGACTATCCCGTAGGCTACGCGCAGCAGTCGCCAAGCGCGGCCTCGTGGGACATTGGCAGTCTCGGGGTGCACGCCGACGGCGCGTTCGGGACCGAAAACAGCGAATGGACGTATCACGTACAACAGTGGATTTGGCAGCAGAGCCAAGCGGGAGGCCTCGACACCGCGTGGGTTGCCTACAACAACTTTTTCGACGGTTCCGGCCATATCTTCGCAGGGAAGCTCGAAGTGCCGGCGCCGTCGGAGTTTAGTCAGTGGTTCGACGTTACCGGCCTCAGCATCAACTCCTCAGCGGAGATGACCGTCGGTGAACACACGTACGAGTTGGATGCCAATCGTTGGGGCTATAAGTTCGCGTACCTTCGCGGTTCCCTCGATGCAGAGGTTTCATACGTGACCTCAGGTGCCGATTGGGCCGGATTCAACGACTACGACTGGACGCAGGACAAGACGCTGCAGTATAAGTTTGCCTTCGCGAACCGGGGTAATCCGCTCGAGTTCGGTTACTACGGTGCGCGTGGCTCCTGGCCGCTGACCGAAGGCGGATTCGACCAGTATTACAACAACGCTTTTTACGCACAGCGCGACCCCGTCAGCGGCGTGCCCGGCTTCCTCGCGACCTATCAGATGAATCACGACAGCAATCCGGGTATGGGCGCACCCGCATCGGGCAGCAATGGCGTTTCCTATGAACTTTACGATAACATCGGCTCGCGTGGCCTCGTCGCCGTCGGCGAACAGTTGACGAACGATGGACTAGGCAATCACACGCAGATCGGCAACGTCGATGCCTCCTACCACGTCACCCGCTTTATCATTCTCTACGCCGAAGAGGCGTTAAGTGTCGGCCAGAAACCGACGTGGAACGGACTGATCTGGTTTGCGCTGCCGACGGGCCCACTGTGGCCATCGAATTTATCGCCGCAGTGAAGATGCTCTTTTAGGCGTCGGCAGAGACCATTCACGTCCTATCGTACGATCAGAACAGGGATCGTCGCTTCTCGCACGACCGATTCCGCCACGCTACCAAGCCACAGCCTCTTGAGTCCAGTGCGACCATGGCTTCCCATAACGATAAGATCGGCGGTCGTGTCCTTCGCGACATTGAGTAAAGCCGAAGACGGGTAACCCTCTAAGACTTGCGTGTCCATAGCAACGCCCGAATCCGCATATTTCGCGACAGCTTCGCTCTCGATTTGTCGAGCGTCTTCGTTGAGTGTGGCGATCCACTCATTAACGATGTCTCCGGTCGCGAACGTCATTGAGGTCGCCGCGCTTACAATATCTACCACAGTGCACACCGTACAACGGGCGCCTTGCTCCTTAGCGAGTTGTACAGCCATGTTGAGCGCTTTGTGAGAGCAATCTGATCCATCTAGCGCGACTAAGATGTGGTTGAACATAAGGGTGGTTTCGTGCGCCCCGGCAAAATATCCACCTATGGCGCGAATAGTCCGAACCACACGGGTCCAGGCTTCCGAGGATGCGGTGGTCGAGCGAGTCCAAAACTTCTTTGCTCAGCACCCGAAACTTCAGGTGAAGGCCTTGGGCTCCTCAACCGCGGGTGTGGAAGTCCAATACTACCTGCTTTTCGACTGGCTCAGCATTGCTCCGCATCGTGAAGGCGTAGCATTTGCGTGGCGCCCAGCCTGGCGAGGTTTTCCGGCGTTCGGTGCCACGCTTACCGTTCAGCGGGTCGGTACGAAAACGGTGCTCATACTCGAAGGTTCCTACGATCCGCCGGGGGGTGCCGCCGGTCGTTTTTTCGATCGGGTTGTCGGTCGAAGGCTGGCAGCGCGCACAATGGACGCGTTTCTTAATCAGCTAGCGCGTAGCACCTAACGCACACAACAGGCCTTCGTCGGGGGCTTTATCGCCGCTCAGGATGTCGTTGAATCCCGTTTGGCTTGTTCGTCGCGTTGGTAGCGCGTTTCCATTTCATCTCCGAACCGGCGAAGCAGCGCTTGGGCGGTCGCACGTGCGATACGTGCCCCTGCCACAAAATCAAATGCAGCTCCAGCGATGCCGCCGGGAGGGCGATACGACCCGCGCAGCTCCAGACGCGCTGTTTCGTACGTCTCGTCCGCGTGCACGGTGAGCTCACCGTCGAACTCTGGATATGGCCCGCTCTGCGGTTTCCAATGAATGCGCCAGGGCTGATCGAAGTGCATGGGATCCACGCCCGAGCTCAAAGTCACGGTTACGGTTTTTGATAGTTCCATTCCGGGCCCGGGCGCCGTCAGCGTGAGGATGCCTTGCTCTCCTGATTCCGCGCGCGCGCTGACGTCGTCAGCAAGGTAACGCTGCGCAAGGTGGTACGGGCAGCGCACGATGTGCGTCTCCAGAAGTTCCGACATGGCGCAATCTTATCCCAAGCAGCGGAAGAACCTTTCGAAGCTAGCTCCGAAGGCGCTTCACGAACCACGCTCGGCGTACGTTGCGTGGCTCCTGAAGGGCTGAACGCTTCGGCAGGTGAGCGTCTTCGGCGCCGCCGACTCAGCCGTCTGGATTTTCCTAGGTTATGCGCCGAAGGGCACCCTCAATCTTCACGATAGTTGAGCCCAGCGGCGTGGTTTTTTGATTCACGAATTCGCGAAGATGCCGCGGGCTCAATCCCGTCTTTCGCGCGACGGCTTTGATTCCGGCTGCTCGGACTGCTGCGCGTAGTGCGCCGAGCCGCTCGGCGGGATCGTGATACTCGACGACGCTCGTTTCGCTGAGCATCTCCGCCGTTAAACCCTGTTGGATCGCCGATCACTTCCTTACCGATCGCTGTGATCCACTCGACGCGCACCGGGCGCGGGATTGTCAGGCCGCGCATCGTGTTCGGTCCAGGCTCGTCACCGTTGGCGCAGAGCCGCTTCACCTCGAAGCTGTCCAGCGTTCCACGCGTAACGCTGCCATACGACCGGAAGCGCGGTGAGGGAAACGGCTGGGCGCATCGCAGGCAGCGCCATTCTTGCGATTGCCACGCCGCGGGATTGTCGAAGAGAAAGCACGACGGGCGCCGGTCCGCACAGCACGACCGATACCCGCTGGCTAAATCGCAAATTGATCGGCTGGGTGCCGCCACCAGAAGAAAGTCGAACGGCCGGATGTTCGGGTTTTGCGCGTACGGTTTCATTACCGACCACGTCGAAAGCGTGAGCTGCGCGAGGGCCGGCTGTTCTTCCCACGGGAAGGTTTGGACCGGCGCACCGAAGGCTGCGCGAATCTTGCGCCGCCATGCGGCCTCGATCCATTCACGCTTTCGGTCGCCGGTAATTGGCGAGCGGTACTGACCAAGCGCATGGGCAGAGTATTTACGAATCACGGGGTCGCCGTGCGCGTCGAGCGCGGCCATCGCATACGCTTTTTCCGATGACCTGTAGGCGCGGATTCGG
>PMHJ01000027.1 GCA_003158175.1 Candidatus Cybelea septentrionalis
CACGCGGGTCGAGACCGTTGGTGTCCAGCGGACTACCGTAGTAGCCGCCGGTCTGGAACGAGAAGCTGGGCGTAATCGCCAGCTTGTCGTGGCGCCAGTTCAGGATCAACGACGAAACGATCGGCGAGATATAGCTTCCGAGGGCGCCGTTGAGGTTCGGAGCAATGGCCGTGGAGTACGGGTTGTACCAGCCGCCCGTATTGAGAAGTCCCTGGGCCGGCTGATTGTAGTACGGGTTCAGGATGGTATCTTGGTTGGCCGTGCCTTTCTTGCTACATGCGACGCCATTTATGCCTTGGTAGCACGGGCTGCCGCCGCCGGCCTTGGTCAGCGAATTGTACTGAGCGATGACCTGATTGAGGGCCACGAGCTCGCTCGTAATGGTGCCGCCCGTGGCGGTCGGAATGTTCTGAAACAGTACCTTCGAGTTGGTATAAGTGAAGGCAAGCTGTCCCGAGAGACCGTTGCGGGTGAAGTCACCCTTATTGAACTGGAACTCGACGCCTTGGTTGCGGTTCACGCCGACCGGCACTTGGGTGACGAAACCGGCCCCGATGAACGTCTGCTGCTGCCAGTTCGAGACCCACGTGTAGAACGGCGTCAGCTTAAAGCTCATGTCCGTTCCGCGGAAGTGCTGCTCGTACGAGAGATCGTATTGACCCGACGAGATTCCCGGAATCGGGTGGAACGGCGAGTAGAACCCGAGGTTCATCGTGTTGTTCCATACCGACCGGTCGTCGCCCGTAAGGCTGGAGTACTGTACCGAAGCCGTGATTGGCGGCTGCGTGAAGCGTCCCGCCGAAACACGCCAGACGACGTCGGGCGATTGCGTGAACGTCGCCGAGAAGCGCGGTTCCCAGTAGTCGAGGCTATACGTGCTCGGCGAGGTCGCGGTGAAGTTCGGCGCCGCTACGCCGTTTTGGGTCGTTCCGTTGGGATGAACCCATCCCGTGTGCGGCCCAGCGGGGTTGAGCGTCGAGGCGGCTTTGTCACAGTTGCCCACTACGTATTGCGCCGGCGCGGGCGGCGCCACGCCCGGCGGCAACGGTTCGGTTAGGACCTGGTTCGTAGACGCCAGGACGCACGTGTAGTTTGCGGTCATGTTGGCGTAGAACTCGTTGGCAGGCGTGCCCGTATTTGGCATGTCGTACGTGAAGTTGTCATAGCGAATCGAGGCGTTAATCAGGAACCGGTCGTTAGGCCGGAACTGATCTGACAACGATGCGTTGGTGAACTTCGGTGTCACGGCATTGTACGAGCCGGTGGCATTTCCGGCCCAGAGACTATCCCAGGTCGCGCCAGCTTTTGCCGCAGGAGTACCAGGGGCCGCGAAAACCGGAGTCGACTCGGCTCCACTTGTCCAAGTGGGACCTAGCGTGGTTCCCGCCTTCACGCTATAGTAGCTGCTGCTCAAGCACGGAACCGCGTAGCCGAACGGAGTGCCTGAAGCCGTATTGTTGCCCTTGTTTCCGTAACAGGTGTAGCCGCCGGGTCCCCCCGACATGTATCCAGTCGGAGAGCCGTCAGAACACGCACCGAGACAGCCGGCATATGCCGAGCTGTTGTTGAACCGGATCACTCCGGCGGTCGTATAGTTACCGTCCAAGGAGACCAGGTTTTGGTCGTTGAGCTGATCCTGGAAGTCCAGCGCCCCGCCCGACGTATGAGTCTCAAGCTGGTACTGGGCCGCAAGGTCGGAGGGCGTATATTCGTCGGTTGCGCCGAATGAAGGGCTCGCCTCCATCCAGTCCGAGTAGAAGGTATACCCATAGGCACGCAGATAGGCCGACTGGCTCAGAGCGTACGTGTATTGGACTTTCGTGATTCCGGTATCGTTCCGGTTGTTGGTAAGGCCTTCGTTGTTTGCTGGGATTGGTCCGTCGAATGCATGAGCCGGAGTATTGGGAGACATGTAGACGCCCGGCGTCGACACGCTCGTCGCGCTCCTCGCAATCGGCGTTCCAAAAGGCACGTTGTACGCGACGTTATCGCCGTACGCCAAGTAGGTCGGGGCGCAAGCGATAGGCTCCGACGGACAGTGGAACGGCGCTTGGTAGCCCGTTGGAAAGAACCGCTCCGCATAGAGCAGGTTCGGATTCAGGAGCGCCTGGATCTGTCCGGCGCTCGAGCATTTGTTGACCGTTAGCCCCGGCGCAATGTTCTGCGGACCGCAGGTCGGCGCCGCGGCATTCGTACCGTAAAGTGAGTAGATGAACTGGTTATTGCCCGGGCCCATGTCGTTTTGGCTGTTATAGAAGTAATTGGTGAGCGCCGAGCCGCTCCACAAGACCTGCACATCGTCGCGTAGGCCGTTTGCCTTCGGGATCCCCATGTGCAGATTGATGACGCTTTCACGATCCGTGATCTGGCTTGGGCCGGCCGACAGCCCGCTGTAGAACTGCCAGCAGCCCTGATCCGGATAGGAGAAGCCTTTTGAGCCGGCCGTCTGGCACATCGGCTTGACGCCTTGGCACGTAACGATTGCGACGCACGAATACCCTACGCCAACGACCTGATTGGAACCGAAGCCGTACCCGATGGCATTTCCGATATTATTACCGGAGAAGATTCCGCCCGGCGTCATGTATCCTGCGCCGTTGCTGTTGTCGAGGAAGCGGTAATCTTGGTTGTAGCCCAAGAGCGCTACGTAATAACTGAAGTTTCGGTCCGGCGTCGAGCCGCCGATCTCGACCGAGGCTTGATGGTAGTACTGCGGCGTTCCGATGCCTAAGTTGGCGGTCGCGAAGCCGGGGAAGGTACCGGTCTTGATGACCTGATTGATAAAACCCGAGGTACCCGCGGACGCAACGGAGGCCGGTCCGCCGCCNNGGGATACCGTCGTACTCGAACGCGGAATAGTACGAGTTTTGACCGCGAATGTACGCGGCGTTGAAATCCCAGCCCATGCCGCCTTGCGACGTCTGGACGCCAGGAACCGACGCCATGGCCGAATAGGCGTTGTTGAGGTTGCCGCCGCCACCGAGTGACTGCGCGGCAGCCGCCTGCGCGGCGGTGACGTTATATAGGTCGGACCCGACGCCGGATTTGACCAGCGACGTACCTGCAGACGACGTAACGCGCGCGATCGTCACGAGCGCGGCCGTCATCCGGTAGGAGACCTGTTGCGTCTGGTCGGCAAAGACCACGACGCCCGGGTAAGAGTAAGGTTGGTAACCCGACTTGGTGAGACTGATAGTGTAGGTGTCGGGGCCAAGCGAGAGGAGCGTAAAGCGACCTCCCGCGTCCGTCGTTGCGGCCCGGACCCCGGAGGGAGCGACTGCCTGCACTTGCACGCCGGCAATCGGGACTCCCTTCGAGTCGGTAATCACGCCCGCGATGTTACCGGTGGTGCCTGCCAGTGCCCATGTTCCCTGGCTGAGGAACGCCACAAGTAACAAAACGGCTATAACCGCGCGACGGAGGGTCTGTTGTGAACTCATATTGTTCGTTTAACCCTCTATCATTATCGAGTTGTCAAAAGGCGAGCCGCCCCGCTTTCCCAGCGGCCGGTTGGCCCCAGGAATTTCACAGAGTGACCCACTGCGCCAAGCATTTGCTCAGGATTGGGTTGGTTCCTTTAGGTACCTTAAGGGATGGCGACCGGCGCCGTTGACGGATTTACGCCCGGACGGCGAGGCGTTCGGCAAGCAAGCGCGGGATGTCGGATGGACGATCGGCTACCGGCACGCCGGCCGCCTGAAACGCGGCGATCTTGCTCTGGGGCGTCCCGAAGTTTCCGGAGATGATCGCGCCGGCATGGCCGAGGGACTTGCCCGGCGGGGCGTTCCGGCCGCCGACGAAGGCGACGACCGGCATCTCGGGCAGGTGCTCGGCGATGAACGCGGCGGCATCTTCTTCGTCCGAGCCCCCGATTTCGCCGCAAAGAACCAGCGCGCCGGTCTGCGGATCGTTCTTGAACTCACGCAGGCATTCGACGAAGGTCGTTCCGATGATCGGATCGCCGCCGACGCCGACGCAGGTCGATTGCCCGAAGCCCTCCCGCGTGAGCAGGTCGACGACCTCGTAGGTCAGGGTCCCCGAACGCGACATGACGCCGACGCGGCCCTCTTTAAAGATGTGCCCCGGCATGATGCCGACGAGCGCCTTTCCCGGCGAGATGAGGCCGGGACAGTTCGGGCCGATGATGCGCATCCCGATCGTCGTACCGACCACTTTGAGCGTATCGTGCACGGGCACGCCTTCGGTGATGCAGACCGCAAACGTGATTCCCGCTTCGTAAGCCTCGTAAAGCGCGTCGGCGGCAAAGGGCGGCGGAACGAAGATGCACGTATGGGTAGCCCCGGTCGCTTCGACGGCCTCTTTGACGGTGTCGAAGACGGGCAGTCCGTGAGGGGTCGTCTGGCCCCCCTTGCCTGGGGTGACCCCGCCCACTAGATTCGTTCCATATTTCACCATGCGGTCGGCATGATACGAACCCTCCGCACCGGTGATGCCTTGCACGATGACCCGGCTGTTCTTGTCTAAAAAGATCGACACGTCCTTAGCCTCTCATCTCCGCAGCGAGTCGCACCGCTTCGCTTGCGCCTTCGTCCATCGTCTCCACCGGGGTCATTCCGGCCTGCGCGAGGATGCGCCGGCCCTCTTCTTCGTTGGTTCCCGTCAAACGAATGACGAGTGGAATCTTTCGTGACCTCGTTTCCCGCATCGCTTCGACGACGCCCCGTGCAACTTCGTCGCCGCGCGTGATCCCGCCGAAGATGTTGATGAAAAAGACCGTCGCGCCGGTGTTGTTGACGACTAGCTCGTAGCAGTTGCGAACCCGTTGCGCATTCGCGCCGCCGCCGACGTCGAGAAAGTTTGCAATCTGGCCGCCGGCATTGCTGACCGCATCCATGGTCGCCATCGCGAGTCCGGCGCCATTGGCCATCGTGCCGACATCTCCGGGGAAGCGCCGAAAGTTGCGAATCCCGACGCCGGCTTGCGCCGCGAGCGTTTCGTCCTCATCCAGCGGCAGCACCGCGTGCCATTGCGCGAACTCGGGATTCTTGAACAAAGCGTCGTCGTCGAGCTCGACCTTGGCATCGGAAGCAATGACGCGACCGTCACTCGTAAGCGCGAGCGGATTGATCTCGACGAGCTTCGCGCCATACCGGAAAAACAGTTCGTACAGCGCGCCCGCGATCGCCGGAAACTGCTTGCGATAACCCGGATCGAGCTGCGCCGCAAACGCGAGTGCGCGCCCGATGAAAGGCGAGTATCCGATCGCCGTATCTACGGGAAATTTCTCGATCGACTCGGGATGCCGCTCCGAGACCTCTTCGATATCCATGCCGCCGTAGCGACTGACGATGAAGACGGGCTTGCGCGCCGCGCGATCGATCGCCACCGCGCAGTACGCCTCCTTCGCGATGTCCAGCTTCTCTTCGACGAGCAGCGACTTTATCGGTTCGCCCTGCGGATTCTGGCGATTGGGCGGCATCGGCGTCGCCAAAATCTCCTCGGCGACGCGGCGTCCTTGCGCGGCATCGCTCGCCATCTTGATCTTACCCGCCTTCCCGCGCCCGCCCATGAGGACTTGGGCTTTGACGACCCATTCGCCCGGATTCTCTTCGATAAACGTCCCAACCGCGTCGGGCGTAAACGCGTGCTCGCCGCGCGGCACGGCAATGCCGGCGCGCTTGAAAAGCTCCTTGCCCTGGTACTCCATCAAATTCATAGCGGGCCCTCAGGTTCGCGCACGGCCGTACTCGGCCCCTTGCTATCTCCGTCGCACATCGTGAAAGGGGTCCAAAATAGATTCCCTCTTCGCGTGGCTGCTCGGTGTCGTCCCTACGACTTGGATGACGACGATTTTGAAAATTCATTTCACCAATAATCAGGACGGTCTAAGAGCGCCCGCGCGATAATGAACTGCTGAATCTCCCTTGCTATCTCTGTCACACCTCGTGAAAGCCGCCCGCTGGGGCGGTTCGATGGTGTCGACGAAGGAACCGATACTTCCATTCGCAACGGGTCCGATTCCCGTCCGCTCCAGCCGCCGAGACGTTGCGTCAGGCGAAATCGATGTGATAGAGTGGAAGTGAGTATCGGTTCCGCTATCGACATCGCAAGAGGCATCCAATCGGATGCCTCTTGTTATTCCAGCCTGCGCAACGGCCACCGGGCAATGATGACCTGATGAATCTCCGATTCATAGCGGGCCGTCGTTCACATCTGCTCGCTGCCCAGGTCCGCACCGTCGCTCTTGGGCCCTCGCTTATCGCTGTCGGTTTGTACGTGGCAATGTGAGTAGAGGTACGAGCTCCGCTATCGACGTCGGAGGAGGAATTAAAACGATGCCTCCTGTTTGCTATTCCAGACGCCCCAACAACGAGCGGCCGATGATGATCTGCTGGATCTCCGACGTGCCTTCGTAGATCTCCGTGATCTTTGCGTCACGGTAGTGACGTTCGACCGCGAACTCGGTCGTATATCCATATCCGCCGTGAATTTGCAGCGCTTCAGCCGCATGCTTGCGCGCTGCCGTTGAAGCAAAGAGCTTTGCCTTGCTCGCGGGAATTGCAAAAGGCTCGCCCGCGTCGGCAAGGGCCGCGGCGCGATAGGTGAGCATCCGCGCCGCATCGAGATCCATCGCCATTTGCGCAATTTTAAACGAGACGCCTTCGAACGCCCCAATGGGCTTTCCGAACGCGATTCGCTCCTTGGCGAACTTCACCGACTCGTCGAGGCAGGCGGCGAGAATTCCAATCGCCTGCGCCGCAATGCCGATGCGACCGGCGGTTAATGCCGTCATCGCGTTGCCGAAACCGGCGCCCTCTTCACCCAGCAGCGCTTCGCTACCGACGCGCACGTCGTCGAAGGCCAAATCGCAGGTGTTGCTCGTGTGGATTCCCAGTTTCTCGGTGACGCGCTCGATCGTGACGCCGGGCAAGTTGGGCTCGAAAAGAAAGGCGCTGACGCCGCGAGCGCCGGGGCCGCCGGTGCGAAACATTCCCATAATGACGCCGGCATAGCTGCCGGTACTGCACCACTGCTTTCGGCCGCGCAACGTATAGCCGCCGGCGGAAGGCTTTGCAGTAGCACGTAGGGCTACCGCATCGGAGCCGGCATCCGATTCGGTCAGCGCGAATCCAGCGAGGACGTCGCGGTTCGCCAAAAGGGGAAGCCAGCGCTCCTTCTGATCCTTCGTGCCAAGTTTTAGAATCGCCGAACAGATCATCGAATGAACCGAGACGGTTACCGCCGTTCCCGCATCGACTCGCGCGAGCTCTTCGATCGCGAGCGCGTATGAAAGATAATCCGCTTCCGCCCCGCCGTACTCTTCGGGCACGAGGATTCCCATGATCCCCGCGGCAGCCAGCTTGCCATAGAGTTCGCGCGGAAAAACGTGGTCGCGATCCCACTGCGCGACGAACGGCGCGATCTCGCGTTGCGCGATCTCCGCCGCCAGGGCGCCGATTTGCCGCTGATCCTCGCTTAGCTCAAACTGCGAAATGCTGCGCTACTCCACACGAACGAGGACGGCATCACCCTGCCCGCCGCCAGAGCAAATCGTTGCCACGCCGTAGCCGCCGCCACGTTTGCGCAGCTGGTTGATCAGCGTCGTCAGGATACGAGCCCCCGACGCGCCGATGGGGTGTCCCATAGCGACGGCGCCGCCGTATTGGTTGATGAAGCCATCCTCGAGCCCGAGACGGCGACCCGACGTAATCGCGACGGCCGAGAAGGCTTCATTGATCTCCCACACGTGGATGTCATTCGTGCTCAAACCAGTGCGGTCGAGCAGCTTGCGTGCCGCCATCGCGGGCGTCAAGCTAATGTAGGGTGAGTCCCAGGCGACCGTCGCGTGCTCCACGATCGTCGCCAGTGGTTGGTAGCCATGCTCCTGCGCGTAACCGGCGCCGGCGAGAATCAGCGCGGCGGCGCCGTCGTTGACGCCCGGAGCGTTTCCGGCCGTCACGGTGCCGTTGCGTTCCAGAGGCTTGAGCTTCGCCAATGCCTCAATACTTGCGTCGGCTCGTACGGCTTCGTCGCGATCGACGAGCGTGTGCGGATGCTCGCCCGTGATGAACGGCGCGAACGAAGCGTAATCCAACGTAAACTCTTCCGAAGGCTCGTGATCCCAGACCGAAGCCGAACCTCCCACCGCGACCGGTACCCGCACTTTCCCTTGACGTGGCAGCCGCTCGACGACGACTTTATCCTTTGCTTTGCTCGCAACTTTCACGCCGACGATCTCGTCGGCAAAATGTCCGGCTGCGTGTGCTGCGGCGGCCCGCCGGTGGCTTTCCATCGAGAAGATGTCTTGCTCTTTGCGCGTGAGACCAAGTTCGTTGGCGACCTTGCTGCCCTGAGTCGCCATCGTCATCGGAAAATACTGATCCCAGAGGCCGTCGAAAATCATAGCATCGACGATCGTGCCGTCGCCGAAGCGATAGCCCCAGCGCGCATCGCGCAGCAGATACGGCGCGTTGGACATCGACTCCATCCCGCCGGCCGCGATAACGGAGTTGGCGTCCGCGTTGATCGAACGCATCGCGTTGACGACCGCAAGCAGCCCCGAAGCACACACCTTATTGATCGTATCCGCCGTCACGGTCTTAGCGAGTCCCGACTTAAAGAGCACCTGACGTGCCGGATTCTGCCCCACGCCGGCTTGCAGCACCTCGCCGAACGTCACATGCTCGATCTCGGTTGGATCGATCTTCGAACGCTCGATCGCGGCGCTCAGGGCGACGGCGCCAAGCGTCGTCGCGGAGAGCGGAGCGAGCGCTCCCCCGAGTTTGCCGAACGGCGTCCGCGCCATTCCGAGTACAACGGTCTTTGAGCTCTCAGAATTCATACTTCGCGATTCTATTCAAACCGCTAAACGCCTAGGCCGGCCGCGAGCGGAGGGAGTTGCTTGCGGGGACGCTCGCTTTTTCGCATCCGGCGAAAAAGCTACTCGGCTCGTCGTCGCTCTCGCCATCCTGGCTTCGCTCCTCCTTCGCACGCCCCTCACCCAGCAACTGCCTCCGCTCGCGGCCTTCTTAATGCTTTACCACCACCGGACAGGTTTCGCACTCGAATTGAATCGTGACATGCGTTACGCCGAAGTGCTCGCGGGCGCAGTCGTCGATCTCGCGTAGGACGGCGGTCGCTTCGCTCAACCGGCGATCGTCGAGCAACACGTGCGCCGAGAGCGCGTGCGAGCCGCTGCCGATCGACCAAACGTGGAGATCGTGGATTCCGGTTACGCCGCCGATTTTTTCGAGGTGCTCGACGAGCTCCGCGCTGTTCACGTCGCTCGGAACGCTTTCGAGCAGCACTTCAGTCGCGTCGCGCATCAGCCGCACGACGCCGACCACGATGATTGCCGCGACAAAGAGCGAGAGCAGCGGGTCGATCCAGGCGACGTGCGTCAGGCCAATCGCGATTCCGCCGGCGATCACGGCCAACGCACCGAGCGCGTCGCCGAAGACGTGAAAGAGCGCCGCGCGGACGTTCATGTCGCGTTTGCCGGGCGCGCGCAACGAGACTCCGACGCCGGCGTTGACCGCAAGCCCGATCGCCGCGACGATCGTCATCACCCCCGCGTGCGGCTCGACGGGTGCGGCAAAGCGCCGCACCGCGAAATACACGATTCCGATCGTCGCGACGAGCAGAATCGTTCCGTTGACGAGTGCGCCGAGCACTTCGATGCGGCCATAGCCGAACGTGCGCCGCGGATCGGCCGGGCGCGCCGCGCCGGCCGACGCAACCAACGCCAGTGCGAGCGCGACGACGTCCATGCAGACGTGCACCGCGTCGCCGGTCAGCGCCAAGCTCCTCGAGACGGCGCCGCCCCAAAACTCCAGCAGCGCGACGAGCGCCGTCGCCAAGAGTGCAAAGCCCAGACGACGCGCAACGCTCGTCGCGCCCATTACGACGACTTGCGGGCCTTCAACCACAGGGCGAACAGCATCGCGGCGAACGTCACGAACGTCTTGCTCTCCGCGGTGCGGACGACGTCGGAGCTCCAGTGCCCTTGCGCGCCATCGATCGGCGCCGATCGCGGAATGAACGGGGGAACGCGATCGCAATAGCGTTCGAACTCTTCCCCAAACTGCGCGCGCAGGAACGCCTCTTCGTGCGGCACGATTGCGGCGTAGACCGCGCTCATCGCAGCCAGCGAGCCGCCAACGAGGAGAGCTCGCATGATCGAGCAGTTGCGACCGGTGAAGGCGATGGCGAACCCGGTCGCCGTAACGAAGTTACCGATATAGAGCGGATTACGCACGTAAGCGTACGGGCCGGCCGTAACGAGCTTGGGCGCAGTTACGACGTCGTTGCGCGTGGTCTCGCCGGAGTAGCCAACGGCCCAGCAACGAATCAGCTCGCCCGCGATTGCGATCGGCAGGCCGATCGCAATGCTGCGTGCGCTCGGTTTGCCGCGCTTTACGAGCGCCAATGCCGGGAGGCTCAGCAGCAGGCCGCGGTTTTTAAAGACGAATGCGCGCACTAACTGTTCTCCTTCGCCAGCGCCGCTGCATAGACGTCGCGCAGCGAACGGTCCAGCGTAATCTTCGGCTGCCACCCCGTCGCCTCGCGCAGCTTCTCCGAACTGCCGACCGAGAGAGGAATCTCGGTGGCGCGCACGCGTTGCGGGTCTTCGCGCACTTCCACCGGCACCCGCGCAATCGAGATGAGTTCGCGCAACACGTCGCGGATCGTCACGGCGCGACCGCTGCAAACGTTATAGACTTGCGCGCCTTCGCCGCGGCGCGCGAGCGCCAGATAGGCCTCGACGACGTCGCGAACATCCAAGAAGTCGCGAGCCGAGCTGAGGCTGCCCACGTACATCTGTGGCTCGCCGCCGCCGGCGATGCGGGCGAGCTGCGCCGCCAGCGAGGCAACGACAAAACGCTCGCCTTGATTTGGCCCGATATGGTTGAAGGCTCGCGCGACCACGACATCGAGTCCGAAGCTTCGCGCACCGGATAAAAGAAAAGCCTCGGCGGCCGCCTTGCTTGCACCGTACGGATTGGCGGGACGCAAGTCCAGGCTCTCGTTGAGCGGATACTCGCTTCGATCGCGGATGCCGTAGACTTCAGCGGAGCTGGCGAAAACGATTCGCGGCGACGGGTCGGCCGCGTACGCCCGCACCGCTTCGGCCAGCCGCGCGCTCCCGAGCGCGTTGGTTTCAAAGCTTTCGATCGGCGAGCGGAGCGAATCCGGTACGAACGTTTGTGCCGCGAGATGAAAGATGACGTTCGGGCGTGCCGCTTCCAGCGCGGCGCGCAGAGAATCTGGGTCGCCGAGATCGATCGGGAAAAAGTCGCTTCGGTCGTCGTGAGGGCCGCCGCAAGCCAAAACCTCGTCGCCTTGCCGGCGCAGTGCGCCGACGAGAAAGTGACCGACAAATCCGCTGGCTCCCGTAACCAATGCCCGCACGACAAACCCTAAGCGCCGGCGCGCGCGGAGAGACGGGCAATATCGGCCTCGACCATCATCGCAACGAGCCGTTCAAACTCGACGTCGGGCTCCCAGCCCAACTCGCGGCGCGCTTTGCTCGCATCCCCAATCAGCAGGTCGACCTCGGCAGGCCGAACGAAGCGCGGATCCGTTACGATGTAGGGCTCGAACGAACCGAGACCGGCCACTTCGAACGCGATCCGCACAAAATCGCGTACGCTGTGCGTGCGACCGGAGGCGATCACATAATCCTCCGGGCGCGGCTGCTGCAGCATCAACCACATCGCGCGCACGTAGTCGCCGGCATAACCCCAGTCGCGATGCGCGTCGAGATTACCGAGACGAATCTCGGTTGCAAGGCGGAGCTTGATCCGCGCCACGCCATCGGAAATTTTGCGTGTAACGAACTCCTTTCCTCGGCGCTGGGACTCGTGATTGAAGCAAATTCCACTGCACGCAAATAAGCCGTACGACTCCCGGTAGTTGACCGTGATCCAATGGCCGTACGCTTTCGCGACGCCGTAGGGGCTGCGTGGATAGAAGGGCGTCGTCTCGCGCTGCGGCGTCTCGACTACTTTGCCGAACATCTCCGAGCTCGAGGCTTGATAGAACCGAATCTTCGGGTCGACGTGACGAATCGCTTCGAGCACCCGCGTGACGCCGAGTGCCGTAAACTCACCGGTCAGCACCGGCTGGCTCCACGAGGCCGGCACGAACGACTGTGCCGCGAGATTGTAAATTTCGTCCGGACGAACTTCGCTGACGATCGACGTGATCGAGCTTTGGTCGAGAAGATCGCCCGAAACGATCTCGATGTTATCGACGATATGCTCGATGCGCTCGTGCACCTCGGTGCTGGTGCGCCGCGTCATACCGACGACGCGGTATCCCTTCTCAAGCAGCAGCTCCGCGAGATAGGAGCCGTCTTGGCCCGTAATTCCGGTAACGAGTGCGGTCTTGCTCACCAGTGCGGCCGGCCTTGCCGGAGGCGCTCCGCCAGCGTGACTGCGATAAATGCCGCGACTTGGCTCGGCAGCGTTCCGCGGCCAAACCCGGCGTCGTAGCCGAGCTCGCCGGCCAACAGATTCGTCACGCGAGGTCCGCCGCAGATCAGCACGACGTTGTCTCGCACGTTCTCCGCCTCCAGCAGCTCACTGAGCGCGGTGAAGTTCCTGATATCGCTTCCTTTCTGCGTGACGGCCTGCGATGCGAGCAATGCATCGATCCGTCGCTCCTTTGTGAAGCGCACCAACTCCTCGACGGCGACTTGACTGCCGAGGTTATGCGTTTCGAACTCGTGATAGCGTTCCAAGCCGTAATCGCCCTTATACCCCTTCATATTGAGGATCGCGTCGATGCCGACGGTATGGGCGTCAGTGCCAATGCAGGCGCCGGCCACCCGGATCTTGCGGCCGACCCGCTCGTGCACCAGCGCGTCGATCTGCTCCATGGACATCGCATGCGCGCCCGCCGAAGGCGCCACGATGCCGTCAACGTCGACGGCCTGCGCACTGGTTGCGTAGATCACGAAGAAAGAGAAGCCCGAGGCGATCGGCCGCCCCTCGACGACTTGCACGTCGCGAAAGCCCATTTTGCCAGCGAGTTGGCGCGCCGCCTCATCGGCGGCTTCGCTCCAATCGACCGGCAGCGTAAACGAGAGCTGCACCTTTCCGTCGTCGCGCGTATCGCCGAAGGGGCCGACGAGCTTCGTCACCCGGGCCGGCCCGGCCCCAGACGTCGTTCTTCAAACGGATTCCAATAATTGGCGGCGCGCTCGAAGACCCCATCGAAGCCGCGGCCGCCTTCCGGCGCCCGAGAGACGTCGGCAAAGAGCGCCGCCTCTATGGCCGCCATCAGCCCCATTGCCGCAACGCGTTCGAGCAAAGCTTCGCACGAAGCAAGCACGTCGTGCGCGCGCCGTTCGATGATGCCGCCGGGGCGTAGTGCGATCTCGTCGCCGAAATGCCGGGCGGTGCTCATGATGTAGCGCGCATTCTCGAGGGAGAGCGCGCGGTCGCCCAAAAATGGCGTGTGGATCGCCTCAGTCGGCATGCCGCACAAATGGATGTTCTGGCCCGTCATCACCGACGTCAGGTTGAACATCGCGTCGATCAAGTGCCCTTTGAAGATGTCGCCGGTCATGTGTTTGGTCGGCGGCATATACTTCAGCGGCGCATCGGGGAATATCTCGCGCGCTAGCTGCGCCTGCGCCACTTGATAGAGAAAGCCGTCTTCGCGATCGGGGTCGATCTCGTAGGCATCGCCGAGGCCAATCTGATCGTCCGGGAGTCCGGCGCGATGCGCGAACTCTTCGTTGATGAACTGCGATGCGAGCACCGCCGGCGCTTGCTCGACGGCGTCGGCCGTCGTCAAATAATTGTCCTCGCCGGTGTTGATGATGATTCCAGCATAAGCGTTGAGCATGCGACTGAAATGCTGATCGACGAAGGTTCGCTTCATGTTGATGTCGCGAAAGAGAATTCCGTACATCGAGTCGTTAAGCAGCATGTCGAGCCGTTCGAACGCCGCCATCACCGCAATCTCGGGCATGCAAAGGCCGCTCGCGTAGTTCGTCAGCATCACGTAACGGCCGAGCTTTTCGCTCGCTTCATCGAGCGCGGCGCGCATTATTGCGAAGTTGGCCTGAGTCGCGTACGTACCGCCGAAGCCTTCGGTCGTGGGGCCGAACGGCACGAAATCGAGCAGCGACTGGCCAGTCGACCGAATCACGGCAATCACCTGTGCGCCGGCTTGCGCCGCGGCGACGGCGGCGACGCGATCCTCGTAGATGTTGCCGCTTGCCACGATGACGTAGAGCAGCGGCGGCGGCAACTGCGGGAAATCCGCGAGCCAAGCAGCGCGCTCGTCACGCCGTGCGGCGATCCGGCCCAGCGCACGATCGACGAACCGGGCCAACGCGCCGCGAGCCGCAGCTTCCGGAGTGGACGCGTATTCTTCGAGCGCGCACCGGCCTAGGGCGATCTCCGTGCCGAGCGCCGCCGGCTCCAGACCCGTTTCCGCCAAGGCTTTGGCGAAGGGCAACGCCACGCCGCGGGCGCGCTCGTGTGGTGGTACCGCGTCGAGAATCGCATTGGGGAGCGGAACTTCCTGCGGCGTGATCCCATCGACGCCGAGCAAACGCAATACGGCGCGTTCGACCGAAACCGTCGAATGGGCGGCGATAAAGGCTTCCACGGGCGCGACGATAGCGCCGGCGAGGTCGCGGCAGCGTTCTACGCTGCGGCGGTCGATTCGAAGGTCCACGGCGGCCTCTTATCTTACGCCAAGCGCCAGATAAGCGGCAATTCCCTCTCGCCATGGGTCCATCGCGATCCCAAGCTCGCCCAGCTTCGCGCTCTCGAGCGCGGAATAACGCGGGCGAATCGCCCTGGCTTTCCACTGGTTTGCCGCAATCGGCTCGATCGCAAGCTCCACCCGAGCCTGTCGCATCGCCTCGCACGCGAAGTCATACCAGCTCACCGGCCCGGCAGCGGCGGCGTGATAGAGGCCGTATTCGGTTGTGCCGATCAGTTTGCGCAGGGCGTCGGCGAGATCGCCGGCAAACGTCGGCGATGCAACGACGTCGGCAACAACGCGCAGCGGTTCTCCGCTCTCGCCCGCAGCGAGTATCCGGTCGATAAAGGTGCGGCGTCGCGAAGGCGAACGCGAAGGTCCGTAAACTCCGCAGGTCCGCACGACGAACGCCCGTCCTCCGGCGGCTTCGACCAAACGTTCGCCCGCGAGTTTTGACGCGCCGTAGAACGAAAGCGGGTTCGGCGAATCGCTCTCGGCATACGGACTGCCCTTCGCACCGTCGAAGACGTAGTCGGTGCTCATCGTGACGAACAGCACGTCGCGTTGGGCTGCAAGGCGTGCGGCGCGCCCGACTGAAAATGCGTTGGTTTCGAGCGCCGTTGCTTGCTCATCTTCGCAGCGATCCACGTCGTGAAAAGCCGCCGCGTTTACCAGCACGTCGGGTCGCGTTGAGATCAGCGCGTCTGCCAGCCGCCCGCTCTGCTCGATCGCCAGCTCGTCGTGCGACGGTGCGACGATCTCGCAATCGCTCCATCGCTGCGCGATCGCCGTTCCGAGCTGTCCCGACCCTCCCAGCAAGAGGACGCGGGTCACACCGTCGACCGCCGGCCGCTGGAGTTTCGCTGAAAGAGCAGCGAAATCGTGACGGCGATGGCGGCTGCGAAGTTGCCAAGCACCATGATCTCCACGACGGTCGCAAGCGTCGGATGGTAGACGATGATCGCCGCAAGCGTACTGAGCGTGCAGATCAGCAACGGCACCGTAAACGCAAGGCGGTGGGTGGCAATCCCATAGAACGTAAGCGAGTTGGTCAGTGCGAGCAGCACCATCGCCAAACCATATTTGACCAGCAACGGCGCCGCCGCATCGAAGGCATGTCCGACGAGTGCGTGCAGCACGTCCAGACCGAAGAAGTAAAAGATGAAGAGCCCGCAGAGAGCGACTGCGACGAGCATCGCTAGACTGCCCGCCAAAACGTCGCGGGTTCGCGCGCCGCGTGCGTGGCGGTCGGCTGCCTGCGGGAGGAGAACGGTTGGAACGAATCCGACGAGATAGAGCAACATTTTTCCACCGAGCGACGCGGCGGAATACAGTCCCGCCGCGTGCTCGGGAAAATAGTGCTTTACCAATACGACGTCGGCGGAGCCCATCAACGCGATGGCGATCGTCGCTGCGGCAGCTCCGGCTCCCGCGTTGAGGATGCGGCGCCAGTCGTAGCGGACGCGATGCGGCGGCGAGGCGGCATATCGCCGCTTTAACCGCAAAGCGAGGTAGGTCAGCGCGCAGAGAGGTCCGACCAAGAACCCGATGACGGCGCCTCCGAGCCGCAGACCGACGGCAATTAACGCGACGATGCCGATGACTTTTGCGATGCCCTCGACCGCATTCGAGAACCCATATCCAACGAAATCCTGCGTCCCCTGGGCAATTGCGCGCAGCGAGTTGACGAAGAGGGCCACGCCGGCAATCAATCCGACGAACGGCACCGACCAAATCGGGACGTGCAGAAAGCGCGCAAACGGAAACATTCCGGCCGTCGCCACCAAAAGATAAAGCACGGCCAGTTTTCCGAAGCCGCCCGCGATGCTGTCGGTGAGTCCGCGTAGGTGGCCGTCGTCGTGCAGCGCCCGAAACTCCGCGGCGAGCTGCGCGACGACGGGCGCGACGAACGCGACGGGGAGCGCCGCAATCAAAGCGGCATTGATA
The DNA here is from genome assembly GCA_003158175.1 of Candidatus Cybelea septentrionalis. Taxonomy (GTDB): domain Bacteria; phylum Vulcanimicrobiota; class Vulcanimicrobiia; order Vulcanimicrobiales; family Vulcanimicrobiaceae; genus Cybelea; species Cybelea septentrionalis. The sequence continues at coordinate 16,636 of PMHJ01000027.1, forward strand.
AGCGCGTAAAGTCCGCCGTACGCGGCGACCCCGAGCTGCCGGCTCGCAACGGCGTGCGCGACGAATCCGCACACGTTGAGCACCATCCCGGTGGTAAAGACCAGAAGGCTCTGCTTCACGATGGCGCTGGTGCGCAACCGCTGGAGTCCACGCCGGAGGACGAAATTACCCGGTGGACTCACGCTACCGTTCATAGAATCGTCGTTCTCATGGAAGTCGAGACTTTACCTCTTGCCGGCGCTTTGATACTGACACCGCGCGTGTTCGCGGACGAACGAGGCTCCTTTCTGGAGCTTTTTTCGCTCGATCGGTATCGCGAATGCGGTATCGGGGATTCGTTCGTGCAGGATAACTCTTCGCTCTCGCGTCGTAACGTCTTGCGCGGACTGCATGGCGACGCGCGCATGGCTAAACTCGTTTCGGTCCTGCGCGGCAGCGTTTACGACGTCATCGTGGACGTTCGGACGACGAGCCCGACGTACGGGCAATGGCACGGAATAACGTTGACCGCAGCCGCCGCGCGACAAATCTACGTTCCCCGCGGCTTCCTTCACGGCTTCTTAACACTGGAAGACGGCACGGTTTTCTGGTACAAGCAGAGCGCCGCATACGATCCCGAGTGCGAGGTTGGCGTCGCCTGGGACGATGCCGATTTAGGAATCGAGTGGCCGCTCGGTAAAGAGGCCGCGATTCTCTCCCCTCGCGACGCCGCGAACCCGCCCCTTCGCTCCCTGCGCGACCGTAACAAACTCGCTCCCCCCTAGGTAGAATCCGCCAAAGGAACCGAATCGAGGGGGGATGGCATTCCGTGATCAGAGTGACGAGGCTCTGGTGCATCGAGTGCGTTCCGGGGAAAGGGAGGTCTTCGGCGTGCTCGTCGATCGCTACAAACGCGGCATAGCGAATTTCATCGGCGCAACCGTACGCAACTCGGCGGAGACGGCGGATTTGTCACAGGAAACGTTCCTGCGCGCCTACGCGCATTTGAATACTTTCAACCCGCAACTCGGGAAGTTCTCGACCTGGATCTATCAGATCGCGCGCAACGTGATTCGCACCTATCTTGCTAAATCGCAGCGCGTCCCGCAACTCCAGGAGCTTTCGCAAGAGCAGACGCTCGAGACCGCCCTTGCCGATCCGTCGCCGCAGGCGGATCCCGCCGGCGGCCTGCTGCGCCAAGAGGCCGAGCGGGAGTTGCGCGCTGCATTGGCAGAGCTCCCGGACCGCACGCGTACCGTACTAGCCCTGCGGTATTTCGATAATATGGAGTATCAGACGATTGCGAGCACGCTCGGGCTATCGCTCGGAAACGTAAAGACGCTTATCCACCGCGGGAAGATCGCGCTAACGAAAAAGATGCGCGAACGCGAGGCGCGTGCCCTCGGCGAGCCGGCTCGAGCGCGGGAGAAGGGAGCTTTGCGTGCGTTGCTCATCGTGTGAGCCGATGCTGGACGATCACCTCGAAGCGACGCTGAGCCGCCGGCAGATGCGCGACGTCGCGCTCCATCTACGCGCGTGCCCCGCCTGCAACGCACTGTTCGAGGAGCTGCGCGTGATCGATGCCCTGCTGACAACCACGCAGCCGCGCGGACGAATCGGCTCGGATTTCACGGCAGCCGTCATCTCCGCTGCCGTAGCCGCGCCACCGCATCCCCGCAAGCGCGTGGTGCTTTGGATGCCGTTGGTGGCTTATCTCTGCATTGCTTGGGCGCTCCTCGCATTTGCGGCGCTGAACGCCCGCGGCGTTGCGGGCCTCCTCGAACGGCTCGCGGCGGCGGGAGAACGCGGCCTGGCGGCGATCGAAGCGGGCCTGCGGGTTGTCGCCCCCGAGACGGGGGTCGCGGCGGCGACCGTCACGGGCATCTTGCTGGTCGATCTTCTTCTGCTCGCGGGAATCTTCTACGGCTATCGCCGGCTGCGCCTGATCCTTAGCATCCACCTCGCCCGGGGGTCGCGCTCGTGAGCCTTCGGCGAGTATTCGTTTTTGGGATGGCGCTGGCCGCGCTCGGGGTACTCGCCCGGCCCGCACTGGCCGCGACGCAGGCCGTCTACCACGGCGGGACCTACTTCGGCTCGGTCGTGGTCGAGCCGGGGCAAGTGGTCGACGGCGATCTCACGGTCATTTTCGGTGATGCGACCATCGAGGGGATCGTCGAGGGCAACTGCAACGTCGTTGGAGGGAGCTGCTTTACCACGCCCGGAGGCATCGTCACCGGCCAAGTAAATCAGGTCGGTGGTGCGGTCACGCAGGCAGTCGTCCCGTGGGCGCCGCCCGACTCCGGCTACAGTCCTTTCGTGCCCGATCATCGGCTGCTTTGGCGGCTCTCCTGGAATCTTCTCGCCCTGCTCGTCTTCTTGATCTTCCCGTTGCGCACGCGAATGGTCTTGGATCGGCTGGAGCGTCATCCCGGGCTTAGCGTCGCCGCCGGTTTGATCGGCTGCATCGCGGTGATTCCGCTCGCGGTGCTGCTGGCGATCACAATTCTGCTCATCCCTCTGATCCTTCTCGAAATGGTCTTTCTGCTCGCCAGCGCCTTTCTTGGAACGGCCGCACTCGCGCTGTTGATCGGCCGGCGTCTTTGCGAGCTGGTCAGCCCCTCGACCACTCCCTCGCCGCTCGTTGCGTTGCTGTGCGGCATCGTCCTGATCACGGCCGGCGAGTTGGTGCCGGTAGTCGGAACACTGGTCCTCATCCTCGTTGGGCTGATCGGCTTGGGGGCGACGATCCTCTCCTTTGCGGGAGAATCGCTGAGCGCCCCGGTCGGCGGACCGCCGATAAGCGGACCACCGATGACCGCCGCCTAAGCTACCCACCATGACCACGATCTCGCGAGCCGCGAAGTTCGCCGAGCGGACGGCTCGCTTGCGAGCCTCGACGATCCGCGAGATGCTCAAAGTCACGCAGCAGCCCGACGTCATTTCCTTCGGGGGGGGTCTGCCCGCTCCCGAACTCTTTCCGACTGCGGCGATCGCAGAAGCGGTGCGCATGGTGATGGAGCTCCGCGGACCCGCCGCGCTGCAGTACAGCGTCACGGAAGGCATACCCGAGATGCGCCAATGGGTGGCGCAACGTTTGAGCCGTCGCGTAGGACATACACTCGACGCCGAAACCGTAACGATCGTGAACGGCTCGCAACAGGGTCTCGATTTGATCGGAAAGATCTTTCTCGATCCAGGCGATCACGTCGTGCTCGAAAACCCCACGTATCTGGGCACGATTCAGGCCTTTGATGCCTATCAAGCCCGGTATCTTACGGTCGATACCGACGAAGACGGCTTACTCCCCGAGTCGCTCGAACGCGTGCTCGAACACGCCGATCCGTTTCCGAAGCTGCTCTATCTCGTACCGAACTTCCAAAATCCGACCGGCCGCACGCTTTCGGCGCGCCGCCGCGAGAGCGTCGTCCGCGTCTGCGAGCGCTTCGGCCTGCCGATCGTCGAGGACGATCCCTACTGCGAGCTGCGATTCGAAGGCGCCGACTTACCTTCGTTGATTTCGTATCAGACGACGGCGCCGATCATCTACTTGGGGACCGGCAGCAAGATCATGGCGCCGGGCATGCGCATCGCCTGGCTCGTGATTCCCGACGAAGAGATCCGCGAAAAAATCGTGCTGGTCAAACAAGGGGCCGACCTGCATAGCGGTACCTTCGCACAATACGTCTTCCATCAGTACGTCAGCGATGGCGCCGCGTTCGACGCGCACGTGCGCGAGATCGCGCAAACGTACTCTCGGCGTCGCGACGTCATGTCCGAAGCGCTCGCCGAGTTCATGCCCGAAGGCGTTCGCTTCACGCGGCCCGCCGGCGGAATGTTTCTGTGGGTGACGGTACCGGGCGTCGATACGTCCGAGCTGCTGCGCATCTGCGCGGCATCGAAAGTCGTCTTCGTTCCCGGTGTGAGTTTCTATCCCGGGCGGGACGTTCACGACGGCATGCGTCTCAACTTTTCCAATGCGTCGGAGAAGAATATTCGTATCGGTGTAGAACGGCTCGGCCACGCCATTACGGCGTACAACCGCTAAAGGAGCCCGCACTCGTGGCATCAGGTTTGGTCATCGGCATTTTTCCCGACGCAGACGCAAAAGCGCTCGAAGACGCCCTTTTGGCGCAGCAGATCGATCCGAGCAAAGTCAAGGTCTTTGCCGGTGACGGCGACGATTCGGAATCCTCGACGCTCGACTTCATCGAGGTTTTCAGCGACACCGAATCCATTACCGGGCTTTCCGACGACATGACCCGAGGCACCGGCGTCCTGGCCGACTCCGGAGGCACCGCCGTTCCCGGAATCACGGGGCCGGACCCGGGATTTAGGGCTTACTTTCCGGAGGAAGGCGTGTCGAAGCATTATCTCGACGGTTTCCCGGTGCCCGACGATGAGGTCGACAACTTCGACGACGCAATTGCCGATGGCCGCGCGGTCGTGCTCTATCCGGACGCCGGGGCGGATGAGCAAAAGATCGCCGCCGCCTTCAAGGCTGCGGGTTTGCAGAACGTTCGATCGTACTGAGGGTCTGCAGCCCGGCCGCACCGCTTTCTGACCCACCGCGCCACCGGACGCCACGCGATGCCCGATAGTGGCGCGCGCGTCATGATCACGGCGGCCGGCACTGTGACCGCTCAATCGCTGATCAAAGCGCTGCGAGAAGACGGGCGCACGACCTTCATTGCCGCGGGCGATATGGATCCGTTCAACGCGACCAAGGCCTTCGTCGACGAGTTCGTTCTGCTCCCCAGAGCCGACGATGGCGCATTCGCGCAAGCCTGCTTTGCGGCCGCGCAACGCTTGAAGATCGATATCTTCGTCCCGCTCATCGTCGAGAGCGAATTCCTTCCTCTCGACGGCGCGCGAGAGCTTTTTGAATCCATCGGCTGCCGGCTCTTGGTGCCGCCTCGCGACATCGTCGTGCGCACCGCAGACAAACTGACGTTCGCGAGCTTCCTGCGCGAGATCGGCGTTCCCGGGCCCGCTACGCAGACCTATCGCGAGGATATCCGCCTCGAGCAATTCCCCGTCTATCTAAAACCACGGCGCGGTTCGGGTTCGATCGGAACGGCGCGCGTCGACAGCGCGCACTCCCTCCACGAGACGGCGCGCGGGCGCCGCGATCTGATCGTACAAGAAGCAATCGCCGGCGCAGAGTTCACCGTTGACTGTTTCGCCGCCGAACCGGGGCGCGTCGTCGCGGCCGTTCCGCGCGAACGTATCGCGATCAAGGCAGGCGTCTCAGTGAAGGGCCGAACGTACCGCCATCCGTTGATCGAAGGCATCGCGCGCGAGGTCGTCGAGAAAAGCGGCCTCCAAGGTCCGGCCAACGTTCAAGGCATGTTGCGTACGGACGGAACCTTCGCCATCATCGAAATGAACCCGCGCTTCTCGGGAACGTTAGCGCTCACCACCGCCGCGGGCATTAATTTCGCGTCGCTCTTGATCGATATGGTCGAAGGAAATGCGATTCCGGATTTACTCGGACGACACGAAGGCGGCTTGACGATGATGCGCTACTGGAGCGAAGTCTTCGAAGATTCGAGCGCCCACATCCGAATCGGTACGCCTTTGCGTTACTAGGAGGCTGTCNNTCGTGTGCGTGTTGCTGAGGAGGCTCTGGACGACGAGCGGAGCCCGGATGGCGGAGCGAGGAGCCAGGCAGCAGGAGCGTAGCCAGGATGGCGGAGCGACGAGCGGCTCCTCAGCAACACGCACACGATAACCCGACAGCCTCCTAGTAACTCATCGTCGTCCAGCGATGAGGGTTCTCCCTAAGCCACTCCCATTCGCGCTGCACACCTTCGCGCAGCGTGACCTTCGGCGTTAAACCGAAGACGCGCTGCACTTTCGCCGGCGATAACTGCATGACGCCCAGCTCGGAAGGCAATCGCATTCGCCCGGCAACGAGTTCGGACGTTTCACCGGGCTGCACGTTTTCCGTCACGGGCTCGAGGTCCGTACCGGAGATCTCGCAGGCTAGCCGCGCGAGCTGCGACACGGACGTCGCAATGCCCGTTCCGCCGTTGAAGGATTGCGCGCCGCGCAGGCCGCTCTCGATGCAGGCTCGATGGATGCGAACGACGTCGTCGACGAAGACGAAATCGCGTAGCTGCTCGCCGGCCCCGAAGACGACGGGCGCTTTCCCCTCCAACAAGCGCTTGAGAAAGATCGTCAGCACGCGGCCGTACCACTCGCGGGGCCCGTAGGTGATTCCGTACCGCAGCGAATGCACGGTAAAGCCGTAGTCGTTCGAAAAGATTTGCGCGTACTTTTCGGCGGCGAGCTTGCTGGCGCCGTACGACCAGTTGGGATCGTGCGGGGCGGCATCCTCTTGGCTCGGCGGATCGACTGCCTGCCCGTAAATGCAGGCCGACGATGCGTTGACGACGCGCCCGACACCGGCGATCCTCGCCGCATTCAACACGTTGATCGTTCCAACGAGGTTCGTACGCATATCGTCGATCGGGTCTTCCAAACACTTGGTAATCTCGAGCTGCGCTGCTTGGTGGGAAAGCGCGTCCTTGCCGCGGGCGGCCGCCGTTAACGCCTCTGCATCCAAGATGTCGCCCTCGACGATCTCGACCTCGCCGTCGAACGCGGCTAAGTTCTCACGCAGGCCGCTCGAGAAGTTATCGAAGACGGTCACGCGATAACCGGCCCGCAGCAGATCTTCGACGATATGCGAGCCGATGAAGCCGGCGCCCCCCGTTACCAAGACCGAGCCCGGCACTACGCGCGTTCTCCACGGAGCCGGCGCCCTGCAAGTGACCACGCATAGGGTAACGCGCGCCGCCAAAACTCGAACCCCAGTGCGAAGTTAATTACGGGGTGATAGAACCAGGTCGCGCGACGGTCGCGAATCGCGCCGAAGAGTGCCGCAACGAGCGGTCCGACGATGGAGACGGCATAGAAGGGCCATACATACGCCCGCAGTTTCCGGGTGGGCGTCCACGCTGCGGCGCGCTCCCAGACCGGTTGATCGCGGTCTTCGAGACGCTTGGCGATGCGCGGACCAAACTTGCTCACGAAGTTGCGCAGGCCTTCAACGGTGTGATGCTCGATGAGTGCATCGGGAACGTACGCGATGTCGAATCCCGCGTGGAGAATATCCACGATAGGCAGGATATCGTCTTCTTCCCAGCCCTCGCGCTTTGGAGCGTTGGCGCGAACCGTCACGCCCTGCGCGATCGCCACGAGCGGCGGCTTGTCGGCCGGAAAGTCGTACACCAGATATGAGGGCGTCTTGCGCTTCACCCGATAGGCGCGTCCGAACGTGCTCGGCGCGGCGGCATCGCCATACAAGAAGTGGTTAAAGGGATCCGTGAAATCGTTGATGTAGCGCGTGCTCAAATTATCGCCGCGGGTACTGACGACGCGCGGAACCGCCGCATACACGTTAGGATCCTCGAACGGCTCCACGATGCGACGAAGGAAATCGCGCGTGTGCAGGATGTTGTCGGCTGCGATGATCACCAAGAGATCGCCGGTTGCGGCGGCGTAGCCGAGCAGATGACCGGGCTCGGCGAGCCGGCGAGGGTTGTCGACGACGACGCACCCGGCGCTACGCGCGTACTCTTGCGTGCCGTCGTCCGACAGCCCGTCCACGACGACGATCTCGACTGACGCCGGGGGATACTCCTGGGCGCGGATGCTTTCGATCACCGGCGGAAGCCGCTTGCGCTCGTTGAGGACTGCGATGATGAACGAGACCTTCATGCATCCACCGCAACCTTCGCGCCGTCAAGCTCCGCGGAGCGCAGCGCCGCTTCGATCACGCGCACGACGCCGGCGCCGAATCTCCCGTCCGAGCGCGTAGGCGTGCCGTTCCGAATGGCACCGGCAAAATCCGCCGCCAGCTTCCCGAGCGCTTCGCGGTTATCGATGAGCGGCACGTGCAGGTCCCCCAGCCGGTACGATACCATCTGCTGCTGGAGCGACGTGCTCGACGGATCCAAGACGACGCCCTTATCGTAAATGTAGATTTTTTCGGTCGGCTCGACGTCGTCCCAGACCGCCATCTTCAAACTTCCGGAGATCATCGTGCGCCGCACTTTAACCGGCGACAGCCAGCTCAAATGCACGTGCGCGAGGCAGCCGCTAGGGTACCACATCGTCAGAAATGCGACGTCGGGCGTCTTGGCGTGAACGCACGCGCCGAGCTGCAGGGCCACCGATAGCGGCAACTCGTCCAGGACGTAGTTGATGATGGACACGTCGTGCGGCGCGAGGTCCCAGACGACGTTGCTCTCCTGAAAGAGCCCGAGGTTGACGCGCACGGAGTCGATGTAATAGACCTTCCCGAGGTCGCCGCCCTCGCGCAACGCCCGCAGCTTCTCCACCGAGCCGGTGTAAAGAAATGTGTGATCGGTCATTAGGCGAACGCCGGCGCGTGCCGCGCGCTCGCAAAGATCTTCGGCTTCGCTGAAAGTCTCAGCTAGCGGCTTCTCCACCAACACGTGCTTCCCGGCGTCGATCGCACGAATTGCGAGCTCGTGGTGCGTGCGCGGCGGCGTTGCGAGCGCGATCGCATCTACGCGCGGATCGCCCAGCGCCGCTTCGATCTCCTCGTGTCCCGCAACGGCGGGATAGAGGCGCCGCAAGCCCTCCAGCCGCCGGCGATCGCGTTCGACGATGCAACGAACCGACCACTCTTCCGAAGCATAGAAATTTCGAACGAGGTTTGGTCCCCAGTAACCGGCTCCGATCACAGCGACGCCAAGTGGCGCACGTTCCATAAACCTAGGCTCTCCTAGGCAACGAGCAACGGACGGCAGCTCGCAAGAGCGTCGACGACACTGACGATCTGGTCTTCGGTGAGCTCGGCAAACATCGGCAGTGAAAGAATCCGATTGGCGCTTTGCTCCGTGCGCTCGAACGAACCGGGGCCCAGCCCGAGATCGGCGTAGGCGCGCTGCAAATGAATCGGAATGGGATAGTGAACGCCCGTGGCAATGCCGCGCTCGCTCAATGCGCCTTGCACGCGATCTCGATTCTCAACCTCTATAACGTAGAGATGATAAACGTGGCCCTCATGGTGCAAATTTACCGGCGGTTCGATGCCGATTTCGCGAAGAAGCCGATCGTACGCTGCGGCATGACGGCGGCGAGCATCGTTCCAATCATCGAGGTGGCGAAGCTTAACGTCGAGCACCGCGGCCTGCAGCGAATCCAGCCGGCAGTTGTCGCCCTTGACGACGTGTTCGTACTTCTTTGCCTGGCCCAAATCGCGCAGCAAGCGTAACGTTTCGTACGAACTTGGATCGTCGCAAACGATCGCGCCTCCGTCTCCGTACGCGCCGAGGTTCTTTCCGGGATAAAAGCTGAAACAACCCATATCGCCGAAGCTTCCGGTACGCCGGCCTTTGTAACGGGCACCGTGCGCCTGGCAAGCATCCTCGATGACGCGCAGTCCGTGGCGCCGCGCGAAATCGAGTATCGCATCCATTGGAACGGCTTGACCGTATAAATGCACCGGCATGACGGCTTTCGTGCGCGGCGTCACCGCCGCTTCGAGCAGCTCGGCATCGATCAAATAGGCACGATCCATCTCGACGAGCACGGGACGCGCGCCGACGGCCGAAACCGCGAGCGCCGATGCGATGAACGTATTAGCCGGAATGATGACCTCGTCTCCGGGTCCGATCGCGCACGCGCGCAAGGCAAGCTCCAAGGCTGCGGTGCCCGATTCGACGCCCACGCAATAGCGAGCGCCGACATAGGTCGCAAAGTTCTCTTCGAAGAGCGCTACGTCGGGGCCGAGAATGAAGCTGGCGCTCTCCATCACTTGCATCATGCGAGGAACGACCTCTTGCGATAACGCACGAAACTGCGCTTTGAGATCGACAAACGGAACCTGCATCGTCATCGTCACTCAAGCGCGCTTCGTCGGCTCGCGGACGAGCGCCTTCAGCAGCGCAAGCACGCAAAGCACGCCCGCCAGCTCGGCGATTTGCTGCATAAACGCAGTGATTTGCACGAGCAAGACGTCGCGGGATGAGCGATCCGTGAGAATCCAACCGTTCGCCGCAAGACTGAGGCGAACGTGCGGGAGCACGCGCCACGCGCGCAACGCGATCCATCCCGGATCGTAGCGTTCGTTTAGACGTAAGAGCTCTACGGAATCGGCTGCGCCGTGCACGCGATAGAGCCAGGGCGCGAGCTGGTCGAACGGCAATGCGTGCGTTCGCGCGACGCTTTGATGAAGGGGAATCGCGGGAAAGAACCGGGACTGCGCCACGAGCTCGCAGAGTCCACGGCAGGAGACCGCGTCGACGTTTGGCGGAATCGAGATCCAGGTAAAGGCTCCCGGACTCGCAGCGAGCGTTTGGCCGTCCGAACCGCTCAATCGTCCACGCACGTAGGCGAGCAGCCACGCACCCGGTGTGACCGGGTTTGCCAGCGGAGACTGCGTGAGCACGCCGCCGATCTCTTGGGCGAGCGCTGGCGCGCGAGCAAATGCGAGACGTGCATCGATCCACGACGTCGAGGCATCGATCGAATCACTCGGCCCGTGCAACGGAGTAACGGCTGTATAGCCCGGTGCATCGCCAAAAAACATATCGCATGGATCGAGACGATCGACCGAAGCGACGATTCGCGCGCGTACACACGCCGAGATCAACGGCGCTGCGCCGGCGAGGTCCTGCGTGCGGCGCGTCGCGGAAGAGAGCCGCGACACTCCTAAAGAAGAGGCGGCCAAGCCAATTTCGCCGTTCGATCGCGATACGAGCCAGGGACGAGCAACGATCCGGCTGACGCCTAGCGCGCGCAACGCATCCGCGTCGCCGTCTAGCTCGTAGTGGGCGAGCGCCATGTCCGCCGGATAGGCTGGAAGGTAGTCGTTGAGAGCCGCGACGTCACCGGGATATGCGATGGCATCGGGATCGGCGCCGTCGCCGGCGCCGGTGCGTAATTGCAGCGGCTGAAAGGCCGGAAGAAGGGCGACCCGAGAAAACGGCGGCGCCGCGATCGTCGGATGCGGATAGCTTTGCGCCGCGACCCAGAGGTCGCTGGGCGGATGGATTAGCCAGGTTATCGGTAAGACGGCGCCGGCGACGAGTGTGACGTATCCCAGCGCTTTCACCCGAGCGGTCAGCGCCGTGGCAAGCGCGATAAGGAGCGCCGCGAAGACTCCGCCGAAATCGTACAGCTCGCGGAAGACGCCGCTCTCGGGAATCGAGCGGACCGTCCATTCATATGCGGCATCGAGCGGACCGTGAACCCCCAGCGCGCCGAGATAGACCAAGCCGGCCGCCGCGGCCGCCCACCTCACCGCTCGCAGGCGACGCGCCGCTACGACACCGGCCAGAGCAAACGCGCAGAGCGTCCAGACGCAAACCTGTGCCGCCAAACCCAACCGATCGGCGTATCCAGGGAAGTAGCCGCCGAGCGAGAGCAGCGCAATGGGAGAGAGCGATTGGTTTGCCTGCCATGGCACGCTATACGGGGTTTGCACGAGCGCGCCGCGCTCGGCGAAAAGTCCAACTATGGACGGCAACGCAATGAGGATGCCCGCAAGCGGCGCCAACCATTTCTTCGTCACCAAAGCAAAAACGACGAGCGCGCCGGCGGCGACGATGAAGAACTGCAGTTGCGCTTCGATCAGGGCCAGCCACAACGCCAAACGCACCGGCGATGCATCGCGGCCCCGCGTCATTTCGGCCAGCAGCCCGATCAGGCCGGCGTACGCGAGGACCATGACAAGATGCCCGGCGACGACTTCGTTATAGACCCAAGGATTGAAGAGTGCGAAGATGCCGGCGCCGATCGCTGCCGGCGCCGCATTCCCCCATTGCGACGCCACGTTTTCGGCGGCACGCATACAGCAGTAGCCCGTCGCGAACGCGAACGCGGCTAAAGCGATAAGCGGACCCGTCGCCCACATCAACCCGACGAGCGGAAGAGCGATCAAATAAGTCGTTGGATGGGGATTGGCGACGCCGAACCCTACGGGCAGCCACCCGCCGATCGATTCGTTGAAGAATGAGGGAATCGCGAGCCGGTCGATCGGCCAGTTCCAGTCGTGGCGCAACGTCGGAGTCCCTTTTGCGACGACGAACGCGGCAAACGCGAGTGCGGCCGCAATCGCGCCGCTCTTCACCGTGGATTCGAAATCGAAGTCGCGCGGCGGGAATCGGCGACGAGGCCAAGACGGATTTCGATTGCAACTCCGATCGTGGCAATGACGATGGCCACGTACGCGCACAAGGAGGAGATTTGTGCGGATTGAGGCCAGAGACAGGCGACGAGGATCGCCGCCGCGCAAGCGTACGCCGCATAGCTGGTCGTTCGCTCGAACATCCAGGTCGGGGCGCGTTTGGCGAGCTCAAAGACCGGCATCACGAATCGCCCGAAGCCGGTCGTCCTTATCAGCGACATCGACAGAAAGATCGTCGCAGCCACAACGGCCCAGCAGGCGACTTCCACGACGACCGCCCTCGTCTCGTTGGGCGCGACGATTGCCAAAACCAAGGCGAGGGCGCCGGCGAGCACGCTGTAGCGTCTAAACGCCGCCAGCCGGCCGCCGCCACCCAACTCGATATGCAGTGCCCGAAGCAGTCCGCCGCCCCCGAATGCCGTGACAGCGGCGAGCGCGGCGCAGAAAAGGAACAGGAGCCCTTCGGCCGCCGGCTGGCCGGCAAGGAGAGCCCCCACGACCAGGATGATCGCGACGAGCGCCACCGACCGCAGCGCCGCGGGCAAGGTAACGACCAAGGGCCGCTTGCGCTCCGGCATCGCGCCGCCCGGCACGAAGTGGAGCGCCGTCACCGTTAGAGCCGCAAAAATCACGGCGAGATATACGATCGTTGCCAGTCGCTCGGTATCCGTTTCCGGCAGCAGACTCGAACCGACGATCGCTACGATCGCCGTCACGATCGTGTAGCGCAAGGCGCGTCGTAGCGTTGAGGCCACGGATGAACTTTTCATGGGCGCGACGAGCGCAACGGCCACAGCTCCGGCTTGATTGCAAGCAGGGTCAATAAACCGAGCGCGATCAACGATACGATCCCTGCGGCGATGTAGTATCGCTGCCCGACGAATCGCAGAGCGATCGTTCCACCCTGCGGAAGAGCCGGCACGACCCATCCGTTGGACACGCCGTTTACGATAACGTGATTTAGTACGTTCCCGTTGACCGTTGCCTGCCACTCGGGATGATACGCGTCGCCGAATACCAACAGGAACGGAGCCGCATTTGCCTTTACCGGTAAGGTTACGTCGACCGAGGTCGCAGAGCTTCGCTGCCAGTTGATTGCAAAGGATTGCGTCTTCGGTAGCGTCACGGGTTCCATGCTCAAGAGCCCAATCTTCACTTCGCGGTCGGCACTTTTCACGACGTGCGCGCCCCGGGAGAGGAAAACCGGTTGCGTAACGAGCTTGCCGTCGACCCGAATCGGCAGCGACGTCAGTGATTGCGGACGGTGCAGTGCCCGCGCCGGCATCGCATGGAGATCGTAATAGAGGCCGGTAAACTTCGCGCGCGCATTTCGCGAAACGAACCATATGCCTTGGATGCGCTGGTATCCGTCGTACCAGTTGTTCGGGAAAGCGTGCATGAGGTTAATATCGAAGTTTCCCTGCTGTGGCAACGGGAAAAGACGATACCTTACGCTGCCGGGAACGCCGAGAGCAACCGCGAGCCACGAATCACCGCTTCCGGTCGACGAAATATTGCCGATGAGGTCCGGATCGCCCGCGAGTCCGCCGGGCGGCCCGGCAACCGCTTGTGCACTAAATGAGCCATCACGTCGAACCGGCGACGCTCCCGACGCGGTGCCGATTTGAGTGAACGAGAGATCCGGTGCCACCGCCGCCGAAACCACACCCGCACCCAAGTCGCCGCGCTCCCCGCTAGCGGACTTAAAGAGGAAACCCACATCGTTCCAGCCCGGTGCTAGCGTGAGGTCTGCCGTGACGCTTACCGGCGCGGGACCGGTAAGTTGATCGGTTGAGTCGTATTCTTGCGCGCCGGCACTTCCGCCGAGCAGCGTCAACGTCCGTTGCAGTCCGCCGTTGACGGTGACGTTTAGGACGCTCCCAACCTGGAGGCGGCTGACTTTCATCGCGGCTCGGACGACAACGTTGCCCGTTCCGGGAACGAAAACGCGTACGTGCGCCGCGCGAGCGAAGAGAAACCACGATTCCGGGTCACCCCGCTGCCACGCGTAGACGTTAGGATCGTCGCGGTACCACGAATCCGGCATGAGGATCTCCGACGTCCCAACGACTCCGGCGTCGGAAATGTAGGGAAGCGTCGGCGAGAGCTTTTTCCTAAAGACCCCGTGAAACGAGGTGCGCTTGTCGAGGTGGGTCGCAGCCAACCCGTCAGGACCAAACGGACCGACGGCGCTCGCTTCGACCCGGTATTTCCCGGCGGACGGCAGCGTCACGATCGTCTTGAAGCCGTAGACCGATTTGGCGAGAGCACTATTTTGCGGAAGGGCTCGCGCGAGCGCCGCGATTCGCGCTTGCCAATCCTTGAGATCGTCCGCCCTCACGAGCGCGACGTCCAAGTCTTGATCGATGTACCCGTCGGAGACCGCGTGGCGCCCCGCCGAAAGCGTAACCTCCCCGTACAGCGACCAGTCACCCCCACTTTGGGGGGTGAAGTTTCTGTCGTCTACCGATAGCGTCTGCGGCGGGTCGAGGGCGAAGAGCAACGACTGCTCTCGTGCGAAGACGTCATAGACACCGCCCGACTTGACTTCGAAAGGAATCGACCAGTCGGAGGCTACCGACGACGGGCGGATTCGAACCCCGTGAATCAGGGCCTGGTTTATGGCCAGATCCTGGGCTTGTTCCGCCGATTCGGGGAGGATCGGCGAAAGTGAGAGCATTCCCGACGAGAACTCGTCGGCGGAACGTGCTTGCGGATCGAAGCGAGCTTTACCGTGCGCCATTGCCTCGACGTTGCCAAGATAGCCGTCCGAAAAAGTGGGATCCGTACCGATCACCGGGTGAGTGACGCCATAGACCAGTGGCAGCGCTCCGGACAGATGATACACGTGCAGCGGACCGTCCGAGCGTTCGGGAACGGCGCCGAGCACCCGATGGAGAAGATCGTGCGTCAAAGTCGTGGTGTTGAACCTCGACTCGTCGGGCGAGCTGAAGTCGATCACCGGAATGAAATCGTCGCGCTGCAAGAACGTGTCGATGCCCAGGACGCGAAACATGTCGGCCGCAAACGGCAAACCCTCGCGCGTTCCACGGTAGGCGCGGCGGACCCAAATATCCGTTCCTTGAGAAGGTTCGCTGCCCAGCAACCCATAGATCATTGGACGGCTGATCAGCGAGTTCTCGATATAGAACTGCGGATTTCCCCAATCGAACTGTTCGAGAAACTGCGTCGGGAAGAGCGCCACGCGGTGCCCGTCGTCATTGCCCAATAGCGCGTTTTCGCGGTACTCCCACGCGGGGATCGTCGAAGCGGGATAGTTCATTTTCAGAATCAAGACCGGAATGAAAATGATGACCGGCATTGCGACCAGCAGTCCGCCGAGGCCGGACGGGAGCCACCGCAGTGGTTCTCGACGCGCGGCATTCCAATCGCGCACCCAGCCTAAAACCGCAAACGACGCCAGCGCATAAAGGCCGCTGATCCCGAACTCCACGCCCGCTACCCATTTATACGAAAACCGGAACATTTGAAACCCGGGGAAGTACCGGTAGAACGCATCGTAGATCGGTGTCGTTACTGCATCGCCCAACGCGTCGTGATAGTATCCGACGACGATTGGAACCGAGACGATGGTTACGATCAGAAAGTAGAGGGTGATCGGCCGTTGGTTGCGCGCAAACGCGACGCCGCCCAACGCGACGATCGGCACGAACCAGAGCAGGCTGCCGAACAGGCCCGCAGCGTACGGCGCAGCCCACGGGAAGTACGGCCGGCCCGCAAATGAGACAAACGTCGCCCAATGACCAAGACCGCGAAGGACGTTTTCGAACGACGTCGCGGCGTTGTGCAACGACGGCCCTTCGCTCAAGACGCCGCTGAGCCAAACGGTACGGAAGTAATCGCCGAACGGCACGACCCAGTAGAGATTGATCAACAAGGTCGCTGCGCAGGCCGCGACGATGAAGGGAATCGAGCGCCTTGCCACGGCGCCAGGATCGGGGCTCAAGGCCAACGTCACGACGACGAAGATGGCCAGCAAAATGACGTTGATTGCGACCAAAGGGGGATTCACGCCGCCACCCACCAGGACGAGCAACGCAATGCCGAGCGCCGCCGGCCACGCGTTCATCTCGCCGCGCATCGCGCGGGCGGTGATACCGACCATTGCCGGCACGGTAGCGTAAGTGAGCAGCCAGACGATCTGCGCTTGCGAGTTCAGCGCGACGTACATATTGAAAAGATAGGCGACGCTGCCGGCGAGGCGCGAGGTCTCGTCGAGCCACGGCGCGACGTTGCGCAGGCAGTAATACATCGAGGCGAGGCAACCCGTATAGACCGCGAAGACCGCGAACCGCTGCGCGAAGAGTTGCGGAAAGTGAAAGGCCTGCGCGATTCCGTAGACCCACGCGTACGGAGTTTCGTACGGGAACCAAAATCCGGTGTGCGTTCCGAGGTACAGCGAGGGATTCCACGCGTGCAGCAACGAGAACAAAAACTTCAAGGGATCGATGTGAAGGTCGGCTTGCCCGTCGTTTAGTTGGACGCCGCTGCCGTACCCGAGCGTCACGAGAAGCGCAAGCGCGACGAAGAGCGCCGGAACGAACGCTCTTCTCAACATCGCCCGGTCCGGCCAGCGCAGCTCCACGGCTGCGGAGGCGCGGGCCGCTTCCTGTTTCACGGGTAAGCCTTTCCGTAAAGCTTGAATGGACCTTCCAAACTCACGCGTTGCTCGACGAAGGTCGCAGCGAAGAGTTCGTCAACGACCTTTGCCACAGCATCGAACTCTACGTCGCGCAAAATGCACCGGTATTCGATCCGCAGCACGCAGTCGAAGCCCTGCGACCCTTCGTCGTGACAGGCCGGACAGAGCGACGGACGCAGCGCGACGGCCTGTCCGATCGGCGCGCCCCGAACCTCGCTCGTCATGCCGTAGAGCGCCAAGGTCTTCACGCCGAGCCCGGAGGCAAGGTGACTGAAACCGGCGTCGTTTCCTACGAAGACTTCGCATTCCGCCAACCGCCGTGCAGCCTCGTCGAGCGGCTCGCGGATGATGCTGATTCCCTCGACGGCGCTAAAATCTTGCTGCACGCGCGCGGCCTCGCTCTCTTCGTGCGGTCCCAAGAAGAAGCGCACGCTTCGCCCGCTCGCTACGTGCCGTCGTGCCAGGGCGGCGAATCGGTCGTACGGCCACCGCTTTGACTCATTTCCCTTCCAAGCCATCGAGCCGGGGTGAATGCCGAGTGTCCCGGCGATGCGGTTCCGGCGCCAGGAGTCCGGAATCCAGTACTCGAGATCGTCGCCTCCCGCCGACAACCCGATGGCACGCGCGAGCCGCAGGTTTTCGGCTAGGCGATGTCCTCCGCGCAGCGCGACGCGAACGTTGGGGGCAGTACGCGCAATCAAACTCGCGCTACCACCGTATTCGTGCATGTAAAGCTTCCTCGCGCCGGCTCCGCGCGCCAGCGCGGCGTACTGCCAGCGCGTCGCCGGGAACGGGAGGATGCAGATGTCGTATCGCCGCGGCCTCAGTTCCGAGAGCGCCCCGAGTGCGTCGGCCGCGGTCGGGCGTAACGGCAGTTGCGTGACGTTCTTTACGATGCCCAGCGCGCGCAGATATTCGCTCACCGGCGGATGCATCGTCAGGGCATCTACCGACCACGAGTCGCGGCGCAGACCGCGTAGAATCGGACTGCAAGCCAGCGCATCACCGAGCCCTGGCAACAAGATCGCCAGCGCGGTACCCCGAGCCAACCGGGCTTACTCTCCGACGGGGATAGGAATGACGATTTCGTGCGAACCGGCGCGATCGATCTTATTTGAGAAACGCTTCGGCTGGTCGTAGTAGCGCAAGATGCGCATTCGATAGAAGATCGCCAGCGTATCCACGAAAACGTTCCAGACGGCGGCCAGACGAAGCCGGCTGCAGACGCGGTTGAAGTTCACGACCACCGGCGCCTCGACGATGCGATAGCCGAAGTGGTGGACGTTTGCGAGCAGCTCGAGGTCGAACGCAAACCGCTTGACTAAAACTCGCGGCAGCACCTGTTCGAGCACTTCCCGTTTGAAGAGCTTGATGCCGGTCTGCGTGTCGCGTACCGGCAATCCGAAGAGCGACCGCACCAGCATGAAATAGAAGAAACTGTAGATCCGCCTCAAGCGCGGGTACTCCACTTTCGACTGCGGATGGAACTTCGAACCTATCACGACGTCGGCGTCGCGCGCGCTCATGATCGCGAAGAAATTCTCGAGTTGCTCGGGGTGCAGATCCATATCGGCATCGAGGAACGCGACGTACTCGCCTTTCGAATACGCCGTACCGCAGATGAGCGCGTTGCCTTTTCCTTCGTTGCGCCGGCACCTCACGATACGCACGCAGTCCGGCCACGCGCGCAACGCGTTGGTCGCAGCGGTATGCGTTCCGTCTAGGCTTCCGTCGTCGACGACGACGATCTCGAAATCGATCCCGAGCCCACGCATCGTTTCGACGGTTTCACACACGTTCTCGGCAATTGAATGAGCCTCGTTATATGCAGGCATCAATATCGAGAGCATGGTTCGTGAGCCTTGGCGGTCGTAAAAAGTCGCGCCTCCCGGCGGAAAGTTGATCATAGTCAAGATTAAGCGATCGGGGCTTCGCGGTTTTCCGGCGGGCTAACGAGGTTGCGCTCGAACTTCGCGACGATCGTGTGCCAGGCGAGGTCGAGCTCTTCCACGTCAAGCATGCGGGCGAATGCGATGAAAACGGTTCCGCCTATTGCGATTTGACCGAAAAGGAACCAGGCGCGCGAGGCCAGCGTCGCCTCGGGCGTCACACCCAACGCACCGATCCAATGCAGTGCTGCGAGCATCGCCAGCGAGCAGACCGCGATTTTTCCGATGGAGATGACGAGAGCCCCCCAGTCGATTCCCGAAACGAGCCGCGCGGTCAGCATCAGCAAGAGCACGGCCTGCACGGTCTGGCTCGTCGAGTTCGCGAGCAGGAGACCCCGCGCCCCCAAACCGGGAAGCCACACCAACGAAAGCAACACGTTGAGAACGACGGTCATGACCGAGATGGTGACGGGCCAGAGCGTTTCGCGGCAGGCAAAGCAGCACCGGGTCAATACGACGTTCGCGCCCAGCGCGACTAAACCAAACGAGGCATACGGCAGCAGTCCCGCAGTCAGATCGGTGGCGCCGGCCTGAAAGGTTCCGCGTTCGAAGAGCGCCTGTACTAACGGGTGGGAGAGAACGATGAGGGCGCAAGCGGACGGAATGGTGATGAAGTTCACCAGGCGTAAACCGGTAACGACGCTGCGCGCTACACCGCGGCGATTCTCTCGCGCAAACTGCGCGGCGAGCAAAGGGAAGATCACGGTTGCAATGGCGGCCGCAAAGATCTGCTGGGGAAAGTTAACGAGCTTCGTCGCGTAGTTCATGCCCGCAATGTAACCCGGCGCGAGCGTCGACGCGAAGAAGCGGTCAAAGAAAAGGGCGAGTTGCCCCGCCGCCGATCCGACGATGATCGGCCCGAGCAAGACCCATATCTTCTTCAGCCCGGGATGGTGCAAATCGATGATCGGCCGATATTTGCCGATCGAGAGAAAGGATGGAAGCTGAACGAGCATCTGCGCGGTTAAGCCTAGCGCAGTCCCGACGACGAGAGCGTAGATTCCCATGCCGTGGCTGAGCAGGACGACGCAGGCGATCGTCACGATGTTGACCGCCACGCCGACGAGGGCCGCGGATCGGAAGCGATGATAGGCGTTGAGCATCGCCGACAGGACGCCGCTCAGACTGACCGCGACGATGCTGGGCATTAGCCAACGCGTCATCCGGATCGCGACGCCCATCTGGGGCGCCGGGAACCCGTGCGCGATGATCGGCACGTACCACCGCGCTGTAAAGAAGCCGACGATGGCGCAGCTCGTAACGACTATCGCCAAAATGTTGAGCGTCGTACTGGCCAAACGCCAAGCTTCGTCTTCCTCATGGTTCGCGAGATACTCGGAGAACGTCGGAACCAGCACGCTCACCAGGGCGCCGTTGAAGACGCCGAAGAGGATCGTCGGAATCGTCGCGGCAGCGAGAAACGTGTCCATCTCCCAGCGCGTCCCGTAGTAGCGCGCGCTGACGACCTCACGCATGAAGCCCAGCAGCGTCGATGCGAAAGTGGCTCCCATAATAAAGAACGTGGAGCCGGCGATGGAGATGCGATGATGGCGCAGTTTACCCCGAGCGTGGTCGAGGGGGTCCCGCTGCGGAACCGCCCGCAGGTAGGGCTTAATGCGCTCCGTCCCTCCGGAGGACGGCCGGAACGGTCTTGGCGATGATGAGCAGATCCCCCAGCGGCGTCCACGAATCCACGTACCGATTGTCGAGTTCCATCCAGTGCTCGAACGACACGTCGCTGCGGCCGTTTATCTGCCATAGGCAGGTGATTCCCTGCGGAACGCTCAGACGCCGTAGCGCGATTGCATCGTAGTGCTCGACTTCACTCGGCAAAGCGGGGCGGGGACCGACGAGCGACATATCGCCGAGCACGACGTTGACGAGATTCGGCAGCTCGTCGATACTGGTACGCCGAAGAAAGCGTCCGAGCGGATGAAGCCGCGGATCGTTGCGGATCTTAAACACCGGG
Source organism: Candidatus Cybelea septentrionalis (assembly GCA_003158175.1). GTDB lineage: Bacteria > Vulcanimicrobiota > Vulcanimicrobiia > Vulcanimicrobiales > Vulcanimicrobiaceae > Cybelea > Cybelea septentrionalis. Next base: position 37,362 of record PMHJ01000027.1, read on the forward strand.
CCGTCGACTTCGTTGAGATGCATAACGCTGTGGCGCAATGCGTGCGCGCCGTTGACCATCGTGCGAAGCTTGAACATCTTGAAGCGCCGTCCGTGCATGCCGACACGTTCCTGCGGAAAAAACGGCGTGCCGCCGGTAACGCACGCGATCGCGAGCGCCGACAGAACTACAACGGGCGCGCTGATGACGAGCAGCAGGGCGCCCGCTACGACGTCGATCCATCGTTTGAGCGTCGGCCACGATTCCGGAACCTCGCGCTCGCCCGCAGCGCTAATGGTCATTTGCATCGCGTTCAACTCAACAACGCCCGCTCGATGGTATGCCCCACGAGGTCGAGTCCTTCGATTTCACCGAGCATTGTTCCGGGAGAGGAGCTCAAATGAATGAAGGGCACGTACTCACGCGTGTGGTCCGACCCCGGGGCCGTCGGATCGCATCCGTGGTCGGCCGTAAGGATCAACTCGTCCCCCGGCCTCAAGAGCGCTTCGAGCGCAGGTAAGCGCGCATCGAGCGCCTCAAGGGCCGCACCGTAGCCGCGGACGTTCCGGCGATGGCCAAACTTCGAATCAAAGTCGTTGAGATTCGTGAAAATAAAGCCATTGTCGACCTGGTTTAGCAACGTTAACGTCTTCTCCATCGCGTCGCCGTTATCGGCGGCGCGTAGCGTTGACGAAATTGACCGACCGCAGTAGATATCCGATATCTTACCGACTGCGTGAACCTCGATATCCCCCGCTCCGAGTCGATCGATCAGGTTGGGGGGCGGAGCGACCGCATAGTCTCGCCGATTCGGCGTCCGGCGGAAAGCCCCCGGTTTCCCCACAAAGGGCCGAGCGATAACCCGGTTGACGTTATGGGGGGCCTTGAGCATATCACGCGCCTTCTCGCTCCACTCGTAAAGCCGCTCTAGGGGTACCACCTCTTCGTGTGCGGCGATTTGGAAGACCGAGTCGGCCGACGTATAAAGGATGGGGCGCCCGGATGCCATGTGGTCGGCGCCGAGTTCTTCGATGATCTCGGTCCCCGAGGCCGGAATGTTTCCGAGCGGAAGCTTGCCGGTAATTTGCGCGAATGCCTCGACCACATCGGCCGGAAACCCGCTTGGGTAGGTAGGGAACGGCACGTTTGTCGTGATTCCCATCATCTCCCAATGGCCGGTGATCGTGTCTTTGCCGCGGCTTCTTTCTCGGAGACGCGCGACCCGTGCGCGCGGATCGGATACGACCTCGACGCCGGAAATCGGCGTCAGAAGCCCCAGCCCCAGACGTTCGAGGTGCGGAAGGTGCAGCGAACCCAAACCCCGCGCGACGTTGCCGATCGTGTTGGCTCCCGGTGCATCGCCATAAATATCGGCGTCGTCCATTGCACCGACGCCGCCCGAATCGATCACGATTGCGACTACGCGCTTCATCAGACTTTAATCCGCCGTTGCGCCCTTCGGAGCCTGTCGGGCCTTGAAAGACACGCGTTGCGGCCGTCGAAACGCTTGCGGCTGTGTCACGAATAGCATTGTCGGCGGCGATCTCGATGCTGTTGCTTATTCTCGCAAGCGCTGCGGCGCGTGCGCAAAGCACGCCGATAACGTTGCTCTATCTGAACGCGAAGTCGATTAATTTCTACTACGATCGTTTCTTGCTCGAAGCCGACGGCAACGTGCGCCTGCGGACGAGCGACGGCTTCACGGTGACCGGCGATGCGTTCTCGATGGACCTCAAGCTCAACCGTTTTATGGTCGCCGGGCACGTGACGCTGCACGACCCCAGCGGCACGGTGAGCGGCGCCGCGATCTCGGACTTCCTCGATTTCAAGCGTATTTACTTCGTTCCGGTCACGAGCGAACCCGACCGCTGGACGTTTCTCAACGGCGACCTCGCGCACCCCGCCAAGGGGCGCGTGATGCCAGGCGATGTATTCTACTTTCCCCCGGTCACGACGCATCCGGACATGTCCGGCACGGGCGCCATCATCGGCACAAAATCGTACGTGCGTTTCGTCGGCGCCGTAGCGTACGTCGGGGGCGTCGGCATTCCGCTGGGAAGCAACGTGGTCAGCTTCTCCTCGAACCAATACCTCGCGCAAAACTCGCTATCGGGGGCGACTGCCGACATCACTTGGCAAGTAGCCGGCAGCCCGAATGCATTAACGGCGCTCCATTTGCGGTACGATCCGACGTATAAGCTTTATGGGTCGGTGGAACAGCACTTCGTGGGCGATCACGAGTACGCGATCTTGTCGGTGAATCCCGCGACACGCGCGGAGAAGTGGTGGAATGCCATGCTGTACGAAAAGCTCGGCAGCCGCTTCCAAATTCAGAGCTTTACGCAATACTACGCGCAGCAGAACTATCTCCAGTTGCCGCGCGCGGCGCAACAGACGACCTGGATCAACGCCACCTACGCGTTTCCGCATTCCTACGTTACGGCCACGTCGCAGCTGGTCAACTACAACCTCCTCGGGCCCGGCTCGCTCGAGGTCCCCAAACCGCTCGGCGGCAGCCTCGCGCACCCGACGTTCCTACAGTTGACGGCCAACAGCTTTCAAAACAAAATCGCCACGCTACCGCTCTACGAAAATATTTATGAAGGGTACGGGTTCGCGCACGACTCGGTCGGCTCGCAGTATCTCAACGGCTTTCCGGGCTACTGGCCGGAGAAGGGCGGGGCGTTCGCGCCGATCCCCGTGCCCGGTTTGCAGTCGTACGGCGCCCTCTGCACGGTTCAACCGTCGAAAGTTTACACGTATTACTGCCCCACCTACACGACCATCTACAATACGGTTCTGGGGTTCAATCTCTACACGCCGTCGCTCAAGCTCAACCACCCCGACAGCCCGTATCAAGAGTACTACTTCAACGCATCGTTCAACAAACAGCGCCAGTGGAACTCGCTGCCGCACTACATCGACAACACGAATACGACCCTGACGATCAGCCGCCAGCCCTCGCGGTCGCTCCACATGTATGCCGGCTATGAGATTCAAAACATCGGCGACCATTACATCAACGGCGGCTACGAGCAGTGCTCGCAGCCCAACGGGCTTCCGACGACATTCTGCCCGGACAGTTTCACGTCGTTTCGCGGCGTCGCGACGCTGCGCACGACCAGCTTTGGATTCAACGACACACCCACTCCGACGTTCAACTTCTCACTGCTCGTAAGGCATCACGAGGACTATCCAATTCCGGTGCCGGGGCTTTTCGCGTTTCCTGCGAACAATATTCTGGGCCAACCGCTCTATTCGTGGTGGCTGGGACAGCCGCCGTATGACGCGACCGCCGACATCCGCTTCAAGATTCTTCCACACACGCTTGCCGATATCTCGCGAACGCTCTACTGGTATGGTAATCCCTATCGGGCGCAATATTGGCAGCAGAACTTCGTAATTCAGCTGCTCCCGATATGACGCGCACACTTCTTTCGTTCACGGCACTAGCGCTCGCCACTCTGCTCGTGGCGGCTGGGCCTTCAGTCGTCGTCAGCGGACAGCTGCTCGCCTATCAGGACGGCTTCGTCTTCTTCACGACCGGCGACGGTTTCCGCGTCGCGCCGGGCGTCGTGATACACGACGCGAAAACCGGAGGCACGACCCAGGTCGTGCCTGCACCGCGCATTTGGGCCCGCGCGACGTTCGACGCCACCGGCACCGTTACCGAACTCGATCTCTCGCGGGCACCGTTGCCGCCCGAAGGGAACTTCGCCGACGTAACGCGCTTCGCGGTCGCGGCGTCGTCGCCGGCCCCGAATCCGGATCTGCTCGCATACCAGAATCTCGCGACGCCGGCGCCCGGCGAGAGCGCTCCAGCAAACGTTAGCTACTCGGGCAAGCCGGTGCTCGTGACCTTCATCGTGCAGGTCCCGCCGACAACGCCGCTCACGTCGAGCGTTTACATCTCGACCGATCAAAGCGCATGGAGCGCGCAAGCGATTCCGATGGACCGCATCGACGCGCTGCACTATGAGATCACGCGCCGGTATCCCTCGGGCACGATCTTTCACTATCTCTACGACCGCGGATCGCTTCAGTCAGAGGAGATCGCGCAAAACGGCCTCAATCGAAAACCACGCGACTTCATCGTCCCCGATGCCGACGTGCGTGTCGTTCGCGACACCGTTTACGGCTGGCAAGACCAAGTGCCTGGAAGCATCAATCAACAGCAGCCGCAGATCATGCCGACGCCCTACAACCCCGCACCGTTCCCAAATCTTCCGCCAGGGAAGCCTCCCGAGCCGCCTTCCCAAAAGCCCCCGCAGGCGCGCTGAACCCCCCAACAATCCAGGGATGGCTCACGTCCGGGCCAACTCGGGATTTCATGAAGCAGCGCCCGGGGATTCTGGTTTGTAATGCGCTAGTCTGGGCGCTCTTTCTCGCGCTGGCGTCGACGCTCTGCGTCATCGCCCACTGGCGTTACGCCATCTTCCGCAACGATGTCGATCTCGGCATCTTTACCCAGGTGATCGCCGGCCTCGGGCACGGCTTTTCGAGCACCGCAGAGGGCGGAGCAAATCATCTCCTGGTTCATTGGTCCCCGATAATCGCGATAGCGTGGCCGTTCGTCCGCGCGTTCGGTCCCGTCGGGCTCGAGTACTTTCAGGCTATCCTTGTCGCGGCAGTCCTTTTCCCGATTTGGGGTTTGGCGCGAGCCAGGTTCCGCCCAGTCCCTGCGCTCGCATTAGTTGCCGTCGCGGCACTCTATCCAATTCTGTGCGCAAACGCCGTCGGGGATTTTCACGAAATGGCCTTCGTGCCGCTTCTCTCCGCCACGCTGGTCTACGCTCTCGACCGGCGCCGCTGGTCGATGTGCGTCGTCACGGCATTGCTCCTGACTTGCACGAAAGAGGACCAGTTCGTCGTTCTCGCGGCAAACGGTTTGCTCTTCGCCGCGACGGCGCGCACCGACGTTCGAGCCGCGCGCATTGGATGGAGCATCTCCGGCTTGGCAATTGCAATGGCCTTCCTGTACTTCGGAGTCGTACGCCAAGCGCTGAACTCGCACGTACCGTACCAATCTCTCGAGTTCTTCAACTGGGCCGGCGCGCACGGCGGAGGGTACAGTTTCGCATGGGCCGTGCTGCTTCCACGCATTCGATACGTCTTGATAATCCTGGCCCCCCTGGCCTTCCTACCATGCATTTCGCGGTATGGACTGTTCCTGATTCCGGGCTTCGTCGAGATCTTCGCCTCGCACCAATCGGTCACGATCGTGCCGGGCGCGCACTACAGCGCGTTGCTGACGGGTTACGCCCTGGCGGGTTTTGTTGATGGCGCCGCTCGATTGAACGCGAACAGACCGCAGCTCGCCAAGGGACTCGTCGTCGCAGCGGCCGCGACGTCGATGTGGGTCGCCATTTTCGCGAGCCCGATGGAGTACTGGTATTATCTTTACCGGTCGCCTAACGCGCACGATGCGCTGCTCGAAACGACTCTAAGGCGACTGCCGCGGCAGGTAGATGTTGGGTCCGAAGATGAAATCTTTGCACACTTAGGCCTCGATCCGAATGCCTCGATCAACTTTCACGGTCAGCGATGGTTCGTTTACGACCGGACGCACTATTCGGTGCACTGGCAGAAAATCGACGAGCCGGCCGTAGGACGAGCACTCGCCCGCAAGGAGTACGTCATGACGAGCGATCGCGACGGCATCGTGGTTCTCAAACGATCGGGATCGTGAACGTCTACGGCAAACTTGCGGCTCCGGCGCTGGGACTGCTCGCCATCTGCTCGTTGATCGCAGTCGCCCGGGCTCAGGTTCCGTCGCCGGTTCCCAGCGTCTCGGCAGCACCTTCGCAGATGCCGTCTCCCGCACCGACGCCGACGATAGCCATTCTGCCCCCAGACGCAGCGCCGCAGATTCTCTGGTGGCACTTGAGCTCGGCCACGCCGCAGGCCGGAGACACCCTTTCCGTCGTCGTACTCACTTCTTCGAACGTTGCCAGCGTCGAACTTAGAATCGGCGGCTACGCGTTCAACTTACCAAAGACCGACGTAGGCCACTTCGAAGGCGGCTACGTCGTGCCCCAGCTTCCGTTTTTCGTAAGTCACGATCTGCTCATGCGGATCATCGCGCGTAATACCGCCGGCGTTTCGGTCGAGAACGGCGTCGAGATCCAAGTTCGTTAGGGACGGGCTCCTAGGGGCGCGGATCGATCATCGAACCGTCAACGGTATCGTGCGTTCGACCACATCCCCGCGGGTATTTTTTGCAATGACGCGCATCGTAAACGTTCCGCGAATGAACCACGGCAGCGGCGCGACCTTGTACGTGAGTGCAAAGCGTCCCACGCCGGTCTTTGCAAGGGTCATCGCATAACCCCCGATCCGAGCCTCCACGCTGGCGACGTTGGAGGTCGTAACGACCCTGCCGGAGACCGTGTCGCCGGGTTGGACCGTCGTCTCGCTTACCGCGACCGCGAGAATCTGTGGTGCGGCGTCGGGCGGCAGGCGAGGAACTTTGACCGCAAGCTTGGGCGGCGTGACGACGGGCGACGGCGATGCCCCCGGCGTTCGAGAGGCCGGCGGCGGGCTGGTCGGCGACGCAGCTGGGGCGGTGGTTGGGGCGGCCGGTGACCCCGCTTTCTCGGCTGCGCGCCGCGCAATGGCCGAAGGCGTCCGGGTTTTCGATGCCGGCTGCGCTCCGCTCGGTGCCGCCGCATGGCTGCAGCCGGCAAGCCAGAGCGAAGCCGCGCCCATGGCCAGGGCCGAGCGGACGTTAGGCATGCGCCCTAGTTCTTGGAGCCTGCGAACTTTCCGCTCGGGGTGACAACGGCGGTGAGGCGTTGAAAAGTGCAGCGACATGGCCGATTCTGCGCGCCCCACCTTCAGCATCGTGGTCCCTCTCTATAACGAAGCCGAAAACGTCGCGCCGCTGCTGGCGCGTATCTCGGCGGCAATCGAGCCGATAAGGGCCCAGTTCGACCACGAGATCGTGCTGGTCAACGACGGCAGCACCGACGGCACGCTCGCCGCGATCCGCGCGGAGATGCGCCGGCACACCCAGACCGTACTGGTAAATCTCTCGCGCAACTTCGGCCATCAGCTCGCGGCGACCGCGGGCATCGAAATTGCAACCGGCGACGCGGTGATCTTAATGGACGGAGACTTGCAAGATCCGCCTGAGCTGATCGAGGATTTTTTGCGAAAGTGGCGCGAAGGCCACGACGTCGTGTACGCGGTTCGCCGAACTCGCAAAGGCGAGAGCCGTTTTAAACTCTGGACCGCGCGAGCGTTCTACCGAATTATCAAACGCCTGACGAAAATCGCGATCCCATTGGATACCGGAGACTTTCGTTTGATGAGCCGGCGCGCCGTCGAAGCCGTCCGGCGGCTGCCCGAACGCCATCGCTTTCTTCGTGGGATGGTAAGCTGGGTTGGATTCGACCAGGTGGCGATCGAATACGATCGCGACGTGCGCTACGCCGGCGAGACCAAGTATCCCCTCTCCAAGATGCTTCGCTTTGCAATGGACGGCATCACCTCGTTCTCTGACGTCCCGCTGCGCTTTGCATCCTATTTCGGGTTCGCAGTCAGCGTCATCGCCTTCGTCTACGCGGTGATCGTCATCGTCATGAAAACGTTCAGCTTAAAGCCGGCCTTCTACACGCCGGGCTGGGCCTCGACGATCGTCGCCGTTCTCTTTCTGGGTGGCGTACAGCTGATGAGCCTCGGGATCCTCGGCGAGTATCTCGGGCGCGTCTATGACGAAGTTAAAGGGCGTCCGCTCTATATCATCAGCGACATCGAACGATCTTGACGTATCGTCCGGTCGTCGACCACGTCGCCGTTTCGACCCCGCTCGATCCGTTCTCCGCCGTCCTCTTCGTCGCCGCATTCTTTGCAGCCGCGATGCTCGCGGCGCGGCGCCCCGCGTACGGGCTCTGCGCGCTGCTCCTCGCGACGCCGATTGCCTTCGCGCACGATCTTGCGGCGACGACGATCACGCTGCCGAAGTGCGTCCTGCTCGGCGTACTGCTGGGTCTGACGACCTACGCGGGCGTTGCAGGCGCGTTGCGCCGGCGCCCGGCGCCTTTGCTTCTCGGAGCGCTGGCGTTCTATATACTCGCGACCGCGCTCACGATACTCGGCGCTGCGCATCCGGCTGCCGTCATTCGCGAGACGCTCAAATGGGTCGAGTACGCGGCGGTCTTTGCCGCAGCGTATTGCTGCTATACCCTCGACCCCGACGATGCGGCACTCGTCGCCGCCGCGGCCGCGACCGGCATCATCGTTTCGCTCTCGGCCCTCGTTCAAGAGATCGCCGGCGCGCCGTCGGGACTTTACGTCGGCGCCGCCATCGTTCCGCGCATCGCGGGGTTACTCGAAGGTCCGAATCAACTTTCGGCTTATTGCACGATCGCCGTCGCGACGCTGGGCGCGTGGGCGCTCGTTCGGCGAACCGCACTGCTCGACGTCGCGCTCGGGCTCGTGGTTTTTGCCGACATCTTGACGTTCTCGCGCGCGGGGATCGCCTCGCTCCCGATCGTTGTCGCGATCGTCGTGCTTTGGGCCGGCCGCCGAACATGGCCCGCGTTGCGCCCCGCGATGCTGGGCGCCGTTGCCGGGGTTGCCGGCGCGGTTTGGTGGGCGATTTACGCACATACGCCGGGCATACTGCGCGTTTCGCTCGCGTCGAGCGCGTACGCGGGTGGCGTCGGCAATCGCGACGAGCTCTGGGGTGCGGCGTTGCGCATGTGGCGCGATTACTCCCTTTTCGGGGTCGGCGCCGGCAACTTCGAGCTCGACTTGCCGGAGTACGGCGTGTACGGCGTTCGCACGCATGCCAACAGCTGGTATCTGCAATCTCTGGCGGAGGGCGGGCTCGTGCTGTTCTGCGCGACCGTCGCGATGGTGGCTGCATCGATCGGCGCGTTTCTCGAGAAGCCTCTCCTCGCGCGATTGCGCGCGCAATCGCCGTGGGTAGTTGCCGCGTTGGCAGCGAGTGTGGCACTGGCGCTGCATCAGATCGTCGATGACTTCGTCTTCTACCCCAAAGTCGGCGGCGCGTGGTTCTTGCTGCTCGGGATCGCCGCGGCGGCAAACGCTCGGGAGTGACCGTCGCGCCGTCCGCGCCGCTCGTCGTCGTAAGTAACTGGGGCACCGCGGGCGTTCCGCTGCTCGGGGGGGTCTTGCTAGCCTTGGCTGCCAGCGCCATTGCGTACTGGCGAGTGCTGCGGCAAACGTACCCGGTTGCGTTGACAGCGGTGTGCCTCGCAGCCGCAGTTGCGCTCGCGGCCGCGTGGTTCGTGCCCGTTCTTTTTTCGAGCGACGTCTATGCATACGCGGCCTATGGAGAAATGGCGCGAATCGGGCTCAACCCGTACGCGCTCGCCCCCGTCGACGCTGCCGATGCACTCGTGCGCGCCGCACAAGTTCAGTGGGTGACGGCATTCCCGATCTGTCTGTACGGACCGGCTTTCGTCGCGTTAGCGCGATTCTTCGTGACGACGCTCGCACCGTTGGGTCCGCTGGCGCAGCTCGACGCGTTCCGCGCGGCGGCGAGTGCGGCGTTTCTGCTCTGCGTGCCGCTGGCTTACAGTGCCTATGCGGGAGATCGCGCGCAGCGATTGCGCGCGGCGGCGACGATCGGATTGAATCCGGCCGCGATTTGGTGCGCGGCGGAGGGCCATAACGACGCGATCGCGCTAGCCGTGGTACTCGCCGGATTCGTTCTCGTGCGCCGGCGACTCCTCAATGCCGGCGCGGCGGTCATCGCGCTCTCTTCGATGATCAAACCGCCCGGCATCGCAGCTGCGATTGGATTGGCGATCGTCGAGCGACGGACGCGCCTTGGTGCGCTCGCGGGTATCGCGATAGCGGTCGCACTCTCGTATCCGTTGATCGCGGGCGTTGCGACGCAACTCGCACCTCATGGAACCTACGCACCGCAAGCCTCGCTTCAAGCGATTTTTCGGCCGTTGGGAGCCTTCGTTTCGTGCGCGGCCGCGTTGGCCGCCGGCGCTCTGTTAGCCCGGCGCAGCGTCGCGTTGCTTCGCGCGCGGCTTGCAGAGGGATGGATCTGGCTTGGACTGGCCGCCTGGGTGTTGGTGCCGAACCCCTACCCTTGGTACGGACTCTGGCTCGTTGCGCTCGCCGGCCTCGCTCCACGCTCGCGCGCCGGAGCCGTCGCGATCCTGTTATCGTTGACTGCACTGCTGCGCTACGTCCCCGACGCGATCGCGCTCCCCAGCCCTCCGCTCGCCGTTGCGCTCGGCATCGCAGCGACGCTCCCGTTGCTGGGGCTCTGCTATAATGAGCGACCCGCATGACCGCGCACGTAACCGCCGCGTCCCCCGTCGGCTCCGCCGCGGGCGACGCCGCGAAAGATCTACTGGCCAAGCTGACCGACTCGAACCGCGCCTTTGCGAGCACGATCGAACGGTTGAAGTCGCTGCGCCGCATCGCCGGAAGAAAGCCGGGCGGATATGCGCTGCACGAAACGATCGCGGCGGCGCGGCCGGCGCTCTTAGCGGCGTTGCACCGCGACCTGGGCGGCTGCGTGCTGGTCGTGCTTCCGACCCCGGATGCGGCGGAACGGAGCTTCGCCGACCTGCTGTACTACCTCGAGGACCACAGCGAACGCATTGCCTTGGTTCGGTCGCGCGACGAAGCGCTTGGCGCGATCGAGAGTCCTTCAGAGCGCAGCGCGCGAATGACCCTGCTCGCCGATCTCGCCGACGGCGCCCCACGAATCGTCTTGGCGCCGATCGCCGCGGTTCGTCAGCGTTTGATGTCGCGCTCGCGCTTCGACGAGCTGCGCTTTGCGCTGCATCCCGGCGACGAGGCCGGTTGGGAACGTTTGCAGCGACGGCTCTTCGATCTCGGTTACGTGCGGTGCGACGTGGTCAGCGCGGTTGGCGAGTATGCGGTACGCGGCGGAATCATCGATCTCTTTGCCGCTACCGCCGATTCCCCCGTGCGCATCGAGTTTTTCGGCGACACGATCGAATCTCTGCGAGCCTTTTCGATCGAATCGCAACGCAGCACTACGTCGATCGATCGGCTCGCGATAACGCCCTGGGAAGATCCGGCTAGCCAAAACGCGGAGAGTTTTGGAAGCGAGAGCATTTTCGATTATCTACCCTCCGACGCCACGGTCGTGCTGGAAGAGCCATCCACGATCGCCGCAGTCGCGAATGCGCTCGACGAAGAACGCAATCGGGAGCGCCACACGCTGCTCGCAGACGAGGATGCCGGCGACGCGCTGCGTGCCGAGGTATCCGCGACGCCGCTTTCGCTGAGCGAGGTGGGTGCGCTCGTCGCGGCGCATGCGACGCTCGTCTTTCCCGGCACGATCGAGATGGGCGAGCACGGAACCGATTGGGCGCCGCCGGCCATCGAGTCGTTCGTTTTCGAATGCCGGCCGGTCGAACATTTCAATCGTCAGCTCGGGCTTTTCACCGAAGCGATGCGCGAATGGGTCGCAAACGGCGAGCACGTCTTCATCGTGAGCGCTGCGGTTTCGCGCACCATCGACCTCTTGCAGGCGGCGCAAATTGACGTCGGTATACGGGCCCGGGGAAGCGTGCTGGTCGATCATGGGTCGATCGAATCCGGCTATTGGATGCCGAGCCTGCGGCTGCGCGTGCTGGGGGATCGTGAGATCTTCGGCGCGCCGCCTAAGCGCGTCAAGATGCGTGCCATCAAGGAAGGCGTGCCCGTCACGCTCGCAGATCTCCGCGTCGGCGATTATGTCGTGCATGCGGTGCACGGCATCGGCCAATATCTGGGCCTGCGCGCCGAAACGATTCTGGGCGCGACGCAAGATTATCTGGATCTGCGCTATGCCGGCAGCGATCGGATGCTGGTGCCGGTCACGCAGATGCATCAGATCGCGAAGTACTCGGCCGCCGAAGGGCAGAGCCCCCGACTTTCCAAGATGGGCGGCGCCGACTGGGCGCGCACGAAGACGCGCGTCAGCGAATCGTTGGCAAAAGTTGCCGACGAGCTGGTCAAGCTCTACGCCGAACGCGAGATGTCGCGGGGCTTCGCCTTTAGCCCCGACACCACGTGGCAGGCCGAGATGGAGGAGGCTTTCCCCTACGAACCGACGCCCGATCAGCAGAAAGCCTTCGACGCCACCAAATCCGATATGGAGTCCGCGCGCCCGATGGACCGGCTCATCTGCGGCGACGTCGGCTATGGGAAGACCGAAGTCGCGATGCGCGCCGCCTTCAAAGCGATCGCGGACAAAAAACAGGTCGCGGTGCTGGTTCCGACGACGCTACTGGCGGACCAGCACTACCGTACCTTCAGCGCGCGCTTCGGCGCCTTTCCCGTACGCGTCGAAGAGCTCTCGCGTTTTACTTCAAAGCCCGATCAGAAACGGATTTTGCAAGATCTCGCTCAAGGGAAGGTCGACGTCGTCATCGGTACGCACCGGCTGTTGCAGAAAGACGTGGCGTTTGCCGATCTCGGCTTGATCGTCATCGACGAAGAGCAGCGTTTCGGAGTCATGCACAAGGAGCGACTCAAAGGATATCGCGCGAGCGTGGACGTCTTGACGCTTTCGGCGACGCCGATTCCGCGCACCCTGCACATGTCGCTGATGGGCGTCCGCGATCTGTCGCTGATTCAGACCGCGCCGAAGAACCGGATGTCGATCAAGACGCTCGTCGTGCCGGCCAGCGACGCCGTGGTGCAGCGCGCGATCGCCGCCGAGCTGGACCGCGGCGGCCAGGTTTACTACTTGCACAATCGAGTGGAATCCATCTACGCCGTGCGTAACGCGCTCGAGCAGCTATCACCCCGCGCGCGCATCGGCGTGGGGCACGGCCAGATGCGAGAATCGGAGCTCGAGCCCGTCATGCAGCGATTCATCGACCGCGAGCTCGACGTACTCGTCGCGACGACGATCATTGAAAACGGAATCGACATTCCCAACGTCAACACGATGATCGTCAGCGATTCCGACCGATTCGGGCTGGCGCAGCTCTACCAGCTTCGCGGTCGAGTCGGACGCTCGAATCATCAGGCCTATTGCTATCTGCTCTACCAGGGCCACAAAGCGCTTACCGAAGAGGCGAAGGCACGGCTCGAGGCGATCCGGGAATTCGCGCACTTGGGATCGGGCTTGCAGATCGCGATGCGCGATCTCGAAATTCGCGGCGCCGGCAACCTGCTCGGTTCGGCGCAGTCGGGCTTCATTGCGTCGGTTGGTTTCGACACGTACTGCGAACTGTTGGCCCAGGCGATTGCGCAGCGGCGCGGGGGCCCCGTTGCGCTCGAGGAACGCCGAGAAGCCGTGATCGACGTGAAGATCGATGCGTTCATTCCCAACGACTACATCGGCCAGGTCTCGCAGAAGATCGCTATCTACCAGCAGCTGGCGAAGGCTCGCACGCAAGAAGAGGTCGAAGAGGTAGCCGCCGGCGTCCGCGACCGCTTCGGCGCCTTCCCGCCACCCCTCGCGAACCTGGTCGAGCTCACCAAACTGCGGGCGGTCGCACTACGCAAACGCGTCACCCGGGTCGTCGTGGACGAGCGCCGGCTCACTCTAGGGGTGGGCTCGGGTTTCGAGCTCGATCCTGCGGCCGTGCCCAAGCTTCAGTCCCTCACCAAGAATCGCTTCCGCTTCACCGACGGGCGCATTCTCGTCGACCTGCCGGGCAGCGCGAACTGGATGCCGCTGCTCCGAAAACTCCTGGAAGCCCTATAGCCCCGTCCCGTCGTAAAGCGCGTCGAAGGCCCCTAAGGCGCCCCTCAATCGAAGGAACGGGGCCACGGCGCGCGAACCCAGCCCGCCGTGATGCGGGACTCCGGGCCCCGCGTACTACGCACTATTATCCAATCGGAGCAATTAATGTCGAAAGTCCAACGCCTCACCGTAGGCCTGGCCGCCCTTCTCTTCGGCACGTCGCTGGCGGCGTGCTCGGGCGGCGGTACCGTCGCGACGGTGAACGGCCAACCGATCAGCGAAGCCGCATTCAACACCAAGCTGCAAGGGACGCCCCTGGCGCGCACGGTCCTGCAGCAAATGGTGCAAGACGCGCTGATCGATCAATACGCGAAGAACAATAACATCACCATCACCGATGCTGAGATCAGCGCGAAAGAAGACCAGATCAAGCAGAACTTTCCAGCTGGGTCGTGGGACGAGATGCTGAAGTCGCGTGGCCTTTCCGAAGACGACGTTCACGCCGCGCTGCGCGAGCAGCTCATCCTCGATAAGGCGCTCGGTTCGCAAGTGAAGATCGCGCCGGCCCAAATCAAGGATTACTTCGACAAGAATCGCGCCACGTTCGATAAACCCGAGCAAGTAACGGCCCGTCACATCTTGGTGCCGACCTTGCCCGAAGCGCAGAAAGTCGAGCAGCTTCTCAAATCCGGACAGAGCTTCGCCGACGTTGCCAAGCAATATTCGACCGATCCCGGCAGCAAAGACAAAGGCGGCGAGCTAGGTACCTTCAAGAAAGGGCAAATGGTGCCCGCATTCGATAAGGTAGCGTTCTCCGCGCCGGTCAACGCAATTAGCGCGCCGGTCAAATCGCCATTCGGCTATCACATCATTCAAGTCGAAGCGCGCATTCCGGGACAGACGGCAACGCTGGCCAGCGCGACTCCGCAGATCACCGATACCTTGCGTCAGCAGCAAGAATCGCCGCTGATTCAGCCGTTCCTCCAGGGTCTGCAGCAGAAGGCCGATATCAAAGTCAACAATCCGGCCTTTGCCGGCCTCTTCCCGACGCCGATGCCCGCAGGAGCGATGGGCGCCCCGGCGGGTTCGGCTGCGCCAGGCGCGGCGGCTAGCGCGCCGGCCGCTTCGCCCGCACCCTCCTCGACGTAAGTCTCGCATGCGGCGGTGTCCCCACCGGGACACCGCCGTGCGGTTGCGAAGGACGCGGCGTGTTGGTTCGTATCGCGGGTCTCGGCCCGGGTGATCCCGGGCTGCTGACCATTGGCGGCCTCGACGCGCTGCGTACGATCGGTAAGGCCGTCGCCCTGCTTGCTCCTCCCGATTTGACGGCGTATCTCGAACGTAACGGCGTCACGATCGTTCGCGACGCGGTGGACGATCCGGCGCTCTTTGTGCGCGGAAGTTCCGAGGAAATCGGACGTTTCGCAGATCGGCTCGGCAGCGGCACATACGGCGACTCACTCGGTCTAGGCGTGCTTGGAAACCCACTCTCGGATTTTCCGGGCCTTCCTTCGCTGCTGCGGCTATTGGAGTCGCGCGGCGTCGCCACCCACATCGTACCTGGCGTTCCCCGCGCGACGCTCTCGGCATCGATCGCTATGCCGCTCGTGCCGCTGCCGCCACAGTCGGCGCACTATTCGTGGGACGACTTGGTCGAGATCATGGCCCGTTTGCGTATGGGCTGCCCGTGGGATCGGGAGCAGACGCATCGCACGCTGGTTCCGTACCTGATCGAAGAGACGTACGAAGTGGTCGAGGCGATCGAAGGCCCGCACCTCGACGCTCTCTGCGAGGAGCTGGGCGACTTGCTCTTGCAAGTGCTCTTTCACGCGCAGGTTGCCATGGAAGTCGGAAAGTTCAGCATCGCCGACGTCGTCGACGCGCTCTCCAACAAAATGGTCCGCCGTCATCCGCACGTCTTCGGCGATGCGGTTATCGAAGACGTGGACGCGCAATGGCGCAGTTGGGAGAAGCTCAAAGCGCTGGAAAAAACGGGGCGCCAGCGTAAGAGCCGCCTCGACGGAATTCCCGCGCAGCTCGGTGCGTTGCAGCGCGGTCAGCGCATGCAGGAGAAAGCCGCACGCGTCGGCTTTGACTGGCCCAACGCCGCTGGAATTTTGGAAAAGCTCTCTGAGGAACTGGGCGAGCTCGCGGAGGCGCGCCGCCTATCCCAAGACGATCCCAGAGTGCGCGAAGAGCTCGGCGACGTTTTCTTCACGCTGGTCAATCTGTCGCGCGCACTGGGCATCGACGCCGAGACGGCGATGCGCGAAGCCAACGAAAAGTTCCACAAACGTTTTTCCTTCATGGAAGAGCGTGCGACGAAAAGCGGAAAGAGCATTTCGGATCTCTCGTTTGACGAACTCGAGGTATTGTGGCAACTGGCGAAGGCTTAGCCGATAAGGTCCCCACGTCCACCCTGCGCGTACGCATGAGCACCCTCGACGCGCACTATGGCGGAAGTCTCGTCGACGGAGCACGCATGCTCGCGCTCTTCGGCGACGTTGCGACGGAGCTGTTGATTCGAATGGACGGCGATGAGGGACTCTTCGCAGCCTACGATAGCGTCGAGTTCCTCGCGCCGGTCTTCGCCGGCGACTTCATCGAAGCGCAGGGCCGCATCGTCAAGATCGGCAAGACCTCGCGCCGCATGGAATTCGAAGCCCGCAAAGTGATCGCTGCCAGGCCGGAAATCGGCGAAAGCGCTGCCGACGTACTGGACCCGCCGGTGCTCGTCTGCCGCGCCACGGGCACATGTGTCACTCCAAAAGGGAAGAAAAGAAAGTAACGCCCGATTAGACGAGGCGTTCGTGCGTCTTGCGCTTCCAAACGAACTCGTAGTACGAGAACTGCAGCGCAAGTGCGACACAATACGCGATCGGATAGCCGAGCCAGACGCCGGGGAGGCCGAAACGGTGCATCAGCAAATATGCGGCCGGCACTTCGACGCCCCAGATTGCGAATATCCCGATTACAGTCGGCCAAAGGACGGTGCCGCTGCCTCGCATCAGACCGCTGAGAACCGCGGAGTTTCCAAAGACCGCGTAGCTCCACAGCGTGATCATCAGCAGCTGATGCGCGATGCGCAGCGTGTTGGGATCGGTAATGAACCATCCTAGAATGAACCACGCAAAGAGATAACACGCGCCGATCAGCACCGCACCGATCGCATAGTTCAAGCCGACGGCCGAACGAACGACGCTGCCGAGCTTGTCTTCGCGTCGAGCGCCGATGCACTGCGCTCCGAAGATCGAGGCCGCGATGCCAATAGAGATGGCCGGAAACTGGACGTAGCCGACAACTTGATTGACCGCACCATATGCGGCGGTCGCACTCGATCCGAAGCGGTTCACGAACGAGATGACCGCGATCTCGGCAAGCGATACCATCATCACCTGCAGTGCGGTCGGCAGCCCGATGCGCAGCACCGCTCCGAGAATGTTCCAATCGATCCACATGTCGGAAAGCGTCTCGCGGTCGAACTTCAGCGGATGGTTCTTACGCGCAAGATAGTAGAGCAGCCACCCGAGCGCGGCGGTGTTGGCGATAACCCCGGCGACCGCCGCGCTGACGACGCCGAGCTTGGGCAAGCCAAAGAGTCCGACGATAAAAATCGGCGTTACGATAATTGCCAGCACGCTCGATACGATGAGCGTGTAAAACGGCGTCGTCGAGTCGCCTGTCCCGCGCAAAATCGTTACGTAGACGAAATAGACGAAAAAGATCGGCATCGTAAGGAAAATCACCCGAGCATAGGCATCGGACTGCGGCAGAATGTCGGGCGGGGTGGCCAGCCATCCCAAGACCGTCGACGATCCAATCGTTCCAACGATAGCGACGAAGATGCCGAGGTAGAGCGCCGCCCCGAGCACCGTACCGGCGACTTTCTTGACTTTGTGGAAGTCTTTCGCTCCGAAGGCCTGCCCGACCAAGACGCTGCTTCCGCTCGAGACGCCGAAGACGAATGAGAAGAGCAGAAAAACGATCGGAAAGACGGCCGAGACGGCACCGAGCGCTTGCGTCGAGATCAGGCGCCCGATCCAGATGCTGGCCATCGTTTGCGAGGCCGATTGCAAGACGTTGCTCAGCATCAGAGGCACCAGAAAAACGAGGAGGATCTGCCACATCGGCTTGCCCTCCTCGAAAATGTTGACCCCGCGCTGCGACGGTCGCGTTTGCGCCAACCTGCGAACCCCTTACTCTGTTGCCAGCACTTCGTAGATCTCTTTGCGCGCTTTGTCGAGCAACTCGCGCACGCGCTCGATGCTTTCAGGTTTGGAAGTATAGCCGAGCTGTGAAACCGCTTGCATCAATCGAGTCGCCGAATCGCGCATTTGCGCCCGCCGGTCGCGCGTGCCCTCTTCCTCGCCGTCATCTTCGAAAAAGCGACCGATGTCGGCCCAGCGCTCTTCCATGATTTTTCGTCCTTTCTCGGTGAGTTCGTAGATGCGGCGACCCTCCTCGTCACGGCCGGCGGTGAAACCGGCGGCCTCGAGCGCGGCGAGCAGCGGATAGACCGAACCGGCGCCCCCGGCCCAGCCCTTCTCCCGTATCTCGCGAATCAGGTCGTAGCCGTGGCGCGGCGTCTCGCTGAGCAGTTTAAGCAGGGCAAACTTGAGAATTCCACGCTTTAACCGCCGCATTCCGTGCCGGCGCATTCCCCATCTATGCATGATGCCGCTAGTATACGATATATCGCGATGCTGTCAATCCTTCATCCTTCGACAGGCTCAGGATGACATTACTGCGCTCAGGATGGCATTACCGCGCTCAGGATGGCATTACCGCGCTCAGGATGACAACCCTAGGGTAACAACGTTGGGCGGCCCGATGGCGAACTCTGAGGCGTGCGGTTGGACAAGTTCATGAAGGTCTCGCGGCTGGCGAAACGGAGAAGCGAGGCGCACGAGGCTCTCGAGCACGGACGCATCACCAGGGACGGGAAGCCGCTCAAGCCAGGCTATCAGGTTAAGCCTGGAGACGTTCTCGAGATCCACTACGCAACGAGGTTCGTGACCGTCCGCGTGCGCGAAGTTCCGTTGCGCGTTACGGCCGCCACGAAGCCGGCCGAACTCTACGAGATTCTCGACTCGCGGCGCGACGAGGCGGACTGGATATGATCTCGGCCGACACGAAGGACGCGCTCGCGCGCGAGCTTCCCGGCGAGCGGCACTGCCGCGATTCACTGCTCGCCGGACTCTCCGTGTACGGCAGCCTCGACGGCCACTTTGTGACGCATCGCAACTCCGTCGCGCGCCTGTTTTGGTCGCTACTAGAAGACCGCAAGGTTCACGCCATTGAGACGCGCGCTCCCACCCGGCTGCAACGCTTGCCGACCTTCGCGGTGAGATTGCCGGAACGGCTACTCGCGATGCCGCCCAAACCCGTACGCAAGTGCGATCGTTTGATCGAAGTACGTGCCGCTTTCTTAGCGTGCGGCTCGCTGGCGGCAGGAGCGCGCGGCTACCATCTCGAGTTCGTCGTCCGTGACGAAGGTGTCGCGGCGCGGCTGACGTGGATGCTGCGCAGCAACGGGGTCGCGGTAAAAGAGACGCACCGCAAAGGACGAGCCGTTCTCTATCTCAAGGATTTCGACGCGATCGCAGAGCTGCTGACGCGCATCGGCGCTTTCGCAGCGGTGCTGCGTCTCGAGGACGTCCGCGCCTTGCGCGAGACCAAGAACCGCATTCATCGCCTGGTGAATACCGAGGCGGCGAACTTGCAGCGCAGCGCCCGGGCAGGTGCCCAACAGCGGCGCGTCATCGAGTTTTTGCAAAGCGCCTACGGTTTGTCGCGGCTTTCGCCGCCGCTGCGCGAAGTCGCCGAAGTTCGCCTACGTCATCCCGACGAGTCGCTTGCAGAGCTGGGTCGCCGCTGCAATCCGCCCATCGGCAAACCGACCGTAAGCAGCCGGCTGGGCGCATTGACCAAGTTGGCCGACAACCTGCGCGGCATGCAGGGGAGCGCGAAAGCGGCCCGGTAAACGCGGCTCATGCGCATCGGAATCAACGGCTTCGGCCGCATCGGTCGAAACTTCACCAAAGCGATCGTGGAGCTCCACCCGGAAATGGAGATCGCGGCCGTAAACGACCTCATCGACGCCAAGGAGTGCGCGCACCTCTTTAAATACGACAGCAATTACGGCATTTACGGCGGCAGCGTGAGCGCCGGCGACGGCACGATCTCGATCGACCGGCAACGCATTAAGGTCTTCGCCGAACGCGACCCGGGCAAACTTCCTTGGCGCGACTTGGGCGTCGACATCGTGATCGAGTCGACCGGCCTCTTCACCGATGCAGCCAAAGCTCGCGCGCATATCGATAGCGGCGGCGCGAAAAAAGTCCTCATCTCCGCGCCGGCAAAGGGCGAAGATATCACGATCGTGCTGGGCGTGAACGAGGACCGCTACGATCCGCAGAGGCATCACATCATTTCCAACGCATCGTGCACGACGAACTGCCTAGCCACTGCCGTGAAGCCGATCGTTGACGAACTGGGTTGGGTCAAGGGTTTCATGACGACGATCCACTCGTACACGAACGATCAGAACGTGCTCGACGGACCGCATCGGGATCTTCGCCGCGCGCGCAACGCCGCGACGAGCATCATTCCAACGTCGACCGGCGCGGCCAAAGCGCTCTACCTAACGATTCCGGAAGTCGAAGGGACGTTCGACGGCTTTTCACTCCGCGTCCCGACGCCGACGGTATCGATGATCTACCTCGTCGCGCAGACGAAACGTCCGACCACCAAGGAGCAGCTCAATGCGCTGCTGCGGCGCGCCGCCGAGGGCGCGTTGAGCAAGTACGTCGCGTACACCGAAGAAGAACTGGTTTCGAGCGATTATAAGAAGAATCCGAAGAGCTCGATCATCGATGGCAGGCTCACGGGCGCCAACGGCGATCTCCTCCAGATCGCCGCTTGGTACGACAACGAATGGGCCTACTCGTGTCGCCTCGCAGAGCTTACCGCTTTGGTTGGGTCGACGATTCCACCCGCGACGTAGTGGCCTTTCGACGCCTGCAAGAGTGCGACGTGCGCGGCAGGCGCGTCCTCGTGCGCGAAGATTTGAACGTGCCGCTCGTCCTTCGACCCTTCGACCCTTCGACGAGCTCAGGGCAGGCCAAGCGCAGTGCAGGCCAAGCTCAGGATGACACGCAGGTGGAGATCGCCGATTATGGCCGCATCGATGCCGCACTTCCGACGCTGCGCTGGCTGCACGAGCACGGCGCGAAAACCATCGTGCTTTCGCATCTCGGGCGACCCGACGGCGCACCGGATCCGAAGCTCTCGTTGCAGCCGGTCGCGCGAGCGCTTTCGGACCGCCTCGGCATTCCCGTCGGCTTTGCCGGCGACTGCGTCGGCGAGGTGGCCGAAAGCGCGGTGGCCCAGCTACGCGGCGGCGACGTGCTGTTGCTCGAAAACGTCCGCTTCCATCCCGGCGAAGAACGCAACGACCCCGCCTTTGCGCAGCAGCTTGCCAAACTGGGCGATCTCTACGTGAACGACGCCTTCGCAACGGCGCATCGCGCGCACGGGTCGACGGAAGGAATCGCGCATCTGCTTCCGAGCGCCGCGGGGCTTCTGATGCAAGCCGAGCTGTCGGCGCTCTCGCGTCTGACCGACCACCCCGCCAAACCCTTCGTCTGCGCCATCGGCGGCGCGAAGATCAAGGACAAGATCGGCATGCTGGAACGTTTGAGCGAGCTGGTCGATGCCTTTTGCGTCGGCGGAGGCATGGCAAATACGCTGCTGGCGGCTCGCGGGGTCGATGTCGGCACGTCGCTGCGCGACGACGATCTCGAACCGGCGCGCCGCATCCTGGCGGCGATCGAAGAACGCCGAGTCGATCTTCATCTGCCGTCCGATGCGGTCGTGGCGCCCTCGGTGGAGGCGCAGGACCGGGCTCACGTCGTTGCGATCGAAGCCGTCGGCGAAGAGATGATTCTCGACATCGGTCCGGCAAGCGCGCAAACGTATGCGAAAGCGATCGAAGCCGCAAAGACGATCGTTTTTAACGGCCCGATGGGAGTGTACGAGCTACCCGCGTATCGCCGCGGAACGCAGGTAGTCGGCGATGCAATCGCGCGCGCGACGGAGGCCGGAGCGACCAGCGTCGTCGGTGGGGGCGACGCCGCCGCGGCAGCGCACTTACTGGGCTTCGCCTCGAAAATGACCTACGTTTCGACGGGCGGTGGCGCCACGCTGGAGTTCTTGGAGGGCAAACGACTGCCCGGAGTCGCCGCGCTTGAACGTTAGAACGATCCTCGCGGGCAACTGGAAGATGCACAAGACTGCGGCCGAGACGGCCGCGTTCTTCGATGCGTTCCTGCCCCGCGTCGCGCCGATTCCAGCGGAAATCGAGATCGTCGTCGCGCCCCCGTTTACCTCCCTGCAGTTGGCAGGCGAGGTCGCGTTGGGCACGCGCGTGCGCTTGGGCGCGCAGACGATGCATTGGGAACTGCAAGGCGCCTTCACCGGCGAAGTGAGCGCGCCGATGCTGCGCGCGCTCGGCGTCTCGCACGTGATCCTCGGGCACTCAGAACGACGCGCCCATTGTGACGAAACCGATCGCACGGTCAACTTGAAGGTGCGTACGGCACTCGCGCAGGGCCTCACGCCGATTGTTGCCGTCGGCGAGACCCTCGACGAGCGCCGCGCCGGCGCGACGGACGAGCGCGTCGTCTCGCAGACGCGCGCCGCATTCGAGGGCGTATCGGCGGCCGATCTCTCGAAGGTCGCCATCGCATACGAACCTATCTGGGCGATCGGGACCGGCCGGAGCTGCGAACCCGACGAAGCCAACAGGGTGATGGCGACGATTCGCCATGCGATCGACGGTTTGGGCGCAACGCCGATTCTCTACGGCGGAAGCATGACGGCGGCAAACGTTGCGTCGTACCTAAAATGCTCCGATATCGACGGCGGTCTGGTAGGAGGCGCGTCGCTCGATCCCGAGGGTTTCGCAGCACTGATCGAACGAGCCGCCTCGGTGTCATCCTGAACGCTTCGCCCTTCGTGCGCGAAGGCTATCGGCCCGTTGTCCTGTGCGTGCTCGACGGCTGGGGATGCCGGGATGCGGCGCACGGCAACGCGATCGCGGCGGCAAACTTGCCGAATTGGCGGGCGCTCTTCGAGCGCTATCCGCACACGGTGCTGCACGCCTCCGGCGAAGCGGTAGGTCTGCCCAAGGGAGTCATGGGCAACAGCGAGGTCGGCCATATGAACCTCGGCAGCGGCCGAGTCGTGCCGCAGGGCGTCACGCGGATCGACGCCGAGATCGCATCGGGCGAGTTCGCGAAGAACGATACGCTGCGCAAAGCAATTTCGCACGTCGCGCCGCAAGGCAAAACGCTTCATTTGATGGGGCTCCTCTCCGACGGGCAAGTGCATAGTTCGATCGTTCATCTTTTTGCTCTGATCGACGCCGCCGTCGCAGCCGGCGTGACGATTGCGGTCCACTGCTTTCTGGACGGACGCGACACGCCGCCGCGTTCGGCCACGATCTACGTGGGACGGCTCGAGGAGAAACTTGCTGCGGTCGACCGCACCGGCACCATAGCCAGCGTTACCGGACGGTTCTACGCGATGGATCGCGACCTGCGGTGGGAACGTACGCAGCTTGCTTACGACCTTCTTGCGGAGGGCCGCGCGCAATTCGACGCCGGCGACGCTCTTAGCGCCGTACGCGCCGGTTACGCGCGCGGCGAAGATGACGAGTTCGTACTTCCGACGATCGTCGGAGAGCCGCGCCCCGTCCAAGACGGTGACGCAATCATCTTCTTCAACTTTCGTCCCGACCGCGCGCGTCAGTTGACGACGGCGTTCAACGCGGGAACGACGCTGTATTACAACGGCGGCTTCGATGCGTTTCCGACCAAGACGTATCGCGATCCTTACTTCGCCACGATGACGAAGTACGACGAGAACTACACCAATCCGGTACTCTTCGGCCCGCGCCCGCAGCAGGAGACGTTCGGCGAAGTCCTTGCACGGGCGGGGCTACGCCAGCTGCGACTTGCCGAAACCGAGAAGTACGCGCACGTTACGTATTTCTTTAACGGCGGTCACGAGGAGCTTTTCGAGGGAGAAGACCGAGAGCTAATACCCTCGGACCGCTCGGTGGCAACGTACGATCTCGCACCGGCGATGCGCGCGCAAGAGATCACTAACGCTGCCGCCAATGCGATCGAGAGCGGGCGTTACGACGCAATCGTGATGAACTATGCCAACGCCGACATGGTCGGCCATACGGGGAAGCTAGAGCCAACGATCGAGGCCGTCGAAGTCATCGACGAATGCTTGCCGCGATTAGTAGATGCGACGCTCTTAGCAAACGGCCTGCTCGCGATTACCGCCGATCACGGCAACGCCGAAACGAAGCTCGACGAGCAGAACAATCCGCTTACGGCACACACGACCAACCCCGTGCCTTTCATTCTTATCGCTAACGGGTTGCACGGAAGCCTCGCAAGCGGCGGAAAACTGGGCGACGTCGCGCCGACATTACTGAGCCTCATGGGCCTTCCGATTCCCAGTCGAATGACCGGAGTGAATCTTTTCGAGGCCTCCCGCTCTTAGGGAAATTCATGCAACTCACAGGCGCGCTTAGGGTGCCGTTCAGGAACGTGTGAGAGCATACCGTGGAAGGCTGAGAGGAGGATTCCACGATGCAGTCCCACCGTAAAGAAATCCACGATGTCCTGATCTTCGCGCAAGGCTTGACCTATTTCATCATTGTCGGCGCTGCCACGGTCGCAATCGCGGTCGCGGCGCACCTTCACTAAAGCGCCGCGTGCAAAATCTACGAAACTCTATGCGAGGCGCGGATGGCCGGGCGGCCAGAGCGCACTCTCGAGCTCCGCCTCGGCGACGGCGCGAACGGAAGGAGGTCGGGAACGAAAGGAGGTCATGAAACCCGATAGCAACCGCTGGGATCCACTTGGACGCAGCGATTGCCAACCATAATCGAACGGATCCGGTGATCCCAAAACGAGAGGACGCGGACGATAACGGGCCGCAGTTTGGCGATAAGCTCGCGTGCCCGTTGCGAGACGGCAACCGCGTCCTTTACCCAGCGAGGGTGGTCGTGCGGAAGCAGGGCGGTTTCGAGCTCGCCCTGCGCAACCGCCGGAACGACTGCCTCGGAGCTCCCCGTCTCCAGCCCGGCCGAGAGCGCGGCCGGCGTTTCGTCGA
This sequence comes from Candidatus Cybelea septentrionalis, assembly GCA_003158175.1. Classification (GTDB taxonomy): domain Bacteria; phylum Vulcanimicrobiota; class Vulcanimicrobiia; order Vulcanimicrobiales; family Vulcanimicrobiaceae; genus Cybelea; species Cybelea septentrionalis. Next base: position 62,185 of record PMHJ01000027.1, read on the forward strand.
GCTCAATACGGCGCAGCATGAGAGTCCCGTTTTAGCTTGGCAATCGCGCTCAGATGCAGTTGCGACGCGCGCTGCGGCGAGATTGCCAAACGCTTCCCAACCGAGCGCAGTGAGTTCCCCTTGAAATAATGCAGCAGCACGACCTCGCGCTGGCGGCGCGACAGGCCCGAGATTAACTCCGCGAGCTGCGCGCTTTCGGAGCGGCGCTCGACGATCCGCGCCGGGTCGTCGCTCCAGTCGTTGACGAGCGATTCTCCCAGCGGCAGCGGTGCATCGAGCGAGAGCGGCTGACCGCGATAGGCCGCGGCAATGGCGCGGCGATATCCAGGGTAGCGCTGCTCCATCTCGTTTGAGGTCGGAACGGCGCCGAGCGCGGCCGCGAGCGAGTACCGCTGGTTCTCGCCGTCGCGCACGATCCGGCGCGCTCGCTCGGAGACCGGGTCCATGCGACGGATTCCGTTGAGCATGGCGCCGACGACGAGGCGTCGCGCGTAGTCGCAGAGCTGCGGCCCGCGGTGCGGATCGAACGAATCGACGGCGCGGATCAAGCCGACGGATCCATCGCCGACGAGATCGTCGAGATCGAAGCTCGGCACGAGCCGCTTGAGCCGGCGAGCAAGTTTTTTCACGATCGGCAGTAGGCTTCGGATCTGCTCGTCGCGGTCGCCGGGGCTCATCGTACGCCCTCCAAGCGAGAAGCGATCAGGGCCGCGAATCCTGAGCCGTCGCTGCGCGCGATCTCTTGTGCCAGGAGCTCCAGCTCGTAGTCCCCGAGCATGCCGGCGCCCGCGATCAGCGGGCGAAGCATCGGGGCGAGCAGGATCGACTCGAGCGTCTCGCCCGCGCGGCGTGCAGCGACGCTATCCACGCTGCAGATTGCTGGCGGTGCGCAGCATCTCGTCGGCCGCTTGGACGCCTTTAGGCGTGCATATAAAAAGCAGACGATGGATCATGCAGAAATCTTACGGGGCGAGCGTTACCGTGCTGTTATCGCGGCGTTGCGCGCAAGCCAACGCCGCGGCGGTTAGCTCTTCCCTAATTCCTTGTGACCGCGATTCCGCTATAGCCGCTCGAGAAAGGCTCTTATGTTTGGGTGCGGGTGCTAAGATAAACTTGGACGATCAACAAAAAAGTGAGGAATTTTGTGAAGAATGCAGCTGTGTTCGCCTTTATAGCGGCGTCGCTAACGCTGAACGTTACCCTTCCCGCACGATCGGCAACGGGAATGGAAGCCATGCAGTACTACGTCGGAACGTGGTCATGCACCGGCGGCATAATCGGTAAACAACCTTTCCATTTTACGCTGAGGTACGCCGTGAACGGCGGTATTTTACGAAGCTGGCTTTCTTCGAATGGATACGTCCAAAGCGGCTCGCTAACGTATGATTCGAAGAACGATCGTTACATAAACGCCGCCGTCGCCAACGATGGTACTTGGTTTGTCGCGTACGCGACCATCAGCGGAACGGCGGAAAGTTCTATTGACCATGTTACCAGCGAGGGAAAGCTGGGACGCCTCGTAATCGTGCGCACCAGCAATACGCGCTTCGCTTCTACCGGTTATCCTGCCGTATCGGATGGGAAAGCTTTTTCCAAAGCGATCTGCCGGAAATCGTAATGCTACGTCCGCTGCAGATTGTTGGCGATGCGCAGCATCTCATCGGCCGCTTGAACGCCTTTAGCATTGGCTTCGTAGGCGCGCTGCGCGGTGAGAATTTGCATCATCGCATCGATGATCGTTACGTTCGACTCTTCGAGCATCCCGAAGTGCAGTTTAGGGCCATCCAGCGAACCAGGGATGACTTCTTTTGGTTTTCCCGACTCAGGCGTCGCTTCAAAAATCGCGCCTTCAAGCGCGCGCAAATGCTCCGGCGCCGCAAACTCCGCAAGACGAATGCGGCCGAGCGCACGGCTCCCCCCGGCGAAGGTCGCGCGAACGCCTCCATCGCCGGCAACGGTTATGCTAAGCGCATCGCTGGGAATAGTGATGCCTGCAAGTCGATAATCCGCGGCGTTGCGCAGCGTTCCATCCGCATCGCGCGAAAACTCTCCGTCGCGCGTATAGAGTCTGCGCCCGTGACCGTCGAGCACCGTAAAAAACCCGGGGCCGTCGATCGCGAGATCGAACGGACCGGCGCTTCGAGCCAGCTTACCTTGAGCGAAGAGCACTCGCGAACCCAGCGCAACGGTTCCGAGCCCCGTTCCGCCCGGCGCGATCAGCTCGGCAAAACTTTGCGCCGATCCTTTGAAGCCGACGACACCGGCGTTGGCTAGGTTATCGGCAATCGTATCGAGGTTCCGCTGCTGGGCCGCCATGCCGCTGGCAGCGGCGAAGAGTGCAAGGTCCATACGGGCACGCTCCTATTTTATGCGGGCCGCTTCGGCCGATTTCTGACGCGTGGCGTCGATCGCGGCGACCGCTTTTTCCGCGCTCTCGAAAGAGCGCTGCGCGGAGAGCACGTCGATCATCTCGGCGATCGCATCGACCGCGGGACCTTCCAAGAATCCGCTCTGTACGCGGCTGGTCGCAGGAAGACCGAGTGCGTGCGCGTCGACGATGCCGCCCGATGGAACGTGCAGCACGTTGCGCAGCCCCAGTACCACGCGTCCCCGCCCGTCCTGCAACGTCCCGTCGGCTTCGTGGACGAAGGCGCCGGCTCTCGTCTCGCTCACGCGGCCGGCCGAATCGCGAACGCGGAACGCGCCGCCGCCGAGAATCGCGAGATCGAAATTGCGGCCCGTATGCCGCAACGCGCCGGCTTCGCCGGAGCTCCGTCGTGCAATCGTGACCCCGAGCGCGGTCAGGAAGCCCCGCGCGTCGATACGGCGAAACCCGTCGGTTGAAACGTTCGCGAGATTTTCCGCCGCGATTTCGAGCCGCGTTCGGGCCGCGACCATTGCGCTGGCCGCCCATGCAATTCCGTCCATGGGCGCATGGTAGCGAAGCGGGTTGGCCGAATCGTTTCCGCACGATGACCGGGCTTCGGTTCCTCGCGCATGCGGTCGTGGCGACACTCGCCGTAGCGTGCAGCTCGCCATCGGCGCGGGAACGCACCGACGACGTCGAGCTTGCCGCGGTCGCCCCACTCAAAGCACAATATTCCGGCGTCGTGATGGGCTTCGACATCCGGCCGCCGGACACGCTGATCGTCAGCCTCGACTTGCAGAGCTACCTTGACATGGATGACGACGCCATCACCGCGATGCAGCGAACGACGCTGCTCCGCTGGCGCTCGGCTTGGAAATCGGGCCATCCGCACGCGCACGCACTGCTGCACGTCCGCTTTATCGATTTTATCGGCCGCAAGGTCGCCACCTTGACGACGGGCGCCTAGAGTCTGGCGAGAACCGCTTGGGTGAACGCGCGCGTGGATACGTGGGCGCCGGCCGAACGCGCCACGTCGGCTGTTCGCAAACCGTCGGCGTAGGCACCGTCGACGGCGCGCTCGATTCGAGCCGCAGACGAATCATCGGCGAGGCTGTGGCGTAGCAACATTGCGGCGGAGAGAATAGCCGCCGTTGGATTTGCAACGTCTTTGCCGGCCAAATCGGGCGCCGTGCCGCCGATCGGCTCGTACAGGCCAAACTGCCGTCCAGCAGAGCCTCGCGAACCGAGACTGGCGCTGGGGAGCGTGCCGAGCGAACCGGTGAGAATCGCGGCTTCGTCCGAAAGGATGTCGCCGAACATATTCTCGGTGAGGATCACGTCGAAGTCGCCCGGCCGCGCCACGAGCTGCATCGCCGCGTTGTCCACCAGCAGATGCTCGAGACGTACGTCGGGATACTGCGCCGACATCTCGGTGACGACTCGCCGCCACAATCGCGACGTCTCCAAGATATTCTGCTTATCGACCGACGTAACGTGCTTGCGCCGCCCACGCGCCAAATCGAAAGCGATGCGCGCGATGCGCTCGATCTCCGGCGCCCGATAGATCATCGTGTCGACCGCCTCCTCGACGCCGTCTACGGTTCGCTGTTCCTTGGGCCGGCCGTAATAGATGCCGCCCGTCAGCTCGCGCACGACGATCAGATCGAGACCGCGCACGATCTCGGGCCGCAGCGACGAGGCGTCTTCGAGTCCCGGAAAGACCCGCACGGGCCGCAAGTTCGCGTAGAGCTCGTAGTCGCGCCGCAACACGAACAGCGCGTACTCGGGGCGTTGCGCCAAAGGAAGTCCGTCGTACTCCGGCAAGCCGACGCTGCCAAAGAGGACCGCATCGCTGCGATCGCAGAGCGCTTTGGTTTCCGCAGGCAGCGCGGGGAGGCCGGCGGCAAGCGCCGCCGCACCAACCGGCGCCAGCGTGCACTCGACGTCGGGCCGGACGTGCCGCAAAACCTCGGCCGCACACTGCGTGACCTCCGGGCCGATCCCGTCGCCGGGCAACAGCGCGACGCTACTAATAGACTGTGATGCGCTTGGTGTCGTCGTGTTTGATCGGAGGCTCGACCGGCGCGCTGTTTTCGGCCGGCGCGGCAGGAGCCTGGAGACCGCCATTGCTTGGCGCACCCTCGGTCCGCTCGAGGAGAGCAAGATGCGTCATCAGCAGGCTGCGCAGCTCGCTTTTGGCCTTCTCCGTAGCTTCAACCGCCCGCTGCTGCTCGCGCCGAACGTCGGAGATCGTATCGCTGTAGCCGGCGATCTCGCGCTCGTTGGACAGACGCGCCTGTTCTCGGATGAGGTCGGCCTCTTTGTGCGCCGATGCCTTGACTTCGTCGGCCGTGCGCTGAGCGAGCACCAAAGTGTTTTGGAGCGACTCTTCGATCGCTTTGAAATGACTCACGCGCTCCTTGAGGTCCGCGATCTCCGCCTCGAGAGCGGCCCGCTGCTGCGCCTCGTCTTCGAGCGTCTCGATGATTTCGTCGAGAAACCTATCGACGTCGGCGCGCTCGTAGCCTTGAAGAGCCTTCTTGAAGCTCTTGTGCTGTATGTCGACTGGTGTGATCTTTTCCATCGCTTCGTGTCCTACGGTCTGTTGCCCATGAAATCGAACGTGCCGTCGGCCATCATCGAGTCGCGCAGCCCTGCGGCGTTCACGACGATGCCGGCGGGGACGACTAGATAAATGGACTCGGCAAGCTTTTGGATTTTTCCGTCGATCGTGTAAGCGACCCCCGACGTAAAATCCACAACGCGCTGCAAAAGCGTTCGATCGGCGTTTTGCAAATTCATAATGACGACCTGCCGGTTCCGCAGTGAGTCTGCGATCTCGACGACGTCTTGATAGCTGCGCGGTGAGTAAACGCTCACCTGCGTGCCGCCGCGCCGTCCGGCGGTCGACAGCGGTACGACGCGCCCCGACGGCGCCTCGTCCTCATAAAACTCGTCTTCGTCGTCGCGAATCGAAAAAAACGAGCCGATCTTGCTGAACACGCTCACGTGTGCCTCCCATCTGTGCGCGGGCCAAAGAGCGCCTCTCCGATGCGCACCATCGTCGAGCCGGCTCGCAGCGCTTCGCGCCAATCTCCCGACATACCGATGGAAAGCGTACTTCCACCTATGCGTGCCAAGGTCTTGGCAGCGAGCTCGAATGCGCGCGATATTGCGTCGCTGTCGGCGCCCAGCGGTCCCATTGCCATAACGCCCTCGAGGCGCAAGCTCGCCTGGCCTCGCAGTGTTTCGGCAAGCTGGTCGGCCCGATCGGGACGACACCCAAAGCGATCGGACGGCGTAATATTGAGCTGAAGAAGCACCGGCAGCGTAGCACCGAGTTCTTGGGCCGCCCTTCCCAGCGCGACGCCCGCTTCGGCCCGATCGACGCTCTGGACGAAATCGAACGTCGCCGCGATAGCTTTCGCCTTGTTACTCTGTATGTGGCCGATGAAGTGCTTGCGCACGGCAGGCAACAGCGGAAACTTGCGGCGAGCCTCTTGCAGGTAGCTCTCACCGAGATCGGTCAAGCCGGCCTCGATCGCCTGGGCGAGCAATTCGGGGGGCTGGCGCTTGCCGACCCCGACGAGCGTGACGGCGCCCGGATCGCGACCGCCATTGCGCACTTCTTCATCGATCGCGCTGCGCAGCGCTCGGTAGCGTTCCCCGACTCCTTGCCTCATCCACGCGCCGGGCGCACCGGCCTGGCGTCGGTGCGCGGACCCGGCCGGGTCGCGCAGTAGACGATCCCGATTACTCCAACCACGATCATCGGCAGGGCGTAGAGCTGGCCGCCCGTGAGGCCCATCCAGCTAAAATCGGTCTGCCGCCACATCTCCGCGACCGTTCGCGTGATCCCGTAGCACGTGAACCAGGTCCACGCAACGACGCCGTCTTTGGGCTTGAGCCGGTAAACGATCAAGAGGATCGGCAGCGTCAGGATGTCGAGAATCGCCTCGTAAATCTGGGAAGGGTGACGATATGTCGCAACGCCGTTGATCAGCGGTGCGGAGGGGAAGACCAGGCACCAGGGATGGTCGGGACGGCAGACGTCCCCCCACAGCTCGTCGTTGATAAAGTTCACGATCCGCACCAGTGTGATGCCGACCGGTAGCATCATCACGACTTCGTCGCCGACGACCACGTATTTCAGACCCGGATGCTGCCGAATGAACAGCCAGATCGCCACGAGCACGCCGATCAATCCCCCGTGGAAGGCCATCCCGCCGTTCCAGACCGCGATAAAGTTTACCGGGTTGGAAAAATAAAACGAGGCGTCGTGCTTGCTGATGATGTCGTTGATGACGAAGAAAGTTCGCCCGCCGACGAGCACGCCGATCAGCGCATAGAAGAGAAAATCCTGAATCTGCTGCTTTGTGAGGCCCAGGCGGCGCAGCCCGGCCGGACGGCTCATCCACAGATAGACGCAGAGGAACGCCACCAAATAGGCGATCCCGTACCAGTGGATGCCGAATCGCGGACCGAGATGAATCGCGACCGGGTCGATGTTTGTCGGATAGGTGAACCAGTGCTGCATTTATAACAATCTTTTGACTGATGACCGCGACGACACATATCACCGCCGGCATCGCCTTCCTTGCGGGCCTCGTTTCCTTCGTTTCGCCGTGCGTCCTTCCGATGGTACCGGCCTACCTCTCGCTGCTCACCGGAGAGAGTCTCGAAGACCTCAAGAACGAGCCTACCGCTCGCGCGCGAGCGCAAACGATGGCGCACGCCGTCGCGTTCGTCGTCGGATTCAGCCTAATTTTCGTCGGATTGGGGCTCAGCGCCAGCGCGATCGGCGGAGCGCTGGCCGCAAACCGCGTGCTGATCGCGCAGATCGGGGGTGTGCTCGTCGTCATTTTGGGCTTGCACATGATGGGCATGCTACGCATTCCCGTCCTGATGATGGATGCGCGCCTGCACCTTCAACACGACCGCCGCACGCTATGGACCTCCGGCTTGGTCGGCATCGCGTTCGCGGCCGGCTGGTCGCCTTGCATCGGCCCGATTCTCGCCGGCATTCTGGCCATTGCGTCGCAGCAGCACGGCGCCGCGGCCGCACTGCTGCTTTCCTGTTACTGTCTCGGCCTGGCGCTGCCGTTTCTCGCAACCGCGATGGCAATCGGCTTCGTTCTTCCGTTGCTCGCCCGTATCAAATCCTCGCTACACGTGATCGAGTTTGCCTCGGGTGCCTTTCTCGTCGTCGTCGGTTTGATTCTCGTTAACAATGCGTTCCTCAACGTCGCAGGATGGTTCTATCAATTTGTACCGCAACCGAATCTTTAGCCTAAAACAGACGCTCATTATTGCGGCCGCGGCGATCGCCGTGCTCTGGGCCGACCAATACACAAAGCACCTGATCGTCAACCTCTGCTTCCCCGACGTCCCGGCGTGCCGTACGATCATCCCGAATTTCTTGAGATGGACGTACGAGCGCAACGTCCACGGCGCGTTCGGCCTCTTCGGCAGCAGCGCCGTCATGCTGATCGGGATGGCGATCGTCGTACTCGTGCTCTTTTGGTTCAGCTTCCGGGAAGCCGCAGCGCGTTCGCAGACCGTTCGGATTGCGTTCGGCATGATCGTCGGCGGGGCGATCGGCAATGTCGTCGATCGCCTGCACTACGGGTACGTCATCGACTTCATCGACTTTTACCGCATTTGGCCGAATATCTTCAACGTTGCCGACTCGTGCATCACGGTCGGCGTCGGCCTTCTGCTGCTTTCGAGCCTTGTTGCACGTCGTCACGGCTGAGCAAGCCGGAAAACGCACCGACGTCCTCGTCGCTTTTCTTTGCGGAGCCTCGCGCTCGCTCATAACCCAAAGCGCGCGACGCGGCGACGTTCTCGTCAACGGCAGCCCTGTAAAACCCAGCCGTCCGCTAGAAACCGGCGACGTGCTCGAGTTCGAGATTACAGCGCCGCCGGCGGTCGTGGCGCGTCCCGAATCGATTCCGCTCGACGTCGTTTACGAAGACGACGATCTGCTCGTCGTGAACAAGCCTGCCGGAATGGTGACGCATCCCGCGCACACCATCACCAGCGGCACGCTCGTCAATGCGCTGCTCGCGCACGTGCACGCGGCCCTTCCCGGCGATCTGCTGCGGCCGGGGCTCGTCCATCGACTCGACCGCGACACCTCTGGTTTGCTCGTCGTTGCGAAGCGCGAAGAGAGCCTGCGAACGCTCGGGCTCGCGATGAAAGGGCGGCGTGTCGAACGAGAGTATCTCGGGTTGGTGCGCGGCGTCCCGCAGCATCCTCTAGGAACGATCGAAGGGCCGATCGGGCGCGATCCGCGCAATCGCCTAAAGTTCGCGATCGCCGACGAGGGAAAACCGGCGGTGACGCATTACGAGCTGCGCGAAGCCTTTGCCGAGCACGCCGAGCTGCTCTTTCGCCTCGAAACCGGCAGAACGCATCAGATTCGCGTGCATATGGCCGGGATCGGCCACCCGATCCTCAACGATCCGCACTATGGCAAAATTGAGTCACGCTTCGAACTTCGGGGACAGGCGTTGCATGCATGGCGACTTGCGTTTCGCCATCCACGCACTGACGAAGCGATGTCGTTTGAAGCTGCGCCTCCTCGCGAGTACATGCTCGCTCGCAAGCTCGTAAGCACCGCTCATGTGGGTGCGTGATGCTTCGGAGGCTCGGCACGACAAGCGGAGCCCGGATGGCGGAGCGACGAGCGGCTCCGAGGCATCACGCACCCACATGAGCGGTGCTTACGAGCAAAGACCAGCAATGTTTGAACTTCTCTCGCGAGACGGCGATGCGAGGCGCGGGCGGTTGCAGCTCGCGCACGGAGTTGTGGAGACGCCGTGCTTTATGCCGGTGGGGACGGCCGCGACGGTTAAGGGCTTGACGCCGGCGGAGCTAGTGGAAGCGCAGTCGCAGATCGTGCTTGCGAATACGTATCATCTTTGGTTGCGCCCCGGGCTTGAGACGATCGAGCGCGCAGGCGGCCTCCATGCATTTATGGCTTGGGAACGGCCGATTCTCACGGATTCGGGCGGATTTCAGGTTTTTAGTTTGGAAAGCAGACGTGAGGTCGATGACGACGGCGTCACCTTTCGGTCGCATCTCGATGGCAGCGTGCACCGCTTTACTCCGGAGAGCGTCGTGGCCTTTCAAGAGGCGATCGGCAGCGATGTCGCGATGGTGCTCGATGTTTGCGTGAAGCTTCCCGCGACGCGCGAGGCGATCGAGGAGTCGGTACGACTGACGACCCTGTGGGCGCGGCGCTCCGTCGCAGCGCGCAAGGCGCCCGCGACCGCGCTCTTTGGGATCGTCCAAGGCGGGTTGGACGCGGCGTTACGAGTGCGTAGCGCGCGCGACCTCATGGCACTCGATTTTCCGGGGTACGCGATCGGCGGGCTCTCCGTCGGTGAGACGCGCGAGGAGATGTACGCGATTGCGAGCCTAACGGCGTCGATGCTTCCGCAGGAAAAGCCCCGCTATCTCATGGGCGTCGGGACCGTTCGCGACCTTCTCGAATCGATCGATGCCGGCTTGGACCTCTTCGACTGCGTCTATCCGACGCGCTGCGGACGCAACGGACGCGCGATGACTCACGATGGCGAGCTCAACCTCTTCAACGCAGCCTTCACGCGCGATTTCGGGCCGGTCGATCCGCGCTGCGACTGCAATACCTGCACGACCTTCACCCGCGCGTATCTCTCCCATCTCTTCCGCAGTAAGGAGATGCTCGGGCCGCGCTTGCTCTCGCATCACAACGTATATCTCGTCAATGCGCTGATGCGCGAAGCGCGCGCGGCGATCGAGGCGCGCGAGTGGAATAACTTTCGGAAGCGCCGACGTGCGTGGCTGAGTCATCCTTCGACCCTTCGACAAGCTCAGGGCGGGCTAAGCTCAGGATGACGATTGGAGGGTGCGCACGACGCGCGTGCAATCCGAGCAGATATCGGGATGCTCCGGATCCACGCCGAGTTCCCGATACTTCCAACATCGGACGCACTTCGCTCCGTCCGCGGGCAATAACTCGAAGTCTTCGACATCGCCCGAGCTCAGGGTCAGCTGCGAGACGACCAGCGCCTCACGCAGGTTGTCGCCGAGCGCGAACAGCCGTTTGTAGATCGCGGGGGGCGCCGTGAGCCGTACCTGCGCCTCGAAGTCGCGCGGTTCGGCCGACGCGGCAACTCGGGCGCGTAGCGCGCGCAGCCGCCGCCAGAGCTCGAGATCGCTTTCGGCGGCAGCGTTCCGTGAGCGGTTTACATCGAAAGAACTGTCGAAAACGCTTTCGGTGCGCGCCAGCAGCCATTGAGGAAGATGCTGCCACGCCTCCTCCGCGGTAAACGAAAGCACGGGCGCGACGGTCGTGAAAAAGCGCGTTGCGATGTAAAGCAGCGCCGACTGCGCACTGCGGCGACGCGGATCGCCGGCGGCACGCGAGTAGAGCGGATCCTTGAGCGCGTCGAAAAAGAGGCTCGACATCGAGCTCTCGAACTCGACGATGCGCAGATATGCGTCGTGTATCTCGCAGGAATCGTACGCGTCTTTAACGCCGGCGACGAACGCATCGGTCACGCTGCAGGCGAGCCGGTCGATCGGCTCCATCGCTTCGCGCGCGACGACTTCCGCGGCAGAAAGGTCCTCCAGATTGGAGAGCATGAAGCGCATGCGATTTCGCAGGTTTCGGTAGACGCGTCCGACTTGGTCGACGACGTTGGGGCCGAAGCGGACGTCGTCGATGGGCTCGACCGACGCCGCCCACAACCGTAAGACGTCGGCACCCCAGCGGGCCATAGCATCGCTTGCATCGATTCCGGTTCCCCGCGATTTCGACATGGGTCGGCCTTCTTCGTCGTTTACCCAGCCGTTCTTCATCACGCGCCGGTACGGCGCGCGGCCTTTGATCGCGACGGCCGTGATCAGCGAGCTGCGAAACCAGCCTCGAAACTGATCGCCGCCTTCGAGAACGAGGTCGCTCGGCCACGGCATTCCGTCGCGTCCCAGCACGGCGAGGTGGGTCACTCCCGACTCAAACCAAATGTCGACGATGTTCTTCTCTTTTTCGAGATCGCCACCACCGCAGCGCGGACAGATGAAGCCTTCGGGAAGATAGGTCTGCACAGGATCGCTCCACCACGAGCCTGCGCCCTCCTCGGCGAAGCGTTTCGCGGCAAGGCGCGCCACGCGCGGATCGAGGATCGCTTCGCCGCAATCTTTGCAGACTAAGGATGGAATCGGCGTTCCCCACGTGCGCTGACGCGAAAGACACCACTCGGGATGCGTTTCGATCATCTGCCGCTGGCGAGCGCGCCCCCACTGCGGCGCGTACTCGACTGCATCGGTCGCGTCGAGCGCGCGCTGGCGAAGTAGGTTTTGATCCATCGCGAGAAACCACTGCGCCGTCGCGCGGAATATCACGGGGTTGCGACACCGCCAGCAATGTGGATAGGAATGCTCGTACTCCGCCGCGCTCCACAGCGCACCGCTCGCGCGCAAGTCGTCGACGATGCGCGGATTGGCGGCGAAAATGTTCATGCCCGCGTACGGACCGGCCTCGGCCGTGAAACGGCCGGCCGCATCTACCGGATTGAGGATCGGCAGACCGTATTTCATTCCCGTGTCGAAATCGTCGGCGCCGTGCCCCGGCGCAGTGTGAACGACTCCCGTCCCGGTCTCTAAGTCCACGTAGGGCGCGAGAACGATCGTCGAATCGCGGTCCATGAACGGATGGCGCACGGCGAGTCCGTCGAGCTCCTCGCCAAGTGCGCGGCCGATCTGCGTCGCGTCGGCGAATCGCTCGCCCAACGCGCGCTGCGCCAGCGCCTCGGCGACGATCAGCATCTCGCCGCCCACGCGATAGAGCCCATAGGTCGCGTCGGCGCGCAACGCAATGGCCACGTTCGCCGGAAGCGTCCACGGCGTCGTCGTCCAGATGAGGAATGAGACCGGGATCGCATCGTCACCCTGAGCCTGTCGAAGGGCGACACTGCCAGCGCCATCATGCTTCGACAGGCTCAGCATGACAGAGTCACGCTGCTCGTCGTTCGCTGTGAAGCGAACGTAGATCGACGGTGACGTGCGCTGCTCGTACTCGATCTCGGCTTCCGCCAGCGCCGTTTCGTCGTGGACGCACCAGAGCGTCGAGCGCAGACCTTTATAGATTTGTTGGCGCTCGGCCAGATCGGCAATCGCGTTTACGATCGTTGCTTCAAAAGATGGATCGATCGTACGGTACGGATGGTCGAGGAAGCCAAAAGTACCCATCCGTCGCCGGTCCTCTCGTTGGCGGTCGAGCCAATAGAGCGCCCTTTCTTTGCACTGCGCGCGCAGTTCGAGCGGGTCGACGGCGTGAAAGTCCTTGATTCCCAAATACTTGAGCGTTTCATACTCGATGGGCAGCCCGTGCATGTCCCAGCCGGGAACGAACTTCGCATACTTCCCATCGAGCAGTGCGATCTTCACGAACATGTCCTTGAGCACCATGTTCAGGAAGTGGCCCATGTGCAGCTCGCCGTTTGCATACGGCGGTCCGTCGTGCAAAATCCACGTGCCGCCGGGCACGTTGCGCTCCAAACGCCGCTCGTACGTTCCGTGCTCGTTCCACCACGCGACGCGCTGCGGCTCTCGCTTGGGAAGGTCCGCCTTCATTGGAAAGGCGGTCTTCGGCAGATTCAACGTACTCCGGTAGTCCATCACTCGTCGCCTAAGAGCTCGCCGAGGACCTCGAAGTTTCGCTCCGCGGCCGCTTGGACGACCGGGAGGCGCGCCGCCAGCGCAGCCGTGAGGCGTTCGCGCTCCGAGACGAGCCGGTCGACGAGCTCGTCGATTGCGCCGTCGCTTGGGCGCGGTCTGCCTGGAATCCAGAGTGGCGGCAGAGGATAGTCCAGATCCTCGCAGAGCGCGGCCACTTTTGGATCGTACGGTACGGCAAGAAATGGGACGGCGAAGCGCGCGGCGAGAACTAGCGCGTGCAGACGCATCCCGATCGCGAAGCGGGCGCCCTGCAGAATCGCCGCTGTCTTTTCGAGCGAGCATTCGGGGAGGAGCACGGGGGCCGACGAGCACGCGCGAATGACGTCGGTCGACAGGGCAGCATCGGGAGCGCCTCCCAGCGGCAAAAATGCAGCACGCACGTTGTGGCGCTCGGCGAGGCGATCGACGGCTCGGGCCAGGACGGGTATCCCGTCCCGGAACGACGCGACCTTTCGCACGCTGATCACGGCGTAAGCGCCGCTCTCCGGTCCAAGCCCGTCGGCCGCAAGATCGTCACGCGGTGCAGGCCGGTCGTATAAGAAGACGGGATCCGCGGTGCGTTCGACTGGTGCGTCGGGCAGGAGATGCTTGAGCAGCCGCAGCGACCGTTCGTCGCGAACGGTTGCGCGATCGAGGCCCTTGCAGAACCCTCGTACCACCCAGCGTCCCCAAAAATCGAGCGGTCCGATGGATTGCGCGAAGATCATCGCTTTGCGTCCGGTTCGAATCGCTTCGCGCACGACCGCAGCGTAATAGAGTAGGCTGCGCAGGCTCGTCTCGTTTTGCAAGAGACCGCCGCCGCCGGAGAGCACGACGTCGGCCCGTCCGATGGCCGTGCGAACGGCGCGCCAGTCCCATCGGGGCGTCGCATCGACGCGATAGGCGGCCGCGGTGCGCTGCGGGGTTGCCGACAGCACCTCGATCGATGCCGCGGGAAAGTCCCGGCGCAGCCGCTCGACTATGACCTCGAGCAGCGCTTCGTCGCCCAAATTGCCAAAACCGTAGTAACCAGAGATCAGCACGCGCGCCCCTTCGACTGAAGGGCTCAGGATAAACTCCGCCGGTAGATGCTGCGCCGATAGATCCAGATTAGCACCGCTCCAACGATCGCGCCCGCCACGAGCCCGTTGACGATTCGCAAGACTGAAATCTCAATCGGGGTGTGCAGATGCGAAAACGTGTCGATGACGTCTCCAATCCCCACCCCTATGCAGAGTGCCAAGAGCCATCCAATCGCGCGCCGGTGCGGCGGCAGCAGCGCCGGCAGCAGCATCATGGCGGGAAAGCCGATTAAGAACTCTTTGAAGCGCGGACGGACGCTCAGCGTGGCGGTCAGCACGTGGCGAAACGCGAGCTCGAAGGCCGAAGGCGAGACTTCGCTGTCGTTGCCGCTGCGCACGAGCATCAACGCGCCGGCAGCGATGATCGCGACGCCCGCCAAGAGCTGATAGGTCAATACCGGCGAGAGAAAGACGTCGCGCGGACGCTCGACGCCCGAGCCGAAGCGCCGGTCGAACAGGTACAGCGTCAGCGCAATGAGCGGCGGGAGCGCCAGGACGAGCCGGACGCCTCGAAAGCGCTCGATCTCCTCCATTGCCAGCGGCGCGCTCATGATGCCGACGACGACGAGCGCGCCGAGCAGCGCGACGCCCGTCGCCGCCAGGGTCCAGCCCAGGCTGCGGACGAGCTGCGTGCCGGCGCCGCTTGCAGGCGTTTCAGTCCAAGCGGGAATCAAAATCAGGATTGCGGCCGTCGCGAAGAGCAGTGCGCCGGCGAGCGCAATAGCGGAGCGCGCGAACGCATCGTGGTGCGTTAGCAGCCCTACCAGATAGAGCGCGATCGTCGCGCCGTAAGCGATGGCGGCGATCCGCCGCCCGTACAAGCCGAAGAATTCGAGCAGCAGGACGAAGATCGACGGTACGGCCAGTGCCGCCAGCCCTACGAGAAGCCGATTGTTTCCGCGGTAGGCTGGAATCGGCGTGGCGCGCCCGAGGCGAAAGCCGTCGGCGCGCAGCTGATCCGCGATCTGCTTGACCATTTCGACGTTGGTCGCTTCGACCGAAAGATCTCCGTCTTGGTGCGCCCACGGACGTAAGTACGCGACCCGGACGTTGCGCTCGCGAACGCCCAAAACGTATCGCGCGACGACCTCGTCGAGCTTGAGCTTATCCAGCTCGGTTTTGGCGATGGCCTGAACGCGAACCGTGCGGCCCGGAATGAGCCGCGCGAGGGCGTCGTTACCCTTCTGCACTTGACTGGGATCGTACGTCTCGATCGACCCGAAGTTGAAGACGTGGCGTTTGAAGGTCTCCGCCGTATCCTCCAGACGATCGGGATAGCCGGCAACCGCATTGCTCAACCCGAAGAAAATAACCGTCGAGACCTTCGGATCGTGGGCAAGCACGTCGTCGAAAAGCGCTTCGATCTGCGGTGCACGAAAACGCTCGTCATTTTGGAAGCGCGGAACCACCAGTAGGCCGAGGCGGTGTGCCAGCGCGATTTCATCCGTAGGGATGCCTAACCCAATCGCGTTGAAATAATCGATTTGCGTCCGAACCTCGACGAGCCAGGGGCGAGTCGCCCGCAAGACCCGCACGGTTTTGGGGCTAAAATGCAGCGAGAGCTGGGCCAAATAGCGTCGATAGGTCGCCGAATCGGATATCAGGAGATAGATCGCGCCGGCGTCGACGCGCCGGCCGTCGACCAAAGAGGCCAGCAAGGGATCGCGTAGGGGGGAGAGGCGCGACTGATTGAGGAGCGCCGCCCCGGTCGTCGCATAAGACTTTCCGTTATAGCCGACGTTCGCGCCGAGCTCTTCCGTGAGGGCCAGCGAGGTCAGCCCCGCGCGCCGGAGCGCGATCAGGAGTGCGGCGGGATTATAGTTGTACGAGCGCGCGAGAGCGTCGAGGTCGCTGAAATCCATGGCGAGTTCGACGCGGTTCGCGTGCGACTCCGTGCGAACGCGAAATGCCGCGACGGCCAGCGAGGCGATCAGCGCAACGAGCAAGACGATTGCCGCGTAGCGCGTCCTGGGAGTAAAAAGAGTCACGAAGCGGGTGTCTTCGCCCAGCGGCGCAATTTTTCTGCCACGGAATCACAGAAGGGCTCGCCATAGGCGAGCCCTCCTGCCGTCGCGTATGCGCGGTGCCCTTTTTGTCGGGCCACGCATACCGGGTGTGGGCGACGCTTGTTGTGTCATCGCGTACGCTCGCTGCCCACGAATCGAGTGACGCGGAAGCTCGGCCTTCAAGGGTAGCAGATTATTACCTCCAGGGGAAGCGTCACCATTTCGGCGCGCGCTTTTCGAGAAACGCGCTGATGCCTTCGCGCGCATCGGCCTCGAGTGCGTTTTCCGTCATAACTCTCTTGGTGTAATCGTATGCGGATGCTTGATCGAGATCGATCTGCGCATAAAACGCCGCTTTGCCGATGCCGACGACCGTTGCACTCGCCGATGCGATTTCGCGCGCGAGCGCGAGCGTCTCGGCGTGGAGACTCTCCGGTGCAACGACGCGATTGATCAAGCCCCAGTCGAGTGCCGTCTGCGCGTCGATTGGCTTGCCCGTCAGGAGCATCTCCATTGCGCGCTTGCGCCCGATCGAACGCGAGAGCGGGACCATCGGCGTACTGCAGAACAAGCCGATGCGCACGCCGGGGGTCGCGAACGTCGCCCCCGTCGACGCTACGGCGAGATCGCACGCGGCAACAAGCTGACAGCCCGCGGCGGTTGCCACTTTTTCGACCTCCGCGATGACCGGTTGCGGAACGCCTTCGATGCGCGCCATCAAAGCGACGCAGGCGTCGAAGATGAGGCGATAGGTCTCGACATCGCGGTCCAACAGCTCGCGCAGGTCGTGACCTGCGCTAAAGGCGGGGCCCTCTCCCCGCAGGACGATGGCGCGAACGCCGGCCTCTTGCCCGACCGCAGCCAGCGCGGCGTCGAGCTCACGCATCATACTTAATGAGAGCGCGTTGCGTTTTTCGGGGCGGTTCATGGTGATGACGGCGATCTCGCCGTCACGCGCTGCGGTGATTTCGATGTACGCCGGTTTTACCGTAGGCATTCTCACTCCCTCGGCGGCGCCGAGGATGGCGATGGCGAGGCCGACGGCGATGATGGCGGAGCGGACGGTACGACCGCGCGCATGGCTTTCGCCCACGGCGGGTCGGCTTTCGTCGAGACGCCGCGGTGCAGGTAGGCGCGGCTCTCGGCTCCGTACCGTGAGCGCGGAAAGTGCCCCTTCACGTAGACGTAGAGCGTGACGGCGTGATCGCGCGCAACGTTGCCGGGAAGTTCGGCATAGAGCCCCGCGATAAGAAACCCCGTCGACGCGAGCCAAGGATCCGTTGGGTAGCGCGCAGCCCACTGATCGAACGAATCTTCCGTGAGAAGCAGCAGATGCTCCGCCTGTTCGGGGAGGAGCCGATGCGCCTCGTATCGCTTCTTGAGCTGCATCGTTTCGTAGCGGACGCGTAACGCGCTCATCTTGAACTTGCCGAAGTATTCGTCGGCCGGCGCGCTCGTAACGGCAAGTTGGGAAAGCAGGACGGCGCAGGTAAGCATGTCCGGCTTTACCCGAAAAATGGGCGATGATTGCCCTTCGACTCGGCCCCTTCGACAAGCTCAGGAGCCTGGCTCAGGATGACAATGGGCGATGACGGGCTCGAACCGCCGACATCCTCCTTGTAAGGGAGGCGCTCTCCCAGCTGAGCTAATCGCCCACGCTTGCTCGCGGCGTAAGCCTTCGGCCGCCCTGCTTTCTTTTACTTCACGAAGCGCCGGGTTGCTGTGGGAGGTTTAGTTGCGCATCGCCGCCGGGCAATTCATAACAACGAGAACAGCATTGAAGACTCATTATCGCGCAGACTACACAAGCGAGATCGGAAACGTGGCTCTGGCACGCCGCAGCGTGGCCGGATTTGCGAGCGCTTGCGGTTTCTCCGACAGCGAGGTTGCGGATATCCGGCTCGCCGCCGGTGAAGCGTTGAGCAACGCCGTCGAGCACGGAAGCGGGATGCCGTCTGCCGGCTTCACCGTCGATTGCAGCTTCGATGGCGGCGAGCTTCTGATCGAGATCCAAGATAATGGCACCGGGTTCTGCGCGCCCGAGATTCGAACCACCATCGAGCCCGACCAGCGCGGCCGCGGCTTTGGGATCTTCCTCATGCGCCGCCTCATGGACGACGTCGTTTTTGGAGGTAACGGGTCGATCGTCCGCTTAGTCCGCCGCCAAAGGCGACACTGAGAAAGGGAAGCTTCCCTTTTACGGATGTGATCTACGTTTTTACGGATGTGATCTAGGTTTTTGTTGCGATCTTTTTCTGTAGGAGGGAGATTGCCGCGCTTAGTTGCGCGTCACGGGCAATGTCCCCAAAGCGAGCGTCGCGCGGTTCGTCGACGGTAATATCCGGATCGATGCCGCGCAGATTTATGTCGCGCCGATTCGGCGTCAGGTAGTGCGCGGTCGTGATCTTGATCGCGGCTCCGTCCGGCAGCGGGGTCAGCGTCTGCATCACGCCCTTACCGAACGTGCGGGCACCGATCAACATGGCAATGCCGTCGTCTTGCAAAGCTCCGGCGGTAATCTCCGACGCCGACGCGGTGTACTGGTTCACGAGGACGGTGAGCGGAAGCACGATCGACGGATCGTCGTCGGCGTGGATCGTCGTGTCGCGCCGGCCACGCTCCTCGACGGTCAGCAGCGCCTTATTGGCGATGAAACGCGAGCTGATGTCGAGCGCGGAATCGACGTAACCGCCGCCGTCGTTGCGTAAATCGAGCACGAGCGCCTTTGCACCCTGTTCGTTCAGACGCGTGATTGCTGCATCGAACTCGTTTGGCGTCGATCGTCCGAAGGCCATGACCCAAACGTAGCCGATGCCACCGCTCAACATCTTGTAGATGACGGTCGGGGGCTGGACGTCTTCGCGTGTAATCGAGACGACCGACGTTGCGTTCGAGTGCGCCACAGTAACCGCAACGACGGTGCCGGCTTTGCCGCGCAGCAGCGCACTGACGCCGTCGACCGCGAGGCCCTTCGTCGGCGAGCCATTTACGGCGGTAACGAGATCGCCCACTGCAAGGCCGGCGCGCTCGGCCGGCGTACCGGGCAGCACGTACGTGATGCGAACGAAGCCAGACGCGGTATCGGGCTGGATCATCACGCCGATGCCGCCGATGCGCGCCGGATCGAGCGCCTCGTTAAACGCCTTGAACTCGGCCGGAGTGAAAAACTGCGTGTAGCGATCGTTTACGGCCTTAGCCATCGCATTGATGGCCGCGTAAGCGAAAGCGTCTGGTGAGGCGTTTGCCTCGCGAGCCGCGGCAGCGATCGCATCGTCGAGCTCGGCGACCGTCGCGTCGCGATCGGATTCGACGTGCAGCACTGGGGCGGCGATCGGAGTGCCGGCCTTGCGCGCCGCTTCGGCCAAAGCTGCGCTTGCGGCGGCGAGAATCGCGCGGGGTTCGACCGTTTCATAGTAGGTCGTCGTCAAAAGGCGATAGCTCTCGGAGACGTCTCCAGCCAACTGATAGGGGAGAACTTCGCCGGCAGGCGCGGCGCCGAACCAGATGAGAGCCGCCGCACACAGGGCGGCATACCGAACGAGCTCGCGCTTGAACATCATCGTCCTTTCTTCGTTACCCAATCTCAGAACGCTTTGGAGCGTCAATTTGTCTCATCTGTGCTTCATCGCGAGGCCGC
>PMHJ01000045.1 GCA_003158175.1 Candidatus Cybelea septentrionalis
AAGGCCAGCATCAGGACGCGGGAGCGAAGGTCATCCACGCTGCACCGCGCACGACGTCGATGGTAACGAACAAGAGCGTCAGCGCGCACGGCGGCAAGACCACGTATCGCGGCTTGGTGGAAATACACGCCGGCGCGGTCGGAGCGAAGACCCGCGTTCGCTGCGACGCGCTCATCATGGACGACGAATCGTCGAGCGATACCAAACCGACGATGAAGATCCACGAGCAGCGCTCGACCGTCGANNTCTTCGACTTCTTCGTCAAGGAACTCCCGATGGAATACGCGGTCGAGTTGAATCGCTTGGTCAAAATGGAAATGGAAGGCGCCGTAGGCTAACCGTAGCCTCCGCGCCCATTGGCGACGCTACCAGGAAATGGTTATCTCGCCGTTGCCGGGCGGCGCGCCGCCTCCGACGTCTTTGCCGTGAGTGGCGCTTTTCTCGATGAACGAAGAGCCGCCGCCTCCCCCGCCGCCGCCTCCTTCACCGCTAGTGGCCAACGACCCGGCGCCTCCGCCCCCGCCGCCGTAGTAGCCGCCTCCGCCGCCACCACCGCCGCCACCGCTATAGCTCTGGCCACCGCCTCCGTCGCCGCCGATGGCGCGTTTGCCATGATAACCGCCGGCACCCGGTTGATAACCGCTGCCGCGCGTGCCGCCGCTGCCGCCTTTTCCACCCCTGGTCTGGCTGCCGCCGGTTCCACCCTCGCCTTCGGCCGAACCGGGATATCCACTACCGCCGACGCTGCCGATCTCTCCGCCTCCGTCGCCCCCGGACCCACCGCCATAGAAAGTTTGCTCGACGCCCCCGCCACCACCACCGGCGGCAACGATCACGCGGTTCGAAAAGCCGGTACCGCCCTGGCGTACGTCGGAGGCACCTCCGCCGCCGTCGCCGCCGATCGAGTAACCGCCGAGGACCTTGCCTCCGTCACCCCCACCGTTGTAGCCGCCGGCGCCATTTGTACCGTACGTTGCGCCTCCGCCTTCGCCGCCGACGAAGACTGCTAACTTCTCTCCGGGCGTCACGGGAATCGTTGCCCGCACGCGACCGCCGTTGCCGCCCTGATAGTACTCTCCGCTCGGCCCGCTGGCCCCGTTGGCGACGATCCTTACCGCCGTGACGCCTGGTGGGACTTTGAATGTTTGTTCCTTACCGGTGTAGTTGAAGCTCTTACTCGTTGAGGTGTCGACCTGCGGCGTCAGACTCGGTGCCACCGGCTGAGAACCGGAGCAACTCGAAAGCATTACCATCGCGCCGGTAACGGCCAGCGCACGGCGCAGAGTCAGTGAGGCGCCCGCGGGGGTTGTGGCTGCTCCATTCGCCATCGAGAGACTCCCTGAGGGAAATAGTCAGATAAGCGACCTAGGTCAACTTGACTAAACCGCGTTCTGCGACAAAAGTCAACCCCTGGAACGAGCCGCTGGAGAGCGTACAGCTGCTGGCCAAGACCTCATCGGCGCAACGGTGGCGACGGTGAGGTCGCTATGTGCGGTAGCTGACTGGGATCAACGTAAATCGTGCCTTGGTTGCCGCGCATTGTCAGCATGCCGTGCGTGTCGAAGAAGAAATCGCGTTCGGTGCTGCCGTCGGAACACCGCGCGTGCACAACCGAATAAGCCATCGGATCGTTTTTCGCGGCGTCCGCAACTAGCTTTAACGAAATTTCCTTCCAATGGCCGCCGTGGCCGCACGCGTTCGTGGCCAGGAAGGCGTCGATCCAAACGGAGTTTGCCAGCATATTCGGAGGCCGAATCCAGATGGCATTCGCTAGCGACGTGCCGTCGTCTGGGGTTGCTGCTGGCGCCGCGGGCAGTTGACGCAAGAGATTGGGCGAGGCGATGAGTTGGATGAAGTCGAGTTTATTCGCGTGGAACTCGTAGATCCAGGCGTAGGGCAATGCCGCGTACCAGAGATCGAGCGACCCGTCGTCGGAGTTCGTCGACTCGTGGCGCGCCGGCCCAAGCTTCGCTCTTACCTGATCGGGCGTCATCCAAAATGCGACACCGCTCGGTGCGACGTACGTAACGCCGCTCAAGCGGCTCACTACCGTAACCGATAGGGCGACATTATTCCTCACAAGCACGTCAAGATAGACGCCGTCTCCATGCGTGAGGTAACGCCAAATCACCGCGCTACCGGCTGCGTAGACTTGTATAGGGTCGCCGAGCGTAGGTCGCAGCCTCACCATCGGTGCGCCGATGGGGACGCCTTCAAACATTCCAGCGGGAAGGGTTGGAGCGGTCTGGGCTGCGAGCGGTCCAGACAATAGAACGAGCACGACCGGCAAAGCGAGCAGCAAACGCATACACCAGCTCCTTTGAAGCAGCGCGTCCGGCGCTGTTCGCTGCCATGCCGGTGCTTCCCGCGGTGGTGGTAGGCGAAGTCACCCGTCGACACGCTCAGGGTGACACCGGGAGGCAAGGTTGGTTTCGGTTTTCTCAGCTTTTGCACGGGAACGCATGCCATGATGGTTGCTTACCTGGATTGCGAAAGGAACGGGAGCCAGTGCGCCTCGCGACCGCTACCGCGATAGCCGCGGTTGCCGTGTTAACGGCCTGTACCAAGGCGAACCTGCTGCCGGGAACCGCGAGCGCGTCGTGCCGGCCGCACCCTCAGCAAAGCTTTTCTAGCATACTCCAAGACGCGACGTCCGCACCAAACGCGACGTCCCTACCACGCGTTGCAACGGCCGCAAAGTTGGGACTATGGCCACGACACGGTCCGTCGGCGCGCGTCTGCGGCGATGTGCGAGCGGGGTTTGCGCGGTGCCAAGCGTGGCTTCGCACCGATATTCAAGGGCTTCTTGGGCCGAACACGCCGGGCGGCTACGCTCCCAGCGACCTGCAGACGGCGTACGGGCTAACGACCGACAGCCAGACGACCGGCGGTGGTCAGACCGTCGCGATCGTCGACGCATATGACGATCCGAACGTGGAATCGGATCTTAACGTTTACCGTTCGCAGTACGGGCTGCCGGCCTGTACCGTCTCCAATGGCTGCTTTACCAAACAGAAGTATACGTCGCAAACGAACGCGGGGTGGGCCGCGGAAGAATCGGTCGACGTCGAGATGGTTTCTGCCATCTGCCCCAAGTGTAAGATTCTCTTAGTAGAAGCGGCGTCGACGAGCGTCGCCGATCTCAGCAGCGCCGAACAATACGCGACCAGCCAGGCCGACTACGTCAGCAACAGTTGGAGCACCAACGAGGGAACGGAAACCTACGACGACGTTTATGAGGACGGCTGCGGCGCGATCGTGGCTTCGACCGGCGATCACGGTTACAACTCCACCGCGCAATGGCCAGCCATACTTCCGAGCGTTGTTGGCGTCGGCGGAACGAGCTTAACGGCGATCAGCCCGCGCGCGGAAACCGCATGGCTGCGCGCAGGGAGCGGCTGCAGCAAGATTTACGGCAAGCCAAGCTTCCAAAGCGGCTCGAACACTGGATGCTCGATGCGCGCTCAAGCCGACGTCTCCGCCGATGCAGATCCCGACACGGGCGTGGCGATTTACGACACGTTCGACCGGCACGGATGGCTCGTTTTTGGGGGAACTTCCGTCGCCACGCCGATCGTCGCTTCAGTCTTCGCACTCGCTGGGTATGCAAGTGCGAATCCGGCGGGAAACCTGTACTCGCACACTTCGTCGTTGAACGACGTCATTTCCGGAAGCAACGGCGCGTGCGGCGCACCACTCTGCGTCGCCGGTCAGGGGTGGGACGGTCCCACTGGACTCGGCACTCCGAATAGCAGCGGGGCGTTCTAAGAAAGGCGGATGACGACGCCTGCTGGTAAGGAATCGCCATGCGGAGCCTACCAGCTGCAGCTGCCATCCTTTTTGCCATGTCGGTGCCGCTGCTCGGCGCCGCGCCGGCCGGTGTCCGCTACTTCGACGCACACAACCACCTGAGCGGGATTCTCCCCTATTACGCTTATGCGGATCTGCCCGCATTCATCGAAAGCCTTTCGAATCCGCGCAAACAGGTAAGTGTCGAAGACCGCCTGGCGCTCTACCGCTATCTGGCAGACGTCTGGTATCCGTCGAAGGGAGTCGCGCTTGACGACAAGCTGTTCTCTCCGGCCGACGGACAGCGCTTCGCCCTAGGCGCGCGCGCCGCGCTGCTCGTTTACCGCAACCAAGTTGCGGGAAGCGCGGTGGCTCTCGACGGTACCTTAGAGCGCGTTCTGACGGCAACGCCATGGTCCGAGTTCGACAGCGCGTACGCGTTCCGCGGAGGACCGGCATGGTCGTATCTTCAGTCGCGTTTCTATGCCGGAAACGACGAGCGACTGAGCGCGGACCTCTGTAAGGCAACAATTCTCGATCTCGCCGCGACGCACATCGACAGCTCGGAGCAATCGGTGCCTTTCGTCGGCGGATGGAGGTTTGCCGACGGCACGTCACAACCGCTCGATTCGATCGAGTGCATGATCGACGCGTCGTCCGATACGGGACTCGGCACGGCGCTCCGCGCGATGGACAAGCCGATGCCGACGATCAAAGTCGTGCTCATGACGCACACCGCACAACTCGCAACGCTCCCAGGGGACACGCAATACAGCGAATGGTCGAAGACCGGCGCGTGCGCCGCCGTTTTGCTTCCTCGGGCGCTCGTGACGACGCCGAAGATGGTCTACGACGGGCTAATGGGTTGGAGCGCAGGGCGCCTCGTCGTTTCCGGAGCGGCGGCGACGCAGTACTTCAACACGGTCGTCGGCATCGATACGGCGGCTCCCGAGACGACCTGTTTCACGCCCAACGGAATGCGATACTACGAGCAGCTCATCGGCGCGGTGTACGATGCGGCCAAAGCCCGGCGATTGGCGGGGTGGCACGGCAAGCTGCTCGTGCACACGCACGTCGGCGAAGGTGCGGTCATCGCGTACGCACCGACTCCGCCGTCGCAACCATGGACGTTCCAAGCGCTCTTCTCCACCGTTCCGCCGACGCGCACCAACTCGGCGCAGGCCCAGGCCAATATCTCGATTCTTTTGGCGGCGATTGCCCACTTCGAGGCAGCCCATCCCGACGTCCACGACTACGTTCTCTTTCGCCTGGCGCACGATACGTGGGCGACACAAGCCCAGGCGCAGACGATGCACGACGAGGGGGTCGAAGCCGACGTCAACCTCGAAAGCAACGTGGCAACAGGCGCGTATCCGATCGCCCGAATGCCGCTGGGCGGTGCGAGGATCCTTACCGGCGAGATCGATCCCGTCGCGGAGAATCCCGCGACGAACTTCGAGCTCAACAATCTGCTCGGCACCCTCGTCAACGACCCGAGCAACGTCGCCCAAGTGGGCGGCATTCTCGGTGATGCGTCGCTGAAGTATTTGCTCGAGGCACGCGTGCGCTGCCTCTTGGGCACCGACGCCGACGGTGTCGAACACTCCGACATCGTCAAGGAGTACGCGTACGCCGCCTCGTTGATCGCCTATTGGAACCAAACCGACCCGGCCTTTCACACGCGGGCGAGCGACGTCGATCAGCAGACCCTTTTCGACAACGTTCGCTGGCACTTGTCGAATATGGCCTCCGACCGCGCCCTCACCTATTAAAGATAAAGCGCCAACCTGTGTCATCCTGAGCTTAGCCTGCCCTGAGCCTGTCGAAGGGTCGAAGGACGACCTTGCTACTATTCAACGCTCTTGCGGGAGACCCAAAGCAGCAGACGACGCGGACTCAACCGCGCGGCCACCGGGACGAGCTTGTTCGAAATTCCCGGGATCACGAGATCGCGGCCGCGCATCATCCCGCGATAACCGGCCAGCGCAACCGACGCGGCGTCGGCGACGTTGCGTTTAAAGAGCAGCGTGTCCTTCGCGTAGGCGCGGGCCGCAAAGCCGGTCGCCGTGGCGCCCGGACAGAGACACGTGACGGTGACGCCGCTACCGCGCAGTTCTTCAGCGACGGCTTGCGAAAACGAGATCACGTACGCCTTGGCGGCATAGTAGACGGCCATGAACGGGCCCGGTAGAAACCCCGCCGTCGAAGCAACGTTAAGGATCCGCCCCGCGCCGCGGGCGCGCATGCCGGGCAAGTAGGCGCGCGTGAGTTCCGTAAGGGTCAGGACGTCGAGCATCACTTCTTCGCGGACCCGTTCTTTTGGGATCTCGTCGAAGCGTCCATTCGTCGCAAAGCCGGCGTTGTTAACCAATACGTCGCACTCCGGCACGCGGGCGAGCGCCGCGGCCGCCGCTCCGAGCCCGCTCAGGTCCATCGCCAGCGTCTCGACACGCACGCCGTAACGATCGCGCAGCTCCGCCGCGATCGCCTCGAGTTTGTCGCCCGAGCGCGCTATCAACGCAAGATCGTATCGATCCGCGGCGAGCAACCTCGCAAACTCAAGTCCCAGTCCCCCGGAAGCTCCGGTAACGATGGCGCAGCTCACCGACCTTACTTCTCGTTTTGCCGAGGCGACCTTGCAATGGACGAGGTATCACCTAAGATGCGTGAACTCGCCCGTGATCGGGAGTTCGTCGCGTACTTCGTGGCGCGGCAGACGGCCGGCTTGGCCTATTCCGTCGAAACGGTCGCGATCGGCTGGCAGATCTATACGTTGCGCCACAACCCGTTCGACATCGGGCTAGTGGGCCTGGTGCTCTTCGTTCCGCAGTTATTGCTCGCCATTCCCGCTGGGGCGATGGCCGATCGCTTCGACCGCCGGATCGTTTGCGTTGCATGCACCGCAGGCGAAATGCTCGCCCAACTCGTTTTCCTCTGGCTCGTGCTGCAACACGTGCATTCCGTGGCCGTGAATCTCGCGGCGGTAGCGCTCGTAGGAATCGCCCACAGTCTCGGTACGCCCGCGGAACGAGCCATGCTCGCCGGCATCGTTCGGTCGGATAAGTTCGCGCCGGCGCAAGCAGTTACGACATCGGCGATGCAGGTCATTACGATTGCCGGGCCTGCGGTAGGCGGCATATTCATTGCAGTCTCGGTGCCCCTGGCCTTCGCGGGAGCAGCGGCACTCTACGGGCTGGCATCAATCGCGTTCGGGTTCCTGACGCCGCGTCCGGGCGACGTCGAGCGGCCGCGACTTGGGTCGTGGATCGACGGCATACGCTTCATCGCCGCGCACCCGGTGGTTCTCGGGGCAATCTCGCTCGATCTCTTCGCCGTGCTCTTCGGCGGCGCCACCGCGCTGTTGCCGGTGTATGCGACGACGATTCTCCAAATTGGTCCGATTGGATTCGGCGCTTTGCGCAGCGCCCCGGCGGTCGGCGCCGCCGCGGTCGCGCTGTACCTCGCGCGCCGGCCAATCTTACGCCGCGCAGGGCCGCTGCTGTTATCGTGCGTGACGGGCTTCGGTCTCGCAACGATTGTATTCGGTATTTCGCGCAACGTGATCGTTTCGTTCCTCGCGCTTGCGGCCGCCGGCGGATTCGACGTCGTCAGCGTCGTGATTCGCTCGACGCTCGTCCAGCTCGGCACGCCAAATCCGATGCGTGGCCGCGTCAGCGCCGTCGAAAACGTCTTCATCGGCGCATCCAACCAGCTGGGAGCCTTCGAATCGGGCACGCTGGCCGCCATCGTCGGTGCGGTCTGGTCGGTTACGCTCGGCGGCATCGCAACGCTCGCCACCATCGCGCTTTGGTCCGCGTTGTTTCCGGCTCTACGCCGATTCGATAGGCTTCGGTCGATAAATGAGGCCGATGGCCACGCCGGCTAGCAGCCATCCCACAAACTGACCCGATGCCTCAACCAGCGCGAGATTCAGTCCGATGTTGAGAATGACGAAATCGTGTGCCACGCCTGCCCCGACGATAAATACGCCGATTACAGCTCCGAATCGCAGGCCCTCGATCGCTCCGCTCTTGCCGCGATAGGCCCCGGCGTAAATCATTGCTACGGCGAGCGCAGCGATAAACGTGCCCGCGATTCCGAGAGGCATGTATCCCACGATCATCTCGCGCGGGCGAAAAACGGCGGCATACTGGGAGTAGTAGCTGGCGAAGAGTGCGCCGCCAATTGACCCGAAGACGTAGTAGGCGACGGTCGCCGCGATCGCGGAGAGAGCGATACGTGCGTAGTTCAAGACGTCAGTGACTTTCCAAAGGAGTCAAGCCCGCCAAACGGCCTTCGAGAAATCGGCGCTCCGTGATGCTTTGCGTCAGCTCGATTGCGCGCGAGTACGAAGCGCGCGCCTCTGCGCGCCGGCCAACCCGTTGCAAGAGCTCTGCTCGCGCACCGAAGAATGGAGCATAATTAAGCAGCGCGCTCCGAGCGGCCATCGCGTCTAAAAGTCGAAGCCCCGGTTCGTCGCCGTCCGCGTAAGCCAGCGCGACGGCGCGATTGAGCTCGACGACGGGCGACGGTTCGATCGCGGCGAGGCTCTCGTAGCAATCGAGAATCTTGCGCCAGTTCGTCGCCTCCCACGTCGCGGCTCTTGCGTGCTCCTGGGCGATCATCGCCTGCAAGAGATAGGGCCCCGCGGAGTGCCGCGACGCGCCTTCCAGCAGGGAAGTTGCACGTTCGATTTTTCGCCGATCCCACAACGAACGGTCTTGACGTTCGAGTAATACCAGCTCGCCCGACTCGTCAACGCGAGTCGCACGTCGAGCATCGTGAAAGAGCACCAGCGCATGCAGTCCGGATACTTCCGATTGGCCCGGTAAGAGCCTTTCGAGCAGCTCGGCAAGGCGCAGCGCCTCCTCACAGAGATCGGCGCGAACGAGACTCCGGTTCGTCGACGAAGCGTAGCCTTCGTTAAAGATCAGGTAGACCGCTCGCAGCACGTCGTGCAAGCGATCCGGCAGATTTGCTGCTTCGGGGATCGCGAAGGCAATTCGCGCTCGCTTAATTTTGTGCTTCGCGCGAACGAGCCGCTGCGAAACGGTCGGCTGCGGTACGAGCAATGCCGACGCAATTTCCGTAACCGTCGGACCGGCGGCAAAGCGTAACGTGAGCGCTATCCGCGTTTCTTCGCTGAGCGCGGGGTGACAGGCGGCGAAGATCATCGCCAGCCGATCGTCCATCGCCTCTTCGTCGAATGACGTGTCTACGCGTATCAGCGCCTCCAGGTTTGCAAGCAGCTGACGTTTCGCATCCGCCGTGCGTTCGCGTCGCAGAGCGTCGATCGCCGCGTTACGTGCCGTGACCATGATCCACGCCGCCGGGTTCTCAGGTAAACCGTAGCGCGGCCAGCGATCTAAGGCCTGCGCGTACGCATCTTGGACGGCGTCCTCGGCGCGATCGAGATCGTTGAAAATGCGCGCCAGCGTTGCGACCGCGCGCGACCCTTGCAGTCGAAAGAGCCGATCGATCTGCTCGCCGTCAATGGTCGAGTGCACGGACCGGTCTCACCTCAACGCTTCCATATCGGCTTTGCGGAAGCTTCGACGCCCAGGCTATCGCCTCGTCAAGCGACGCACACTCGAAGATAAAGAAGCCGCTCAGGACCTCCTTGGTTTCCGCAAAGGGTCCGTCGGTCAAGAGGCGTTTGCCGTCTCGGATTCGGACAGTCGTCGCGGACGAGGCGTCTTCGAGGCCGCGTGCGTTGACCATGGCGCCGGCGCGATGCGCTTCCTCGGCGACGGCGATGCACTCGGCGTAGACCTCCGGGCCGGGGCTCGCATCCTCGGGGACATAGAACAGGCACATATATTCCATCGTCGTTCTCCCTTCTCGACGTAAGACGAACGGAAGTGGCGAGAATCGACAGTTCGACTGAGAAATGCCTGCCCAGGGTCACACCCGCAGTGCGTTCACTGCAGCTCCTGCAGATCGGATTCGGAGAGCCGCAGTCGAGCGCCCTCGAGGTTCTCTTTGAGATGCTTCACTTTCGACGTCCCCGGAATCGGCAGGATCACCGGCGATTTCGCGAGCAGCCATGCCAGCGCAACTTGTGCCGGCAACGCGCCGTGCGCATGCGCAACGCGCGCCAGCGTCCCGCCGGTTCTCGCCAGATCGCCGGTCGCAAGCGGGAACCACGGGATGAACGCGATGTTCTCGTGCGTGCAGTACGCGACGACGTCTTCCGCGCTCCGATCGCTCAGATTATAGAGATTTTGCACCGAAACGATCGCCGCTATGCGGCGTGCCGCTTTGAGCTGTTCCACGCTCACGTTCGAGAGGCCGACGTGACGGATCTTCCCTTCCCGCTGCAGCTCGACCAGCGTGTTGACTTGATCGTCGAACGGTACCTTCGGATCGGGGCGGTGCAGTTGCAAGAGGTCGATGCGTTCCAGGCGCAGCCTGCGCAAGCTTCCTTCGACCGCCGCGCGCAAATGTTCGGGTCGCCCGTCTGGCTCCCAATCACCCGGTCCGGGCCGCACGAGGCCGGCTTTAGTTGCGATGACGAGATCCGCCGGATACGGATACAGCGCCTGCGCAATCAGTCGCTCCGAGACTTCCGGCCCGTACGAATCCGCAGTGTCAATGATCGTGATGCCGAGCTCGACCGCAGCTTTCAGGACCGCAATCGCCTCGTCGTGGTCGGCCGGCTCACCCCAAATGCCGGGTCCGGTGATGCGCATCGCGCCAAAGCCGAGGCGATGCACCGGAAGGTCGCCGCCGATCGCAAAAGTACCGCTCGCGGCAGCCGGGCGAACGTCGGTCTGCGTGGAGTTTTGAAACGTACTCATGCAGCCGTTGACGGCTGCGAATCCGCGTTTGGTTTCACTTGGCTCGTAGCGCAGAATCACGCATCCCGAGGAGAGCGGGCGAGCTTCGAGCAGCTTCAACTTGACGCGGCAACCTACGGAAATGAGTTCTACTCTTTGCAGTTGGCGAAGACGTTTTCGGCGGCGATCCTTTCGCTAGTCGTGGGCGCGGGTAGGTCCTGCGCAAAGTGCGTCTGCATCACGTCCCATTCACCGCCGCCGACTTGACTGGCGCCGACGAACGGGCGGTCGAAAATGAAAGCCAAAGCCACGAGCATGCCGATCATGGCGAAAAATCCGCTCGTTCTGATCGCGTGAAGAACGCGACTCTGGCCTTCGACAAAATACGTCATGAAGACCAAGATGGTCGCTCCTAAGAAAAACGAGAACCACAACGCGCCTTGTAGTGCTCGTTCTTGATAACGTCGCCGGCGTTCTTCCCGGTTCCCCGAGAAGCTCTGGACCAGGCGAATGCCCTCCTCGTAAACGACCTGCTGTTGTCGCGTTTCTGGAACCAAATCGAATGCTGCTTCCCTAACGCAGTGGGCCAGCCGGTTTGCTTCCTGCGAAGGCTTGGATGAAGACGGCGGGCACGTCTCGGTAGTGTCAAGACAGAGTTGGTCGCCTCTTTTCATCTCCTTCCATTCATCGATCATGACCGATGCGTAGTTTGCGAGCATCAATCTAATGCCATCACCATCCGCGTTGTGAAATGCCGCGTCGAGATGAAACAGGTCGTCGACGTCGTGCTGCTCTTGCATCGTTAGGTCTTTCGCGTGGTCGTTCGTCTGCCAGGCGGTTACGACGACGAACGCAACCAAAACGGCATAAATTACGCCCACGACTCCGATAAAATGCCCCGCTATTTCGAAATGCTTCTCGCGCAGGTGCCCGCTCTTCTCGAGCCAGCGGCTGAGTCTCGCGAGCTGCCAGTCAACAAGAAGCCCGAGCGCTGCGCTCAATAATACGAACGCCAACACCAAGACGGTCGGGTTCCAGCTAAGGAGAAAGGACTCGACTGGTGGAACCATCCCGCGGGTTTTCGACCTGAAGCGTTACCTTCCCAGGTTCGGCGCGGCTCCCGTGGTATGGAGGAAAGTATGTCGCAACGCACCGCATTCTTAGGCAAACTGCTCGGGATTTTTTGCGTTCTCTACTCGCTCTCCATGTTCGCGCACCGTCAGGCCGCGCTGAACGCCGTCGGCGCGCTCGTTGCGGAGCCGGGCGCGCTGTTGGTCCTCGGCTTCGTCGTGCTGGGCCTTGGAGTTGCAATGGTTCTGGGTCACAACCGTTGGTCAGGCGGGGCGCTGGCCATCGTCGTCACGATCATCGGCTGGCTGACCCTCCTCAAAGGTCTGTGCCTCGCATTCCTCGCGCCGGCGGGCGCCGCCGCTTACGTGTCGGCGGTGCATTATGAGCAGCTCTTTTACATCTATGCGGGCGTAATACTAGCTGTCGGCGCCTACTTGACGTACGGCGGATTCACTATGAAAGGAAACCCAAATGCTCAAGGCGGGCGATAAAGTCTATATCGACGGTACCAAGGAAGAAGGCATCGTCAAAGAGGTTCATCCACACGAGATCGTCGTTTGCGTCCAAACGTCGCAGGGGCACGAGACCCGCAAATACACCTACGAAGATTTGCGGCTGGATCCGACGATGGACGAAGCATCCGGTTTCATCGATCACTAGCGCTTAGATCCTTGCAGGAGGCATGGCAATGACAAACGGAGATACGCTGAGTTTCGCAAAAGACATCCGCCCGATGTTCACGGACATGGACGTCGCGCACATGAAGGCCGCGGGTATTGATCTTTCGGACAGAAACGAAGTGATGATGCACGCGGACGCGATCTACCAGACCGTGAGCACCGGAGCGATGCCTCCGCCGTCTTCCGGGGAAGCCCGTTGGACCACTGAAATGTGCGACCGCTTCAAGCGCTGGCAGGCCGCAGGCTGCCCCGTGTAAGGAGAGCGCTCAGTCTTCCCTGACGGCCTCGACGTCGATGATGATGTCGATCTGCGGACTGACCACAACGCCGCCGTCGGGCATCTGGTCGTTCCAGTCGACACCGAAGTCGTAGCGGTCGATGCGCGTGCGGGCGGTAAAACCCGCGCGCGTTTTCGGGCCCTTGTCCACTCCATCTTCCCACCACGGCGTCTCCCACGTTCCGAGATAACGCACGTCCAACGTTGCTGGGCGGGTCGTGTCTCTTATAGTGAGATCGCCGGTTACTCGATAGTCGACCGGACCGATCTGCGAGACGCCGGTGCTCTTGAAGCGAATCTCAGGATAGCGTTCGCAGTTTAAGAAGTCCGGGCTGCGAAGATGGTTATCGCGCGCCTCTACGCCCGTCCAGCAAGTCGACGCGTCGATGACCGTCTCCACCGCGAGCTGTCGCGGATTCGCCGGGTCGAACTCGAGCTGCCCGTGGACGTTTTTGAACGAACCGCGCACCCACGTTACCATCATGTGCCGCGCGCGAAACTCCGCCGCGCTGTGCCCAGGCTCAAAGAACCACTTCATAACGCAGGATCGTTTAGGGGTCGTTCCTCGTCATCCTTCGTGCTTCGACGGAGCCTGTCCTGAGCGCTGTCGAAGGGCGCAGGATGCATTGGGAGGCGTGGTTGCTTAGTCA
This sequence comes from Candidatus Cybelea septentrionalis, assembly GCA_003158175.1. Classification (GTDB taxonomy): domain Bacteria; phylum Vulcanimicrobiota; class Vulcanimicrobiia; order Vulcanimicrobiales; family Vulcanimicrobiaceae; genus Cybelea; species Cybelea septentrionalis. Next base: position 13,247 of record PMHJ01000045.1, read on the forward strand.
TCCTTCGACAGGCTCAGGATGACATCCGACAGGCTCAGGATGACATCGGGAGGCAGGATGACAAGTGACCCTCCGGTCATGGTTCGACAGGCTCACCATGACACTGGGAGTCACTTCGGGCGAGGGCGCCGCGTTATTCTAACGTGTTGACCTTCCGTGCGGCCGCCTCTGCGGCCGCCCTTCTTGTTTTTACAGTTGCCGGAACGGCGAGCGCGGGCGATACGCTACGCTCCGTCGCGGCCTCTTATTACGCGAAGGCCGGACAGATCGCGATTATAACGGGGCGCGATTCGACGATGGACTACTACCAGCGCCTGCTCGACGACGCCGACCTCTTGAACGCCGCGCCGCCGAGCTACTACACCGCCGAGCAGTGGCAGCACTCGGTGCAAGGCTTTTCGCAACTCGACCTGAGCCTGGCGAGGCAGCTCTTGGCGCAGTCGTATCAACCGATGGGATCGATTCGAGGCCTGGGCGAGGCGCTCGTGCGCTCCTCAAAGGATGGAACGATGCAGCCGGTAGCGGTCTACGTGCCGTCCGGATATTCGAAAGATAAGCCGTCGCCGCTGTTGGTCTTCTTGCACGGCCGACTGGAGTCCGAGTCGCGTTTGCTCGCACCGCAGTTCATCGAAGACGTGGCCGAACGGACGGGTACGATCGTCGTCGCGCCGTACGGGCGCGGGTACTACGATTTTCGCGGTTCGGAGAGCGACGTCTACGACGCTTTCGACGCGGCGACCCAAGCATTTACGATCGACCCGCACAAGCGATATCTTGGGGGATACTCGATGGGCGGGTTCTCGACGTTTACGATCGCCCCCATGCATCCGCAAGATTGGGCGGCGGTGATATGCATCGCCGGATCGCTGCTCGGCTCGAGGTCCCAATTGATTGAGTCGAAGATGCGCGGCACTCGGTTCTACGTGTTGACGGGAGCGCGAGACGAGATCGTTCCGACGCTCTTTCCCACGCTTACGGCAATCTTTTTGCGCGATGCGGGAATCCCCGTGACGTTCTATTCGCAAGCCGACGGCACGCATCTTCTGTACTCGCTGCGCTCGATTCTTTCACAAGCATGGAGCGATATGGAATCCGGCGTGGTCCGCTCGCCGGAAGGGCTCGGTGCCGGCGGACAGGGTCTGCCTGAAGCCATGCCATGATTTCCAAGGCGTGATATTATCGCTCCCATGAGTAGGAGCATGCAGTGGGCGGCGTGGGGCGTGGCCGCCGTCGTGGCGATCGCCCACCTCGTAGCCGTCGGCCGTTACGGCTTCTTCGTCAACGAGCTGTACTTCATCGTCTGCGGCCGCCATCCGGCGTTCGGCTACGTCGATCAGCCGCCGCTCGTGCCGTTGATTGCCGCGGCGACCCAGTTCGCCGGCGCGCACGTCTGGCTCTTGCGTCTCCCATCCGTATTGACGGCGGCGCTGCTCGTGCCGCTCGTCGTGTGGTTCGCGCAACTGCTGGGCGCAAGCACCCGCGGCGCGTGGCTAGCCGCAATCGCCGCGGCATCTGCGCCGATGCTGACGGCGATGACGTCAACGTTCACGACGTCAACTTTCGAAGTCTTCGATTTTACCGCAGTCGCATATCTCGTTGCGCGCGGGCTACTGCGCAGCGAGGGGCGCGCATTTTGGTGGGCCGGTGCCTTCGCCGGCTGCGCCTTTGAATCAAAGTACGGCATCCTCATATGGGTCATCGGATTGGCGGCCGGTCTTCTTGCGGCGGGGCCCCGCACCGCATTTCGCGTGCGCGACCTATGGATCGGGGTGGGCATCGCCGCGCTGATCGCACTTCCCAACGTACTCTGGCAACTCGCGCACGGGTTTCCGTTCCTGGAAGTCATGCGCAACGATAGCGCCGGCAATCTCACCGGCACGCCGTTCGAGTTTTTGACCGATCAAGTCGTCGCGCTCAATATCGTGCTCTTACCATTATGGGTGACGGGCATTATCGCGCCGTTTCTCTCGGCGAGGCTCGCGCAGTTCCGGTTTCTCGCGATCGCCTTCGTGGTTTCGGCCCTCCTTATCTATGCGACGCATGGAAAGAGCTACTATCTTGCCGGCGCGTTTCCGACGATGTTTGCACTGGGGGCGGTGGCCTGCACGAGATTGCCGAAGGCGGTCGTCGCAATATGGGCGACGCTCGCCGCCGCCAACGGTGTGCTCGCGCTGCCGTTCGTGTTGCCCCTTTACTCGCCCGGCCGGCTCCAATACGTCATCGAGCGTTCCGGCTTCAAAGAGCGGCCGGAAGAGGTGGCGACGATGGGCGCGCCGCTCACGCAGATCTTTTCGTACGAGTTCGGTTGGCAGGAGCTAACCAATGAAGTCGAGCGAATCTACGCATCGTTGCCCGCGACCGATCGAGCAAAGGCCGCGATCTTCACGATGCGCTACGGCGAGGCCGCTGCGATCGACGTGCTGGGCCAGAACCTTCCACCGGCACTTAGCGGTAACAATCAGTACTATTTGTGGGGGCCGCGTGGCTTCGACGGATCGGTGGTCATCGCCGTCAACGTCGACCCCGCGCAATGGTCACAGTGGTGCGATTCGGCACGCGTCGTCGGCAGTTTTGGCACGTCACCATACGTCATGCCGCGAGAGCGCGACCGACCGATCGTTCTCTGTCGCGGCATGCACCCGCCGCTCCCGCAGCTCTGGCCGCGTTTGAAATTCTACGGGATCTAACAGCGACGGCCGTTAGGGCGAGCCGGACGACGCGTCGGTCGACTTCGTCAGTTGGAAGTCGTACTGTTGCGTTTGGTCTGCATAGACCGACTGCCCCGAGACCGCCTGCGTAGTGTAACCCGCCTTTACCAGGGTCAGCGTGTAGTTGTCGGGCGGCAACGAAAGGACGACAAAGTGTCCTTTGGCATCCGTCGTCGCGGTTGCCGATTGAGAAGGCGAGTTGAACTGCACTTGGACGCCTGGGATCGGAGCCCCGGTGCTTGCGTCGGTGATGATGCCGGCGATACCGCCGAGGTCGTCGGCGATTGCCAAGCTGGGGTGGCTCATGAGGGCCAGGAGAAGCGCGAGCGCGGCCAAAGGCAGGCGCCACGCGAAAGGCTTTGCGATGGTATTGTTCGACATGCTCAATTAGACCATCGCGCAGGTCCAAATGTTTCAACTTTCTTACGCCGGATGCGCGGTGAGCGGCTTGGTTGGCCGCCCCTAGATCACCTTGATCGTTGCCATCATGCCGCCGTCTTCGTGATCGAGCATGTGGCAATGGAAGACAAACGTTCCGCGAATTGCGGGATTTCGAAAGTCCACGAGGATTCTTGCCGTTCCGGGAATGCTGCGCGCACCGCGGCGGCGTTGCGCCGGCACGAGCACCGTATCGCGCCACGTCCGCGGATGGATTTCCTCGCCATCGACCGATTCGATCACAAAGTGCACCTGGTGGATGTGAAAGTCGTGGACCTCATCGGTGTCGTTCCGGATCGTCCACTCTTCGAGCGTTCCCGAACGAGCGACGATCGTGGGCGGCGCGCCCATCGAAAAGGCGCGGCCGTCGATGTAGAACGCGGCGGAGTCCTCCGTGAGCGTGACCGTGCGCCTAGCGGCCGGCGCTGCCGGAGAAATCGTCGCGTCGCGTGAGTGCGAGGCAATCGAAGCACTTCGCGACACCGCGATCTCGCTCTGCGGGGGGCCGCTTGGTGTAAGAATCGCGAGCACGGTCTGGGGATCGCGATCGCCGCCCGAACCACTGTCGTAGCAGCGCGATCGTAGGAGCGTTGGGCCCGATTGTCCCGTTGCCACGAACTCCGCGCGGCCGGCCGGGGGGACGACTATGTGATCGGCCCAAACGACCGCGGCATTTTTGGGATAAGCGCCGACCGGGTAGCCGTCAAGCGCGACGATGCCGAGGCGCTCGTTATCGATTGCAAGATCGAGAACTCGGCTCGCCGACGCATTGAGAACGCGAAAAAGCTGCTGCTCGCCCGGCTCGATATCGATCGCCGGCTGCTCGGAATCGTTTACACTCACGTGCAGGCCAACCTCCGGCAGGCAGGGTCCGTTCGGCCCCACGTTATCGTCGGCGTCGAGCGTATACGATCGAGGCGTCATCTTGCGCGCATACCAGGGAATCGCCAGGATGTTCGGCGTCTCTTGAACGTCGCGAACCACGATGATACGATCGCGCATCGCTGCAAGGCTCGGGACTCGTTGCCGCAGGCCCTCGACGATAATCGCCCCCGCCATGCCGCTAGTGATTTGCCAGTACGTCTCACCATGCACGTGAGGATGGTACCAATACATTCCCGGCTGTTGGCTTCTCAACACGTGCACGATGTAGTGGAGCCACTCCCCCGGCCGAGCCAACGTCATCAGCACCTCGTCCCCGGGTTTCGCGGGCGCCACGTCGAGGCCGTGAAAATGAAGGTTCACCGCATTGGCCGTATCGCTCGCGATTGGTAGCCGATTGTGCAGCGTGATATCGATTGTATCGCCGGGACGGACCCGAATCGTCGGCGCCACGTCGCGACCGCCATAAACGAAATGAGGCCTTTCGGCGTTACCCTCGCCGGCGACGTCGAGGTTCAATCGCGCGATGCCCCCGACGGCGTGGATCTCCGGAATATTGGCGAGGGCACGATGCGCGTTTGGCAGCGCGCCTACGGTCGTGAAGGAAACGCGGCCGAGCGCGCTCCTTCCATCGAGACTCCATGCAGCAATCGCGATTATGTTATCGCCTGCTTCGTTTAGAATGCCCACCGGTGCCGGAAAGAGACGCGGAAATCCAGGATCGCTGCGATATTGCCCCACGAGCCAACCGTTGACATAAATGAAGGCACGATAATCCGGTCGGCCGGCGTCATCCACGCGCACCGCGGCAACCGTCCCCGGCGCCAAGGGAACGTGCAGCGTTACGTGGGCGCGGTACCAGGTGACGCCGGCGCGAGCAGTGGTCGCGGGCAGCGCCGCCGGCGTCCACGATTCGTCCGAAAACTCCGGGTTCTCCCAGCCGGCGATCTCGCCGCCGAGGCCGCCCGAGTTGAGTGGTCCGCGAACCGGATCGGTATTGTACTCACCGTTGCCGAGAATGTGCCAGGCGATGCTTGCGCGCCCGTTCGAAAGCGCGGCGCGCAGCAAGCCGCGCGATTGAGCGCGACCTGGATCGCGGCTGAGGTTCTCGTTGTGACCCATGTTTTCGAAAAGAACGGAGATTACGTCGTCGGCGTTAACCCGCAGCGCTGCCGGCGCGATTCTTATTCTTGCGGAGATCGTGCCGTCGTCGCGCGCGACGACGTTTCCTAGGTAGACGCCGTTGAGCCAAACGGCGGCGGCGCCTGCGCGGCCGGTCGTGCCGGCAAACACGAATGCGCGTTCGGCGCCACTTGCCTTGAAGTGCCCGCGGTACCACACGATCCCATGGTGGAATCCGTAGTCGTCGACGCTCAAAAACTCTCTGCGTGAGCTGTGTCCGTTTGGCGACGGCGGGGCGCGTGAAGGTGCGTCATCGGCATCTTGCGGAGGCGCGGTGAGCAGCGGCGGCCATGCCTGGTCGTCGAAGACGCGCTCGCTCTCGGCGTCGTCTCGACGGGAGCGCCATCCGGTAATTTCCGGGAACGCGATCGCGTGAGACTCGCCGAGTTGCTCGCCGTCGTGCGTACGATCGGCGTTCAGCGGGTCGCCCGTCCAGCCCCAGTTGATACCGTCGTACGCGACGGCGAAGTCCTTCGAGATGAACGGCACGTTGATGCCGTCGGCGCGTGCCTCTCGTTGGCGCACTGCCTGCATGCTTGCTGCGAGGTCGTCCTGCGTTCCGTAGAGGATGACGCTGCCGCCGCCGCCGGTTAGTTGGTGACGCACAAGCCGAGCGTCGATCGCTGCAAGCCACTGCCGCAGTTCGCCTTCAGAACGCGAACTCGGCGTTTTCGTCACGGCGTTTCGTGCGAAGATCCAGTCGGGAAGGCCGCCGCCCTCGGCGCCGTCGTCAATATACGGGCCGGGCTGCGCGATTACGTAGAGTCTCTCTTGCTCTGCAATATCGAGCAGCGTGTCGACGTCGCGCACTCCGGTGAAATCGTACGCTCCGGGACGTGGAGAATGATAGCCCCAGAAAAAGTCGAGCGCGACCGCGTTGTAGCCTGCCGCCTTTATCGTACGCAATGCGTCGCGCCAGAGATTTGGCGCGGGGAACCGCCAATAATGGAATTGCGCCGCCCAGATCGGCGTTTGTCGCCCATCGATGGAGAGCGACGTGCCGTCGTATCTGACGACGTGTCGAACGCTCGCCGGCGGGGCCGTGCGTGGAGCGGGGTGGACCGTGCACCCGGGGATCCCGCAAGCAAGGAGACTCGCAGCGACGAGCGTTCTAAGGAACGTTACTTAACGACACCCTTGATCGGAGTCGCCGAGCCGCTTTCGCCGAGATGCTTGAGACCGAAGATATCCTCGATGGTGCGCAGGACGCTGTAGTGATTGATCGTTTGGCTATACTGTCCCGGGTTCACGTTGCCGATGAGAATCGTGGGTATCTGGTTTCCCGGGCTTCCGTCGTTCTCGTCGAAGGTCAGGATCAGGAGGCCGTTGTTCGCCTGGTCCCAGGCGATGAGCTTGGGCAGGTTCTTCTTCGCCCACTTATCGCCGGTGCTGATCGCGCAATCGTGCATGTCGTTGCACATGTTCGGCGTGATCCAGGTGAACTGCGAGGGCGGCTTCTTGAGCGGCCCCGGATACACGACGCTCACCGAGGCGGGAATCTTGGTGAAATCCGGCCACGGAACGTGCTTGCGCATGTAGAGCCAGCCGCTGGGGAGGGTGTCCGGAACCGCCATACAACCCGTGTATCCGTTGGACGGCATGCTTTCGGCGTAGCCGGTAAACGAGATGCCGGCCTTGAGTAGCTCGCTGCCGAGGCTCTGCACGCCAAACGAAACCGGGCATTGGTCCGAGGTGACACCCTGCGTCGATCCGCTAAAGAGGGCGAGGTAGTTGGGTTCGCTTGGGTGAGTGATCGCAAAGCTCTGCGTCATGTTCGCCCACGTTTTTGAGAGGCCGGTGATATAAGGAGCTTCCGAGCTGCCGATCACGTCGTCGTACGACTCATTTTCAAAGATCACCAGCTGCACGTACTTCGTGGTAATCGCAGCGGCGCTCTGCGGGTTCTGCGCCGTCGGTTGAGCGGGAGCCGACGCGCTCGCGCTACTGCAACCGACGAGTGCTCCAACTAAGAGTACCAGAACGGGCGTTGACATGCGTCTCAACATTTTCATCCTCCGAAAAGATGAGACTGACTTCTGGCGTCGCGATGACGCACCTGTTTAAGAAGCCTTAAGTGCGCATCATATTCTTGGCAAGGCTCGGACCTCGCCATTCTCGTCCCCGACCATGACGACGTTGGCGATCGACTCAAAGATGCCGGTCGCGACAACGCCGTGGATTTCCCGCAGCGCAACATCGAGCGCACGGGGTTCGTCGATCGGGCCGAAACGACAGTCCAAGATCCAGTTTCCGTTATCACTCACAAACGGCATGTCTCCGCCGCGCCGCACGATTTCGACGTCTGGATGCCAACGGGAAATTTCACGCACGACGTAGGGTTCCGCAAACGGCACGATCTCAACGGGGAGCGGGAAGGCTCCGAGCACGGAGACCAACTTTGACGGCGTGACGACGACCACGAACCGCTCGGCCACGAGCGCGACGGCCTTTTCTCTGAAGAGTGCGCCGCCACCACCTTTGATCAACGCCCAATCCGGAGCAACTTCATCTGCGCCGTCGATTGCAACGGGCATCTCGTGCTGGAGCAACCCCACGAGTGGAATGTTCCACTGGCGACAAAGGCTTGCAGTATGTTCCGACGTCGCTACGGCGGTGATTCGCTCGCCTGCCGCTACGCGTTGCCCGACACGCTCGATCGCCCAATAGGTCGTCGTACCGGTGCCGAGGCCGATGCACATGCCGTCTTGCACGAAGTCGTCGACGGCGGCATACCCCACCGCTCGCTTTCCGATGTCGAAACCGGGCGAGTCATTCAACGGCGGGAGCCTACGCGTAGGCCGTCAGTGGGCTCAACGCCCGCAGCTTGCGTTCGCTGACGGAGCCGGGAGCTGCCGTTAAAACGATCAGGCGCATATCGCCGTCTCCGGGCACATCGAACTGCGTATAATCCAAGATCAGTTCGCCCAGCTCCGGGTGCACGTAGCGCTTCAGGCCTTCGGCCGATCCAAGCACGTCGTGCTGCGCCCACAGGCTCCGAAACTCCGGTGAGTTAGCGCGCAGATCTTCGATCAGTTCGGTGAATGCGGGCTCGTGCGGATACTTCGCAGCGACAGCGCGAAACTGCGCGACGACGCGACGCATCGAACACTCCGGATCGCCGAGCCGGCACTGCGAGTTTGGATCGCGAAAGAGCCGCCACACCATGTTGCGCGCGGGCCCCGTCGCGCTCGAGAAATCGGAGAGCGCATCGGCGCTGCGGTTCCACGCAAGCAGATCGAAGCGCCGTCCACGAACGTACGCGGGCGAGGGTTCGAGTGCGGTGAGAACGCGTCGCACCAGATCGCTGACGTGCTCTTCTTCTTGCGCGGGCGCCGTGCTGGTGAGCCCCGATAGGAGATGAAGGTGCCGGCGCTCGTCCGAGGTCAGCCGCAACGCACGCGAAATCCCATCGAGGACCTCGGCCGACACATTGATGGGCAGGCCTTGTTCGAGCCGGGTGTACCAGGTGGTTCCGATATTCGCGAGCAGCGCGACCTCTTCGCGCCGCAACCCCGGGGTTCGCCGGCGCGCTCCGTCGGCTAAGCCGACGTCCGACGGGACGATTTTCGCCCTTCGCGTGCGCAGAAAATCACTGAGTTCCGACCGGCGTTCGATCGTTGCGTCCATGGTTAGGGTGTCCGTTCTAGTGCTAGGATAGACTGGGTTCTAGTCATAGTATGGCACAAGGAGTAGCCTAAGAGCAACCTCCTCTTCTAAGAGCACTCCACCACGCATGACGGTTGCCGAACGGATCCCCGGACCACGGGGAATTCTTCCCCTTCGTCCTCCCAAAGAACCCAACGATCCGCGCAGCCTTCGAGACGCTGCGGGTAGTAAGGGCGGTTCCGGGAGCTTGGCCGAGTACGGCCTGCGCCGCTACCTCGTCGTCGGCGGCGTCATGCTCGCCGCGCTCCTGCAAACGGTCGATCTCACGATCGTCAACGTCGCGCTGCCGACCATTCAGGGCAACTTGGGAGCGACGGTCGATGACGGCACGTGGGTCGTCACGGCCTACGTCATCGCCAACGTCGTCGTGATCCCGCTCGCGCCGTGGCTTCAACTGCGCTTCGGACGCAAGAACTACTTTCTCGCCTCGATCGCCGGATTTACCATCGCATCGATGCTGTGCGGCATGGCGACGTCGTTGACCGCACTGATTCTCTTCCGCGTCGTACAGGGCGCGTTCGGCGGCGGACTGCTCGCGACCGCGCAGGTCGTGCTTCGCGATACGTTTCCGCCGCAGCAGATGGGGATGAGTCAATCGATTTTTGCGCTCGGCACGATCCTTGGTCCGTCGCTGGGACCGACCCTCGGCGGGATTCTCGTCGACAACCTTTCGTGGCCGTGGGTCTTCGACGTCAACCTCGTTCCTGGAATCCTCGCATTCGTTATCTTGTGGCGCTATATGCGCGATCATACGAAGCCTCAGCGGGCGCGCGTCGACGTCGCTGGCATCGCGCTGCTGATCGTAGCCGTCAGCTGCATGCAGTACGTGCTCGACCAAGGACAGCGCGATGACTGGTTTTCGGATCAATCGATCCAACTCTGCTCGCTGCTCGCGCTTCTCGCAACCTCGGCCTTCGTTTGGTGGGAGTTGCGAATTGCCGAGCCGATCGTGGACCTGCGTGTGATGCGCCAGCCGGCGGTCGCCGCCGCGCTGCTGATCGCCGGGGCCTATGCGGCAGTCATCTTTCCGAGCCTGCTGCTGTTGCCGCAGTTTACGATCGACAATCTGGGCTTCACGAGCACGCTCGCGGGCATCCTCATCGGCGTTCGGGCGCTGCCGGTGCTTCTCCTCACGATTCCCGTCGCGCGACTCGCAAGCTTACCTCGATTCGATCTGCGCTGGTCGATCGGCGGCGGCATCGCCGTCGCGGGCCTGGGCTCGCTCTGGCTGGCGAGCTGCGTCACGACCAACAGCGATCTCGGCACGTTTATTCCTCCGCTCTTGCTGGTTGGAATCGGCGCGGCGTTCGTGTACTCGCCTCTGCTCGTCGCGACGATGCGCGCCGTTGCGCCCGAAGCCGGCGCGAAGGCAGCATCGTTTATCGTGCTCTTCTTTCAGTTAGGCGGCTCGGTCTCATCGGCATCGATCGTGGCCTTCCTGGACCAACGCCTCCAGTTTCACCAAACGATCCTCGCCGCTCAAGCGACGCTTTCCAGGCTGCCGGTCGCGCAGTTCTTGCAGCACGGCACTCCCGCACAGCTCGCAACCGTAATTGCCGGGCAAGCCGCGGCGCTTTCCTACGCGGACGCCTTCCTCGTGACCGGCGTCCTTGCTCTCGTAGTCACACCGGGCGTGCTGCTCTTAGCGCGCAAACATTCATAGGAGTAATGACAAAATGCAATACGAAGTTGTTTGTAACCGAATTCGCGAAAACATCGCGGGCTTGCTGCTCGAGTTGCGTCCTCCGACCTCGGGGGCCGCGTACGCCGCAGCGTGTGCGACGCGAAATGTCGCCGCCGCGCTCCACCACGCCTGCGGCCAGCCCGACGATCCGCGCTGGACCGCCGCGCTCACCAGCCTCGAAGCGTTTCTCGACTATTGCGACGCTTCTCCGAAGATGAGCCAATCCGTTGCCCTATTCGAGTTGCGCGGCTTTGTCGCAGAAAACGCCGACATCTCGGCGCCTCATCTCGAGCACGCGCTGGCGAGTTAGCACTTACGCTCGAGGTGCGTATTTCAAAGATGTAGCGGTATTGAACAAAACGATCGGGGCGGGAAGCGTAGCGCCTCTGGAAAGCAAGAGGCGAAGCGCGGCGAGGGTGGCTCCGCCTTCTTCCGTCGCGTCGATGCCTTCGTATCTATGGAGTTCGCGCATCGCTCCATCGGCCGCGGCATCGGAGACGGCGACGGCATGTCCGTGGGATTCGCGTAGAGCGCGCAACGCTAGACGATCGCCGATTCCGCCTGGAACGCGTAAGCCCCACATCTTCGTAGATCCATCCTCGACCCGCGCGGCGGACTCTTCGCCGCGATCGAATGCGCGAACGATCGGCGCGCAACCCTCGGCTTGAACGGCTACCATGACCGGGCGCTTCGTATCGATCCAGCCGAGCTGCTCGAGTTCCTCGAAGGCCTTCCACATCGCGACGAGGCCCGTGCCGCCGCCGGTCGGATAGACGATCGTTCCGGGAACGCCGCCGAGCTGTTCGACCAGCTCGTAGCCCATCGTCTTCTTTCCCTCGACTCGGTACGGTTCGCGGAAGGTCGCAACGTTGAAGGCGCCGCTCTCGCGCGCATACTCGGCGGCGAAGCGCCCGGCGCCGTCGATCAGGCCGTCGACGAGAACGACATCGGCTCCGTAACTCTGCATCTCCTCAACGAGCAGGCCCGGCGTATCGCGCGGAACGTAAACGCGTACGTGCAGGCCGGCCCGCGCGCCATACGCGGAAAGCGCGCCACCGGCATTTCCGGCGCTCGGCGCAACCAACGCCGGCACTCCTAAACGCTTCGCGACTGTAACCGCCACCGACATGCCTCGCGACTTGAAGGAGCCGGTGGGATTCTGCGCTTCGTCCTTAACGAAGGCACCGTTCGAAAGCGAAATGAGCGGCGTTGCACCTTCCCCGAGCGAAACCGGCTCCTCGTCGTCGGCGATTGGCAACATCTCGCGGTAGCGCCACATCGTCCACGGGCGCGCCAGCACAGCATCTCGACGAAGCACGGCGCCGGAGTAACGGACGAGTAGCGGCGCGCCATCGTCCGAACAGACCGTTGCGAGCGCATGCGGCGAGCAGCGGTGCGTCGCGTCGCGCGAACACTCTAAGTGCGAAATCATCAGCGCCTCATAGTTGCATCCGGGGGATACANNGAGGGTCTCAAGCCGCAGCGCTCCGCCAAACGACAAACTAGCAAAAGGACTTGCTCGTGCAATCGGTTAATTCCCCCGCACTCACTCGCTCGTTGAGCCGTTTGAGTTGCAGGGAAAGAACCCTCTGAGTTATTTCAGAGAGTTCTTTCTGCGTTTCGCCTTAGTTATTGTTCCAACTCATTTAGCGAGTTCGTATTCGTGTCTGTGTAGAAGAGCGTCGTCGTGCT
>PMHJ01000015.1 GCA_003158175.1 Candidatus Cybelea septentrionalis
GGCGTCACAGCCGCCGAACGCGAGCTCGCGTTCGCAAACATAAAGAAGGCCGCCACGCATTACAAGGTCGACATGTCGGAGTCGAAGCCGGAGGACCTAGGAACGCGCCCGAGCACCGGGAGGACGGCGGCGGATCGCAAGAAGTCGGCCAAAAAAGCTGCGGCAACGCGCAAGAAGGCGCGTACGAAGGCGCNNGAGGCCGGCGGCGATTACCGGCGAGTTGTTCGGGGTTTGCGTCCCTGCTTCGTCCCCGCTGTCGTCCCACGCGTACCACCCAATGTAGTCAGCGCCGAAGTCGCAAAAAGCTTTGGCTTGCTGCAGCATCTCTTCGCGAGTGAGTCCCGGCTGATAATGGCGCTTGTCGTAGGGTCCGGACCACGCTTGCCCGATTCCGTACAGCGGCGTCTTCGCGATCTCCCAGCCCTTCTTTTCGAGGCTGCGTGCCATGGCCGGCAGCAGCGCTTTCATCGTCCAGTCCAACTTCTTGCCCAAGGATGGGTGGTGGCGCCCAAACGGCGAGTAGTTATACCATCCGATGATGTCGCAACCGCCGTTGGAGTAGTTGGCCGCGGTGCCCGGATCCCAGTTGACCCTTCCGGGTTTGGCCACTCCGGCACCGAAGCCGCAGATCGCGGGCCTGCCGGGCGTCTGTGCAACGATCAGCGCGTGAATCTTCGCGAGCAGTTCGCGCGCGCTGCCGGGATCCCAGCCGGGCCAATCGTCGAGCACCCAATAGGCGACGACGTACTTGCGATCGGCATCGCGCTCGAGCACTGTCGTAACGTCGCGCAAGACGACCGCTTCATTCTTGATATGGGGGTCTTCGTCAGTGCGGCAATAGTAGTTCTGCGAATAACTGCTCGGAGGCGGCTTGACCGTATGCGTTCGATGGCACTCCCAATCGAAAAGGATTCCGGAGATGCCAGCGTCCACAACGCCGATCGAGTGGGCCTTCAGCGCCTTTTCGAGTGCGCTCTTCGGCGCCGGCGACCCATCGTAGAGGATCGTCGTGTCGACGCCTTCGCTAGCGGCTTTTGCTGCTCGCTTCGGCGTGTCGACGCTAAAGCCGATGATCGCGTGACTTTGCAGACCGGGTACTTGCGCGGAGTCGACGGATGCCGGCGGTATGGCGGGGGGCCGCGCCACCATACAGCCGGCCACGGTGAGTGTCGCGGCAAGCGCCGCTAAGCGGCTGCGCACGTCACTTCTTACATCTTGTGTATGAACGTCGTCGTGTCCGGACCGATCCCGCTCACCTCGATGATCGCATCCGTCTTGGCCATCGCGTAATGGTGAAGACCGGCGGGTACCGAAACGACGTTGCCCGGACCCAGCGTCATCATCTTGGCGACGTCCATCGCATCCCCGATCCCGAACATCATCACGCCGCTAATGACCGTCACGGTCTCGCGCATGGCGTGAAAGTGCGCGGGAACGCGCACGCCGGCCGGAACTTTCAAAAAATACGCGTAGTATCCGCCGGCCCCGCTCGGATTGCCGACGATCGGCGCCATCTGCGTCCCCTTCAGGGGGCTCGCTTGCCAGGTAGCCGACTGCGAGTTGACGACGATCGGGCTGCTAGCAGCCGTCGCCGTCGCGCACAGGGTGGCAAACGCCGCGGCCGTCATTAGACATCTCAAAAGCATGCTCGATACCTCCTGGCGCCGCGTTTTCGGCAACCGGCCCCCCATCTACTTGGCACGTGGCACCATAATCGCGCCAAGCATGTCCGGCGTGCCGTCGATTCGCTGGAGATGCGGGTAACGGATGCCGTCGTGATAGTCGAGCGACAGGGTCTGAAACCACCCGGTCTGGGACGTAATCAGTGAAATCGGCGCGCCACCATTCTGCGCCTTTTTGACGGCGTACGCGAAGACGTTGGCGGAAAACTCTTGATTGTCTACTGCGAGGATGTGCATGCCGGGCGCAAGCCCGGCGCGCCAGGCCGGCGACCCCTCGCGCACGTCGCGCACGACACCCTTGGCGCTCAGGTCCGCACCGTATGAATACCACCCGGTAATCCCGGGATCGTCGGCTTGGCTTGCCGTGATGAAGTCGTTCGGTTTTTCGGTGTAGACGAACCTCCACCCGGCGCGCGCGAGCTCGTCGACCGGCGGATGAACACTCGTGTGATAGACGTATTTGTCGAAGAATGCGTGCCAATCGTACGGCTCGACTTCGTTCAGCAAGGTCTCGATCTCCGCTCGCGTATAGGTTTTCACGATCGGCCCGGTTAGTGCCGGCTCGGTGTAGCGATGCAAGAAAGTATCCAGCGAGCGCGCGCCGTGGGAGCGCTCGCGAATGATCGTATCGACGTCTAACCAGACCAGCTCACCCTCGCTATAAAAGTCTCCGGCGTTGCGCCGAATCGCCCCGTAATCGCCGCGCGCTAGAAAGTAATAGGGCGCACCGGTGGTGAGATCGATGAGGGGCGTCGTTGCGCGGCCGGTCTCGGTATCCATTTCGGCGTAGACGGTCGCGAGATACTCGGGATACTGCTTGGGCTCTCGAATCCCGGCGCGAAACGAAAGCAGGTCGCCCAAATATTGATTCATCCCCTCATAGACCCAGAGCAGATCGGTGAGCTGCGGCACTTGAAAGTTCGGCGTCGTCAGGTCCGCCGGGCGCCGATACTTTCCGTTCCAGGAGTGCGAGAACTCGTGCGTTATAAGGTCGCCCCCGCTCAGCGATTCATCCGGGTCGGTTAAGAAATCCTCGGGCGCCCGATCGTCGCTGGACTGATGGTGCTCGATGCCCTCGAAACCCACCGCGTCGCTGAGCGTCAGCAGCGCGTGGTAATCCACAAAATGGCGAGATCCGTACAAAGCGAAAGCCTCGTCGGGCACGCGCTGATACGCGTGTAACAGGCTTGTGGGAATGTCGAGGTCTTGCGGATGGTCGGCAAATGCGTCGAGCTGCACAAACGCGGAGCCATCTCGCCATAAATCCCACTTTCGCACGTAGCGGCCAAGATCCAACGGGGAGTCGACGAGCATGTTGAGCGGCGTGACCGCGAAGTCGACGCGGCTGCCGCTTTGCGTCGCGCCGCGGAGCGCCGTCGCGAACTCCCAATCGGCAGGCAGCACGATGCTGGGTTTGATGAAGTACTCGTGCGAGCCGATCCCGTCTTGGTAGAGCAACGCTCGGTTCCAGTTCACGACTGCCAGTGAGTGCGACGACATCACGTCATCCGGGGCGTTCATTAACACGTCGAAATCCGCATCGATCGCTTGCGTGCCGGCCGGCACGTTGACGTGAAAGGCATAGAGGTCGTTTGGATCGCGGCGCCAGTCCAGCGGCGCTCCATCGGCCGAGATGCGCAACGCAGCGAGATCGTTGAGCGGGCCGGTCGGGCCGTGCTCGCCGGGGATCCACTTAGGATAGACGACCGTAAAGCTTCCGGCAGTCGCTGGAATTCGTTCGCGGACCTCCATGATGCCGTCGGCCGCGCGCGAGGCGTCGAGAACGAGCGTCGCGGGGTCTTGTTGGGTGGCAAGCGAGGGCTTCGCGACGAACCCGGCGGCAGACCCCACGGCGGGAGCGAGCAACGCCGCGAGCATCAAGGGGAGGGCTGGTCGTAGCATCGCCACCGCTTCATCGCCGAGTATCGGCCCTCCCTTGGGGCGGTAGGCAGGTCCGCCGGTGGAGAACCACCAAGAGCCTATCGCTCTTTCTTCCTTTCTATCGAACGGAGGTCGCTCTCCACGTGAAGATCGTGGTGACGATTAAACTCGTCCCGAATCCGAACGCTGAAAAGCGAATCGACCCGCAAACTAAGCGACTCGTACGCACCGGTGTGGAAACCGTGCTCAATCCCTACGACGAATATGCACTCGAGGCTGCGTTGCAGCTCAAGGAGCGTGCCGGCGGCGACACCACCGTCACGATCTTCTCGATGGTGCCCGATTCGTTGAAGGAAGGCTTGCGCAGAGCGCTGGCGATGGGTGCCGACGATGCGGTTGTGCTCAGTGACGAAGCGCTCGAAGGCAGCGACGTCTCCGCGACGGCATTCGCCATGGCTGCGGCGTTACGCACGTTGACGTTCGATCTGCTCGTCGTCGGGGGTCTTACCGACGACAGCAGCACCGGCGCCGTTCCGGGAGCGCTCGCCGAACATCTCGGCCTACCGTGCATCACCAACGCCCGCAAGGTTGACATCAAAGGCGACGGGATCGAAGTCGAGCGCGAAACCGACTCAGGCTATCAGACGGTTCACGGCCCGCTGCCAGCGCTGCTCACCACCGCGCTCACCTTCGGCGAGCCGCGCTACGCCTCACTCAAAGGCATCATGGGCGCCAAGAAAAAGAGCATCGCTTCGATCTCGTTGCAAGACCTTGCGCTCGACCGGCCGGTGGGCGCGAGCGGCTCGAAAACCGAGCTGCGCAGTTTCGCGCCGCCCCCCGTCCGCGGCAAGGGCCAGGTTGTCGAGGCCAACGACGGTCTTTCGGGTGCGCAGGCAATCTTCGATTTCCTCGCTTCAAAGAGGCTGGTCTAAGCGTGAAAGACGTCATCGTTTACGCAGAACACCGGCGCGGCGAGACTCGCAAGGTTACCTTCGAACTGGCCAGCGAGGCCGGTAAGATCGCGGCGGCCCTCGGGGGCAAGGCACACGCCGTCGTCCTCGGACCGGGGTCGGCGCAACTGGCCGAGCAACTGAAAAACTATCCGCTCGACACGATATTCCTCAACGAGGACGCCGACATCGAGGCGTTCCTACTAGATCCGATCGTCGATTATCTGGAAGCCGCGGCTCGGATCGCTGGCCCCTCTTTGGTGCTGATTCCAAATACGCTCTCCGGCCGCGACGTCGCCGGGCGTCTGATGGTCCGTTTGGACGCCGGCATGGTCGCCGACGTCGTCGAGGTGAAGCCAGACCTCGGCGCGGTGGTCTGCGTTTCACCGAAGCTGGGCGGCGCGCTGATAACGCAGTGTGCCCTGCGGACCGCGGATTACGGCGTGGTGACCGTTCGTCCCAATGCTTTTGCCGTCCAGACGGCAGGTGCCGGCGTGCACGTCGAGCAGCTCGCCAAGCCCGCGTCCAGGAGCTATCCGGCCGCGATCGACCGTGATGTCGAGGAGGGAGCCGGCGAGCTTGCGCTTGAGGAGGCACCCGTTGTGGTCGCGGGCGGGCGAGGGCTCGGCGGGCCGGAACCGTTTGAGACTTTGCTGAAACCGTTGGCACGCGCCTTGGGGGGCGCCGTCGGCGCTTCGCGGGCCGCCGCCGACGCCGGCTGGGTGCCGTATAATCTTCAGATTGGACAAACCGGAAAGACCGTAACGCCGACCCTCTACATCGCCGTGGGCATTTCGGGCGCGATTCAGCACAAAGTCGGCATGCGTGCCTCCGGAACGATCGTCGCGATCAATAAAGACGCGGCGTCTCCGATTGGCGAATTCTCCGACTTGCTGGTTGTGGGGGACGCCTTCCGGATCGTTCCCGAGCTGACGAAACTTATCGAAACCGCTAAAGGAAATCTTTCTTGAAACGAATTTCACTGATCGCATTGATTGCACTCGCCTTCGGTATCGGCGTCGCCGCGACGACGCCGTCCGCGCAAGCCGGGCTCTTCGGAGGAAAGCAATCCGGGACGCCGAGCCCGTCTCCGTCGCCCTCGGCGTTACCGACGGCGAGTCCCGAACCGCCGTCCGTCGCGATTCCGCGTTTGACCGCAAAGCTCAAAGCGAATCCGACCGACCAGCTCACAATGGCGCAGCTTGCGGCCGAGTACCTTCAGGTGAACCGTGCCGATATTGCCATCCAGTACACCCAACATTTGCTGCAACTGGGCGATAAGACCGCGCAGGTATTCTACTACGACGCCCTCGCGCAAGAGCAACTCGGCAACGGTGCCGGGGCCCTCAACGATCTCGAGGAAGCCTCGAATCTCGATCCGACGAACTTGAACGTGCTGGCCTCCCTCGCAGACCTGTACATCCGCGCGAATCGGCCGAACGACGCCGAGCGCATTGCGAGACGGGCCGTCACCTTCAACAAGACCAATCCGGGGGCGCTGATGACGCTCGGAAGTGTCTATGCGGCCGAACAGCATTTCGACGATGCCCGCGCGCAGTTCGAAGCGGCCCTTGCGCTCAACCCCAAGGATTCGGCGCCGATCTTCCAGATCGCGACCACGTACGCGCAACAGGATAACATTCCGCTGGCGCTGCAGACGATCGCGCGGGCTTTGGCGCTCGATCCCCGTAACATTCAAGCCCTCGTCTTCAAGGCGGACCTCTATGCGCGCCAGCACGATGACGCGCACACGAGTGAGGCGTACGACGACGCGGTCGTGGCGGCCCCGACCGACGATGAGAAGGTCGCAATCATGATTCGTAAGGCGGCGTATTTCGTACAAGAAAAGAAGGACGCTCAAGCCGTAGCGATCTTCCAGCAAATCACGCAGATGTTCCCGAAGGTTGCGACCGGGTTTGCCGCTTACGGAGATTACTACGCCACCGTGCGTCAATTCGACCGAGCGACCACGCAATGGCAGGCGGCGCTCGCGATCGATCCAAACAATGCCGCGTCGTTGTTGGGGCTAGGTGAGGTTTCGATGCAAGGCGGCCGGCTGAACGACAGCATCTCGTACCTGCGCCATTACACGCAAGTCTCCCCCGACGCGCAAGGTTTTGCGATCCTTGGCCAAGCCTATTCGCGCGTCCGCGATTACTCCGGCGCGCGCGATGCCTGTGGGAAGAGCTTCGAGATTCAACGCTCTCCGACGACGCTGAGCTGCGTTGCGGGCGCAGACTTTGAGTTGCGGAACTATAAAGAAGCCGCGCAGATCTTCGACGTGCTCAATAACGGGGCGCACGGTTTTCTCGATGCGAATCCACCGTTGCTGTACATGGCGGCAAAAGCGTATGCGAGTTCGAACCAATGTTCGAAAGCGGTCGCAGCCTATAAGCGGCTGCTGCCGATGATGAAGAAGGGTACGAAAGACTACGCGATGGTCGTCAAAGCTGCGGCGGATCCGTGCAAGATCCCGGCGACTAAGCACTCCGGCTGAAGTTCGTCGTCGATCCCCTCTACGGGGATCATCTGCGCAACGTAGTCCATCCCGAGCGGCCCGATCGCGTCGAGGCGGTCGGGCGGAGTCTGCGAGCGGACGGCGTGCTCGCCGACTCCCTCGTCGCTCGCGACGCCAGCGACGAGGAGCTCGCGAGGGTGCACCCGCCGGCGTATATTGAACTCGTGCGGCGCGAGACCGCGGCCGCAACGGATGCGCGCTATCTTTCGACTGGTGATACGCTCGTGGACGCGAGCTCCTTTCGCGTTGCTCGCCGCGCCGCCGGGGGCGCGATCGCGGCCGTGCAAGCCGGCGTCGCCGGAAAGGAAGCGGTTTTTGCGCTGGTACGCCCACCGGGCCACCACGCCGAGCCCACGCGGGGGATGGGTTTCTGTCTCTTTAACAACGTCGCGATTGCGGCCCGAGCGTTCCAGGCCGGCTTCGGCGGCCGCGTTCTCGTCGTGGACTTCGACTACCATCACGGTAACGGGACTGAAGCGGTCGCGGGCAACGGCCTCTCCTACGTTTCGACTCATGCCTATCCGGCCTATCCGGGGACCGGCGCGGGGAGTTATCGCCGGTCCGACGATCTGATCGTCAACGCTCCGTTGCCCGCTGCCGGAATTTCCACCGAAGGCTTCGTAGCGTTGTGGCAATACCTGTTGCCCACGGTCGCGCGCATCGTGCGTCCGGATTTGTTGATTGTCAGCGCGGGATTCGATTACGTTGCCGGCGACAGCGTGGGCGATCTGGGCGTCGATGTGGATGCGGCGGCTCCGCTGGCAGCGGTAATTCGGGACGTTGCGGCGGAGCATTGCGGCGGATCGGTCGCGTACGTGCTCGAGGGCGGCTACGGTATCGCGGCGCTAACGCGCTCGATTGCCGCGATTGCGGCGGTTAGCGACGGAGCGCAATCAGAATCGGGCATCGCCGACCCGAGCGCAATCCCCGCGGACGTGAGCCAAGCGTTGCATGCTTTTCTGCACGCTCAAGAAAGCTTTTGACTGAGCTGCCCTAAGGCGTGATCGTTGTTGCGATGTGTTGGAGGTCAGTTCGGCTGAGCTCTCCGACGAGGGTGTAGTAGAGCGTTCCGTCGTTCCACGTTAACAATGCGACGCTCCCGTCTTCGGCGTATTGCGCGGTGCGCCCGCTAACGTTGAGCGCGTCGGGATGGAACGGAGCCATGTCGGGAGTTACGGCGGTTGCCGTTTCGAAGAGCGATACCGTCCGTATTCCATCGGAATAAAGAAGCGCAACGGTTCGGATGCCGCGCAGCTCGACGAGATCGCCGTCGAGCGGCGAGAAGCCATCGGGTAGGGCCGGCTTCCGCGCGGCGAAACCGGCGTCGCGAACGACGCGCTCCGGATCGTGTGAAGACCCGTTCACGCGCTGCGGCTGCACGACGGCGTAGCCCTTCGGAAGGTCGAACGCGGCCGGTGAAACGGGCGCATAGCGAACGCGGTCGAGTCGCGTTTCGCCGATCATCGCGCCCCCGGCTGCAAACTCTTGTTTGTCGAGCACAATCTTTGTTTCGCGATCGACCCGCACGAGCATCGTTGGACGATTGGTGTGCTTGTTGATCAGAAGGGCGTCGATAGTCGGGCGGCCCCCGAAGGTTCCGTTGCGGCGCCAAGCCGTCCGATAGTTTGCGCGTATCAAGGCTTCGAGGTCGCGCAGCGCGGAGCCGGCCATGAGAGTAGGATCGCTTCGCGTCACGACGATGCGGCGATTCTTGGCATCGATCGAAAACTTGCGGTTTCCCTTAACGATCTCGGAATCGCCGTCGAACCGCGGGGGCGAGCTGTACGTGCGACGCGTAAGATCGGGCGCGCGATGCTCGATTCGGTAAACCGAGACCACCGTGGCGCGGCGCTCGATTCGGACGGTCTCCACGACGCCGCTGTACGAAACCGTGGCCGGCGCCGCGAGAACTTGCGAGAGCAGCAGCAGATCGGTGTCGCTCCGAGAGCCGGCACCCGCCGCCGTTAGGGTGCAGGCCAGCAGCGTCAGCGCCGCGAGGCTAGCGCGTTGTAACATCGCTGGCCAACGCTTGCGGTATCGGATCGTCTTCGGAAAGCGGCGTTGCGGCATCGAGTGCCGCGTGGTTTTCGACGTAGTAACCCGCGTCAATGGTCGCGGCGTGAGCCGGACCGTGCGCGACTTTGATGCTGAAGAAGAGGAACGCAGCGATGGCGATTGCCACCGGCACGGCAAACGCCGGACGGAGTGCGGCGCTAAAACGCTCCCAAACCGACGGCGGGCGGTTTCGCACCTGTTCCCATATCCCGGAAACGACGCCGGACGGCAACTCTCGTTCCTGCGCTAGCGCGTGGTCACGCAAGATCTGGGTCAGCGAGACCTCCGCGGCCCGAGCATCGGCACATTCGGAGCAGCCGGCAATATGCGCCGCAATAGCGGCGCTACGAGGCGCCGGCAGTTCTCCGTGCAGATAATCGACGAGTTCGTCGGACGTCGGATGTGTTTGATTCATGATGGCGATTTCATATAACGATTGAGAAGCCCACGCAGCTGTCCACGAGCACGGTGAAGGCGCGAGCGCACCGTACCGACGGTGCAGCCAACGATCTCCGCGATCTCTTGGTAGCTGTACCCTTCAACGTCGGCGAGCAGCACGATCTGACGCTGTTCGGTTGCCAAGTCCGCGAGCGCCTTTGAGACTGGTTCGCTGAGTTGACTCTCGACGTATTCCTCAATTGGCTCGACTGCGAGGGGGCGATTGCCACCGTGTTCTTGGAGCTCATGATCTTCCGGAATCTCCTCTTGATAACGTCCTTTACGGCGGCGAAGTTCGTCCCGGTGAAGATTCGTGACGATTCGATAGATCCATGAGAGAAAAGACGTACCGGGTTTAAAGCTGCGCCAGGCGCGATAAACGCGAATGAAGGCCTCTTGGGTGAGGTCGCGGGCATCCGCCTCATTTTGAGTCAGGCGGTAGGCGTAGTTGTAGGTCGCCTTCCCGTATTCGTTGATGGCACGTTCCAAGAAAGCCGTCTGTTCCATCGAGCGGCTACGCTTCCGTGCTGCGCTCGCCAGCTCCGCTCAGCTTCTCGAGGCCCAGAGCACCCGCGCGACCGCCCACATGCCCAGTGCTGCGAGGACCGTCAAAAACGTGAAAAGCGAGAGCTCCAGCAATGCGATACCCGCGAATTGGCTCCCGCCGCAAATCGCCACCGCTTGGGAAATCAGCGCGAGCTTGAATCGTTCGAACGGATTGGCGGCCAATCCCGAGACGGTCCGGGCCGCAGCGAGCACACCTGCTGGATCCCAAGCGCCGGTTTGCACGATCGAAGCGACTCGACCCGTCGGTGCGACGATAAAGAGCTTGTCGTCGTGAAGAAAGTTATCGGTGCTCACGCGCATCGAACTGATGCGGAACTCGTTGAGCAGATGCTGGATCGTCGAGCCGGTGCCGGTAAGCAGCATCCAACTTCCCGTCCTGGCGCCGTAGGACGAGCCGTAACCGCGCAACACCGCTGGAGAATCGTACGGCGGGTCGAGCGTTATCTCTGCCAGAGCAAATCGTTTTGGATCGAGCCGGCTCTGCAGGTACGCGAACTTGCCGCTAATCGCCGGGCAGAGATCGCGATCGGGACATCGCGTGAAGACGAATGACAGCAACAACGTTTTTCCCGCGAAGTCTCGATCGAGCGCGACCGGTTTGCCGTCCTGATCGATCAGCTCCGCCGCCGGTAACGCACTTCCAATCTCTATGGGGACGGCGCGTCCGGAATCGGGGAGGCCGGGCGCAAAAATCTCTGCCGGCACCGGATCGAGTAACGTCGGCGGGGTGGTCGAAGGATCGAGCAGCGCGTCGACGCTCGTGCCGCTGCGCAAACTCGCGGGCCGTGCAAAGGCATAGCGCCGTATTTGCGCCGGCATCATTTTAGGTATGGGGTCGGTGCGGACGATCGCGGTGCGATCGCCGAGCACATCGATCACCACGCCATGGATCGGGATTAGCGCGAGCAATGCCGCAAGCAGCATACCGCTATTGTACATCCTCGCGGACAGGGGTTCACCGAGATTGAGCGCAACGAAGGGACCGGTGAATGCTGCCGTGCTGCTCCTCCGCATTCTTTTGGGCGGCCTGCTGTTGGCTGCCGGAGCGCTCAAAGCCGGCGACCCATCGAGTCTGGCCGCGAGTATTGCGGGCTTTCGGCTGCTTCCGGCGGCAATCGTCGGCCCGCTCGCGCTGGCATTGCCCTACCTCGAGTTAATGCTGGGAGCCTATCTGATCGTCGGCCTCTTCACTCGCGTTGCCGCCACGCTCGCCGCGTTCGAGTTCTCGATTTACGCCGTGGCGATTGCCTCGGCCGTGCTTCGCCGCATCCCCGCCGGCTGCGGATGCTTCGGTCCCAGGGACACGGCGATCGCCGATTGGCCGCACGTCGTTTTCGATCTCGCGCTCGCTGCGGCGAGCGGTGTGGTGGCTTACGCCGCGCCCGGCGCGCTCGCGGTCGACCGGATGCTGCGCCGCGTATGAACCGGCGCGTGCTCGCTACGCTTACGACGGTTGCGATCGCCGCCATCGTCGTGGCGGCCGTGGTTATCTACTTCAGGGGCCCCACTCACGGGTCGGTGCAGAATGCCTCGCAGTCGCCGGTCGTCGGCAAGGCGCAGAAAGGCAAGAATGCGCCGCAGTTCGAGGTTGCGTCGACGGCGGGTTACTTCGACTTGAGCAAAACGCGCAAGCCGGTCTTCCTGGAAGTTTTCGCGACGTGGTGTCCGCACTGTCAGCGAGAGACGGCGGTCATCGACAGACTCTACGCGAAATACCGAAATCGCGTCGACTTTGTCGCCGTTTCGGGAAGCGATAATGCGATGGACGGCACGTCGGCGTCCTCGGAACTCGACGTTCTGAATTGGATTCGCCAGTTTAACGTGAAGTATCCCGTCGCGTACGACCCGATTCTTAACGTGGCGAATCTCTATCTACAGGGCGGCTTTCCGACAATCGCCATCATAGACGCCAACAAGAAGATTCGGTACCTCAACGATGGCGAGATTAGCTACGGCGAACTCGACGCTGCGCTTCGATCCGTCCTTCGCTAAGTACCCGGCGGGAAAATATAGTTCGGGGGTGGGACGATCGGCGTTCCAATCTCGAGTACGATCTGCTGATGCGCTCGCAATTGAATCGCCGTTAGGTCGCCATCGTATTTCTGGCCGTTGACGTAGGCGGTAACGTCGCCTTTCAATCCGGCAACGTCGTCGGGTTGCAGCGGCTGCCCCCAGATGTCGAAGAGCATGCCAAGCGTGTATGGGCCGCCTTGCGGAGGCGACAGGTCGGGCGCCTCGATATGAATCACGCCGCTGGCATCGTGGGTGTGAATCCAGTAGAGGCACGAGCCGGCCAGACTCGGCGCGAAGCCAATGTATTGCGGTACCTGGATTTGCTTGCCGTTATAAAAGATCGCGAGGTGCGGGTGGACGTGCAACGTGAAGAACTCCATCGTGCCGCAGCCGATGCCGTCCACCGTTTGCCCGTGGCCGCCCTGCGGCGTATCGGGATACTTCCCCTTGAAGTATTTCGCCCCGAGCCCCTCACCGTTGGAAAGGGTAATCGGCTTTTCGCTGGCGTTGGGGCCGGGCGTCGGCGTAGCGTAGGCTAGTTGGACTTGACGATTTTGCCACCAATTAAAGCCGGCAAAGGCGAGGACGATCGCGACGAACGCAACACCGACGCCGATATAAATCGGGCGCATCGGATCGCGTCGCGGCGGAGGAGCGGCGCCGCCGCGACCTTGACGCCGGCGTTCGGCACGACTGGGTTGTGGCATATTTTCCCTTCTACGACGGAGCCTTGAGCGGTGCGGCGATCGCAGCGTCGGTAAGCTCGAGCGTCCGCTGTGGAACTAAGTAGTTCGTAACGTAATCGGTGACGGCGTCGGCGAGCGGCGTAACCGGTCGATCGTAGCCCGTCGCGCGCAAGCGGTCGACGCGAGCGCACGTGTAGTACTGATACTTGCCGCGCAGCTGGTTCGGCATCTCGACGAACTCGATGCGTTCGGGCAGTTCCAGAGCGTGGAAAATCGGCCGAACCAGCTCGAGCCACGTGTGCGTGGAGCCCGAGCCGACATTGTAGAGGCCGACGGCACCCGATTGCGCCAAGTGCAGCGTCATCGCGACGGCGTCCTTGATGTAAATGAAATCGCGGCGCTGTTCGCCATCGCGATATTCCGGCCGGTAACTCTTGAAGAGACGCACGCTGCCGGCCTCGCGGATCTGTTCGTACGCCTTGTGGACGATGCTGCGCATTTCGCCCTTGTGATCCTCGTTTGGCCCGAAGACGTTGAAGTACTTCAGGCCGCAGATATGCTCGGACAATCCCGTGCCGCTCGCGTACAGATCGAAAAGATGTTTCGAGTAACCATAGGCGTTGAGCGGGCGCAGCGCGCGCAAGTCCAACTCATCGGAAAGCTCCGCTTCGAGCGCGCCGTATGTGGCCGCCGACGAGGCATAGACGAACCGCGCCTGATGCTCGACCGCCCAATGCGCCAAGTTCTTGGTGTACTCGAAGTTGTTTTCCAAGAGATATCCGGTATCGCGCTCCGTCGTCGAGGAGCACGCGCCGAGGTGAACGATCGTCGAAATGTCGCCTACCGAGCGGCCCTGCGCAATCCGAGCGGCGAAATCGTCGGCGTCGAGGCAATCGGCGAAGCGCAAAGGGACCAGGTGCCGCCACTTTTCAGAGGAGTCCAGGCGATCGACCACTAGGATATCCTCTAGGCCGCGCCGGTTGAGAGCCCAAATGACGGCGCTTCCGATGAGGCCCGCGCCGCCGGTAACGATAATTCTTCCGTGATTGAGGTCGTGCATCGCTGTGAGGGCCCATAATCCCCCAGGCTTTACGCCGAGTCCTTCGTCGCTTTCTTCCAGAAGGCTCCGGCGCAGGGCGCGGGTGAAGGCGAGTCGTGAGGACGAGAAATGGTGATGGGATCAAATCGGAAGACTAAACAGCGGGATGCGCTCGTGAGCGTGCTCGAGCGTGCCGAGCGGCCACTGAGCGTCGCTGAGTTACTCGAGGCGGCTTCAAAGCGGATCGAAGGTCTAGGGGTCGCGACCGTCTATCGGGCGGTCGGTGCACTCCTCGATGACGGCCGGATCGACGCGGTGGAGATTCCCGGCGAACCACCTCGGTACGAGCGTTCGGACAAAGGGCACCATCACCACTTCCAGTGCGAGAAGTGCGATCGCGTGTTCGACATCGCCGGATGCCTCGATAATCTCCGCAAGTTGGCGCCGCCGAAGTTTCGAGTCAAACAGCACTCGGTGCTGCTCTATGGCGTATGCGCGAGCTGCTCGCGTTAGGATAAAGCCAAAGACGCTCGTCGCTCCGCCATCCATGGCTGCGCTCCTCGGTCAGAGCCTTCTCTGCACCACGTCGCCCAATCTCGCGCCTCTGCTCAGGACTCTATCACGCTCTATCCTTAGAACGGTGCTGAGACGCGCAGCAGGAACGAGGTTCCGTTTGCAATCTGAGTCGTGTTGAATCCGTTGGAGACCTTGATGGGATATTGATGGTTGAGCACGTTGAGAACTTGCAGCGACAGTCCCAAGCCTTGATCCTGCCCTTGCCGGCCCGGCGTGAGCTCGCGGCCGAGCGAGAAATCGAAGGTCGTGTGTGCCGGAAGCGTTCCGTTCAAGTTCGCATTGGCATCTTGGAACTGAACGGGGAAGCCGCTGCCGTAGTTGGCCTGCAGTGTTGAGAACCATAGCTTGACCCCGCCTCCGAAGCGGTGCGTGTATGCCGCGGTAGCGTCTACCGTTTGACTATGGTCTTCGAGCGAGAGCTGCGCGACGCAAGGAACGCCCGGGAGATTCGTATTGGGCGGGAAGAGGAACTCCGAACCGGAGACACAGGCGGCGTACGATCCCGAAACCGTGCCGCTCAGGAACCATTGGTCGCCTCCGAGCTCCTGGTTTTGCAGGCGAATCTCGGCGCCGTGATCGATGCCGATGGCGTTGTTGTACACGGCGAAGATCGGCGTGTTGAACAGCTGCGTCGTGTCGAGCACGTTGACAACGCTCTTCTCAAAGACGTTGACCGAGCCGGTGAAATGCGGGTTAAACGAATGCACGACGCCCATTTCATAGTACGAATCGCTCTCAGGCTTTAGATCGTAAACCGGATTGGTAGTCGAACAGGCTTGCTGAGCCGAAAGGAGGACACACGCCTGGCGCACGTCCTCGAGCAGCGGTGCGGCGTAGAACTTGCCGTAGTAAACGTGCGCGACGTTCTTACCGCCGTCCCAGATATTTACGCCGATGCGCGGGCTGAGCTGCCAACCGCCGACGTAGCCCGTAGAATGATCGTAGCGCAGGCCGTAGCTCCAGACGACCGCCGGCGTCATCTGCCATTTGTCCTCACCGTAAATGCCGATATTCGAACCGGCCTGCCCTTGCGGGGTGGTGAATGCCGGAAAGTATGGCTTGGCGATCACGCCGCTCGAAGCGCACTCCACGTAAAAACAGGCGAACTCTTGCGATGCCGTGGCGCTCTCGCGATCGAGATCGACGCCGATCTTCCAAGCATGATTTTTCGTTGCGCGAAAGTCCGAGGCGCGCACGCCGACGTAACTTGCGTACGAGCCTTGGTCCAACCCGACGAGATTGACGGTCTTTGCGCACGTTGGCGGACAGACGCTAAAGTCCGGCTCGACGCCAAGTACGTCGAGAGGCAGATCGCCGAAGTAATCGATGCGGGTCGACCGCCACCACGGAATGACCTGAAGTACTCCGTTGCCATCCTTGGAGACTTGCGTCCAGTTGAGATTGGAGAAGCGATCGTACTCGAGCTGCGTGTCGAGGGTGCCCGGGGCGTTCACGACCGGGTCGAACGGGTTGTTGGGATCCGTGTTGATCGGAATTTCGAACTGCGAAAACTGGTTCGAATAGTCGAAAGCCAGCGTGTCGCGGGGCGCCAACTGCGTGATGAAGCGAAAGAACTGGTCGTTGCTGGAACTGGCGTCGTTGATCGGAGTATACGTTGGCGCATCCAGACCGCGGCCGGTCGTCTCGACGTTTCCGCTCAGGAAGAACTCGCTGGAGCCGGAACGCGACTCGACGTCCAGCGTTCCCAGGCCCTGCGCCTGATTTCCGAAGCCGCCCGTGATCGCGCCAAAGGTGCCTTCGGGAATATCGCTTGGCCGATTGCTGATGATGTTCACGACGCCGCCCATGCGTTCGCCCCCGTACTCGGCCGGAATCGCGCCGGTGAGTACCTCGATCGAGTTGATGAGCTTCGGATCGATGATTTCGGCGAAGTTCGAGGTCGTGGCTAGCGGCAACGGGGCGCCGTCGATGTTGTAGCTCACGCCGTGAAAGCCGTTGATGATCGGCTCGTTGTAGGAGAATTGCACGACGCCCGGCAGTGTTTCGAGCAGCCGGTCGAGACTGTTGCTGACCGGCGAGGTCTGAATCGTGCTGCGAGTAAGCTGATTGACCGAGGGTGGATTTCCTTCGGCGCCGGCGTGGGCGGTCACCGTAGTCTGGGCGATTTGCTTGAGTTGGGTCGAAAGGTCGAGGTTGATCGTCGCGACTTGGCCGCTGGCGACGTCGGTGAAGACCGCAATCTCATGCGCGCCGCGCGCTTGCGCGCTAACTCGATACGAGCCGAAGGGCACTTGGGGGAAAACGTAGTCGCCTTTCGCGTCGGCAGTCGTCTGAAAGCGCGAGCCCTCGCCTTGGAGAATGACGGTCGCGCCCGGCGCCGGTTTGCCGTCGACGGTCACGGTGCCGCGAACGAGCCCGGTAGTCGCACCGAGTACCGGCGCGATGAAGCTCAAAGCCAAGAAGACGGCGACAAGCGCCGTACGAAACCCGAACATGGTTCTTCTCCGATCTTAGATGTGGGAAGAAAAAAGGATCGACGCGCGCGGTTACGCGCAGTAGTCGAGCCCGATCGGAGGGGGACGAGCGAAGCGCCGACGCGTCCACAGGATGCGACGCGTGGGCCTCAGTGAGCGCGAGCGCGCAGACCATACGGGTGTTCTCGGCGAGAAGGCGGCGCGCCACGCTGCAATAAGAGCGCCTGCCAAAATTGCCACGATGCCACGGGTAAGCGCCGTAATCAGCCACGCCGCTGCCGCCAACAAAAGCGGTACGGCGAGAAGCGACGCGGCCGCGTGATGCGGCTCGAGGCACTCGGCCACGCCGTACCAGGCACCGGCTGCGATACAGAGCGAGCCATAACCGGGAAGGCGTTCGCTGAGGCGAGCTGCCAGGACGCTGCCGTTGACGACGGCATTCTTGCCGCTTGCGGCCAACAAGCCAAAGAAGAGAAACAGGCCCACAGCGCCGGCCAGCGCCGTCTGGACGAGCGCGGCGTGGTAGCCGCCGCCCATGGTGTGCTCTCCGCCGTAGAGCCCGCCGTGGGCGAGCATTGAGGCAAGCAAGCCAAGCGCGAGCGCGGCCGGAACCTTCCGGAGGGTCACGAGGGCTCTTTTCTAGGCACGGATGCGGGGAGACCTTGGGACCGCGTCGTACTGACCCTCCCCCTTGGGGATTCGTGAACCTGGTGGGATGGAGCCGCGAAAGAAGAGCCAAGAGCAATGAGCACCCGAGTACGCGTCGAGAATGCAGATACCGTCAGCTTGGTCTGTGCGCTTTTGGTGCGCTTTCCTGAGTTGGCTTCGATCCGGTCCGGTCCGACGGAACGTACGCTGCGATTGACCTTCGCGGTGCGTCAACGATTCGACCGAGCCTCTCAGAGCGCGCTCGCCGAGGCGATCGAGGAGCACGTTCGCGGCTTTCTCGCTCTGAGCAAGGACGAGCCCACGGCGCTTCGTGTCGAGTGCGAAGGCGATCGAACGCTCACGTTCCTTCACGTCACGCGCGATCTGGAGAGCTTCTCAAAGGAAGAGCTCGAGCTTCAAGTCAGCTTCCTCTGCGATCGCTGCGGCGATACGCTTGTCCGAAACCCACCGCCCGACGATCATCTCGAGGGCGATCCAGCCGCCGAGGACGAGGCCGCGCTCTATGCCGTCGAGGCGCTGCGCGATCCGTCACAATCCAAGAGTTTGGTGGGATTTAGAGAAGAAAAACGCGTGCTCGTATATTTCTTGAAATCTCAGAAGAAAGCCAAGGCGTCGGCTCGCCGATAGATAGCCCGAGCCTGAACCTCATGATCATCGGGGACGTGGTCGGCTCCCCGGGACGCGAGGCGCTCAAGCGTTGCGTATCGTTGCTTCGAGAGCAACATCAAATCCATGCCTGCATCGCCAACGGCGAAAACGTCGCAGGCGGTTTTGGTTTGACCGCTCAAACGGCCGAAGAGATGTTCGCCAGCGGCATCGACTTTATCACCGGAGGAAATCACATTTTTGATAAGCGCGACTTCGGCGAGTACTTAGAAAGCAGCAACCGGGTAATTCGACCGGCAAACTATCCGCCGACCGTGCCCGGACGGGGCGCCGGAACCTTCACGGCCGACGGCGTGACGGTGGGTGTCCTCAATTTGATGGGGCGCACGTTCATGCCGCCAACGGACGACCCGTTTCGCTGCGCGGACGCCATGGTCACCGACCTGCGCCGGAGGACCCCCGTAATCGTCGTGGACCTTCATGCCGAGGCGACCTCGGAAAAGGTCGCCATGGGGCGCTACCTCGACGGACGCGTCTCGTGCGTCGTTGGGACGCACACCCACGTGCAGACGGCCGACGAGCAGATCTTCCCCGGGGGAACCGCCTACCTCAGCGACCTGGGTATGACTGGTCCTATGGATGGAGTCATCGGGATGGAACAGGGAGCGGTCCTCGACCGGTTTCTTACCGGTCTTTCGGAGCGGTTCAACGTGCAAAAAAGCGGGATGAAACAGTTCAACGCCGCGGTGGTCTCGATCGATCGCGGCACCGGAAAGGCCACCGAGATCAAGCGAATCTTTTTACGGGGGATCGCATGACGACGGCCGCCGGCGTTACCTTAAAGGTCTCGGCTAAGAGCAATCCCAACGCGGTTGCCGGCGCACTGGCAGCCGTCCTTCGCGAGCGCGAGACCGCAGAGGTCCAGGCCGTAGGTGCCGGCGCAATCAATCAAGCGATCAAAGCGGTCGCGATTGCGCGCAACTACCTCAAGGGCGCGAAGCTCGACGTGGTTTGCGCGCCGTCATTCGTCCTCGTGGCGATTGACGAAAGCGAGCGCACCGCGATTTCGCTGCAGGTCGAGCGGCGCAAGCTGGAAGAGAAAGCAGTCGAAGTTGAAAGTTGATCTGCATTCGCACACGAGCATGAGCGACGGCACGCTTAGCCCGCAGGAGCTCTCCGACTTCATGGGCGAGCGAGGGGTCGAAGTCTTTTCGATTTCCGATCACGACACGCTGGCGGCGTACGGTGCGTTCACGCCGCCACATGGGGCACGCGTGATAACCGCGATCGAGATCAACACGACCTGGCGTGAGAACGAAGTCCACGTTCTGGGATACGGCGTGCCCTTGGGGCCCTCGCCGATCAACGAGCTGCTCGAATACAATCAGGTCCAGCGCCGGATTCGAGCCGAGACGATGGTCGAACGCTTGCGCCAAGCCGGTTACACTTTGACCCTCGAGGATGTCTTGCGGGAATCGGGCGGCGCGCTCGCCATCGGCCGGCCGCACGTGGCCAAGGCCCTAGTGCGACTCGGAGTCGTGGATAGCGTGGACGCCGCCTTTAAGCAGGCGCTAAGCCGCGGGAAACCGGGTTATGTTCCGCAACTCTACACGACCCCCGAGCACGCGATTCAAAGGATCGCGGCAGCCGGCGGCATTCCAGTACTGGCCCATCCGGGACGGCTCAAAGATCGTATCCTCATCGACGAGCTTGCAGAGTGTGGTTTACGAGGTCTCGAGGTTTTCTATCCGCTGCACGACGCCGCAGATACGGTAGAGTTCCGGGAGACCGCCCGGCGCTACGGGTTGGTCATGACGGCGGGCATGGATTTCCACGACATTCGCTACCATACGCAGGGCGTCGGGATGGAAGTCGACGCGCAGGATCTGGCGCCGTTCTTCGATTTGGTCGGAGCGATCGCCTAAGCGCCATCCGGGATCGCGTGTCCGAGCTGCACTCGTACCCGCGCGAGGATTTCGCGCGCCGCGACCTCGCGCTCGCATAAAGCCTCCTCTTGCAATGCGACGACCTCCGGGTCGTGCATGAAGCGATGGTTGATTCGCACGTTGTAGGCACAACTCGCGAGCGCCGCGCTCGCAAACTCGGCCGCGGAGCCGACGTCGCTGCGCAGTGCCTGAATCGGAAACTCGAGCAACCTCTCGAGCAGCTCGAGAACGTTCAGGCTGAGTGCCGTGGCTCGTAAGGGTTCAGCGGCCGCCCGTGCGAGGGCATCGTCGACAGCTTGCCGGCGCATCGTTTTGTCGGTCTCTGTCTGCTTGGGCAAAGCCTGCGCAGCGACGACGGCGGCAAAGGCCACTTCGTCGCGAAGCCGCGCGTCGGCAAGGTCGACCCGCAGCGCGTCGCTCTGCTCGACGATCGTGTCCAGCGCCTCGGTCGAGCTTGAATTTTTGGGGTTGCGCCGTGCGATCCGTGCGACCATGGCGGTCAGCGCCGCACCGAACGAGGCGACCAGCGCCGCCGCGCTTCCGCCCCCCGGCACCGCAGCATCGGATGCAAGGCGTTCGAGATATGCGTCCAGCGTCTCCACGTACGCTGGGTTGGCCGATTGTCATCCTGAGCCTGTCATCCCGAGCCTGTCGAAGGAC
This sequence comes from Candidatus Cybelea septentrionalis, assembly GCA_003158175.1. Classification (GTDB taxonomy): domain Bacteria; phylum Vulcanimicrobiota; class Vulcanimicrobiia; order Vulcanimicrobiales; family Vulcanimicrobiaceae; genus Cybelea; species Cybelea septentrionalis. Next base: position 20,722 of record PMHJ01000015.1, read on the forward strand.
GTAGGACGAAGGGCGTGCGACCTTCGTCGGTCGCTCCTGCGGCGGAGGTAGCGTACGATGCGACGAAACGTTTTCCAACCTTCCCCAGATCGTAGGAGTTCGCAACGTGCCTCTTTTAGATTCAGCCCCCGGCGACGTTAAGGATCCGGCCCGCGCCGAGGGCGGACGCTCTCGCATCGGCTGGGCTGGCGCATATATGCCGGTGCTCGCGCAAATTCACGACCGCTTCGAGGTGGACAAACCGCTGGCCGGCATTCGGATCGGCGCCTGCCTTCACGTGACGACGGAGACCGCGAATCTGATGCTCGCGCTACAAGCCGGCGGCGCAAAAATCGCGCTATGCGCCAGCAATCCGCTCTCCACGCAAGACGACGTCGCCGCTGCGCTATGCGAATACGGGATCGCGACGTATGCAATCAAAGGGGAAGACCACGCAACGTATTATTCGCACATCGAATCCGTCATTGCGACCAAGCCGGACATCTCGATGGACGACGGTTGCGATCTCCTTACGACGATCTTTACGAAGCACCCCGAACAACTCGCGGGGATGATCGGCGGCTGCGAAGAGACGACGACCGGCATCATCCGGTTGCGGGCGATGCAGCGTGACGGCGTGCTGCCTTATCCCGTGATCGCGGTGAACAACGCTCTCACCAAGCACATGTTCGACAATCGCTACGGCACCGGGCAATCTACGCTTGACGGCATCATTCGGGCCACGAACGTTTTGCTGGCAGGCCGCACGCTCGTCGTCGCCGGTTATGGTTGGTGTGGGCGAGGAATCGCATCGCGCGCGGCTGGGATGGGCGCGCACGTCGTCGTGACGGAGGTCGATCCGCGCAAGGCGATCGAGGCCGTTATGGACGGTTACCGCGTAATGCTGATGACCGAGGCCGCGAAAATCGGCGACATTTTCGTGACGGTCACCGGCAACTACCACGTCATCGGCGACGCGCACTTCAAATTGATGAAGGACGGCGCGATCGTCTGCAACTCGGGCCACTTCAACGACGAGCTCGATCTCGACGCCATCCGGAAGCTGGCGAAGGGGAAGGCCGAGCCGCGCGAATTCGTGGAGCAGTACGAGATGCACGACGGCCGAAAGATCTGCATTCTTGCCGACGGCCGACTCGTGAATCTGGCTGCGGCCGAAGGTCACCCCGCCGCCGTGATGGATATGTCGTTTTCGAATCAAGCGTTGGCGACGGACTACCTCGTCAAGCATCACCGGGAGCTCTCAAAGCGGGTCTACGACGTGCCGCTTGCAATCGACGAAGAGGTTGCGCGGCTCAAGCTTGCCTCCATGGGCGTCGATATCGACACGCTCACGCCCGAGCAGGTCAAGTACGCCGAGTCGTGGAGCGAGGGCACCTAAATGCCGTACAGGCGGCTCTTCACGAGCGAGTCGGTGACCGAAGGACATCCCGACAAGCTCGCGGATCAGATTTCCGACGCCGTGCTCGACGCGCTGATCAAAGACGATCCGTTCTCACGAGTGGCCGTCGAAACGTTTGCCATCACGGGTCAGATCCACATCGCCGGCGAGGTAACCACGAGAACGTATGTGGACATCCCGCGCTTGGCGCGAGAGGTCGTCCGCGAGGTTGGATACACCAGATCCGCGATCGGTTTCGATGCCGAAACGTGCGGCGTGAGCGTCTCGATCGACGAGCAGTCGCCCGACATCGCGCTTGGCGTAGACCGCTCGCAGGAGTCCCGGGCGGGTGATGACGACGAGTTCGAGCAAATCGGCGCCGGCGATCAAGGGATGATGTTCGGGTACGCGTGCCGCGACACCGAGGAGCTGATGCCGCTGCCGATCGTACTCGCGCACAATCTGACGCGACATCTTGCCGCGGTGCGCAAGAACGGCGACATTCCGTATCTGCGCCCCGACGGCAAATCGCAGGTGACCGTGGAGTACGAAGGGGATCGCCCGGTTCGCGTGGAGGCCGTCGTGCTTTCGACGCAGCACGACCCCGAGATTCCGCTCGAAGAGATTCGTCGCGAGATCACCGAGAGAGTGATCGACCACGTCATCCCACGGGCGATGTACGATGCGCGCACGCGCGTCTTCGTTAATCCGACCGGCCGTTTCGTCATCGGCGGTCCGAAGGGCGACGCCGGGCTCACCGGCCGCAAGATCATCGCCGACACGTATGGCGGAATGGCGCGCCATGGCGGTGGCGCGTTTTCGGGCAAGGATCCGACGAAGGTCGACCGGTCCGCCGCCTATGCGGCCCGCTGGGTGGCTAAGAATGTGGTCGCGGCCGGACTCGCCGATCGTTGCGAACTGCAGGTTGCCTATGCAATCGGTGTCGCGCATCCGGTAAGCGTCTTCGTCGAGACCTTCGGCACCGGACGAATTCCCGAAGAGCAGATCGCTAAAGCCGTGACCGAGATCTTCGATCTGCGCCCGGCGGCGATCATCCATCACCTGAACTTGCGACGACCCATCTACAAGCAGACCGCGGCGTACGGACACTTCGGCCGTCCTGACCTTGATCTGCCGTGGGAGCGTGTCGATCGCGCCGACGCGCTTCGCTCTGCCGCTGCCTTCAATGGAGAACAATTACGTGTACCGCACTTCGCTAAATAAGGTCGCCGCGGTCGTTCTGGCGACATCGCTCTTTCCTGCTTCGGCCGGTGCGACGACGTTCGTCACGTCACAAACGTATAAAGCCGGGACCAGAATTGCATGCGTCCTCGACGAGCATCTCGACTCCTCGAAACTCGCCTATGGCGACAAGTTCAAACTGCAGGTGGTCGACGTCAACTTCCCCGCGCTGCACGGAGCGAAGATCATCGGCTACATTACGGACGTGCGCCAGCCGCACGGCGTAGATCGGGCGAGGGTCGGCTTCATGCTGACGTCGATCCATCTGTCCAACGGGGAGAAGAAAAGCATCAGCGCCACCGTTCTCAGCAAACGCGTGGTGCCGATGAATCCCACCGGGCAATACGCGTCTCGTCAGCAGCTCTCGCCGATGGCCGGAGTACCGTACGGAACGGTAACGCCGGGGCCTATCGCGTGGCAGATGCGTATCGGGAACGGCCCGTCGAGCGTGCAAAGTCCCGCTTCCCAGAATCTCGGCGGATACGTCTACGCTACGAGCAACGGCGAGCCGATCGTCGTCAATGCCGGGACGCCGGTTACCGTGGAGCTTTCTGCAAACCTGACGGTTCCTTAGGCGCGAGCAGCTGCTCCATCGTGCACTGGCGGGGGGCCTTGTCGGCGCGCCACCGTAAGAGACGCGTCGCGTGTCGAAACCGGCGCGCGGTTACGTGATCGAACGAGACTTCGACGACGATTTCCGGTTTAACCGGAAACCACTGTGCATTCTCGGCGCGGCGCCAGCGGCTCGGACCGCCCGGTGCGGCGCCCGTAAATCCCGGGGGCTCCGCGATCGGCCTAAGCAGTTCGGCGGCGCGCTTGCGCTCCTGCGCGCTCATCGAACCGACGAACCCGACGTGGTGGAGCAGACCGTCGTCGTAGAGACCGAGCAACAACGACGCGATCGAGCCGTCGCTCGACGTGCGAAAGCCGCCGATCACGCAGTCGGCCGTGTAGCTACGCTTGATCTTGACGACGGCGTCGCGGCTGCCGAACGCGTACGGCACGTTCGCTTTAGCGATCACGCCGTCGAGGCGTGCGAGGCTTCCCGACAGCCAGCGCTTTGCGAGCGCGACGTCGCTGGTCGCGGGGGAGAGCGCGATCGACGAGTTCTTCGCGAAGTTGCGCAACACGAACTCTTCGAGAAGGGCGCGACGTTGCTGGAGTTGGTGTTCGAAGTGTTTGCTTCGTCCTTCGAGCAACAAGTCAAAAAGCACGTAGGTGGCCGGCGTATCGGTCGCCAGGCGGCGAACGCGGCTTTCGGCCGGATGGATGCGCTGCAGCAATGCGTCGAAATCCGAGGATTCGCCTTCGACGATCATCAGTTCCCCGTCGACAACGAAACGCTGCACCCTCGCTTCGAGCAGCGCCGAGACGATCTCGGGAAAGTAGCGCGTTAGGGTTTCGCCGGATTTGGACTGCAGCTCGACGTTCTTTCCGTCGCGAAAGGCGATGCAGCGAAAACCGTCCCACTTCGGCTCGTACGTCCAGTCGTCGCCCTCGGGAATTCGCTGTGCGTGACGCGTCTCCATCGGCTCGATCGGCGGACGGAGAGCGAGTCCTTCAAAGGTTGGCATTGAGGTCGAAGCGGCCGCGATTGCTCAGCAGCGGCTTCCAAAGATCGCCGATTTTTGCGACGCGCTCCGGTACGTTGAAAATCGTGAAGTCCGTCAGCTCGCAGCCCGCATCGAGCTCTTCCCAGGTCACGGGCGTAGAGACGGCCGCCACTTCATTTGCGCGAACCGAATAGATCGAAGCTAAGGTTTTGCCGAATGCATTTTGATTGTAGTCGACGAGAACGCGGCCCGGCGGCCGCTTCGCGATGCGGTATTCGGCGGTGAGAACGTCAGGATGGGCGTTGGCGATTTGCTGCCCGATCGCTTTAGATATCTCCCAAACCTCGTGCTGTGTCGGACCCACGCGGATCGCGACATAGATATGAACTCCACGACTGCCGGTGGTCTTGACGTACGGCGTCATCCCGATTCCGCGGAGAACGTCGCGGACAATCAACGCACCCTCACGCACGCTCGAGAACGGCGTCCCCTCCACCGGATCGAGATCGAAATGTAAGTAGAGGGGACGATTCGCGTCGTCGCACAGCGAGTACCATGGATTGAGATCGATGCAGCCGAGGTTGATCAGCCACAGAAGCGACGGGCGGTCGTCGATTAGCGGAAAGTCGATCGTATTGCCCGAGCGATGCTCGATCGGACAGGTCCGTATCCAAGGCGGTCGCGGCGACGGCGTGCGTTTCATGTAAAAGAAGTCGCCGGTTACCCCGTGCGGATAGCGCTTCATGACCATCGCGCGGCCGGTGACGTGAGGCAGAAGAGCTCCGGCAATGCTGAGGTAGTAACGGAGCAAGTCGCCTTTCGTCAGCCCAAGTGCCGGAAAGTAAACCTTCCGCAGGTTTGTCAATGCGACGCGCCGCCCGTCGATCTCGAGCGTTACGTTGTCGACGTCGCTAGGAATCTCGGCGGTCACGAGTGCCACATTTCTTTGTCGATTGCATAGCGAACGCTCGCGAGGCCGTTCGACGAAAGGTTCTCGCTCTCGAAAATCATGCCGCACTTTTCCATGACGCGCCTCGATGCCGTATTGGTCGGTTGCGCGATTGCAATAATCCGCTGGAGATCCAGCGATTCGAAGCCGACCTTGAGCGCGGCCATGGTTATCTCCGTCGCCAGTCCGCGGCGCCAGTGCGCCGGCTTGATGACGTATCCCACCTCGACTTCTCCGGCTTCGCGAGGCGAGTCGAACAGGCCGCCGTGGCCTACGATGCATCGATCGGAATCTTGAAAGATCCAGAATCCCTTGCCCGTCTCTTCCCACATCCGTACCCATCGGCCCAAACGTGCTCGCGACTGCTCTGGGCTCTGAACGTCACCGGACAGCCACTGCGCGATCCGGATGTCGCGATCCACTTCCAGCAAGTAGCCGAGGTAGCCGGCGGTTACGCGATATCCGGTCAGCCGGCGGGTGGCTATCGTATCCGGAGCTGCCGTCCGATCTTCCATGACGGCGAGTAGAATACGAATCTCGGCGCGCTTCGCCTCTCACCGGGGCCGGAGGAGGTTGCGGACGAAGGCGCCGACAGGGACCACGAGGGACCCGTGGAACGAGGCTCCCCGGCCTTGTCTGAGCGCCGATCGTCGTTCCGGATTAGCTCAGTTGGTAGAGCAGCTGACTGTTAATCAGCGGGTCGTTGGTTCGAGTCCAACATCCGGAGCCATTTTAAACCCTTACAACGTAAGGGTTTTTCGTTTGCCGTCGTTTCGCGGCGAAGCGGGCCGTGTAGCTACCGTGTAGCCACCGCCCGTCCTTGCAGCCACCGGCTGACCGAATCGACGGCCGCGCGGCGGCGCTCTTCGGAGGGCTTGCTGTAATGCTTGAGCGAGGTCGAGACATTCGCGTGCCCGGCCAGCTTGTGCATCACGTCGAGCGGTACGCCCGCCGCGTTCATGTTCTCGAACGCGGTATGTCGGAGGTCGTAGAGACCGGCGTGGACCGGGAAGCGGTAGTCGCGATCGCCCGCCTTGTGAGCGGCCTTCTCGGCCTCGGCCTTCGTGAGCAACGGCTTCCACCAGCGACGCGTGACGTTCGAATGCCGAACCGGTGTGCCGTCCGACGACGTAAAGACCAACGAGTCGGGCGTCGCGCGACCGGTCGCCAATTGAGCCTGTAGCCGTTTTGTGAAGGCGGCGGCCTCGTCACTCAGCGGTACTTCGCGACGGCTCTGCGGCGTCTTGACGGCTCCGAGCGTAGGCTTGTAGCCGGTCTCCTTGCTCTCGACGAGATCGTTCCGAATCTCGACCTCGCGCTTCGACAAGTTCACATCGCGGCGGCGCAGCGCGAGCAGTTCGCACGTCCGCATGGGCACCGTCAACGCGAGCAGTAAGAACGCTTCGCAGGCGGTCCCGCGCGCAGCTTCGCACAGGAAGCTCTGCTCCTCGGGTGTGAAGACGACCGGCTCTTCCTCGCGCTGATACTTCGGCGCAGTGACAGCGTCGACCGGATTGAACGCCACGATCCGTTCGCGGAGCGCCTGTTCGAAAATGCCATGCAGCATCGTGTAGGCGATCTGTCGGGTGCGGTTCATGGTCTTGCCACGCTTCGCGGCGCCCGCGATGCTGCCGACGGCGACGCGAATATCGCCCGGCGTAATGTCGATGAGGCGTTTGGCTCCAAGCCGGGCGAGGTACTTGGCTGCCTGGCGGTAGCAGTCGCGCGTCCGGGGCACGAGCGTTCCCCGATCGGCGTAAGCATCCATGTACGCCTGCACTGAGGCGGTTGGATTCGCCTCTGCGGGCAGGTTGAGGTACGGCTTGAGTTCCGCCCACACTTTGATCTGCTCCGCCGGGGAACGTTCTCCACGCGTGCCGTAGACGCGCTTCACGATCCTCCCGTCGCGTTTCACCTGGCCAACGTACCGCCACGCCGAGGGATACCATCTGACCGAGCCATGGCCGTTCGCCGCTTTCGGCGTTTTCTTTTTCCGGGTCATTTTTGGCCTCCGAGTTTAAGTGTGTAAGTCTCAGTTTTTGAAAATCGCGCATGCAACTCGATGTGACCGCCCAACGCCTCGATGTACCGCGTCAGGCTGCTGACGCGCACGTCGCTGCGTCGCTCGAACCGCGAGACCTCACCTTGCGTCATCTCCATCGTCTCCGCAACATCCGTTTGACTGATGTCCTTCGTGGAGCGCAGTTCGGCTAAGGATAAAATGCAACGCCGCTTACCGGGCGACGAGGAACTCTGCTTGCGCGTGGGCACTACGTGTAACCGCCTCTCTCCATATAGCAATAATAACTTATATAACATATATGCACAACGGCCCCTCTCAGGGAACGATTTGTTAAGCCCTAGTAAAAGCCGGTTACATTTCTTACTTGAAGCAAGGGCCTTGAGAGGACACGGCTTGCGTCAACGAGGTCTTGGCTTCTCGGAGTCACCAAGAGAAGCCCTCGGGTTTCCTTGTCTGCGGTGAGTGCGCGCAAGCCTAACATTTGGGGCATGAATGTCGATAACCACTTGCCCGGCGCAAGTCACTGCCTGCGCTCACGAAGGCAGGCGTGCCAACAGCTTGGCCTGAGTTTGAGCAGCCTAAAGCTCCTGCTGGGGTCAGACGACCTGCGCGAAGTTCGAATTGGAAGAAGATCGTTGATTCCCGACGCTGAGCTTGACCGTTTCGTGTCCGAGCGGCTGACGGCTCAGGGCCGTCGCTCGTGAGTCTGGCCGCATGAAAGAAAACGAGCCGCTGGGAACGGCTCGCGAGGCTGATGTAAATGCACTTCGCGGACTCGCGGAACCGTCCTCTAAGAACGACAAGCTCATTGAGCGTGCGCGATCGGGGGCACACCTTAGCGGAAGCGAATTATGGGCGCTCGGCTCCGTCGATGTCAAGGAATTCGCACGCTATCTCGCGGCAGAAAAAGCCAATCACGTCAACGACTTGGCAGTGCGCGGATCGCGTGAGGGGGCGCGGCGTAACGGTAAGGCCGCGAAACGCGGAGCGCTCGATATTGTTCGCCTCGCGGACATAGACCCAGAGAAAGTCGATTGGCTTTGGCGTGCGCGAATTCCGCGCGGGAAAGTCACACTGCTCGTTGGCGACCCCGGTACGGGCAAGTCGTTCGCGACGCTTGCGGTCGCAGCCTCAATCACGAACGGCACGCCGCTACCAGACGACGACTTGCAGCGGACGCCCGGCAACGTGCTTCTCTGGAACGGCGAGGACGGCATCGAGGACACGATTCGCGTTCGCGCGGAAACTGTGGGCGTAGACCTCAGGCGGATGCACGTCATACGCGGCGGATTCAACGAGGCGGCCCAAGCGCGCCCGTTCTCGCTCGGCGACATGGATCGCCTTCGCGACGAGATACAGAAACCCGGCGACATTCACCTTGTGGTGATCGACCCGGTTAGCGTCCTGCTCGCGGGTGTCGATACGCACGTCGACGCAGCCGTGCGTTCAACGTTTCAACCGATCGTCGAGCTTGCCCGCGACACGGGCGTGGCGGTCTTAGTAGTTCTGCACCTCAAGAAAGGCGAGGCTGAGCGCATTATATATCGCGTCGGTGGCTCGATTGGTTTCGTTGCACTCGCACGTTCGGTGCTGCTTGTTGGAGCCGACCAGGAGGGAAGGCGTGCGATCGCACCGGTGAAGTCAAACCTTTGCGCGGCTCCTCAGCCCATGGAGTTCAGCATCGACGACGAAGGGCGGTGGTGGTGGGGAAAAACGAATGACGATCTTAGCGCCGAGCACTTACTCCACGTAACCCGGTCGGAACGTGGAGCAGCATTGCGCGAGGCGATCGAGTTCTACGAGGAAGCCCTCGCGGACGGCGAGAGAGACGCGAGGGAGGTAGCCGCCGAGGCCAGAGAACGAAGCATCAGCGACAAAACCCAGGAACGCGCCCGAAAGACGCGCGGGGTCACATCACGACGTGTCGGCGGTATCGGCGCGGACGGTAAATGGGTCCTTACCCTCTCTAAGGCCGCTAAGAACGTCAGCAATACTTCTGACGTTGATAGCGGCCTTAGCGGCGACGGCGGCCCACCGTGAGCGCTCAGAGCGAGATCGAATATCGAGCCCACCTGACCGCGCCTACGGGCTTAGCCGGCCCTACTTTTCTGGGGCTTGGCTCTGCCCCAACGAGGGTTCGCCTCGAAAGGGCCCGCTACTTGACTAGCTTGAGGGAGCCCCGAGAAGGGCGGCGCAGTAGGCGGACATGGATAATCAAACCGAGCGCGTCGAGCGCGGTCTGGCGCAGATGGGTTACGTCGTCTTGATCCTTTTATTCATTCTTGCGCCGCCTCCTAAGCAGCCCGTTGTCTTGGTAGTGGCTTTGCTGCTCGCCTACATTTTTTGTTGCAATGGGCGTGGCCGTGGGCGAAGCGATCTGAGTGGCATTCTTTCGCCGCATTTGTTGGGCTGGCCGCGTTACTATGCAGCCTCGGTTGGGCCGCGTGGCCGCCCCAGGGCTACATATGTCCCGACGAGCGGATAGTCAAGGGATTCTCGGGGCCTGGCGGGATCGGCATTCAGGTTTCATGGGTCAATGAAGGCGATGACGCCATTTGGTATCCGATTGGCAAGGGGCTTATTCTCCCCAACAAATTCGATATTTACATTACGGCGCAACGTTTTGCATCGTGCGTCGGCGAGATCATGCCAAGAACGTTGGAAGCATCAATTCCCCTCGGCTATGAGGACGGGTTGAGCGGACAATTCGGTGACCGTAAATCATCGACCGATTTCGCACAAGTTCAAGCGGGAAAAAAAGTGCTTTATGTGGCTGGGGAGGCTCTTGCTAAGGCTGATGGGGTTACCCGAGCCTTCCCCTTTTGTGCGTATGTCGTGGGGGGTAGCATTCAGCGTTGTCTGCAGTTACCCGGGATGACAAAATTGCCACCCGTCCCTGCTTGCCTAACGGACCCATGGGCGGTACCGACGCCTGAACCAGGGCCTCCCAATCCCCTTCCGGCCCCAAACCCACATCGGCATTTTAAGCGGCCGATTCGATTTGCCAAAACTTAACGTCCAATTCGATTTGCCAAAACTTAACGTCCAATTCCCATCTCGAAGAACGCGGAGGCTAAGCGACAGAGATTTCGGCAACCTTCGCTCACGGGTCGAGGAGATCGCAGCGCCGAACCGTTAGAGCCGCTGATCCGTTCTGCTTCAGGAGGCAAACGATGAGGGCTTCACGCTTACTCCGCTGCGGGCTTAACTGCTGCGTGGCTGCGGTGACGCTCGCCGGGTGCGGCGGATCGNNCGATCGGCGCACCGGCCGCGATGGCACAGAACCATGCGATCAATAGCACGGCTGAGCATGGCAAGAAGTTCGAATACACAGGCGCTGAGCAGTCGTTCAAAGTGCCCGTCGGCGTGACGGCAATAGAGGTCGATGCCTTGGGAGCTGCCGGCGCAGGACATCAGAAGGGCTACCTCGGCATTCCTGGGCATGGCGGCCGTGTAAAAGCCACTATCCCCGTTAAACCGGGTCAGACGTTGCGCATCTTCGTCGGCGGCAGCGGATCATATCCGAGCCGCGGGTTTAACGGTGGAGGAGACGGCGCATATCGCGGTGGCGGCGCAACGGACGTGCGAGATGGCAACGAGCTATCGGACCGCATTCTCGTGGCGGGCGGCGGCGGCGGCGNNACGGCGGCGTCGGGCTGAATACCGGAAGCGGCGGCTCGGATGGGGGAGGCGGCGGCGGCAAGAAAGGCGGCAATGGGCACGGCAGCGACTCCGTTAATGGTTTCGGTAGCCCCGGTCAGGGGGGAACGCAAAGCAAAGGCGGAGCCGGTGGCGCTAGTGGTTCGAAAAAAGCCGGCGCAGGCAGCTCGGGAGCATTGGGAGTGGGTGGTAACGGCGGGGANNGGCGGTTATTACGGTGGCGGCGGTGGCGGAGGCTCAGCCCCTTTAGGAGAGGGCGGTGCCGGTGGTGGCGGCTCGGGCTATGTCGAGCCGACGGCGACGGACGTGCATATGTGGCGCAATTGGGGGAGCGCGAACGGCAACGGCCTCGTCGTCTTCAGATGGCAATGAGTAACCTGAGCTTTAGACTCTGCGCGTTCAACGCTGCCGTCGCTGTGGCTTTGCTCGCAGGCTGCGGCGGATCGCAGCCGCCGATCAGCGCTCCCGCCGCGATACCGCAAACCTCTGCGGTCGCAAGACACGCCGATCGTGGCAAGTCGTGGATGGAGCCGGATACGAAGAGCAGCGACCTCCTGTACGTTGCTGCCTCGCCTAACGGGCAAAACGGAAGCGCGTATGTCTATACGTATCCGAAAGGTCACCTTGTCCAGATATTAACAGGCTTTGCTGAGCCGTTCGGCGAGTGCGCAGATTCGGCGGGAGACGTTTTCATCGTCGCGTACACGAACGGATCAATGACCTCGAGTACGATCTATGAGTACGCGCACGGTGGCACCAGCCCCATTGCTACTCTCAACGACCCGAAGACGGCTCTCGGCTGTGCGGTTGACCCAACAACGGGCAACCTAGCGGTATCGGGCGACGGCGTTGCGATCTTCAAGAACGCTTCGGGAAATCCAACGATGTATTACAGTTCCGAATTTAGCTTCGCCTATTGCGGCTACGATGATCGGAGTAACCTCTATCTCACAGCCGTAGATAGTCAATACGGGGACCAATTTGCCTTGGTTCGATTGTCGGAGCGGAGCGCCGATTTTGAGCGTATCACGCTCGATGCGAAGCTGTATAGCAGTGATAACATCTGGCCGACCGTGCAGTGGGACGGAAAACACGTGGCTGTAACGTCGGACCCCTATCGAAAAGCGATCTCCTTGTACCGGTTGCGCATCGCCGGCAGCAGCGCCACGGTTGTAAGTAGCACGACACTGAGCACTCGGGAGAATAACTACTCCGGTGAGACGTGGATCCAAGGGAAGTCAATCATCGGGGTGGGGCACGCGAAGCGCCACTATGAGGCTGCCTTTCTCTGGTCGTATCCCAAGGGCGGCGATCCCGATCGCACTATACAAAGGGTAGGGGAAACGCTCTATCCCCTGGTCTCGGGTGTGACTGTTTCGGTCGCACCGTCACACTAAAGCCTTCGCCCGCGCCTCTGCCCCCATGCACGGCTTCGCGGCAGCGAGACCGTTGCGCTTTACGGCTTCGAATCGACGCGCATAGCTGGCATGCAGCTTAGCGTGTGGCGCTAACCGCCACAAAAAATGGTTCGGAATTTTTTTTCCGGGCGGATACTCGAAAAGTGAGTCGCGTGAGCAGCCGTCGCGCCGCCGAGGGGTGGTGCATCACACTTCCCGCGCCCGCGCGCGTGTTGGGGCTGGGTGCATGCCGCGAGAGAGTCGTTTTCGCGAATCGCGTGAGCCTGCTATGATTGTAGGCGATGACGCGGCGCGAGCTTCGGCGGGAGGTTGAAGACCTACGGGCGTTGCTCGGTTTAACCAAGCCGCGCACAATCGACGATTGGGAAATGTTGCCGCAGGAAATCCGCGATCCTCTGGCCGCGCGCGCATTCGTTGCCGAGTGGGGCGACGCGGGCCGTGCGCTCATTCGCCTCGGCTTCCCGGCCATGAACAGGCTGCCGCCGAACAACCTGAAGACGTATTGGGATCACGTCGCGCGCGTCTTCGAGACGCCCGGCGTACAAGCGATCTTGAAGCGCGACCTAGCCCGGCTCGACGCGGATCGTAAAGCGATCCTTTCGCGCCAATGCCGAACCGCGCTCTACGGTGAGGACGCGCAGAGTGTTAGAGCCGCCGCTCTGATCGCGAAGGTCTGCGGATGGGAGTTCCGAGGCGATCCTGCGCCTCCGCGCCTGCTTAAGGCAGGCGGTTTGCTTGGCTGAATTGTGCGCGCCAGCGAAACCCGTGGCCTTTACGCTGTGGAACAAGACGCTGCCCGCCGCGTTTCCACCTAACGGCGTTACTCATAAACTCGCCGTCGTGTAGCCACCGCACTCCAACTAGGGATACTTGAGCGCCACAGCGGACGAAAAAATGCCAAGTTTTCCGTATCCGCGCACCCCATGAAGTGCCTGTTAATCAGCGGGTCGTTGGTTCGAGTCCAACATCCGGATCCATTTCAAAAAGTCTGATAGTATCAGGCTTTTTTGCTTGTCCTGACCCGGCCCTTCGCTGTCGCTTTAGTGCGAGTCTCCCCTGCTTTTTCCCCACCTAGCAGCGAGCCGATAAGCGCAGCGCCTTTCCGCCCTTCCTCGGCTCCTGCGTGAGAATAGACTGCCATTGTGACGTTCGGAGTACTGTGTCCGAGCCGTCGCTGCAACAAGCTCAGTCCTTGCTGCGCTAGGATGCTTTTTCCAGTGTGACGCAGCGAATGAAACTTGCAGTGCGGCAGCTTAGCCTTTTCAAGAAGCGGTGCCCATACGCGGCGGTGGAAGTTGGAGACGTGCACGAATGATCCGGCTTCGTTGGGGAATACGAGGCCGTCCGGGTTTGGTTTGCCATCTAGTGACTTACGATGCGTCTTGAGCAGCGCGATCGCCTCGGCACTAAGGTCTATGCGCCGCCGCGAAGCGTCGGTCTTAGGTGTGGTCATAGCTCGCCTGTATCCGGACTCGGTTTCGTCGTCGTAGACGTTGCCGATGCCCTGCCTTACGTACAGCATTCCTCGCTTTAGGTCAACGTCGCGCCAGCCGAGCGCAAAGAGTTCGCCCTCACGCATGGAGGTCGCGATCGCGAGATACATCAGCGGATACCACTGCGAGCCTTGAGCAGCCTTGAGGAGTTTCCTGACTTCCGTCAGAGTCAGAATATGCTGCTCGCGTTTTGACGCTCTCGGGGCCATCATGCGGTCGATAGGGTTTCGATCGAGAAGGCCGAGGTCGCGCACCGCATAGTTAAGGGCGACTTTCAGAGTTACGAAGGCGTTCTGCTTTGCCCTCGGCTTGGCGTCGAGGTCGGAGAGCCACGCGTCAACGTGCGTCGGTTTCAACGCTGCCAGCTTCGCCTTGCCGATATCGGGAACGATATGGAGCCGAATCGCTGACTCGTAGCCGCGGTACGTGTTGGCCTTTGCGCGTAGCTTCACCGCGGGGAGGAACTGTTCTGTCAGGAAGTCACCGATCATTAGCCTCTTCGCGCCCGATCGTGCGGGGGCTGCTTTGAGTTCTTTTATCTTGCGAGTGACCTCGGCTTCGGTTTTGCCGGTGACTTCGATACGACGACGAACGCCCTTGCTGTCCTCAGCCCAAATGCGCCCGCGGAGGTACGTGTAACCCTTCCGCTTTATCGTGTCGTAGCTGCCGGTGCCGGGAGCACGCGAGTACGTCTCTCGATAGATACCGCCCCACGGCATGCCTCCTTCGTACTCGTCCGGCCGACTAGGGTCCGGTATTATCTCAGCCTTGAGTAGCCGTCGCTTCGGTTTGGGTTTAGCAGCCATCTTAGGGCGGCTGCTTCGCTATGCCGCGTTGAGTTCCGGCTTGCTGTCCACGAACAAGCGGTTTACCACCACGCCATAATCACGCTGCAGGTGCGGGTTCGGAGCGTACGACCCTTCGGAATTGGAAGCGGCCGATCTGCGCCGTTCGGGATCGTTGGCGGTCTGTGTATGAAGTACACGAGTCCGTCTTCGACTTCGTAGTGACCGACGAGCAGCGATCTCTCGGTGACAATCAGAACCGGCACTTCGCACGCGGTCACAAAAAGCCCAGTCCTCGGCCATGCCCCCCTGTTCGTTGAATGGGTCGGGGCCGACGCGATCAAGTAAAGCCAGACGGTGAAGGATGAAGTGGAAGCCGCAATAGCTCACCGTAGCGAGTTCACCGTGTTGCAAAGCCATTGGGGAGATTGCGCACGCGGGGTCATTCAGCATGTATGCGTTGCTGTCGCTTATACGCGCACCTGTGCGGTGCGAGTGCGGTCACCATGTCAACACCGGGGTTCGCTTCCAGAATGCTCACCGCGGTATCGACGTGACGCCCGGTAAACCAAACGTCGTCGTCAACCCAAAGAACGTAGGGCTCGTCACCGGGGTGTTCGTGGGCTTCTTTAGAGTTGATTGCGGCATTCAACTACGTTACCCTCGGAGCAGAGCTTCACGACGTGCGGATAGCCCCCGAGGTGTTCTTGCAGGCAGGCTTTGGTAACGTCGGAGATACCTCCCGTGGCTATTTCCGGCTTTCGGCGTGTCGTCAGGTAGTCGAGACCTGACCCTCCGCGAGTCGGCATACAGACGATTAGCCCGCCTTTTGCTGTTCATTCATGTTGCTGTTACGTCCGTTCAGGCAGCGTTGGCGCTTGTGAAGTTAGGTTCGGAATCGCTGAAGCGGGTTCCATGAAGCCTCCGTGCGGATTCGGGTATAAGGTCATCGTGGAACGCGACGACCGGGACGCCTATACGGCAAAACTGGCCGAGCGTGGCCTGGAGATCCACTCGTTGGACGGGCAGACTCTAACGCTTGGCTACAATCCTGCGGCAGATCACATTGTTGGAGATGGGCCTGGCGCAGATGAAAACGAACTCGCGCAATACGCGCGGAAGTCGCTAGATGACCTACCTGAGGCCGAGAGGATGTTCCCCGGGCTTGATAGGATTGTGGTAGACTTCGGCGCGATTTAGCTCTTCGTAACTGCTCTCGGAAAAGGCAGTCACTCAGACCTAGGCGTTTGGGGGACTTCGAGGCAGTTGATGCTTATTTGTGCGATCGAGTACATCCAATAGCGTTCGTCGCGCGTATATCATATTGAACGGAACGCCGTTTAGCTAAAATCTGCCCTGAGGAGAATAATTTGAAATATTTTGCCGCAACACTACTCTTCGCTGCGGGAGCGTTTGTCGCAACCGCACAGCCGACCTTCGCCGCGGATAGCATGCAATCGTCGATGACCATGCCAAAGTGTGCTTCTAGCGATTCGATCGTTGGCGTGAACATGACTACCAAGATGTACATGACCCAGGCGCAAATGAAAATGAAAATGGCGGGAATGTCGCAATCCCAAATGCACGCGACGATGACGAAGAACAATATCAAGATGATGTGCAAGTCGAAAGCAGACGCGATGGGCGCTAAGATGATGAAACCACCTATGTAGGCTTTCCTTAGCCTGATCGCGGGATTGCCCCGACCTAGCGGCCGCGCAAGGGCGACCGACGCCGTACGGCTCCCGCGGCCCGAAGCTGTTCGCCAAGATCGCCATCCGAATGAGCGTCGAGATAGCTGCGAATCGCAATCTCGCAAACGGCTGAAATCGAAACTGCATGACGACTGCGTAAGTCAGCCAGGCGATTCAACAGTGTATCAGTCAGACTAATAGTTAAGCGGGCGAGCGGTTTCTTTATTTTCATATTGTGCTGAAACAACGGCATCGCCTGCGCATTCGGATGTGCGTTGCTTGGCGTTTAATCATACTTTCACATGGGAAGTTGCTCACACGACAAGATTCGTCTCGTTGTTGATTTGGAGCAGCACACATGGCTTGTGATACTGTGGGTGTTCTTGCAGGCGAAGCCGCATTTGACACCCTTTTCCTTCGGTTACGGCCGCTCGCATTCGCGATCGCGCTTCGTATTACGCGTGACTCCTGTGAGGCGGAGGACGTCGTTCAAGCCGCCTTCTGCAAGATGTGGGCGCTCAGTGCGACCCTACACAATACGAACCTCAAAGGGTGGCTCTCGGTCGTTACTCAAAACATCGCGATCGACCATGTGAGGCGCCAACACCGCGAACGCGCCTTTTTCGAGTCTGAACACGCAAAGCCGATCGCCGTGATCAGCGCCGAAGTCGAGGCGCTTCAAAACATTGAGTACGGCCACCTGGTCCGAGCCCTGGACCGGCTTGGTAACGAGAGCCGCACCTTGTTATTCGAGTCGTTTTTTGCCGAGCGGTCCCATTCAGCGATTGCTTTACGCCGAGCGACGGCCCTCGGCACAGTGAAAACGCGCATCCGCGCTGGCCTTAAACAGCTCCGCCGATTCATCGCGTAGCCCGGTCTCGCCCCCCCCAAAACCACGATTCTCTCAGGGGGCGCTTGGTGTTACCATTGTATCCTTACCTACTTCGCTTTGACCGAGGTCCCGTGGCGGCCAATCCGCATCTCCGCGAGAGAAGGACCGCGTAGCAATGGACCGCGCCCACGAAGGCACTCGCCGCCTACAGCTTGCAGGCGAGTATGATATGGCCGACAAGGACACCCTAGCCGCACTGTTTGGGGCATTAGCTCCGGATGGCGCCGTAGTGATCGACATGACGAAGGTGACGTATATCGACTCGACGTTTCTCCATCAGATTGAAGCCTTGCGTTTGCGTCTCAAGCAACACCGTGTCACGCTACTTGGCGTCAACAAGCACGCCCGACACCTTCTCCATATTGTCAACTTCGACCACCTCTTCAAGATTGTCGAAGCGCAGGCATAAACGACCCCTAGCATTTGATGCGATGCTGGCCGCGTGTTCGAGTAGAATGGCATTATGGAAAATGATGAAAGAAATGCGTATACAGCAAAGCTGGCCGAACACGGCCTAGAGATAAACTCGTTTGACGGGCAGACTCTAACGCTTCGTTACAACCCGGCAGCCGATAGCCTTATTGAACTTGGACAAGGTGCTGACGAAAGCGAACTGGCACAGTATGCACGGAAGTCGATAACCGACTTACCGGGGGCCGCGCACGTTTTCCCTGGGCTCGACCGGATTGTCGTTGATTTCGCTGCGCTGTAGCACTTTTCTTGCGCATGAAGCGGCTGGACCGAGGCGCGGCGTTTCGCGCCGGCAAAGTGCTTGCCCCCGCCATTCTGTGGACTATAGTGGTCGTCGCCGGTATGTTGTTCCTGGGAGTGGTGACCCACTTATTCTGGATTCTGTCGGTGCTGGCCGCCGTGATCGTTATTGCGACAATCGTGGCATTCATTCAGGCGTGGCGCGAGCGAGAGCGCAGGCGTGCCTTTCGTCGCACTCATGCGTGGGCCGAGGTTCACCACGAAGAGGAGCATTCGCTCAAGGGCGCCGATCAGTACTGCACGATCTGCCGTTCACTTGCCCGGAAAACCTCTTCAGAGGAGAACGGTGACCGTCTACGCTTTTGAGGTCTTAGGATTGCGCCACGTAACAGCTATAGGTATACGCGACACCAATATTTTGTCGCCCACAACGCGGCGGCGTCGCCGCGGCTCTGAACGCTCGCTTTGTTCACGACCCTCGTGCGATGAAGTGGAACATGCCTGCCGCAGCCGCGCCCATGAGCACGAATGTCGCCCAACCCCATGCCCTTGCAAGCAGCGAACTTCGCCATTTGCCCATCAGTTCAGCATCGGTTGCAATCCACACGATGACGCCGATGAGCGGCACCGCAGCGACGCCGTTGAGCACCGCCGACCAAAACAACGCTTTAATCGGGTCGATCCGTAGCAAGTCTATCGCAATCCGGATCAGGATGCCGCCCGCGATGACGGCGTAAAAGTTGACGGCTCGTTTCGGTTTTTCACCTAAACCCGAACGAAAGCGAAAAGTCTCCGCAGCGACGTATGCCGACGAGCCGGCTATCACGGGAACCGCCAAGATGCCTGTTCCTACCATCCCAAGTGTGAACAGCAGCGCCGCGAAGTTCCCGGGCAGCGGCCGCAATGCTTGCGCGGTAGCAATATCGGGGCAGTTGCGCTAAGGCTTGGCAAGCGATTGGGATACATGGGAGTGCCACCACGGGACAGTTCGACGAAGCACAAGATGCGCTCCGCAAAGAAACCATGCATGTTATACCGCTTACATGGGCGAGAGCGCGAAGAAGACGGCCGTAGACGCGTCTCAGTTCGAACAGGTGGTGGCGGCCCTCATGATTATCGGGAAGGCCGAACTCGCTGAAATTATGACCGTCGCGAAGAAGCCACCAGTGGGTACCAAGCGGGGCGATAAGCCAGGGGCCCTAGCCAATGCTGCAACAAAAGTGCTGGCCCTTTCCAGCGAAAGCAGTTCACACATATGATTTGGAATAGATGACCCAACCATGAGCGCCCATTAGGAGATTAGCGCGATGTCGATCCTGAAAACTAGCCGCCTAGCGATCGCGAGCCTCGCCGTCATAGGCGGTTGCGCGGGCGGCGGTTCGCAACTGACCTCGGGCACGCAGCCCGTTGTCGTCAGCTCGATAGATGCGCACGGTGGCCGGCATTACACTTTCGTATCGGACTATCTCACTGGAGCCGTCGATGTTTTTAGCGGCACGCGGCAAATCGGGCAAATCACCGGTTTCAACGAGCCCGAAGGCCTGACCACCGATAGCTCCGGGAATCTGTATGTCGCCAATACCGATGGCCACGACGTCGAAGAGTTTGCGCCGTCTTACACCGGCGCTCCCATCGCGACGATTCCCGATCCCGACGGCCTGCCCACCGCCGTTGCGGTGACGCGCGGAGGTGTTCTGGCGGTTGTTAATATCTGTAACGGGTCGCAATACTCCGGCTGCACGTTCCGATCGACGGCGCATTTCAACGCTAAGGGTCACTTCACGTCCCCGCGCGCCACGGTGCCGATCTTCCGAACCGGTCTTTCCGGCGCGTTCGATGATAGCGGGAACCTGTATGTCGGCGGTTTGAGTAAGTTCGAGCGGACACAGATCGGCGCGATCGTGGGCGGCTGCAGCGCTAAGTCGATTCTGGAGTTGACGCCGCAATATGCGATCAACTTTCCATCCGGAATCCAGATCGATACCAACGATAATGTCGCCATTCTCGATGGGTCGAGCGACCAGCTCGACATTTTTGCAGCCCCTACGAAAAACTCCAGGATGCTATCCCTTATTTCAACGCCCCCTGAACGATACGCAGCTTGCCGACAGTCTTGCGCTGACTAGCGATGGAAAGCGGTTCTACATTTCGGATTGGGCAAATCATCAAACGGAAGAATACGCCTATCCCGCAGGCGGCTCGGCGATCCGGATCCTGCGCTCGGATCCTTCCTGTGATTGCGAGGGTGTTGGAGTCGCCCCTGCCGAATTTCCCTAGCGCCACGCCGAGTTCGTTCTCATCGATCCTCAAGCATTTCACGCTAAAGCTAGAACGAACGTAACAGCGGACCGGCGACGATACCGGAGGCGCCGAGCCATGCCTTCACCGCCCGCAGGGCGCACAGTGACCGATTCGCGACGAAGGGCACAGTAATCTCGACGCTTTTGCCTCTTGTATAGTTGGGGGGAATTCCTGGCAGCGTTATTCAAGGGAGGCAACGGCGCAGGCTATCTCCGTCCGGCCCGTCACGGCTGCAGCCAAAACGCCGCCGGCGATATAACCTCTGCGCGTGTAGTCGAGTAATGGAGGTAAGGGAACATGGCAGGTCTCTTGTGGACAATTATCGTGGTGCTATTTGTTTTATGGTTGCTCGGATTCGCCTTACATTTCGGCGGCGGACTCATTCATCTCTTGTTGGTCATCGCCGTAGTCCTCATTATCTTCAACATTATTAGCGGTAGAGGAGCGCGCGTCTAGCAACTAGCTTGGGGAGAATAAGCTGGACAAACCTCCCCTTGACAATGGTAATAGCCTGATTCTGACGGAACGAAGGCGCCGACAACTCGCAGCTCTCTCCTGGATTGCGTTGCTCTTGCGGAGTGTCCCGATCGCCAAGCCTCACGGAGCCGTAGCCACTCGGAACAGCCCGCGGACGAAGGCCCTTCGCGGCACTAGTCGCGACGCTTCTCGTCCACGCATCGGAGTGAGTCCCGATATTTAGCTGCCGGGCTTCACTATGGCGTTCTTTGCATCGTTACTGCTCCCACTCGGGCAAGCGCTCTGCCGACCATGGCTGCGCCGGTCGCCATACTAAATCGATTGGGCGAGAAGATTGCGATAGAAGGAACAGCCCGTTCCGAACGTCGCTGAGCTGCCAACCGCCCAAAACACGCTGCGCGCGCTCGCGCCGTTGGTCAGGATGACGCTGCGACCCGTCGTCATCGTGAACGTTGACGCGATCTGGAACAGGAATACCGCGCCCGGGTGCCCGCGGGCACACGATAGATTACGGGGCATCGCCGGTCATCCTTCGGCCCCCGCGCTTCGCGCCTTCGCTCAGAATGACGTTGAGTCAGGGTCTTCCTTGAACGGTGAGAGTCTCGGAGCAGCAGTTGGGGGGAATGGTTTGATTTCCGACTCCCCATAGCTGACCCGAAGGCAGTTTCGTCAGATTGAGCAGTTCGTTCTCTGCGGAGTTGTTGCTCGATTCCAGCGACGGAGGTCCCTGTTGCACCTTCCACGCTTTTCCGTTCCAGCGTTCGAAGAGACTGCGGAAGGTACCGCTCCCCGGATAATACGTCCAGGCTCCCACCGCCCAGACATCCTTCGGCGATTCGGCCGCCACGCCGTAGAGCGTGTTGTTGAGTATGTAGCTGCCTTTGGGATCTTTGTTTGGGCTCGGAACGAGCTTCCAGGAACCATTCCAATACTCGGTCACGGTTTGCGGCACTTGTTGTGCTTGGCTCGGCTCGCCGTATCCGACTGCCCAATAACGATCGCGCGAGACGGCGGTGAGGCCGTAAAACCCGGCGCTGTAAAAGCTGTTGACCGGTGGTTCATAGGTCCATGCCGAGCCGTTCCAATGCTCGGCAAAAAGAAACGAACTGATCGAATAGTAGGTGCCTATGGCCATGACGTCATTGGGACCCGTGGCGGCAATCGAGGTAAGAATCGTTAGGCCATACGTATAAGCGGGAACGAAGCTCCAGGACGTTCCATTCCAGTGCTCGAGAATTGCTGAGAAGTTCCCTTCGCCCGCCGCCCACACGTTGTTCGAGGATATCGCGACGACCGAAAGCAGCTCGCCGTTGTTGTAAATATACGGCGTCGGAACGGCGCTCCACTTCTTGCCGTTCCAGTGTTCGGCCACAGCCTGATTATTTGGATACGGTGCATTGCCGACGGCCCAAGCGTCATTTGGCGAAACGGCCGCAACCCCATGGAGATACGTGTCGGCCGGCTCGTCCTTTGCAAAAGGAACGACCCTCCACTTTGACCCGTTCCAATGCAAGATCAAGCCGTGGTAGTACTCTTGCGTGCCTTGAGGGTAACAGCAAACGTCGCCGACGGCCCAGACGTCGTTGGGCCCCGTGCCGCTGACGCCATTGAGCTGGTCGTCGTACAGGCCATCGGTGCCCGGCGGAGCGTTGGGACTATCGACAACGGACCAAACGGATTGCCGCGTCAACGGCGACAGCAGCGCGGCGGGATTCTCCAGCGGCAAGGATCCTGCGCCGCTCGCGCACCCAGCAAGGAAAACGCAAAGGATCGTTCGTCTCATGGTGGCCCCAATCATAGCACCGCGAACGTCGCACAATTGTGTGAAGAAAATCTGAAGGTCTTTGCGGCGCCAGAACCTAGCAACTTTGCACCTCGACTTTCGTTCAGAAGTCCGTCTTCGGGCCGGCCTTCTCATCTCATCCGCAATGACGGCACGGCCGGCAAGCAAGAACGCTGTGTCAGCCACGTGAAGCGTCAAGTTCATGGCTCTTGTATCCGTTCGCGCAAAGATGAGTGCGAGACCGTTTTTATGCTCCTGCATCCGGTCTAACCATGCGCCAACGTGTGGACCGTCGGGCGGATTGCACCAAACGAAGCCTTCCCACTGTTTGCTCAAGCCGTCGTCGGCTTCGGTGTAGTTAAGGGTGCCGATATCGAAGGGCCGAAGTTCGGACGCGCAGGGGTCGAGATCGAACGGTCCGAGGTCATAGATGACATCGGTTTTCGAAAAACATAATGGACCTCGCTTGGGGTTCAGCGGTTACGGCGATCGCGTTCGATCGCTTAGGGGTTAGCCGAGTGTCAGTGTCGCTGCGAGAAGCGGTCACGGCCCGGCATCAAGACGACCGTGCGACCCGTCTGAGCGTTGGAGCACTTCGGAAGTTCGTAAACCAGTGCAACGAAACTACATAAATCGACGATCGCGACGGTTGAGCCGCCCATAAAAGGCTGGCCCTAGCAAATCTTGAGCGTCGATAAAGAAGGCTCGAAGCAAGTCAGTGAAGGCCTTCACCGGTGACGTTACTTGTCTACAACACAGACAAATGAATCCACATAGCACGTATTATCGTTCTGACAACGGATGCGGGCAACTGGTTATTAGCCCGCGCAGGCTCGCTTGCTTGAGGATTGAGGTAAAACGATGCTGGCGTCCCTCCTCTTCACCGTCGCCCTATCACCTACTCCCAGCCCCAAACCGAGTCCGAAACCGGTGATAAAAAGAGCGAACCGGTATCGCACGATCGGGCATGTTATTTCGCACGGCCGCAATCAAAATCTGGTTGGTAAAGTGCCTGCCGCCTCGATGGGATCGATCGACCAAGAGCAAATCAAGACGCGCCCCGTTCTGCGCCCGGGCGAAATCCTGGAGGCGATTCCCGGGCTGCTCATCAGCCAGCACAGCGGCGAGGGTAAGGCGAACCAATATTACCTGCGCGGCTTCCAGCTCGATCACGGCACCGACCTGGAGAGCACGATCGTGGGAACGCCGATTAACCTTCCGACTCACGCGCACGGCCAAGGATACTCCGATATCAACTGGCTGATCCCCGAGCTCGTTAGCTACGTCGACTTCGAGAAAGGGCCCTACTATGCGTACAACGGCGATTTCTCCGCCGCCGGCGCGTACACAGTTTACTACAAGAATACACTACATGCGCCGCTGACGGAGCTTGGGATTGGAGATTATGGCTACGGAAACGTCCTCATCGCGGCTTCTCCACGCGTCGGTGCAGGAAACTTACTCTATGCATTCCAGGTTTACCACGACAACGGCTCGTTTATTCGCCCCGACGAATACGGAAAGTTCAACGGCGCATTACGCTGGAGCCGCTCCACTGCCAACACCAACTTCAGCGTTACCGGGATGGGATATCACGGGGCTTTTCAATCCAGCGATCAGATTCCGGAGCGGCTCGTGGCCGCGGGCGAACTGAGCCCCTATGGCTTGATCGATCCATGGGATGGCGGCACGACGTATCGCTATTCGCTCGCGAGCCAATGGCAAGAGAGCGACGCTCGCGGAGCTACCCAAGTCAACGCGTTTGGGTTCCAACAGTATCTCAATCTCTTCTCCGACTTCACCTATTACTTAGACGACGCGACCGATTATTACAACGTCACGCGAAACCCGATCACCTGCACATCTGGGTACATAAACTGCAATCCTGGACCACTGCACGTCAACAGTTACATCTCGTACTGCCCGGCGAACGACGTTCCGGGTGCCGCACACGCCCCACCGCACACGGTGACGCCGAATCCGTTCGTCTTCGCCTGCGGCGACCAACGCGAACAACTCGACCGGCGGTTCGTCTCAGGGCTCAATATTTCGCGGAGCCTCAATCCTAACGGCAGGGTTACGACGACCGCCGGGCTCGGTGTGCGCAACGACAACGTCCCCGAGGTTGGGCTCTTTCTCGGGCACGATCAAGTAGCGTATCCCGACGGCACGCTCAGTCTCGCGCACGTGGTCGAGCGCGATGCATACGCTTGGGTTCAGAGCCTCATTCGGGTAGGGCAGCGCCTGCAGTTCACTCCGGGGCTGCGCACGGATGTTTATGACTTCGACGTGGCCGACAGCGTCGGCGCTGACTCCGGCCGAGTCGTTTCGGGCATCGTTCTCCCGAAGTTCACCGCGGCGTATACCTTGTCGCCATATCAGGAGCTCTACGCGGACTGGGGACAGGGTTTTCATAGCAACGATGCGCGCGGAGTGACGGACACGCTCGATCCCCAGACTCAAGTGACTTATAACTCCTTGGGACAACCGGTGCTCCAGAACCCGCCGCTGGTTCGCGCAGAAGGAACGGAGCTGGGTTATCGTTATTCGCGCGGCGGGTTGAACAGCACGATTTCTTTCTGGCAGCTGCATCTCAACTCGGAACTAATCTTCGACGGCGATGCCGGTGTAACGTACGCGGGAGGTCCCACGATGCGGCGCGGCATCGAGTTTGCCAACTTCTACCAGCCCCTGCCGTGGCTGACGCTCGACGCCGATATTGCAACCTCGAACGCGCGTTTTCTCGACGACCCCGACAATCAGGGAACGTACGTGCCGGAGTCGATCGACGCCGTCACGGCGGCCGGGGTCACGGTGGACCAGCCCAACTACGCTGCGAGCCTACGGCTGCGCTACTTCGGGCCCCGCGTTTTGGATCAAGAAGGTGACGCCGTCTCGGCGGCGTCGGTCACGTACGATGCCCAGGGGACGTGGAAGACGCACCGCGGATATGACCTCCAAGCGGACGTCTTTAACATCTTCAATGCGCAGACCAACGACGTAGAGTATTACTACCAGTCGTGGCTCCCGCAGGATGCCCGCAACCCTGCGTATGCGCGAAACCCTTTAATCAATCCGACCCTCGGGGGCGCTGGCGTGAGCGATTATTACTTTCATCCCGGCGAGAAGCGTACGGTGCGACTGACTTTCATCACTCACCCTTAGGTGAGTCGAGCGGGGCCCCATCTCTACTGAGTATCGCCGAGCCGTTGGTCGACCATATCGGGAGTCGCAAGCCATCCGCGACTAGTGACCGCTCAACGGTTGCCATATGGGTTGATGATGTTAGCAGAAGCTGGGCCACCCAAAGCCATTTCCAGCGCTAACAACGTAACAAGACGATTCATGAGGGGACTCCGTTCTTCGAGATAGTGAAACGTTTTGTGACTGGCGCCGCAACCAGTACGCCCGCAAGAACGAAGCCCCCGTCGTGCGACGGAGGCCTCGCAGCTCCTAAGCGCGTTATCGCTTACAGTCTGAGATTTGCCGTGAAGTAGAACTGGATCGGCGTTTTATACGAGCCGTTTAACGCCGAGACGATCGCAGGCCCCAGCTCCGGCTCATACGGGTACTTCCGGAACGGCTGGATCTGCGATCCATTATAGCCCGGCGGATTGACGATCGCGCCCGGCGTCCCGTATGGAGCGACGGGGTAGACCGTGCCCTGGACGTTGCTGTACCCGCAGATGTTGCCGTCGTTAAAGGTCCACGGCTCTTTCGTTCCGCCCCAACAGTAGTTGACGATGTTCGTCAGCGCGCCCACGAGCTGAATCCGCGGACTCACGTCGTAGGAGAGCTGCAAGTTGGCGATCAGCTCGTTGGGTTCCGTAAACGCGCCGATCGGATCGAACACTCCCGTGTAGGGATTTGGGATATCGACGACGCCGGTGCACGTTGAGGCATTGTAACGATCGCCGGCACCCGCGAGCGGCGCGCAGACCGGCGTCCCCGAAGAAGTCGAAGTTGGCGGCCCAACGCTCGCCGGGTTGATTCCGCCTTCGGTGATCGGGATACCGTATTTTCCGCCACCCTGGAACTGTAGGGACGGCGTTATTGCGAACTTCTGGTGCTTGTAGTTCACTAGGAGCGTTCCGACGTACGGCGAGCCGAAGCCCTGCGCCGCTAGTCCGAGCGAGCCGGGGAACGTGTCGTAGGTCGGGAAGTTTTGACCAGTATTGACGAGCGTTTGGGGCGGGGCGTTCCAATACGGATTAGCGATGTCGCCGCTTGGACAGCGCCCGTTGGGGAGTCCCGCCACCGGGCTGCCGTATATCGTATAGCAGGCCTTGGCCGTCATCCCGTTTGTCGTGCTGCCGCCGCACATGGTATTCGCGCCGCCCGGATGCGTCGCGCAGTATTTCGTGTACGCATTGTACTGAGCGATCGAGTTGTTGATCGGCGCGAGTACCGTCGATCCCGACGCACCGGAGGCGATCGGTCCATAATGGACGTAGGAGTTAGTGTAGGCGAACGATAGCAGTCCAGAGATACCGTCGCGCGAGAAGTCGCCCTTTTGCAGCTGGAACTCCACGCCTTCGCTGCGCTGGCTGCCGACGTTCAAGCCGGATACGAAGCCGTTTTGCGGGATCAGGAAGAACTGCTGGATCTGATCTTGGGTCTGCCGCAGAAACGGCGTGAGCTTGAACGACCAGTCGGTATTCTTTACACGATGCTCCCACGAGAGGTCGTAGTTGATGGACGTCGGCGGCAGAATCGGATATCCTGGACTATTGCGGCCGAACTGCAGGAAATGCGATCCGATGTAATCCGCCAAGTCCTCTTGGCGAGTGTTGTACTGCTCGAAAGCGGTGTTAGGCGCTTCCGTATAGCGGCCGTAAGAGAAGCGGAAGACATCGTTGGGATTCGACGTGTACGTTCCAGCAACGCGAGGCTGGTAGATATTGTATGTAAAGTTCGCTGGAGTGTTCTGCACGTTGGCCGTATGGCTTCCCGCCGGGCACGCTGCCCCCGGGGTTGGGTTCGCTTCCGGCGCTCCGCTCGAGTTGATCACGCAATTGTCTAAGTTGTATGCGTTGAACCAGAACTGCCGCGCCGCAGCCGAGCCGCCAAGGGGCGGCGTAGCCGTGTTCTGCCCGACGAAACCGAAGCTATCGAGCCGGATGCCGACGTTCAACAGCCACTTGTCAGTCGGACGGTACTGGTCGGTGATGGAGGCGCCGTAGAAGTTCGGGATGGTACCGCTGTAGGTACCATTGAGACCATTTTCGTCGAGCAGGTACGTGCATGCGGTGCCGGCGGACGGCTTACCCGGAATCGCGCAGTTTGCACCTGCGAGTGAGGGCACGCTGTAGCCCGGGCTTAGTGGGGTCTTGGTGAGGTCACAATTCACGACGCCACTTTTCGGAGTGCTCGTGGTCGGGGCGTAACAGTACCCCGCGTAGGGGTCGTTCGCGTTCACGACGTTGGCGTAGTTGCCCTCACCACCCAGGTTATAGAAGCCGTTGTTATCGCGCACGATTCGCGCCGTTGTAAACGAACCCGCAACCGTGAGGAGATTCTGTTCGTTGATCTGATCTTGGAACTCGAGGCTGAGGCCCCGCGAGTGCGTGTTCAACTCGTAGTCGGGCGCGAGCGGACAGAAGAAGTAGCAAAAACCCGTGTTGTAGGGGCCATTGAGGAACCAGTCGCTGTAGAAAGTAAAGCCGTAGAGACGAAGAAACGCGGTCGAGCCGAAGTTCTTCGTGTACTGAATCTTCGTAATGGCGGTGTCGTTATACGAATTATCCGGCGATCCGGCCGGTATCGTGGAAGGGTTCGTCGGCGAGCCGACGTTGGTGCCATTGGGAAAACCGTAGGGCTTCACGCATCCCCCTAGGCTGTTGAGCCCCGTCGAGCTGAACGTTTTGCCGACGGACGATCCGCATCCCCAGGTGTAGGTGTTCGTGAACGTCACCGGGAGGGACGTCCCGTACGGAACGGCGCCGTTGGTCAGCGTGGATATCGTCTCGCCGTTGACGGCGTACATGCAATTGGCTCCCGATTGGGCGGCTTGCCCCGTGCAAAACGGTGAGGCGAAGGCATCGGCGCCGTAGTAGAACTGATTTTTCAGCGACTCATCGTCGTAAAGCAGCTGAATGTCGTCGCGACCCGCGTCGTTGCGATGCGGAATGGCGATGTGGAGGTTGACGACCGTGTCGCGCCCGTAGATCGACGCCGTCCCGAGAGACGAGCCGTTGTTCGGCCAGTTAGTCGGTCCGAGCGGAAAATACGTATTGCCTAAGCCGCCGTAAAACAGCGACCAGCCCGGCGCAAACTTCTGGCTGTACGGGTTTGGGTTCCCGTCGATCGGGTTACCGACGATGCCCATTACCGGACCGAGCCAATTATCGTACTCGGAGCCGTTATTACCGTTGATGTAGCTGTACGATTGGTTCAGGCCGGCGATGCCGACGTAGTACGAGAAGAGACGGTCCGGGGTCGAGCCGCCTATTTCGATTGCCGCTCGATGATAGAACGATGGCGTTCCGATTCCCAGATTCGCCGTCCCGTAGCCGGGGAAGGTTCCGGTCTTAATGACCTGATTGACGAAGCCCGAGAGGCCTTGGCCTTCGGAGTTTGCGGGATTCGCGCCGGTATAGACCTGGACTTCCGCGTTGCCCAGCGACGAAGCCGAACTCGACGCATAGTTGTCGAACGAACGGTTGACGGGCACGCCGTCGAACTCGTAGCCGACCTGGTCGTAGTCGCCGCCGCGGATATTGATCGTCGCGTAGTAGCCGGTCTGGTTTGGAATGACATACGCGCCTGGAACCGTTGAAATAGCGGAATAGGCCTGATTGATGAGTCCGCCGCCGCCCAGCGCCGCGGTGGCGGCCTGCGTCGAGGCGTTGATCGAGTAGACGTCCGCCGTCGTGCCGGACTTAACTAATGCGCTACCCGCGGTTGAGGTAACGCGTGCGATCGTCCTGAGCGTCTTGAGCACGCGCACCGGCACCGATTGAACGGTGTCGGCGAAAACAACCTGCCCGGGAACGCTCTCCGGTTGGTAACCGGTTTTTAAGACGGTTATCGTGTAGGTGTCAGGTGCGAGCGTCAGAAACCCGAAGTGCCCCGCGGCGTCCGTCGTCGTTGTGGCGGACTGCGAGGGGCTCGTTACGGTAACTTGCGCCCCTCCAACGGGAGCAGACGTGTCGGCATCGGTGATGCTTCCCGTGAGACCGCCCGTCACGCCGGCCAGTGCCCATGTTTCCTGGCAAACGAATGCAACGAGCAGCGTCAACGCGGTAACGAGATGCCGGAGTGATCTCCGTATCATTGCGTACCTCCTGAAGTTTTCAAAAGAGCGCACGGTTTCGGGCTTTCGCCCGTCGTTAAAGCGGGCTAGTTCGCACTCGCTTTTATGCTTCCTTGAGAAATTCATGAGAACGCCGCATGGCGTCCGGCAGGTCCCGCGGGCCTGCACGAAAGCAACCGACCCCTCGCAACATTTGTGGTCAGCCTGCCGGAATGCACAACCGAGCCCGCCGCCCCGACTCGCCCCCTCGCCGGCGAACCCGGATACCAGCGTCCGACCGTCAGGTTTCGCCGGTTTCCGTAGATATTCTCGAGGATCGATGTTGCGACGAAGCACCGTTTGTGATCGTGAGGGAAACGCTCGGATCCCACGAACGGCGCGGACCGTTAATCAGCGGTCGTCGGTTCGAGCCCAACATCCAAGCCGTTTGAAAAGCCTCACAGTGTCAGACTTTTTCGTTTGCCTGTCGGAGGGTGAGCAGGCGTGTCTCAAGATCGCAACCAGCGCCAGGAGAGCGCTGGTTTAGGCGGCATGAGCGTTGCTGCCGAGACTCGCCTTGCGCCCGTCGAAACGCGAGAAGAGCTGCTGTATCTGCTAACGCGCGCGTCGGAGCTGGAGCACGACCTTGCTTGCTCCTACCTCTACGCCGGATATTCCATCAAGATGCGCCCGGACGAAGGCGGCATCACGCACGACGAGCTGCTGGCAATTCGCGGCTGGAAGCAAAGGATCGCGCACGTCGCGGTCGAGGAGATGCTCCACCTCGCCCAGGTTTCGAATATTCTAACCGCGGTGGGAGGCGCCCCGCACTTCTTACGCTCGAACTTCCCGCTCCCCGCAACGGCGTTCCCGTTCGGAATCGAAATCACACTCGAGCCGCTCTCACGCGAGGTGATCGAGCGCTTCATGTGCTACGAGATGCCGGCCGACGAGGCGATTCCGGCGCATCTGCGCCCGCTCTGCGACGACATTCGCCGCCGCACCACCGCCCAGATCGACCACGACGACATCGTTCGCCAGCAAAACGCGATCGAGCCCTTCGACGTCGATTTCCGCACGATCGGCGAGTTCTACAAGAAGATCGAAACGGCATTCGATACGATCAATCCCGAGCGGCTCTTCATCGGTGATCCGGGCGACCAAGCCCGTCCAACCTATCTCGATCTGCCGCGACAGCTAATCCGCGTCCACGACGCGGCCTCCGCACACCGCGCCGTCGAGCGGATCATCGATCAAGGTGAGGCGCCGCCCCGCCACCATCCCGACGCGCACTTCTACGTCTTCCAGTTGATTCACGAGGAATACGAACAACTGACGCAGCGCGCGAAAGCGGACGGCCGGGTCTTCGAACCCTTCCGCAAGATGCTCACCAATCCGGTGACGCGCGTCTGCGGCCCGAGCGACGGTTTGAACCGGATCGCCGATGCCTCGTCACGCGAGCTCGCTGAAATCTTCAATAGCGTCTACGAACTGATGCTGATGATGCTCGCGCGCTTCTTCGCGCACGGCGGGGAAACCGAAGAACAACTCCGCCTCCTCTCCCGCGGAACGCTCCGAATGATGGCGTCGGGGTTACGTCCGCTGGGCGAGGCGCTCTCGCGCATGCCGGCCGGTCCCAAGTATCCCGGCCTAACGGCCGGGCCGCCCTTCGGGATAACCCAGAACGTGCGTTTACTCTCGCACCGTAAGGCGGCCTGGATATTCTTCCTCGAACGCCTCTACGATCTCTCGACGCGTTTGACGAACCTCGCCAAAGAGGCGACGCTGCCGCAAGAAGTGCAGGAGGCGGCCGCCGCGCTCGAATCGGTTGCCGAACACCTCACACCTTTTATACCGCCCGAGTTTGCGCAAGCCGTTCGCGAAGAGTGCGAGGGCCGTAGCAACCGCACGACGATCCGCCCGGAGCTCGACGGTCCCTACATCGTGCGCAACCTGCGCAAGCTCAGCAACTCCAAAGGCGAAACCCTCAACGTGCGCCCGATCCTCGCGCTCTGCCGCTGCGGCGGCTCGCAGATCAAACCCTACTGCGACGGCACGCACGCACGAATCAATTTCTGTAGCGTCAAGCAGCCGGATCGTACGCCCGACCGTCTCGATGTTTACGAAACGAAGGAAATCACCGTGCTCGACAATCGTGGCACGTGCTCGCACTTCGGCAACTGCACCGATCATCTGCCCGAGGTCTTTCACGTCCGTGGCGAACCATTCGTGACGCCCGAGGGTGCGCCGGCGGAGCAGATCGAGACGATCGTCCGGCAATGTCCCTCGGGCGCGCTCGGGTTTATCAAAGACGGCGTTCGCTACGAAGGCGAGCAGCGCGAGGCCGAAATCTTCGTTTCGCACAACCAGAGCTATTGGGTACGCGGCGGCATCGAGCTGGAGGGCGAGCCGCGCAATCAAGGCGCCTCTCTCGAGCATTATGCCCTTTGTCGCTGCGGCCACTCGAAAAATAAACCATTCTGCGATGGCTCGCATTACTACGCGAACTTTGACGATCCCGATAACTAAGGGATCAAACGACGCGATTCACCCCGCGACCTCTGTAGCGATGATTAAGCGGCTTCGCAGAACCGATCTGCCGATCGACACGATCGAGCTCGCACGTTTCCTAATCGGAAAAATGTTGGTGCACGATCTCCGCGGGCGGCGCACGAGCGGCCGCATCGTGGAGACCGAAGCCTATCCCGTCGGCGATGCGGCGGGGCACGCGTTCCGGGGTAAGACGGGAAGAAATGCCCCGCTATATTTGGCGCGCGGTCACGCGTACGTGTATTTCGTATACGGCATGTATTATTGCCTGAACGTCTCGAGCGAGCGAGCCGGCATCGGTGCGGGCGTGTTAGTTCGCGCGCTCGAACCGTTCGAAGGAATCGACCTTATGAAGGAGCGCCGCAGCGCTTCGTCGGTGCGAGATCTCGCGCGTGGCCCAGGACGTCTCGCCCTCGCAATGGCGATCGATCTGCGTTACAACGGGGTGGACTTGTGCGCGGATCCTTCGCTGTGGCTTGGCGTGTCTGATTCCGAATATCACGGCGTTGTGTCGGCGACTACCCGAATCGGCTTGAGCCGCGAGCGAGGCCGGCCTTGGCGATTCTACGAGCGCGGCAGCGCGTTCGTAAGCGCGCGGAGGGGCCGACAGCGAAGCGCCTAAGCCGGGCTCGTCGCGCTTTACGGCGCGACGAGCGAACGCCCAAGCTTTATAGGGTCCCGATTACTGCATTGGGCTAATGGTCTGTCCGGCTGCGAGTTCCGGAGCGGCGTCGTAGGGGAGCGACCGTTTGGGCTCTCCGCCTATAAGATGGTGGCGTTTAACATATATCCAGAAGTTCGTCCGATAGGTGCAGTAGAGATTTCCACCGACGACGCGATGAGTGGGCCATACCGTACTGTTGATGAAGGGCTGAACGACATCGTTATACGGCGTGCTTCCCTTGAGGCATTCATCAGAGAGTACCGTCGAATCGACGACGCTCGCCTGGGTGCCCGAGACGGAGATGCGATAGATTCCCGAGAGCGTACCACCTTGATACGATTGATCCGTCGCCGTCATGTAATGGCTGTCCCACTGCATGCTGCCGGGATACGAAATCGTGGCGCCGGAGAGCGATAGCGTAACGAGATCCGCAGAGCCGGAGCCGAGCTCGGCTAAGCCGGCAGCGCCGTTGGCCGTCTGTCCCTGAACGTAGAGATTACCGCTCGCATCGTAGCCGGGCGGATAGTAGTAGGAGAGATCCTGGTCCTGATAGAGCGTGCCGCCGCCGGTGGCGCCTTCGTAGATTACGACGCCGCCCATACAAGTGGAGCCGACTCCTTCGAAGTTCGCAACCGCAAGGTTGCCGGTCGTCGGGTCGACAGAACAGCCGATCGGATATCCGTAGCTGTCGGTCAGGGTCTTGATCGGCGTCGTGCCGCCGTGTGCGTATTCGACGATATCGGCGGCGGCGAAGTCCGCAACGTAGACGTTGCCCGACTTATCCGTGCACTCACCGTACGGGAACTGAAACCCGGTGAGCTGGCCAAGCAGACGCCCGGGTTTCGTCCGATAGGCGTAAACGTCGACCGTACCCGAAGCTTCGTCCGAAACGTAGAGCAGATACTTCATGCGCCTAACCTCGGGTTTGATCCAGGATCCCCGCCTATTGAGGTGCACCATCGGCGTGATGTGGGCTCGGTTTGTTAACTCGATCATCTGCGCACTGGGTTTGGGGAGATGGCCTCCGCGCACGTTCGGTTGCTGGATCGCGTTGAAGGCGACGTTTGGTACCTGCGAGCCACTGCTGGTGCAGCCGGCGACCGTCGTCAACGTAAGCGACCCGACCATTGCGCATTGCGCCCACGAGATCTTCATTTCCATTGCTCCTTGTTGGATTTTTCTCGGGCTGAATCTATATCGAACGTTATTGCGTTCTTCCGTGATAGAGTCCGAAGTCCCGAAAGCGAAGGCTTAGAGCCTAAGAGATGGGACTTTTCGCTCAGCCCTGTCACTTCAGCCGGGCACCGATATCGTGGATTTCGGGGATAGACTTTCCTTGGCGTTGCCCTTCCCTTAACCGCAGAGCAGTTGATCATCCGCGCAGTACGCACGACACTTGCTGCTGTGAGCCCTCGCACTCACTCGAGAAGATGATTACGCTGGCCCGCTTTGGTTGGTGCTGAGCCATATATACTGGTACATTTGTACCTCTCGGCTATTTATTGATAATAGCCTTATAACAAAAGGGCGATACTGATGTTCGCCAGAACGGTAGCTGTCGAAACAACGTTTCTTCGAGCGTATGGGCGCTACGTCTTGAAAATGCAAAAAAACTTTTCCCCAGTTTGGTTCAAATCGTCGTTACATGGTAATTAGACGGCTATGCCGACGCGGGGTACCACGTGACGTCCGATAGCACACCATTTAATAAAGGGGACCAAGGCATGAAGGCCTTGACAGTTGTGACGGAAAGCTCGATGCGGCCGCTCCCGGCGGTTGTTCTCGCGCGGGCCCGAGTCTATGTCATCCAACAGCAGATCCTCGTGGCCAAAGCGCTCAGTAGCGTTCTGCAGCACGACCCTAGTATCACCGTCGTCGGCGACGGGGCTCGCGTTTCGGCCGACGACTTGACCAGAACGAGTCCGAATTTAATCTTATTGGATTCTGAGACTAGCTTCGACGCGCTGTCGAATACGATCGGCACCTGTCGCTTGGCTTGCCCCCGCGCGCGAATAGGCGTACTTTCCGAACATTTGAGTCCCGAAGTAATGCAAAGAGCCTTTTCCGCCGGTGCCGACGGCTACATCGTGAAAGATATTCTGCCCGAAGAGTTGATCTCGGCGGTAAAAACCATGAGTGCAGGCAGCCTCTACGTCGATCCGCGGCTGGTTGGTTTGATTCTTCGCAAGCATGCCGGAATCGGCCGTCGAGAACCCAACGAGCTTTCCCGTCGCGAAAGCGACGTGGTTCGCCTGATAGCGGCGGGATTATCGAATCGGGAAATTAGTCAGCGCTTGGGTCTCTCGGATAAGACCGTAAAGAATCACATTTCTCATATCTTTTCTAAGCTTGATGTAACCGCACGCACGCAAGTGGTCGTTTATGCAATACGTAACGGGCTGGCATAGCCCGCCATAATGGGCCTAATGCTCTACGACGGCCGGGCACAATCTCAGTTGAGAAGAGTTCCAGCGGCACTTTAAGCGCCGTGCTTGCTGTCTTACACTGAGAGCATGCAGGCAGTCGTTGGAAACGTGCGCGGCGAGAAGGCATTTTCGTCGCAGCGACCGGTTAGGTATCCGGTACGTTTGGCCACAAACTTGCTGGCCGGCGACGCATTCATGCTTGTGTTGTCTACCTTTATCGCCGCGCTGATTCTCGTACGCTTCGGGCATCGTACGATCGAGCCGCTCGCTGCGATTACTTCCACCGTTGCTTCCGGATCGCTGTGGATTGCGGTATTCGCTTATGCAGGATTTTACCGGCGTTCGTTCGCGGCATCGTGGCACGACGAGTACTACTGGGTGGCCGCCGTTTCGGCACTTGCGATTGCGCCCCAACTGATTCTTTACACGCTGCTTCCTCAAATATCGACCTCGCGTTTACTCTTGCTCGTAACGATTCCGATCAACGTTGTGGTGATCGGAACATTTCGCGCGGGGCTTCGCCGCTGGTGCGATCGGAAGGGGCGGCTCCGGCCGCGGATCGCTTTCTTGGGCGGCCCGCGCGACGTTCAGGCCGCCGAAAACCGCTTCGGATTCGCTCAAGGCGTCGATACGTTTTTGATTCCGGTTCCGGGGTGGCCCGACGATGCCGGTCTCGACCAAACCACGAAAGAACGCTTCGAGGGTTGGTTTTGGTCGGCCCGGCAATGGGGAGCGGACCGTTTGGTCGTGACGCGCGTTCCCTCGCGCAAAGTCTTAAAGACAATGATCGCTGCGGCGGCTCGCCAGCGCCTGCAGATCGCATTTGCGTCGCGCGAGATACTTTCGGGCAGCGGAGAGTTCGAGATCGAGCACTTGGGAGGCGAGCCGGTACTCGTGCCGGTTTTGCCGAGCGGCTGTCATCCGAGCGCCGATGTCTCCAAGAGCATCATCGACCTGACCTTTGCAATCGTCGGGCTCGCGATTTTCTGGCCGGTGATGCTGGCGGCCGCGATCGCTATCTATCTCGAATCCGGCGGCCCGATTCTCTTCCGGCAAGAGCGTATCGGGCAGGATGGCTCCGTCTTCCACATTTTAAAGTTTCGATCGATGCGCAAGGATGCGGAGCGCGCGACCGGAGCCGTCTGGGCCAAATCGAACGACGCGCGGGTTACGAAGGTCGGAAAATTCCTGCGGCGCACGAGCTTGGACGAACTGCCACAGATCTTCAACGTATTGCGAGGCCAGATGTCGATCGTCGGCCCGCGGCCCGAGCGTCCGTTCTTCGTCGAGCATTTTAGAACCGCCATCGATAGATACGACGAACGTCACCTCGTTCGCCCCGGAATCACGGGGCTCTCGCACGTCCACATGAACCGCGACGTCGACCAGTCGGCGATCGGTCAACGGCTCGAGTACGATCTCTTCTACATCGAGCATTGGTCTCCGATGATGGATCTCTCCATCGTGTTTAAGACGGGCTGCGAGTTTTTGCTGCATCGGATCGCCGCATGAACGTCGCGATCATTTCGTCGCGTTTTCCTCGCTTCGGTGCCGAGGCATTTCTCGGAGCCGAGCTCAACGGACTGCGCCCGCACTTCGATCGCGTCATCGTCGTACCGGCACGGGAGTCGCTGTTTTCTCGCCGCACGCTGAGTGACGCGTTTCGGACGGTGCGTTCGCACCCCACACGCATCGCAGGAGTCCTTAAACTCCTGTTCCTCGGTTCGAGCCGGCCCACGGTGTTCCTCAAGAATTTGTTGATTCTCCCAAAAGGCCTCGCGGTGGCGCGAACGGTCGAGTTGGAAAAGGTCGATCACATCCATGCCTACTGGATGTCGGCGCCGGCTACCGTCGCGCTCGTCGCGTCCCAAATGACCGGCGTACCGTGGAGCTCGAGCGCTCACCGCTGGGATATCTACGAAAACAATCTCCTGCGCCCTAAAGCCGAAAGGGCGACGTTCCTGCGCACGATTTCGGAGCGTGGAAGCCGCGATCTCGCAAAGCTGATCGGAGTAAAGGATCGCGCGAAGGTCACGCAGGTCCGAGTCGGCGTGAAGATTCCCGCGATCCAACCGCGCAACTCCAGCGGGCCCGTTCGCCTGCTCTGTGCGGCGAACCTCATCGAGCAGAAAGGCCATCTCGATCTGCTCGAAGCCCTCGCAGTGGTCGCGGCGCGAAACGTCGATTACCGTTGCGATATCGCCGGGAGCGGACCGCTCTACGCTCAGATAGAGCGCCGTATCGGGGAACTCGGCCTGTCGAGCCTCGTCTTCTTGCGCGGCCGCATCGATCATGCGCAGCTGCTCGACAGCCTGCGGCGTGGCGAATACGACGTCGCGGTACTCGCGAGCCGCAGCGAGGGACGCGGTCGCATGGAAGGCATCCCGGTCGCCTTGATCGAGGCGATGGCGGCGGGCGTGCCGTGCGTCGCGACCGATTCAGGCAGCATTCCTGAACTTCTTGACGAGACTTCGGGCTTCGTCGTGCCGGTGGGCGATGCGAAACGCTTTGCCGACGCGATCGAACGCGTGGCAACGTCCGCGGGCTTGCGTCTGCAGCTCGGCCGTAATGCTCGCCGGCGTATCGTGCAGCACTTCAATGTCGAGCAAACCGGTCCAGCCTTAGCGGAGCTGATCATTCAATCATGAAAATTTGTGTAATAGGCCTCGGGTATGTCGGCCTTCCAACCGCCGCGCTGGCAGCCGGCAGCGGACATACGGTATCTGGCTACGATAGCAATGCGCAGCTGCGCGAAGCGCTCCGCGCCGTTCGGACGAACGGATACGAAAAGGACGTTCGGGAGGTCGTTGCTTCCGCCATCCGTGAGGAGCGGCTGGTAATCTGCGATCGCGTCGAGCCCGCGGATGCCTATATAATCTGCGTTCCAACGCCGACCATTAGTGGCCGCCCCGACATGCGTCACGTCGAATCGGCCCTCTCGGCGGTCGCCGCCGTCGTGTCGGCCGAAGAACTGATCGTCGTCGAGTCGACGGTTCCGCCCGGCACGACCGAACGAGTCGTTCGTCAGGCGCTGCGAGCAGCGGGAAAAGGCTTTCTCAACGTGCGCATCGCGCACGCTCCCGAGCGCATTCTTCCCGGCGATATCATGCGGGAGCTTCGGGAGAACGATCGCATCGTCGGCGGCCGCACGCCGGAGGATGCGGCGGGCGCACGCGATCTCTACGCCTCATTCGTGAGCGGACGGATTCACGTCACCGATCTACGGACCGCAGAGTTTGTTAAAGTGATCGAAAACACGTATCGCGACGTCAACATCGCCCTTGCCAATGAACTCGCGCTGTTCTGTGAAGAAATCGACATCGACGTCTGGCATGCCATTTCGTTGGCGAACAACCATCCACGGGTCAATATCCTCAGACCTGGCCCGGGAGTCGGAGGCCATTGCATTCCGATCGATCCGCGCTTTCTCGCCGATCAGAATCCGTTTGCCACCGAGCTGATCCAGGCGTCCCGGCGGGTGAACGAGCGCATGCCAAACCTGATCGTGCG
Source organism: Candidatus Cybelea septentrionalis (assembly GCA_003158175.1). GTDB lineage: Bacteria > Vulcanimicrobiota > Vulcanimicrobiia > Vulcanimicrobiales > Vulcanimicrobiaceae > Cybelea > Cybelea septentrionalis. The sequence continues at coordinate 59,465 of PMHJ01000015.1, forward strand.
CCGCGTCGTTAGTCTGATTGGCGAAGGCGACGGCGAGCGCAAGGTCACGATCCTCGGCGCGAGCTACAAGGCGAACGTCGACGATGTTCGGGAAAGCCCGGCGCGGCGAATCGGGGACCTTTTGGAAGAGCGCGGCTTCCGTACGTCCGTTTACGACCCGCTAGCGCGACTTCCCGGCGCAGCCCAGAGCCTGCAGGAAGCGGCCGAGGGGAGCGATGCGATCCTCTTGGCCGTGAATCACGACGCGTTTCGCGAGATCGATCCGATGGGACTGGCGCCGATCGTGCGCTCGCGCGTCTTGATCGATTGCCACAATTTCTTCTCCGAGCAGGCATGGTCGGCAGCCGGGTTCCGCGTCTACGCCCTCGGCCGAGGCTCGCACTTTACGCTTCCGCAGGCATTCCGACAGCAAAGTTCATCGGCGTGATCATTACAGTGCTGGTCGACGGTCCGAGCGTCGCTCGCTGGAAGGTCGATTGTATTGGGCTGCTGCGCGAGGGTAACGATGTCGAAGTCTGCCGGCTCGGCGATAAGCACCGGTACGACTCGCGAGCACTCGCAAGACGTCTCCTTGGCGGAACGGCGCTTCGCTCCGCGCCGGTCTCCGCCAATCGAGATGCGAGCCGTGAGTGCGACATCGTCCTCGATCTTCGGACGAACGGCGGGACCGATCCGCCGGACGTCGGCCGCGCCGCGTACTGGTTTTTCTGCGACGACGACGGAAGCACGCTGGGCGAGCTCCCCGGCGCGCGAGCGATCGCCGACGGCTCGCCGACGTTTACTTTGGAACTGCGCACCTACCGCACTGGCGAAGGTTTTACAGCGCTGCGCAGCGGTACGTTCAAGTCGCTCTACACCTACGCGCGCTCGATGCAGATCGCGCTCGAGGAATGTAAACGTTGGCCGGCGCTGGCGATCGACGTTGCAGCCGCGCTGGGACGCCCGGATCGTCGCCGGAAGCCGCCGCGTTATGAAGCGTCGCGTCCATTGTTCGCGCAGCTCGCGCTGCGGCTCGCGGGCGCCTTCCTCTCTCACGCGTTCGTACATCTGTTCGTCGACGCTCGCTGGAGCGTTGGCTTGATTCACGGCTCCCCGGGAAGCTTTCTTTCGAAGAACTACCACCCCAAAATTCAGTGGCTCGGCGATCGTTCCGCGGAGTTCCTGGCGGATCCGTTTGTATTTCGTCTGCCGGATAGCCGCTATATTATGTGCGAGCGGCTCGATGGCGCGACTCGAACCGGTTTCATTTCGTGCATTGAAATCGAGGCCGGCGGCAAGGTGATGGGCGAACGGACCGTTATCCGCTCGGCCTCGCACCTGTCATATCCGTACGTCTTCGAACACGACGGCACATGGTATATGGTTCCCGAAAGCGCGCAGGACCGCTGCGTCGCCCTCTATCGCGGACTCGAGCTCCCCTACAAGTGGGAGCGAGTCGCGACGTTGATCGAGGGCGTTGCAACTTGCGACAACACGATCGTGCGGCACAACGGACTCTGGTGGCTTTTCTGCACGCACAAATCGCGCGATTCGAGTCTCAATCTCTTTCTCTATCATGCGCGGGACCTTCTGGGGCCGTGGCAGCCGCACGTTGCAAATCCCGTCAAGACGGACGTTCGCTCATCTCGGCCTGCGGGCATGCCGTTTCTTTCCAACGGCGAACTCTACCGCCCGGCGCAGGACTGTGCGCGAGCTTACGGCGACGCCATTACGTTTAACCGCGTTACGGCCTTGACCGAGCACGAGTTCTCCGAAGAGCTCGTCTCCACGTTCCGTCGCGATATAACCAACAGGGCCTCGCACGGTGCTCACACGATTTCGTACTCCGACGGCATGATGGCGATCGATTCGAAGACCGTCATATTCGCTACCCCAAGCGTTATTCGCCGCCGCTTGGGAGAGCTCGCCACGCGCATCGTGTGCCCCGCGACATGATCGCCAGACGGCTCGACGCCGATCCCTTTGCATTCTTGCGGACGCCGCTGCTCGTTCCCGTCGCGATAACATGCGTCGGATTTGCCATTGCGATGTTCGCAGCGACGTCAAACTATCCGATGGGCTTGCTCGTCGCTATCGGCATCGCGCTGATGCCTGGGCTGCTGGCGTTGAGCTGGACGAGTCCGTTGATCTTCCCGTACGGTGCGTACGCCATGCTGGTTCCGTTCGACCTGCTGCTCTCCATACCGCAGCTGGGAACGGTTGCGCGCCTGTGCGGCGCGCTTTCGGGCGTGGCACTTCTCTTCTGGCTGGTTCGCAATCGAAACATCGTCGTTCCGGGCCCCGCGCTCGGTGTCTGGGCGGCGTTCATTCTGTGGTCTGGCATCTCGCTGACCTGGACGATGGATTCTACCAACGCGGGGCGAGAAGTGGGAACGCTCGCGCAGCTTGGCTTCCTGTACGCGATCGTATCGCTCGTTCCGGCAACGCTGCGCGACGCACGGGCGGTCTGCGTCGCGGTCGTCCTCGGCGGCCTTGCCGCCGCTCTCTTCGGCATTCGCGAGCTCGCGCACCCAACCGTTACGCAACAGCTGATCAATCAAGTCTCCGACCGCATTCCGCTCCTTATGGGAAACCAGCGGCTCGATATCAACGAGTTCGCCGACAGTTTGCTGCTGCCGATGGCGCTCGTAACCGTCTATACGGTGCGCGCACGTAAGCTTGCGCTCAAGTTCTGCGGGATCGGGGGGATCTGCTTGCTGCTCTACGCGATGAGTTTGGCGGCCTCGCGCGAGGCCTTCGTCGCCGTCGCACTGATGTTTGCTTACTTTCTCTTCGTTCTGCCCGAACGGCGTCAGATCGGTTTGGTGGCGGTCGCATTGACGGCGCTGGCCAGCGCAAACGGGAACTTGCTGCATCGATTTCTTTCCGCTTCTGCGAGCGGGGGCTCGGGCCGCCTCGACATCTGGAGTACCGGCGTGGCAGCGTTCCGCGAGCACTGGATCTTCGGCGCCGGGAGCGGATCGTTTGCCGCCGCGTACGATCGCGTCTACCTCAAGGTATTCCAAAACTACGACATGGGCTGGTCGCGCGCCGCGCATAATATGCTGATCCAGAACGGCGTCGAATACGGAGTCATCGGCCTCGTGCTGCTCGCCGGCGCACTGATCTTCACCTTTCGCAGCCTGCCCAAACTCGGGCCCGATCATCCGCTCTTCGGGATGCGCGCGGGCTTAGTGGGCGCGCTGCTCGGCCTTTGCGTCGCCGGCTTCTTCGTCGATCTTACGACCGCAAAGGTCTTCTGGTTGGCGCTGAGCCTCTTCGCGCTGCTGCGAGCCTGTGTGGCAAACGGCGAATTCGCGCGAGAGGCTACGGTGCCGGTATGATGTTTGCGCTGCTGCTCGCCGTCGTTTTCGCCGCGCCCAAACACGTGCTGACCTTCCTCTACTACAATCAGTCGTTCGGCGCGACGGCGGTCAACGCCAAGGTTAGTCCGCAATTCATGGCGGCGCGCGCCGATTTTGTCGAGACGAGCGGCTTCAATAACGACGCGGTCAACGCTTTCAAAATGGCCGGCGGACGATTCGCCGGCACATATGTCGATCCAACCTACGTTCCCTATTGCGTGCCTCCGTTCGAGCCTCCGGCGGGAGGGTGTGCCGGCCAAATCGGCAATCTCGACCCGCGCGAGGGCGCATGGTTCCACGATTCGCGCGCGGGGCGCGTCCATCGGGCCGATTCGTATACGAAGCAGTATCAGGAGTTTCTAAATCCGGCCGCGGCCGCCGCGCAAGAGGCCGTCGTGCGGTGGATGAAGGGCTATCTCTCGAAGTCGCCCGCGCTCGACTTTTTCTTCGCCGACGACACCGGATCCACGTTTAGCGGACCCGACGGAACGCCACGCTCCGGCATGTTCTATGGCTTCAACGCGGTCGCGACGGAGATCGTGAACGATGCTGCCTGGATTGCCGGCGAGAACGCGCTGATCGCTGTTGCGCCGCGAAAGTTGATTCTCAACGGCGGCGATGGTTTTCGGCCGGCGTACGACGGCGCCTTCCTCAAGAATGCCAACGTCGCCGGCGCAAATCACGAGGGATGCTTCAACGCGGCGCCGCGCGGCAAGGTGAGCGACGCCAACGGTCTCTGGACGAATCAGGCCGACGGTCTGCTAGCCGACCTTCCGTTTCGAAAGTATTCCCTGTGCATGATGAACGGGCCGCCCACACCGGCGAACCGTCTTTACGCCCTCGCTTCGTGGTGGCTCACCTACGATCCAAACTACTCCGTCGTCGCGCCGATCGCTCCGGCCGCCGACGGCACCTCGCTCTTTCCCGAGTACGACATCGTTCCGCTCGGGCCAAAAACCTCTGCTGCCGGCGGCCGCGTTCGCACGCTGCGCCGCGACGGTGTCTACGTGCGCGAGTTCGCGCAGTGTTTTCAAAACGGAATGGCGATCGGAGCCTGCGCGGCCGTCGTCAACCCAACGAGTTCGCCGCGTGCTGTTCCGTCGCTGAGCGGGGGCTATACTCGCGCGTTGACGCTCAACGACGCGAGCTCCGTTTCCGGCGGTCGTGCGCTTTGGAGATTACATGCAACCCTTGGTGCTTTGGGCCCAGTGCAGGCCCTCATTTTGAAGCAATGATCGCTCCTGAAGTCGCCATTTCCATGGACCTTCGCTACTCGCATCCGCGTCCGTGGCCAGGCGATAATAGCCCGATGATCGTCGATCGCTTTTCGAGCTTTCACGAGCTCGAAGCGCTGGAATCTCGCTGGCGCGAGTTGTTCGCGTCGGATCCCCATGCGAATTTCTTCCTTTCGTGGGAATGGATCTGCGCGTGTCTGGCAACGGATAGAACGCCTTGGCTCGTGCTCGGCGTGCGCGCCGGCGACGGTCCGTATCTCGCCTTCCTCGCGCTCAACTACGGCAGATTTCCGGCGGTCGGTCCGCCCGTCAATCGCGAGCTCTACCTCGCGGGCGTCCCACGCAGCGACTACACGGGCATGCTCGCCGTACCGGGTGAGGAGACTCGCGTCATTCCCGCGCTCGCGGGCTACATCGACGCGCTTCCATGGGATAACTTCTCGCTCAACGATTGTGCCGACGAACGCATGGCGATGCTCGTCCGCGAGTTCCCTGCGAGCCGGTACGTGGTTACCTCGGGCGAGCCGACGCCGTGCCCGTACATCGACCTTCCCGCGACCTGGGAAGAGTACGTCTCCAGCCGCGGCGTCGCCACGCGCCGTACGCTGCGCGCCAAAATTCGTAAGACCGAAGCGCTGCCGGGCTACCACTTTCGCTGGGTGCCAAAAGAAGAAGGCGCAGAGGCCGTCGAGCTGCTCTTGGCGCTCAACAGCGCGCGCTGGAAAAAAGACGTCAAAAAACGGCGACGCATCTTTGGCGAGCTTTTCCGCCGCTGTTACGCGTCCGGACGGTTCGTCGTCGCAACTCTGCACGCCGGAGAGACGCTGCTCGCCGCTCAAGGCTCCTTCGTGGAGCCGTCCACGGGAACGTTCTTGGGTTACATGATGGGGTACAACCCGGATTTCGCAAAGCTCTCGCCGGGCGCGGTGCTCGTTGGCTTGAGCACGCGTCACGCGATCGAGCATGGCTTCAAGCGCTACGATTTGGCGCGCGGCGGAGAAGAGTACAAGCTCTCGCTCTGCAGCGGCGTGCAGTATACGAACCACGTGAAGCTGACGCGGCGCGGCTTGCGAGTGGCGGCCGTCAATGCCGGCCGTTCCGGGTTTGTCGCGGCAAAGGGCGTCGCTCGCAGGTTGCTGAGGGGTCCGGCATGACGAAGCCAATTCGCAAAGAGATCGCGATCTTCTCGCAGTTTTACGATCCGGAACCGTGTGCCGCGAGTAATCGCGTCGCCTCTTTGGCGCGAAGCCTCGCGAACCGCGGACATCTCGTGACCGTCGTCACCGGCATGCCGACTTTTCCGAAGGGCGTCGTCGATGCGTCGTACCGCGGCGTGCGGCGTTGCATCGACTACGACGGCGCCGTGCGTGTCGTTCGTCGCAGCGCTCCGCTGGCCGCGCCAGGAGCGCTCGGCGGCCGCCTGAGAAACTGGATCTCGCTGGCCCTCGTGCTGGCTTGGGCGGCGCTGGTCGAACTGCGCGGGACCGATACCGTCATCGTTTCGTCGCCGCCGATCACCATGACGCTGCCGGCGCTGGTCGCCGCCTGGCGTCATCGCGCCGCGTTCGTGGTCGACGTGCGCGACGTCTTTCCGGATATGGGCGTGCGCTTGGGCGTGTGGCGATCGAACAGTGCCGTGGCGCGCGCACTGGGGCTTTTCGTCAAGCTCCTCTACGCTCGCGCCGCGATCGTCGTCGCCGTTACCGAGAGCGCTCGTCAATCGATTCTGGCCCGCGGGGTGCCGGCCGAGCGCGTGATACTGGCGCCCAACGGTTTCGACTTTTCCCAAGAGATCAAGCCGCGTCGGAGCGATGCGCGCCCGATTTTCGAAGTTGCCTACGCCGGCAATATGGGCCTCGCAACCGGCTTGGACATGGTATTGGATGCCGCGAGGCTGCTGATCGACCGGCGTGACATTCGTTTCGTTCTGGCGGGCGGCGGTCTGGATGCATCGCGGCTCGTCGCGCGCATCGAGAGCGAGCGATTGACCAATGTGCGCTTTCTCGGCGTGCTCTCGCGGCCGGAGAGTCTGGCGCTGTTATCGCGGGCCGATGCCGCGATTATTCCGCTTCACGGCGGTCTCGTAGATGCGATCCCATCGAAAATGTTCGATGCCTTAGCGGTCGGCTGTCCCATGATTCTCAGCGCGCGAGGTGAAGCCGTGCAGCTCCTCAGAGATAGCGGATGCGGGATCCACGTCGAGCCCAACGACGCTCGCGCGCTCGCCGACGGCATCGTCCGGTGCCTCGCCCAGAGGGAATCGCTGGAGCGTGGCGCGGTTGCCGGTCAGGCATTCGTGCGCGAGAACTTCGATCGCGAGCATATCATGCTCGGTTTAGCCCGCAGAATTGGAGCGCTCGCCTAAAATGTCTCGACATATCGTGCACGTCGCCGACTACGGCAATCCCGCCCCCGGCAGTTTCGTTCCGGGGATCGTTGCGCTGGCAAAAGAGCTCCACCTTGCTGGCGACCGTTGCTCGCTCATCGTGAAGAACGTCGACAATGCCACCTGGCACGAGACCGCGTCGCGCTCACTCCACTCGTTTGCCGCCGCGTCCACGCCGGGCGAGGTCTTCAATCTCCTGTGGCGCGCGGCGCCGGATGTCGTTCACGTGCATTTTGTAGGCTGGTCGCTTCCGGCGACTACCGCGGCCTACGCGCGACATGCGCGGGTGATCTGGCATTTGCACAGCGCCATGGAGAATGGTGCGGGTCGGCTTCGACGGTTCGCACGCGCTGGGAAATACAACTGGTTCGGCGCGGGCGTTCACAAGTTTGTCGCCGTCTCCGACACGCTGCGGCGCGGCGTGGTCGATATGGGCATATCGCCCGACCGCGTTACAGTGCTTCGCAACGCGGTCGACACCAAACACTTTCGGCCGCCGACCGCTGCGGAACGCCGGCAGACCCGCGAATCGCTCGGCATCGGGGAGAGCGAACGCGTCATCCTGTACTTCGGACGCGACATCGACGTGAAGGGTGCCGACATTCTCTGGGAGGCGCTTGACGAATCGCCGCCCGTCGTGCTGCTCGGCGTTGGGCTTCCGCCGCGAGCGATTGCGGAGTTTTCCTCGCGCGTGCGAACGATCGCACTTCCGTTTGTTGCCGACGTTGCGCCCCTCTATTGGGCTGCCGACGTTCTGGTGATGCCGAGCCGCCGCGAAGCGGCGCCGTATACCATGCTCGAAGCGCTCTGTTCGAATCTTCCGGTCATCGGCAGCAACATCGCCCCCTTGGCCGAGATCGCAGCGCAGGCGTCCGAAGTCGTGCTCGTTGCAAACGATCCGACAGCCTTTTCGCGCGCCTTACGTAACCGCGTCGAGCGCCGCTCGACGGAAATCGAAACCGTGCGCGCTCGCTTCGGGCTCGACCATTGGGTCGGCGAGATGAGGAGCCTCTATGCGGCATAGCGGCCCGGAGTCGGTGCTGCAGATCGTCGGCAGCATAAGGGAATATGGGGCGGAGAACTTCGTGCCATTGCTAAGCGGTGAGCTCGATCGGCTTGGCGTCTCGGTCGCTATCCTGACGGTGCGCGGACCGGTTAATGAATCCGCGGGATCGGTTCGGGTTTTGACGGCGGCCCGGCGCTCGCGTTGGGATCTCGGCTTTTTCTTTCGGATGGTAAAGATCATTCGCCAACGCCGGCCGACCGTCGTTCACACGCACGGCTATCATGGTAAGCTCTGGGGCCGTTTGGCCGCGCGTATGGCCGGAACCCGAACGATCGTGCACACCGAGCACAACAGCGATTTTAGCAGCCACGCGATCCAACGGCTCGTCAACTGCGCTCTCAATCGGTCGACCGATGCGGTCGTTACGTTCTCCGACGTTCTGGCGGCGCGACTGGTCAAAGAAGATTGCGTTCCCTTGGATCGGATCGTCGTCATTCCCAATGGCGTCGCCGCGCCGGAACGCAAGCGAGGGAAGTTCGCACTCCGCGCTCAGCCGCCAATCGAGAAAGGCGCGAAGGTCATATTACACGTCGGCCGCCTCATGAAAGTAAAGAATCAGCAACTCGCCGTTCGAGTCTGTCGCGAGCTGCTCGATCTCCATCCCAACCAGCGCTTTTGCGTGCTCTTCGTCGGCTCTGGTGAGGACGAGCTTGCGCTCAAAGAGCTGGCCGCGACGCTCGGCGTCTCGGATCGCGTGCGATTCCTCGGCTATCGCAATGACGTCGACGACATTATGCGCCTCTGCAGCGTGGTGCTGCTGACCTCGCTTAACGAGGCGATGCCTTTGACCGTGCTCGAGGCGATGTATGCGGGTACCCCGATCGTGACGACTCCCTGGCACGGCGCGAGCGAACTGCTGGAAGGTGGAAAGCTGGGCTGCGTCACGGCGAGCTACGATCCCAAGACGGTGGCTACGGCGCTTTGGGGGTGGCTGGACGATCGCGATGGCGCGATGCGGGCCGCCGACGCGGCATACTTCGCGGTGCGCAGCCGCTTCGACATTCGAATCACCGCGCGTCAGCATGCCGCGCTCTATGCGAGGTTCAATCTTGCAAACTAACTCGTCCGCGATCTCCGTGCGAAACGTCGAAAAGGGCTTTGTCGTGCGGCACGGCGCGCGTCACACGCTCTCCAAGGACCGCCGCAAGAACGTGCTGCACGACGTCAACCTCGAGGTGCGGCGCGGCGAGCTTATCGGCTTACTCGGCGCCAACGGCGTCGGCAAGACGACGCTCTTGAAGATGATGGCCACGCTCACGCTTCCCGATAGCGGCTCGATCGAAATCGAGGGGATCGACATCAAAAAGAACCCGCTCCTCGCCCGCACCCGCATCGGGTACTGCGGAAGCGAAGACCGGAGCTTCTACTTCCGGCTCACGGCTCGCGAAAATCTGCGCTTCTTCGGTTCGCTCGCGGGCCTGCGCGGCCGTCGGCTACAGCTCCGCATCGGCGAAGCGCTCGACGAAGTTGCGCTTGGCGAGGCGATCGATCGCCGCTTCGGCGAGTTCTCTTCGGGCATGCGCCAGCGCATGACGGTGGCTCGAGCGTTGCTAAGCGATCCGGATATCATCTTTTTCGACGAGCCCACGCGTGCCGTCGATCCGATCCATGCCGACGAGCTTCGCCGGATGATCCGTAAGGATCTGGTTGAAGACCGCGGCAAAACGGTCGTGCTCGCGACCAACGTTCTCGAGGAGGCGTGGTCCATTTGCGATCGCGTCGCCGTCGTGAGCAACGGCACGATTGTATGCGTCGCGCCGCCCTGTGAGCTGGGCGCCAGTCATGCAAACGGTTCTGCAACTCAGCCAACCCCCATCGAGCTTTTTAAGGCAATTACTACCTATGGTATGTGAACGTCCCGTCGCTCCCTCGCCGCTAACGGCGTTGGCGGGCGCGCTCTCGAAGACCGGCGCGATCTTCGTGCGCGATGCGCGCTGCGCGCTGTCGTACCCCGCGTACTTTCATTCGCAGTGGATCGCGATCTTCGTCGAAGTTACGATCGCCTACTATCTGTCGTTGATCGTGGCGCCTTCGGCGTCGTTTGGTGCCAACGGGCAGACGGGAAGCTATTTCACGTATCTTGTCGTCAGCTTCGCCTTTGTCACGTTCCAGAACAACGCGATGCTCAGCTTCGCCGAATCGATTCGCGAAGGGCAGACGACGGGAACGCTCGAGGCCGTATTGGCGACTCCGACGAGCCTGTCGTTGATCATTCTTGCGACGGGCCTCTGGTCGTTTACATTAACGCTCGGGCGAGTCGTCGTGTACTTTCTGCTCGCGCTGCTCTTCGGCTTGAACCTGCACCACATGAACTGGCTGACCGCCGCGGTCTTTCTCGTTCTCACGATTGCCGCGGTCTCACCGATCGGCGTCCTGGCCGCCGCGGCGACGATGGTTTTCAAGAAGACCGGCCCGCTGGCGTTCTCGGTAAATAGTGCGACCAGTCTGTTCGGCGGCGTCTACCTTCCGCTGACGCGGCTGCCGCTACCATTACAGGCGATTGGTTGGATGTTGCCGATTACGCACGCGCTCAATGGGTTTCGCGCCGCCGTCTACGGCGCTACGCTTTGGGACCTTCGCATGGAGGTCATCTGGCTGTTGGGGCTGACGGCGGTCCTCATGCCCGTATCCCTGTACCTCTTCGCACGCACCGTTCATCGTGGGCGACACGATGGCAGCCTGGCCGGATACTAGCCGGCCGATGTTCGAGAATCCATCTCGGGAGAGTCTGATGAAACACTTAATTTCACCTATCGCATTCCTGATGGCGATCTGCTTCGCCGGAACGGGCGGCATGGCGATTGCCGCAGGTACGTATCAAATCCACCCGGGCGACCAGCTCCTGGTCTCCGTTTACGGAGAGACGTCGCTGACGCAAACCGTGACAGTGCTACCCGACGGCTACGTCAATCTTCCGCTGGTGGGAAGAGTCCACTTTGCGGGCCGAACGCCCGAAGCCGCTCGGCAACAGCTTGCAGTTGCGCTTCAGCAGTACATCCGCAATCCGCTGGTAACCGTGGAGGTCGTAACGCAAGGTCAGATCAACGCGCTGGTCTTGGGCGACGTGAAGTCGCCGGGCAAGTACGCTTTGCGTTCAAATGCCAAGTTGTCGGATGCGATCGCTGCCGCCGGAGGCCTCGATAGCTCGCTCGTGGGCGAACTGCCGGTCGCGCGGGTGCAGAACGATGGCGGCGCGGTGCAGATGTCGTCGCTTCAAGGATTGCTTCGCGACGGCGACGCCACGCAAGACGTTCCGCTCTCCGATGGCGCGGTCGTATACGTCCAGTCGCGTCAAACCTTTTTCGTTGAAGTCATCGGGGCCGTCGACCATCCCGGCGACGTGCAGCTGCACGCCGGCGACGCGTTGAGCGTCGCCGTAGCAAAAGCGGGAAATAGCGCGACCGCGCAGTCCGACCTCAGCCACATATATATCAGCCGTAAAGCCGCCAACGGCACCGACGTCACCCAGGAAGTCGATATGTATCAGGCCTTGGAACACGGCAATCTTGCCGGCGACCCCAAGCTGCAAAAAGGGGACGTCGTCTACGTGCCGCAGACGCGAAAGCCGGGTACCAGCGGCTCCAGTATTTTGAACTTTATCCGTCTGATTTTAGGATTTTAGGTATGATAAACGTTTACCAAACCGCCTTGGGTTCGTCACGCAAGCCTCCCGTACGCGACGCGTTCGCGCTTCTCGGAGAGTGGGCCGGCATTTTAAATCGTCGGAAGAGAATTGCGCTGATCGCACTGGGCTCCCTCTTGGCGCTCCTCCTCATCATGGTGTTGACGACACCGAAGTCCTACACCAGCGACGCCAGCGTCATCGTCGGAATGGGACGCCAGCCCAACAGCGGCGATGCCCCAACAAACTTGCCCATTCTCAACGCGCTGATGGTCGTCTCGGGAATTCAAACGGGCGAGACCTATGCCGAATTGATGACTGAAGCTCCGATCGCGAGCCGAGTAATTCGGCAGTTGGGCCTCAAGACGAGCGACCGGGGCCTGCTTTCGAAAGTGAAGGTCGAGCCGGTCAACAACACCTCGATCATTCGCATCTCCGCGACCTGGTCGAGCCCGCAAATGTCGGCGCAAATCGCCAACGCGTTTGCCACCGCGTTCATCGCGCACGAGCGCAACCTGGTCGCCTCGCAGGCGGAGACCGCGCTGAGCTTCCTCTCGGCGGAAATGCCTGCGGCGGCACGGCGTCAAAGCGACGCCGACGGCGCGCTGAGCGCGTTCCAAAGGAGTCATCACGTCGCCGACATGAGCACCCAGGCGCAGGCGACCGTCAATGCGCTGACCGCGCTTGACGTCAAGTCGGGTCAACTGCTGCTCGATCGCCGCCAAGTGGAAGCCGAGCTGCGCAGCGACGTCGCTCAGTCAAACGCGATCCAGCCGACGACGTCGGGTTCCCAATCGTTGTCGCCAAATCCGGTAGTACAGGAGCTGCGCACGCAGCTCTCTCAAGTCGACACGCAGCTTGGCGAAGCCCGTAGAATGTACACGGAGCGGCACCCGGCGGTCATCGCGCTGCTCGACCAACAACAACAGATCGCACAAGAGATCGCGCGCGAACCGGCGACGATTGTCTCGGGTACGAGCACGGTCGTCAATCCGGCCTACGAACAGCTGACCGAGCAGGCCACCGGCTATCGCACGCAGATGGCCTCGGACGCGGCCGGCCTGGCCGAAGTTGCCGCGCAGCGTAAAGTGCTGATGGGACAGATTAAGTTGCTGCCGGATGAGACGCTTCAGCTCGCGGAATTGGAGCGAAATGCGCGACAGGCCGAGGCCGTTTACGGAGCGCTGCAGCAGCGCACGAGCGACGCTTTAATCGCAAAGAGCACCGCAATCAGCGACGTTACCGTAACGCAGGCGGCGGATCCGGCCGATGCCGTTTCGCATCCGAGCCGCTTCGCGATCCTGCTGATCGGTGCGCTGGTGAGCTTCATTCTCGTCGTAACGCTGATCGCCGTCCTGGAGTACCTCGATAAGCGCGCGCGATCCGAGCAAGAGATCCGCGCGGTCTTTGGCCGGCACGTGCTAGGAGTTCTTCCAGATCTCGAGGTCAGCGACGGGCACTCGCTTCCGTGGCTGCGCGCGATGGCGCTCGAGTCGCTGCTGCAACTCGTTCGCTCGATTTGGTTTGCTAGGTCGCGCGAGCTGCGCTCGGTCGCCTTCACGAGCCCTGGTGTCGGCGACGGCAAGAGCACGCTGGCTATCAACGTTGCGTGGACATTGGCCGAAATGCATCAGCGAGTGTTGCTTATCGACGCCGACTTGCGGCGGCCGATGCTGCACAAGCTGCTCGACGTGACAAACGGCTTCGGCCTCGCCGACGTCTTGAGCGGCGCGTCGACTTTCAAAGAGAGCGTGCAAAGCACGGAACTTCGCGGCTTGGATTTGCTGACGAGCGGCACGCCGCTTTCGACTCCCGTGCACCTGCTGCAATCGGGGGACTTCGACAAGCTCTTACGCGAAGCGAAAGCAGATGGTTATCAACGTATTATTATCGATCTTCCAGCCGTTATGCCGGTTGTCGACGCGGCAGCCGTCGCCGAAAAGGTCGACGGCACGATCCTGGTGGTCTCGGCTTCAACCACCAACGCTGAAGCGGCGAGTCAGGCCGTCTCATATGTTGAAGGCCTCGGGATCACCAATTTGCTTGGGCTGGTCGTCAATCGTGTTCGGCGCGAGACCGGCGCAGACGCTGGGTACTACGTCGGAACTCAAGGGGCTCCGCTAGCGCTCCCGTGACTGGAGCTAAGAGAGGGTGAGGCAGGAGGGCTCTAATTTGGGACTAAAGTCCCATGAGTGCTGCGGCCTTTGGGGGCGATCGTTGTCGCCGCAATGCTTGAGGCTCTCCTGGGCGGCTGCAGCGCACCCTCGATCTCTCCTTTGCAACCCTCGGCCTGCTGCCAAGAGACCGCCACGTCCGGCGGCGACTTTCTCGGCTGCCCGTATCCAGGCGGCAACGTCTACCAGAGCAACATCTCCAACGAGCAGCCCGTGGGGGAGAGCGCGGCCTACATTCAGGCACTGATCGACGGTGGTGGCGGCGCCGCCTTCATGGCGACAATGCCGACCTACGAACTCATAAACATGGCGAATAATAAGACGCCACTGCTGCCAGTTAATCCGCGGGTCAAGTATAGCATTCCTTACTCGCCGGTTCCGTGGGAGCTGTCCTTCTATATCGAGCCGCTCAGCGACGGGCATTCACTCGTCCTCCAGGCCCAGGATTGCCATTACTACGAGGGCTTCGAAACGACGTACTCGCCGTCGAGCGGGCTCACGATGTACGATAACACCCATATCAATCTCAACAAGGCATTCAAGCGGCCAGCGACCGGCGCGCTCTCGACGTCGACTGGAATTCCGCTGGCGCTTCTGGCGGTGCGTCCCGAGGAGTTGACTGCCGGAGTCATCTCGCATGCGCTGGGCTGGAACGCCGTGTACGGCTCGCTCTCGAACTCTAAGTGCGTTTCGCCGGCCGGGCGTATCGATTGCACCGACGGCACGCCATATACGGGGCCGCCGAGCGACACCCCGATGCCCTCTGGTTCGCGCGCCCGGCTCAAGAGTTCGTTCGATATCTCCGGCTTCAGTCGGGAAGCCAAGATCGTGGCAACGGCCATGCAAACCTACGGAATGTACGAGTACGACACCGGTTGCTGCAACGAGGTCCTCTTCACCAACGACGAGTACGGTGCGCCGATCTGGACGAGTCGGGCCGCCGCCGACCTCGCGACGATTGCCCCGAGCGACTTGGAAATCGTTCCGCCGCCGTAAGCGCACAGTAGGCGCCTTGTCTAAAACGCTTACGCGCGGTAGGATGCATCAGGAGGTTGTTCGAGTGCACCGATTAGGGATCAGAGTTACGCTATGCGTCGCCGGCGTCTTCGCGTTGGGGACTGTCAGAGGTCCGGCGCTATTTGGGGAGCCACTGGGCCAATGGCTCGCGCAGAGCTCACCGTGCGTTACGCCGACCGTCGTTACGCCGACCGTCGTTACTCCGACCGTCGTTACGCCGACCGTCGTTGCGCCGACCGTCGTTGCGCCGACCGTCGTTACTCCGACCGTCGTCGCGCCGACCGTCGTTGCGCCGACAATCGTTGCGCCGACCGTCGTCGCACCGACCACCGTCTCTCCGAACATTGTCGCGACCTGCCCCGCGTCACCAGTCCCGGGAACTCCGCCTCCCTCAACGCCTGCACCTACAGCAACGGCCGTACCGTCGGCGCCGCCAAACGGCCCGCTCACATCTTCAATCGAGCAGCGGTAACTGTACGCCCTCGTGGCTCAGCAGCCACTCCTTTCTAAAGACTCCCGAACCATAGCCTGTAAGCGTGCCATTCGCTCCAATGACCCGATGGCATGGAATTACTATTGGGATGGGGTTGGAGCCATTGGCGGCGCCCACGGCACGAGCAGCTGACGGCGTACCCAATTGGTCCGCAATGGCACCGTACGTGACCGTTCTTCCAGCGGGAATCTTGCGCAATAAACTCCACACTCGCTGTTGGAACCGCGTGCCGGCCGGGGTCGCCGGCAGGGCTTCGATTGCGCGTATGTCGCCGCCAAAGTAGGCACGAATTGCAACGCCAACACCTAGGGGATCGCTTCTCGTGTCGATCGGAGTCGGCCCTACGCTTCGCAAAAACGCGCTTAGCAAGCGATCTGGTGTCTCCGCGAACTCGACGGCACGCAACGCTACGCCGTCGGTCAGATAGACGACACTCCCGATCGGAGAATCGAGCTTCCCAACAAAGATGCGTTCCGGGCTCTCGATGCGGTCAGCGGGTTCGAACACGATGAAACCAGCCATCAAATCGCGTCTTCCAAGTGCGACCGCCGTCGAGCGAAATCGTCCAGAGCTCTTCCACTTCGTCTCCCCGGCGCGTCCAAACACCGCGATTCAACCTTGGCTTACCATTTACATAATCCGTACCGTTGAGAATCATCTTTCCCTCTTGGAGCGAACCGTCCAGCGCAAGGACGAAGCCGCCGTCATCCATGAAATCCTGATGCCACCGACCGCGACCTTCTTCGTACCCGGTCATACCGATCCCGAGGCTCGGATGAATGGCATCGCGGTACTCCTCATAAACGACGCAACCGTCGAGCCTCTTCGTGACGTCGTCGTAGCCGAGAAGCTTGCCGCGAGCGTCGGTTACGCGCCAGTGTCCCACCCAGAAATCAAACTGCGAGTATACCGGCGACGTACATGCCGCCGAAACCCTCAATGGCAAGAACACGACGCTGCAGAGCGTTAACCAAGAAACCAAGCGTTCCATGGTCGTAGCATATCTGAGCCGCGCACTGGGGTTCGACCACATTCCGACGATCTCGAGCATAATCGGCCGAGATCATCCCGGTGGCGTTGCCGGCGCCTTGGGGTTTTTAGCCGCGTGCACGAGTGCGGCTAAATGCGCACGGGTCACCGAATCGTGGCTGCCACGCATGGAGTTCGCGGCGTCGCGAGCGATCCGCAATAATTCGGCTCCGGCGAGCGCTTGCGCGTCCGGTGGCGTACCTTTGGGAGGCGCCATCACGAGCATCGCCAGCCGTTCGACGTATTCGCTTTGCAAATTGCGCGAGACGAGCGGAATCGCAGCGTCGTGCAGATCGCCAAAGATGCCGGTATGCAGCCAATCGAAGAGATCCGCAATCGTCATCGTCGTTTGCGTCGACTCGGCTGGATTTTCATCGATGCGCTGTAACACAAGCGGTTTAAAGAGATAATCGACCGCGGCAAGCTGAGTCGCGTTGATCTGCTCGACGAGCGGAAAGTCGTGCCGGGCCGGCGGATCGTAGGCCCACGTTGGCAGATTTCCATAGCCCTCCCAGCCGGTGTAGCCATAGCCCGACCACTCGGAGTACCTCAGCCGATTCAAGACGGACGCGGGAACGCGTAAAGCGTCGGGACTAAAGAGCGCCGCGTCCAGAACCGCCATCGCGCGACGCTCGGTCTGCAGGCTTACCGGCACGATCGGTAACTGCGCATCGGGATCGCCGGCGTGCGACCAGGAGAGATACTGGCCGCCGAGATAGTGGGCGGCCGCGATCGCGCATTGGTCGTAATGCCGCAACATTAGTGTGAGAGCGTCGCGTTCTTGTTCGTACGCATTGCCGCCGGCGGGCCAGTACTTGCTGAGCGACGCAATCTGCTTGCGATACATGTTCATCTGAACGTCACACCACGAGAGCGGATCGTCGGTGAGCATGCCTTGCTCGACCCGAGGATCGGCGGCGTGGCCGGTTGCATAATCGACGTCTTCATCGGAAGCATAACGTGTCCAGGGATTTGACCACGCCGAAGCCCAACGCCGCAGCGTTGGAACCTCTTGTTCCGGCGTCCGCGCGCCGGGAATGCTAGCGTAACCGAACCGAATGGCATAATAGTCGTACGGACCGATCGTGGTTTGGAAGTACTCTCCTTGTTTGTATGGCTGCGGCCAGAGGTTCAACGGCGCATATTCCATGACGCTGGACGTAATGCCGTGCTCGCGCGTGAACGCCGTGCTCTGCAGCTCGGCCGCCGTGTACGCCTCGTGTCCGATGAAATTGTGCTGCATGCCCAGGTTATGGCCCATCTCGTGCACGATCGTTGCGAAGAGTGAATCGTGGAGAAACGCGGCAGGCATCGGGTCAGTCGTGCGGTCGTACCGCACCGGATCGACAACGTATTGCCACGCGAGATGCGGCGTGCTTCCTACGGCCGCCGAAACCAGGACGCCGGTGCGGATCTCCTCGCCGGTGAGCGGATTGAACAGCGTCTGGGAATCCGCGCCGAAGGTCGGCCGGGTTTCGTCGAGCCAGCGTATCACGCTGTAGCGCACGTCGTCGGGATCCCAATTGGGATCGTTCGGCTGATCGCGTACGACTATTGCGTCGAGGATGCCGATCTTTTCAAAGGCTTTGTTCCACTCGAGGCAAGCATCTCGGATCGCTCCCCGGTACGCCGGTGGGATCGTGTTGCTTAGGTAGATGACCATAGGATGCCGTGCCGCCGAGGGCCGGCTGGAATCGACCGGATCGAAGTTCCATCGCACGATGTAGGGCAGCTGGCGTCTCGCTCGAGTATCGTTGGAGAAGTCGAGGTAGATATCGTCGTAGAGCCCGACGCGATCGTCCATCAAACGCGGGCGGTAATCGTCACGCGGCATCCGTACGAAGTTGTAGACAACGCGCACCAGAATGCGGCGAGCATCGGGTGCGGTGTCGATCACGTGCGAGGCATCGGTTGCCCAGGTCTGGCCTACCGTAATCACGTCGTTCTCGGGAAAGGCCTTGACGGTATCGAAATAAGAGAGCATTGGATCGAGCCGATACGCTTTGGCGGGCGGGATCCCGTCATTAATGACGTTGCGCAGATCGATATTGTCGCCGAGGAGCGAGGAAAGATCGAAAACTACATCTCCGGTCGAAGCGTTCTCGGCGACGATCTTGCCGATGCCGACGACCGAGTCCGGGAAGCTGCCTTCGTTGGCGAGCTCCGCGGACGCGCTCGAACCGGCGTGGGCATACCAGTTGCGCCATACCATGACAACGCTGTCCCCGCGTCGCTGGAAGCGGATGATCTGCGTCGGGAGGTAATCGGTATCGCCCCACCAGACCGGGTCCTGGCCGACCCCGTTCCCGGGCACGATCGTCTCGAGGAAATCCGCATTCAACTGGTCCGGCGCGAGCTCCAGATACGTTCCGCCGTCTTTCTGCCAGATCGTGAAGAGGCCGCGGTACGCATGCGCCCCAGCGACGAACTCGGCATAGGACTGCGCGGCAGGGGCGCGTCCCCCGACTAAAACGAAGAGCGACGCGGCAAGCAGCGCGGCGATCCATAACGTCCGTTTCATAGTTGCAATCTTCGAAGAATTCAACTCGAAACTCTCCCGGCTCGCGCGCGACGAAATCCATCGTAGGGCCCTGCGGCTCAAATGGGGAATTATCGCGGCCCATGACCTCTTGCCGCACGCTCACGTTCGTCGCTCTTCTCGTATGGGGGCTAAACCTTGCCGGGCCTGCCCGCGCGCAAACCCCGCCTCAAGCTGCCGGGCTCCCTTCGACCGTAACCTCCGATACCGCGCTGGTCGGATGGGCTGCCGGACCGGACGTGACCGCAGAGTTGGATGCCGAGAAAACGATGATGCGCGTCCCCAGCAGCGCGAATGCGATGGATATCGAACGCCATCTCTCGTCGGTCCCGCATCGCGCGGGATCGGCGGCCGATCACGCGACGGCGCTGTACGTCAGAGAACGATTGGAACGCGACGGTTTCGTCACGCGAATAAAAGAGTATCAAGTCGAGTTCACCGGTCCCCTCGAGCAGAGCTTGACGATGCTGTCGCCCCGGCACATGGAGTTCGACTTATTGGAGGGCACGCCGGGACACCAAACTAAGTGGGAGCTGATGGCCGGGCAGCCGTTTCTCGAAGAATCGGGCGACGGGACGGTCGGCGGTCCGGTCGTCTACGTCAACACGGCGTCGAAGGACGATCTCGCCGAGATCGACGCGCGGCACGTGAGCTTGCAAGGCGCGGTGGTTCTCGTACGACTCAGTGCGCCGGGCGGCGGCGGTTTTCGTTCCCTCGATCCAAGCTATATTGCGTATAACGAGTTGCGCAAACGCGGAGTCGCCGCGATCCTCGAGTTCATGGAGCCGGGAACGACCGGATATGGCGGCGGTGCGATGTGGCCCAACGGCAACTTCAAGAACCCGAACATGGCCGAGCGGATGGGTGGAATGTCGCCGCGCGGATTCATGATGTTTCCTCCGGGCGATCCCACGATCGCCGGCAAGGCGCCGGTCGTCGGAGCACCGCACCTGAGCTGGAACGTCATTCCGCACGCGACGATTCCGGAGTTGAGCATCACGCAGAGTACCGCGCGAACGCTGCTGGCCGGCTTGACCGGTCAAGTCGTGCCGCAGTCGTGGCATCCGATGTTCGAGTTCGTCCAGCATTTCGGCGGTAACGAGGTCGTCCGGGTTCACACGAAGTTCGAACGCAAAGTCAAAACCATTTGGCTGGTCTTCGGCGATATGAAAGGCAGCCGGCAGCCCGACTCCATCGTGATGATCGGCAGCCACCGCGACGCGATGACCTTCGGCGCCATCGATCCCGGAAGTGGTACGACCGTCCTGCTGCAAGACGCCGACGCTTTCCACGCTCTGGCCACGCGTGGCTGGCGGCCGAGGCGCACGATCGAGTTTGCGTCGTGGGACGGACACGAGCTGGGCCTCTACGGATCGGCGGCCTACATCTACGAGAACGGGCCGCAACTGCGAACCAGCGTCTTTCAGTATATCAATACCGATCAGCTCACGACCGGCGATCCGTTTGTTGTCAGCGCCTCGCCGGGGCTCTTCGCCTTCATGAAGCAGATTTGCGACGTCGTCCCGACGGTTGACGGCAACGGCATGTTAGGCATGCGCGATCAGCGCGTCGATCCGTTGCTCAACCCGATGGGCGGCGGATCCGACCATCAGAACTTCGCGTACATGCTCGGCGTACCGAGCACGAGCAATGGCTATTACGGTTCGTTCGGTGCCCATCACACCGCCGAAGACAATCTCGATGGTTTGCGCACGTACGATCCCGGTCTCAAGCAGGCCGTCATCACGGCCCAAGTCACAGGCATCCAGGCGATGCGGGCCGCCAATGCAACGGTGCAACCGTTACGAATCGAAGAGATTCCGGCGCAGTTGCTCAAGGATCTCACGCCGTTGCAAGTCACGGCATTGACGCGCACCAATGGCGCGATGACGCTCGGCGAGCTGCGCCCCGCACTCGAAGCTTACCGAGCCGCGGCGCATGCAACCGACGTCGCGATGCAGCGCGCGGAGGCCCAAGGCGATGCGACGGCAATGCGAGCGCTGGCCGCGCGAGAGCAGACCTCACGCGACGCCTTCTTCATAAGCGGCGGCCTATTGCAGGATGCGTACTACCACACGATCGACCGCGTCTTCACGAGCTTTCCCGAGATCGCATTCGCGGGTGGCAATCCCGATACGATAAAGAAGGCGCTTGGCCGAGCATTGAATGCGATCGCCCAGGCGACCGCCGCCCTAAACGGCTGACGTGGTGTTGCGTGCTCGCGGAAGCCCTTGATCCGCAGATCGCCGCCCGCGAAGCGGGTCTACGCTATCTCGACGCTCGCGGTCCGGGGATCACTCGTCGCAGGCGAGGTAAGCACTTCGCGTACTTTGATGCCGCCGGGAAGCCGGTACGTGATGAGGCGGTGCTTCGCCGGATTCGCGCGCTCGCGGTGCCGCCCGCCTATACCAATGTGTGGATCTCGCCGATCGCTAACGGGCACCTTCAGGCGACCGGCCGCGACGCTCGCGGCCGCAAACAGTATCGCTACCACAAACGCTTCCGCGAAGTGCGGGACGAGGCAAAATATCATCGTCTCGTCGCGTTCGGACGTGCTCTTCCGGCAATCCGAAAGGTCGTCGCAAAAGATCTTCGTGGAACCGAGCTTTCTCGACGCAAAGTGCTCGCCGCCCTCGTCGCTTTGTTGGACGTGACGGGCGTTCGTGTCGGCAACGAGGAGTACGCAGCCGCAAATGAGTCCTTTGGCCTAACGACCTTGCGTACGCGGCACGTCCGGCTCGACGGCTCGCGGGTGCGGCTCCATTTCCGCGGCAAAACCGGAAAAGAGCACCGAATTCTCCTCGATGATGCGCGGCTCGCCCGCATTATTAAGCGCTGCCGCGACCTTCCCGGTGAAGAGCTCTTCACGTACGTCGATGAGACGGGGTCGGTCAACAGCGTCGGCTCGGACGACGTCAACGAATACCTTCGCGAGATCGCTGGAGACGATTTTTCGGCTAAGGATTTCCGTACGTGGATCGGGACCGTCGAATGCATCAGCGCGCTTGCCGAGCCCGCGGCCGAGCTGGTCGAAGCGAAAAAAAACATCGCCGCCGCCCTCGAACGCGTCGCCGCCCGCCTGGGCAACACGCCGGCGATATGCCGCAAAGCGTACGTGCACCCGGCCGTAATCGAAACCTACTTGGCGCAGCACCGGTTTCCGTCAATCGGCGGGCGCCCCGGAGCGAAGCGTCGGCCAAATGCGTTGTCGCAAGAGGAACGCTTCGCCCTGCGTTTCGTCGAAGGATGGGAGCGAAAGAGCAGCGAGCCGCTCGACCTAACGCTTAAGCGCGCGCTCAAGGCGGCTACAAGACGATAGCGAGCGTGATGTCGACGGTGTTGCCGATTGTCGGATCGAGCCGCGTCCGCACCATCCCAAACGCATGACGGTCGATTTGCGCCTTCGCGAGATACTCGGGATGCACCGGATCGCCGCTCACCGTGACGTCGAGTCGCTCCGACTGCGTAACGCCGTGTATGGTGAGGTCGCCGTCCATCTCAAACGATGTCGGACCCTCTGGAACGATCCGCGTGCTCGCGAAGGTCCATCGGGGGAACCGAACGGCGTCAAAGAAGTCCGGCGATTCGAGCGACCGGTCGCGGTCCGGCTCGCCGGTTGTGATGCGCGTCGCGTCGAGTACGGCGCTTGCGCTCTGCGGAATCATGGAGCCGGGCAGCAACGTCACACTGCCGCCCAGGATCGGAACCGTTCCGGTAACGTGTTCGACCCAAATGTGCGCCACGCTAAACTGCGCGCTCGATTTGGCGCTATCGATCGCGCGCGGGGCGGCCGCCGCGGCAACCAGCGCACAAGCGAGAATGAGGCGACCGAGTGACGCGGCGGGCTCAGTACGCAATGCTGAACTGCGCATTCATCGTATCGTTCGTTTGAGGCTGGTGCGAAATGACGTCCTCGATCGTCAGACGCGTGTTTTCCGTCGGTCCGTAACCGCCCAGGAGCACGCCGTCGCGTTGGAAGCCGCCGCTCGAATCGGCGGTGCCCTCGTAGCGTGCCTCAAAGAAAAGCTGCCGGTTGAAGGCATACCGGAGCTGTTCGAATCCCCCGCTCGACGTGCACCCACCGATATGCGGGGTGACGCAGTTGGAGTCCGATCCGTCAATGAGGACGGCCTCGCTCGAGAAGCGCGTCCACTGGCCGTACGTAAACCCGAAGCCGCTGCGCTCGAATCGGTCGAACGGCCCGAGCGTGGTCGGTCGCAGTCCGTCGTAGTGAAACGCACTCAGGGTGAACGGCCCCATGGCATCCTGCAGATAGGTATCGGTATCGGCGCCGGTTGGAGCGAGGTCGCTCTCGCGGTCGTATCCAGGGCCGGCGAAAAGTTGTAGGTTCAGCCCTCGCAGCGGATCGCCGATGCCAAGGCGAGCCCCCAACTTCGGATCGAAGAAGTCGAAGGGATTCGTGCCCACCGTTTGCACGTAAGGCGTGTAGTTTTGGTACGAGTCGCGGAAGGTCTCGGGATCGACTGGTAACGGGAGCGTGAACTGGCCGCCCTGGAGATAGATTGGAATGCGCGCTTCCCACGGATTGACGCGCTCACTAATCCACGCATCTCGCAAGAGCCCCGGCTCGCCGCCATCGACCACGTATTGCTCGACGAAGAAGTTCGCGCGCGACCCAATCGTAGCGCTGGTAAACGCCTCTACTTCGTCGACGATCGCTTTGGGCAGCCCGGCGCCGTTGGGCCCGTCACCCTGATACTCGCTCGAATCGACGAGATTCGTTTTCACGGAAAGCGGAAATGCCGGGCCCGACGAGACGCCGGGAAACCGCTCGCCGTAAGCCAAGAACGCCGCGCCGAACTGATTGAGGTGTGGAATTACCGAGTGGCACTTTTCGCACGTGACGCCGTACTGGTGCGCAAAGAGCGGAATGGCGCGGGCCGCCATCGGATTGCCCACCAGAAGCGCGGCCCAGAGGGCTGCCGGCCATTTAAGCATGCCTCACAAGATACTTAGGCAAACCTAACACTCCTGCACGAGGGTCGGGCCCGGCGGAGGTCTCCAGCTAGGCTGCTTGCTCGACGAGCGCGTCGCACTTTGCTGCGAAGATGAAGTCGCTCTCGGTCAAGCCGCCGATCTTGTGCGTCCAGACTTCAACTTCGAGACGACCCCAGGAAACGTGCAGATCGGGATGATGCTGCTGCTCCTCGGCCATCTCGCCTATCAGCACGGCCGCATGTAGCGCCCGTGCAAAATCGCTGAAACGATAGAGGCGCGTAAGTATCTTTACCGTTCCGCGTTTGGGATCAGGCCGCTCCACGACGCGCCAGTCCGCGGCGATTTGTGCGAGCAACGGCGCGAATTGGTCGTCGGTCAGTGGCGGGACGCCGCCACGGCACGGCACGCAGGCGCGCGCAGCCAGATCGCTCATGCCGGACGCAACAATCTGTCTTTCATGTCATTGATTATCGTGACGATATCGCCGGGACGCTCCAGAATCGCGTAATGCCCGGAATCGGGAAGTAGTAAGAAGCGTGCGTTAGAAAGCAGCGCCGCTACTTTACGCTGGTACATCTCGGGGTTGTCGCGCTCGGGCGCGACAACTATGGCCGGTACGGAAATCGCTCGCGTCTCTTCTGCGAAATCCGCATTCGCCCACGATTCAAAACCCTCCAACGCCGCATCGCGCGGCGTCTTTCCAGCCGCGGCGCAGAGACGATCGAGGACCGTGGCGTCCAGTTCACCTGCGAACATGCCGGATAACCATTTGCGCGCGGCGACTGGATCGCCGGCAGTCGCACGCAAGTAATCCGTGCCTTTGGGTGAAAAGCCGGCGCCGCTCGCCGGTACCGGCGCGATGAGGATCAACCCGCCGACCGTCTCGGGCGCGTCGATGGCCAAACGCAGCGCGACGGTCGCGCCCATTGAATGGGCAACGACGACGACGGGAGCGATACCCAGCGCGTCGACGAGCTCCCGGAGGTCCGCTGCAAACCGTTCGAGATTGCGCGGCCCGCACGCGCCGTCCGACGAGCCGCTGCCGCGCAAATCTACCGCCACGCTCTGCACGGCGGGGCCAAGCCCGGAGATGACGTCGTCCCAGACGGTGTGATCGGCTTGCCAGCCGTGAACGAACAAGAGCCGGGCATTGCCCGACCCTTGCTCGAGATAGGCGAGCTCCGCGCCATCACTTGCGCGGAAACGCCTCATCCTGAGCCTGTCGAAGGAAATGTC
Source organism: Candidatus Cybelea septentrionalis (assembly GCA_003158175.1). GTDB lineage: Bacteria > Vulcanimicrobiota > Vulcanimicrobiia > Vulcanimicrobiales > Vulcanimicrobiaceae > Cybelea > Cybelea septentrionalis. Next base: position 84,565 of record PMHJ01000015.1, read on the forward strand.
ATCCTGAGCCTGTCGAAGGAAATGTCATCCTGAGCCTGTCGAAGGAGCCTAGTTTAGGCTGGTCGGGGTCGGGACGGGGCGGCCTTCATCGATGTCCAGGAGGTCGAACCACGTGACGATGTTCGGCTGATCCGGCGCGATTTTTGAACGAAGATCTTCGAAGTAGTGGGCCGCGTGCGAACCGGGCTCGGGGTGCCAGTGCATCCGCTCGGTGTTGAACTTTTCGATCTCGGCGGGCGTCTTCTTGGCGAGAAACTTCGTCTGAACCCAATCGGCGATTGCCTCGTCGGTAGCGAGCTGCTCAACCTGGCGCGCGAACTCGTCCCCGTTCGTGCCTAGAAACTCGAAGAGCGGCTTGTCGTGCGGACAGTCGTAATCGTATTCCCCCAACTGGCCTTCGTTGTGCGCTTTCGCCTTGTCGATGACGCGCTTGAGCGAGACGAGCCCGGCGAGTTTATCCTTGGCGCTGCGAGGTTTTTCGGTCGTTAAATTCATAGCATCCTTTTTGGGATAGTGGTGTATCGCTCTAATGCGCCGGAGTCACGCCAAGTTGCACCTGGGCCGCTTCCGGGTGGCGGCAGGTTGCTTGAGCCCTGCAGTATTAACGCGACGAGTTACGTCTTGGACTTCGAGTCTTTGATCAACTTCAGCTCGATCGAGTCGTTGCTATAGACGCTTCTCATCGGGATGTGCGTGCGCACGTCGTTTACGATCGCCGGAACCTTTAAAACCGGGTCCCACACGATGCGTTGCTTAGAAGTCGCCTTGAGATATCGTCCACTCTGTTGGGCGAGCGTGCCCTGCGCCGTCACCAGAATCAGTGCGCCGGCATTGGCGATCGGGCCTTGCCCATGCAGACTGTAACTGCAGTTCCACGTGTAAGGCTGGCCCGCGAACCCTGAGGCCCCCGGCAGAATCGCCGCCCTTACGTGGTAGCCGCGCTGCCAGCTCGATTTCCCGTTTGCCGACAACCCTTTGAAAAAGTTGCGTGCCAGCAGCGGAAAGAGCGTGAGCTGTACGGGTGAGAGAGCGTAAGGAGCCTGCGAGCACGTAACGTTGCCGTTCGGGTATACCTCGCACGTGTTCGTGGCCCTCGGCCGCACCGTGTTCCACCAGGAATCGGCTGCGCTCACCATGACTCCGCCGTCCGCGACCGGGCCCGATATGTCGACCGTCGTCGTCCCGGTCCCCTGTCCCGCACTTGCGGCTTTGGTGTTGTAACCGAATTCATAGACGAGATGGCGCACCGCCCCCGGCGCTGGGGCTTGTCCACTAAGTCCGACGAGTGCTGCTAAGAGCAACCCAATAGTTTTCACGTTTCCGTACCTCCGATTCTGCGCTTACCATTCGGCGGCGGAACGCTCCTCAACTGCCGCGCTCGCGACGATTACTGCAAGTGCGGCTTCGGCCGATACTCCAAGTCCTCGGGCGCGAAGCGGTGTTCGATCAGCTCGCCGTCGGCTTTCTCGTAGCGAACGACGATGCTCCGGGTATCCACTTCGATGACCTCTCCCTCGATCCCAAGGTTTGTAATGAGCACTCGATCGCCATAGCGTAGTTCCATACGGCGCTCCTTCGGCCGACCGCACGCCATGCCTTGTCGAGCATCAGGGGCCTACGGCACCTCGGACTCCATCTCTTCGGGTTCTTCGCGCGGTTTGAACAGAGCTTGCGCGATGGCTGTGGGAACGACCGCGGTCAAAATAACGACGGTTACCAGTGCGGTGTACTGCGCTTGGTTGATGTAGTGGTGCGTCAGTCCATAGAGACTCGAAATCGTGCCGAAAGTCAACCCCGTCGCCATCATCAACGTCAGGTAGTTCGCATTCGAGCTCGGATACTTAAACGCATAGCGTGCGAGTGGAAATACCGCAACAACTTTCGCGATAACTTTGACGAAGAACAGCGTGGCGATGAGCGCCGCATTAGCCAGGGCAGCCCCGAACTCGATATAGGTTCCGGCCTTGAGAAAATACAAGGGCGCAAGCAGCGTCATCGTCATCGTTTGGAGGCGGCGCTTGACGTCCGGGTAGGTGATCATCAGGCCCGCGCACGCGAGACCGAGGAAGTATGCCGGCAAGACCCCTTCGCTCTTCGCGTACGTGGCCACGGCGGCAAGCAGGAAGATAACCGCAAAAAGGACGCGCAGCGCGGGTTCGCTGACGTATCGGCGCGTGCGATCGATCAACCCCGGCAGCAGCTTTGGAACGAGCACCATGGCGGCGACGATCGATGCAATCAGCGCAACCAGCCACAGGTCATAGTTCGCGAAGAGCAGTCCAAGGGCAACGACCGTGCCGAGATCGGTGAAGAAGCACGCGGCGAGGATTATCTGGCCAAACTCTTTGCCCGCGAGTCCGGATTCAATCATGACGGCGTATACGACGGCGACGGAGGTCGTCGACATCGCGATGCCCGCGATTTTTGAGGCGTCCAGGCTCCAATGCCCGAAAAGATACGCAAATGCCATCGCTGCCAGGAACGGAGCGCCAAAGGAAGCCGCGCCGAGCACCGTGGAGGGGACGATCTGCCGTCGCAACACGACCGGATCGATCTCCGCTCCTGCAAGAAACGTCAGCAGAATGCTTCCGAAGCCTGCGACGAAGTCGATCCAGGCGTTCGTCCGCAGCGCGATGAGGTTTCCGGCGAGCATTCCCACGATAATCTCTACGAGCGCCGCCGGCATCTTGATCCGGATGGCGACGAAAGCGCTGACGGCCGCGAGGAGCATCCACGTCGCCGCCACCATCCACATATTGCTGCTATCTAGGAATTGGTGCAAAAGAAAAACTCCTGTCTACGATTATGTCGACAGGAGCCATCAGCCGTGGTTCGGCGGTTAGGCGGGAGCTCCATCCCGCTGTTTAAACGACGGGTTCAACCTCCACTTTTTGAATCCTTGCACCTCGATCACTCACGAGGGAAGATAGCCGTCAACGCGGCGACTACCAGTGAAACGCGCCCGCGGCGTGCGGTTTAACCCAGACGATGAGATCCCATTGAGTTGGAAACTCAAAGATCGTCGTAATGTAGTTGGCGCTGGGCACCTTACCGATTTTAACGACCGTGTCCGCCGACGGTTTCGATAGGCTGCCGCCGGCGTTTACGAAATCGCTATTCCAGATCCACTGGTCGTAGAGGTAAGCGCCGCTCTGTGGGTCCTTCACGACATAGTGCACGTGTCCATTGAACTCATACCAGCGCCCGGGATCGATGCCCCAGAGCTGCGGTCGTGCCTCTGCGTTGGGGCGCGGAACCGAAAAATCGGCGCCCATCAGATTTCCGCCTTCGTCGTACCAGAGCTGACTGGGGTGCGTGGGGTCCGCGGTCCATTGCTGGTTGGCGTAGCTGATTGCACCCGTGTCGTCGGGGCTGGTGTATCGAACGTAGCCGGCCTTTAAGGCATCGCTTACGTGCGGAAATCGCGCGAGAAGATCGGCGCGAACCGACGCGACGAACTTCGTCTCGCTCGGGGTAAGCGGCCCCATATTGGTCGCCTGCTCGTCTGCCCGTACGGCGATCGCAAACGTGAAAAAAGCCGCCAGAAGCGCGGCGGTCAGCGGTGCCTTCATCGAATCTCCTCGCTCATTGGCGTGCTGATGTTTTCCAACGCGGCGGAACTTCGACCTGTGACATCAAAGTCCGAAGCCCAGGCATTTGACTAGGCGCGCGGTGCGGCCGGTTCGTGTTGCTACTCTTATTGTGCTACTCGCCGCACCCGCGCTTGGGCAAGCAGCTTCGCGTCCGGAGCGCCGAAATGAGTGCACGAAGCAGTAGCTCAGTACGACGGCTGGGCCTGGCAATGCTCGACCGCCGGATCGTCGCTTGGAAAGATACTAAACATCGTCCCTCGCGGGACGACGATGTTCTTGCCCTTACGAAAATAGTTGAACATGCCGATGGCTGCGCCGACCCCGAAAAGTGGAATAGCCCCGAGATAGCCGGGGAGGCTATCGTTTCGGCCCGATTCTTCCAACGGGTCGGTATTGTGATTGAGGACGACGTTCAAATGCCGGCCGCTGGGGAGCATAAGGTAGCGCGGCTCGAGAACGAGCGTTCCCGGCCGCGCGTTGCGCCCTGCGGGCGAGGCGACGGCGACGATGCCTTCTCCCATCGTTCTGGCAGGAACCACGACCGTCGGCCCGCTGGTCACCGCGTTAACGGTCTCGAAGCGGAAGAAATCTCCGGGCCGCGCGTCCGACGAATCCACCGTATCCATCATTTGGACCGCGACGACGGTGCAGCGGTCCATCACTAGCGCGTGTGCCGGAGCGCCGGTCACGATGCACAGAATCGCGCTCCAGGCCGCGAACCGTCGCAACATTTACGCGCGCCTCGGAATCAGATGCATTTCCCCGTTAGCATAATCCAAGCCGACGATGAACTGCTGCCAGAAAGCCGCACCGAGGTGGCCTGAAGCCGTGCCGTGCAAGGTCCATGTCGTTCCGATGCGTTGGGGTCCGGCGTGGTATGCGCCGATCGTCACGTCGCCGATCTCGCCGATCAACTCGACGCTGCTGCCGCCGATTCCGCTGACGAAGCGGCGGCTCGTGACGGTAAAGAGTCCTGAATGCTTGGCATAAAAATCGTAAGCAAGATTAATATTCGACTCGTCCCCCGTATCCACTGCCAGGTCCGCGTCGAGATTTCCGAGTGCGACGCGCACGACCGGCACAGAGTGTTGGAATGAAATCGGAACGTCGATCGAATGCTGCGCGAGAGGCTCGCCCAACGTCACGAGGTGCGCGGCGAGGTCCAAGGTGACGTCGGTCGCGCCGAAGAGATCGGCTCCCAGCACGACGTCGTAGCCGTAGCGGCGTAGATCGTTGAGCACGACATAGTAGGCGTCGGGATAGGACGCGTTGCCTACACGCAGAGGGCCGGCCCGAACGACTTGCGTCATATAGCCGCCGAGCCCGCGAACCTGATACGTCCCGACGACCGGCGCGCCCAGCCGGCTTGCAAGCTCGGCGCTCATCGAGAGCCCGGAGTTTCCGGTGTCGATCAGACATCGCAGCGCGATTCCGCCGACGGTGCAATCGACGATCGGCTCGGCGGCCTTGGAATCGATCGCAATCGGCGACGGCGCACCGTGCAACGACGGAAGCAAACCGTGTGGCGGATGAAAGGCTGACGACACTGCCGCCCGGTCGTCGAACCGCTCGAAGGGCTGGCCGTCGTGCAAGACTTCAAAAGGAAGCGTAAAGGCGCCGACGCGCCGGTAGTCACGGAACTCGAACGTATCGCTCCCGCCGAACTCGCGCGCGTAGCGAACGAGGCTCGTATTCGGATCCACGTACACGCGCATGGGAATCGAGTCGGCGTCGCCCACTACGATCGTGCGATACGCGCGGCCGTTGAACGTCGTGGTGCCGGCATCTCCAAAGCGGCCGCCGTGCGTGACGAAGGAGGGGGCCAAGAAAGCCAGGCTTGCAACCAGCCGCAGCGAGCGCAAATAGGGTTGCGGCTCGGGTGATTCCGGCAACGTCGTGCCGTTAAGATTGACCGTGAAGAGGCGTTCCCCGTCGAAATAGGTGCCGTCGCAGAGTTTGCCGGTGCAGTGGCTCAGGGCCGTCCGCAGTCCCTCGCTCTCGCTCAGGACGACGGCCGGCTCGCCCTCAAACGTAAGCCGGGAGACCGAAACGAAATGTGCCGCCCAAACCGGTCCCGCGGCGTTGCTCATCCGTTCGAGCAGCCGCACGACATCGTTCTGATTCCGGCTAGCCCCAAGCTCTGTCAGTAAGAGCGCGAAGAGCATGCCGGTCCGCGCGGCGAACCCCATGAGGGATGGACTTCGAGTCGCTTGACGCCTACCTTCTCGATGGCATGCCGCCGAAGGGTGAGGTCGTGCGGCGGCTGCTCCAAAATCGCCCGCACGAACAGGCTGCCGCAGCTTTCTACGAAGGTTTGGAACGACTTGGGGCGCGCACACCCGATCTCGCCCTCATTGCGCTGCGGCTCGTGCTAGCTGGCGTGAAAGCCGACGACGCAACCGTGACGCGGGCGCGCGACTTCATCGCTCGGGTCCACGCCGGCGACCCGGCGGCTCGCGACGAGTATCGCGGGCTCGTACGGTCCCCGGAATAATGTGCCTTTCGACGCACGCACTCGTCGCCTGCTATCCCCGGCACGTTCGGCGTGCCCTCGATTGCGTTTCGCTCGAGGTTTCCCATGGCACGACGCTTGCGATCGTCGGACCGTCGGGGGCAGGGAAGACGACGCTGCTGCGTGTCATCGCGGGCTTGCTTCGCCCGAGCAGTGGCGACGTACGTATGGACGGTGCGTCAATCGCCACGTTGGCGCCGCAGGAGCGGCGCGCAGCGCTCGTCTTTCAAGATGATGCTCTCTTTGCCAACATGACGGTCCGCGAGAATCTGCGCTTCGCGCTTCGCCGCAACGGCAGGACGCCCGACGAACGCGTTACCGAACTCGCCTCCGCCTTACACGTCGCAGAGCGGTTGGGACGGCGCCCGCGCCAGCTCTCGGGCGGTGAGCGTCAGCGCGCGTCGATCGCGCGCGCGCTGCTATCGGAGCCCTCGGTACTGTTGCTCGACGAGCCGCTGGCTCATCTCGATCCGTCGCTGCGGCGCAATGTCCGCGACGAAATCATCGGCGTGCGCCAGCGTTTTGCCGGCCCGGTCTTGTACGTTACACACGATCACGTGGACGCGATGAGTGTGGGCGACCGGCTGGCGGTGCTGATTGACGGGCGGCTCGAAGACGTCGGCGAACCGCAGCGCGTCTACGATGCGCCGCGCACGATCGCGGTTGCGCGCTTTTTGGGCGAACGCCCGATGAATTTTTTCGACGACGAAAGTGCGCTGGTCGGCATTCGTCCCGAACACGTCCGCCTTGGTGCCGAGGGCGCGTTCCCCGGTCGGGTCACCCGTCGCGAAACGACCGGAGCGGACGTCTTTATCGAAGTGCAGACCGATCGCGGAAAGATCGTCGCGCGCGCTCCCGCGACCGACGGCACCCGGCTCGGCGACCTGGTGACCCTGGATCTTCCGGCGCAGTGGCTGCGGCGATTCAATCCAGAGACTGGAGCAGCGCTCGCGTGAGCGACGTCGAGGAAAAAGCTCGCGGAGTTATCCTGACCGGTTTGACGGATATTCCGACGAGCCGCGAGCACATCGATTTTGCCGGCTACGTGCTCTTCTCGCGCAACGGTTCGTCGGTTCCACAACTGCGTTTCTTTTCCGACATGCTGCGCGCGGAGTGCCTCGGACCACCACCCATCATTGCCATCGACCAGGAAGGCGGGAGGGTCGTTCGTCTGCATGAGGGCGTCGAGGTAATTCCGTCCATGATGGCAGTCGGTGCCGCGGGCGATCTCGAGTTGGCGGAGCGCGCCGGAGAGCAAACAGCCTTCGATCTGCGACGAGCCGGCTGCACGATGGACTTCGCGCCGGTGCTCGATCTTGCGCTCGATTCGCGCAACACGGTCATCGGGACGCGCTCGTTCGGCGCCGATCCGCAGAGTGTGGCGGCATTTGGACTCGCTTTTGCTCGCGGCCTCGAGCGCGGAGGTATCACGCCGTGCTACAAGCACTTCCCCGGTCACGGCGCGACGTCCGTCGATTCGCATTGCGCGCTGCCGGTTCTCGACGCCGGCGAGGAGACGCTGCTGGCGCGAGATGTAGTTCCGTTTGCTGCCGTCGCCGCAGGAGCGAGCGCGTTCATGAGCGCGCACGTGCTCGTTCCCGAACTCGATTCGCAAAGGCCGGCAACGCTTTCGCGCCGCATTCTAACCGATCTCCTGAGGTCGAAGCTTGGCTTCAAAGGCGTGCTCGTGACGGATTGTCTCGAGATGGACGCGTTGGCCGGTCCTGGACCGGTCGAATCTGCCGTCGAGGCGTTGATCGCGGGCGCCGATCTGCTGCTCTTTAGTCACCGCGTCGAACTGGCAATTGCCGCGGCGGCGGCGATCGAAGCCGCGGTCGAAGAAGGTCGCGTTCCCTTCCAGCGATTAGAGGAAGCGCATTCGCGGGTTATGCGCCTGCGCGAAGCCGCGAGTTTGCCGTTGCCGTTGGATGCATTTGCGCCGCATCCAAACGTCGGCCGGGAAATAGGACAACGCGCGGTTACACTGGTGCGCGGCATCCCGGAGGCCGATCCGACTGCTTCGATTGTGGTTGCGTTCGGCAGCGATGCGGCGGCTTTGCAGCGCGAGGCGCCGGTTCTTGCAGGCCTCAGCGCGCCGGTCGATCCCGCTCCACAGGATGTCGACCGCATTCTTTCGTCGCTTGCGCAAAGCCGGCGACGCGCGATTCTACTCGCGCGCCGCGCCCACTTGCATCCTTCGCAAGGCGACGCGATCACGACAATTCTGCAGCGCTATCCCGACGCGGTTGTCGTATCGCTCATGGAACCGTTCGATTTGCCGCTCTTTGGTGCCGCGCATCACCTGCTGGCTACCTACGGAGACGACTCCGCTTCGATCGGCGGCCTCGCCGACGTGCTCTTCGGCTCGAGCATGCCCACCGGTCGCCTCCCAGTATCGTTGTCGTCCTGACCGCGGTTGTCATCCCGAGCTTGTCGA